>JAGOSO010000012.1 GCA_018062285.1 Minisyncoccota bacterium | reverse complement strand
AGTAATGGAAAATCCTATTTCTTGCACTCTTCCAAGTCTCCCACAATAAAAGTGGGGTGTTCTCTCCCCCGCACAAATTGGTCAGCTTCTCAAACATCCAATCCCATTGATATCTTTTGGGCAAGTGTGGATTCAACGACTTCCCAAGCCTGAATCTGTCACCAAAATACTGCTGCTTCGTTATCAACTTGCAGTCATACAACATTTTTTTCAAGAAGCCTTCGTAAGCTTTGGCTGCAGAGAAAATAATGAACGAATAATCATGTTTTGCGGGCAGTCCTTGTTCGATTTGCTTTTTCTCGTACGCCAATTGAGTAAAGCTTTCCCGCATCATGTCCTGCATGGGCTCGTCCAGGTATCCCCACCAAATAGCTTTTTCAAAATCCATCACCATTCATTTATACAGCAACTACTTAAATACTTCATCAGGACTATATGCAGTAAAAGTATCCACGCCTACTTTGGCTATATAGTTTTCAATTGGTAAAAATGGTTCACTTTTTGCACCAGATAAACCGTCTACATAAGGCAATAAATCGTAAAAATCTTGTCGCGAAGCTCGACGGATAGTCCTCATTTCTTGAACGACACCACGCTCATAGGCAAGTGCTGGCATTTTAGCTTGCAGCTGTTCCGGAGAGAGATCCAATCGAGCAGCTAGATCTCTATACATCTTCTGGCGGACATGCTTAACGGGATCCATTCTACCCCACAGCCTTGTTTGAACATCGAAATATGGCCCTTCATATTCTGGCTTTAGTACCAAATCTGATTGTCGTGCCCGAATTCCATGTGACGAAAGAAACTTCGGCTTATCTCCTTCGGTGAGTAACTGCCTTTGCAGCCAAACCATCCAATCTTCAGTTGATCTTCCATTCAAATCTTGCTTAAAATGCGCGATATCGGCAATAGTTGCAGCTTCCACAGCATAAGCCAACACCTCATCAGGTTCCGGCTTAACAAGTTCTTTTGCAGATCTAACTTTATTAATTGTGTCTTGAACATTACCAAAAAATTCTCGCGCATAATCCTCAACATAATCTTGGTCTATTCCCAATACACCTCGCCCAATTGCTCCCCAAGAAATGTGAGAGGTGCGATATTTTCCTTTTTGATACCCCATATCGGGTCTTAGAGAATTTGCTGCTTCCCACCCCGAATGCCAAATTGAAATGTCAAAATCATGTTCAAGCAAAATCAAATCCATTGTTGCCAAAACGTGCTTAACCGGATCGTCTTGACCTGCGTGAATATCGTGGATTTCATGAAATGCAGCCTCCGCCGTCAAGTCATCCCATCGACCATCGGCGATGTTACTCCTTACTAAATTTGTGGCTTTAATAATATGGCCTACATGATCTTTCAATAAAGTCCTATCCTGATCCGCACCAACCTCTGGACGAGGGTACCGCTGTTCGAAAACCTTCAAATAATAGTCCCTATCTTGTTTTGAGACTTCTCTTTTAACAATACTTGGTGCAGCTACTTCCGTTTCCATTAAGTTAGTTTATATATTTTAACAACCAAAAGCATCTTCTAAATTTATTCCAAAAATGTGCTATACTATAGGTTATGGATATTTTGAGGCAGTTAGATAAAAAACGTGCTTTATTGTATGGCACTACAGCTCTGGGACTAGCTTCGATAGGGCTATGTTTGGGAACCTCCTTAGCGATAAGCATAAATAGAGCATTAAACACAACTTGGTACCTAGATTATGAATTAGGTGCTTGTAGTGTGTTTGCAGTCAACATGCCGGACAAGACCGAATCCGACGATAGTTTTGGCAGTATTGATGGAATGGTTGATTTAAGATGCAAGTTGCCAGCCAACAAGGGAATAGCTTGGGAGTATGAACATAATATAGCCGACAACTCTCGCATCTATTCAGAAATTTACGATAACCCGTAGCTACCTAAGTAAGCCGTCTACTTTGTGATGAGAAATACTCCATATTTTAGATTAAGATTGTTCTATGTCTGATCGCTTAATGGATAAATACCCAAAGGGAGTAGTTACTGATGCAATCGCATCCCCTATTCTTGACCAAAACACTGTTCATCGCCCATTTGAACCTTCCGACCCCGAACGCGTATTAGTGGGAATCGAAGTAATTTCGTCAAAACCAGCCAAATCGGACTTACAAAAAGTTGGACGACGACACGGTCGAAACCGAAGTGAAACCGCCACACACAATTCATTAGTTTGGGGCGGAATGTTGCCTGGTGATATTTATGGATCACGAGATTTTAAAGGCAACGTCTTCGACGATATTAGGATAATAACAATGCCATCCTCGCCATATAATTGGGCACTTCTCGGATTAAAGGATGACGTGGGTCTCCACAGGATAGACGTCGTTTCCCAATACCTTCGTGCCCACGGTCTACCTACTGAATTTCCTCGTGTTAAAAGACAAGTAACCGAACTGTTGATAAAAGACTACTCACAAGGCCCTCAAAAAATACTACGCGTGCCTCTTGCTACTTGGGAGCAACAACAGTTGAACAACATATGGAAAGAAGCACAACTTAAGCGGAAAGTTGATCTAACTGGTGCTTTGACCCTAGAAAGACAGTGGCAAGAAATAAAAGACTATTTTGCGAGCACTAATTTTTACATCGTGGAACGAGATCTTCAGACGGCTGAAAGAGTCGAAGATCTAAATACCCCGATAAATGAAACAGAAATGCGACAATCACTAGAACCTATATTTAAATGGTTAAACGCTGCAACTGCAGCCCGAAAATCAGGCATTATCAGCAATACTCCCCAGCCGCAACCATTTATATTTCGTCCCGACCATGTTAAACAATACTGTGGCGAATGGCTTCCTAGGCAAATGGGTATTTATCTGGGCCGACTACATAATTTAGGGATTGAGCATAAGTATCCACATGCACAAAATTGGTCAGCCGTCGGTACTTTATATGATTTAGACAGCCCTGTTGGCTTACCTTTTGGCGATAAACCAATTACCAACTCCGACAAAAGAAACGACGTAGGTCAAACAAACAACTCATTGCGAGAGACTCTCAGTTTCCCGGGTTCATATCTTTCTGAAACATATCCCGATTTAAAATCAAATGCACTGGCAATGTTTGTTGCAAGTTATATAAAAGAAACTCTAGGAGAAACTGCTACCCAAGCACGTATCGAAGAACTAAGTAGGACAATATTTCTACGAGGAATCAAGGTTTCAGACTACATTAACAATCCTAAGATTATCCAAGGAATAGGACTAGACAATAAAATCTGGGAAAGAGTGGATGCCATCCTCTCGACAAACTAATCAGTCTATTTATAGTTGTCGTCTTTGTGCTGCAACCAAACCACCAAGTCTTCTACCTTCGGCGACCAGAAGTTGGCCTAGGTTGTTAATGTCTTGAGACAAAATTACTGGAGCGAGATCAGGTCTAGGGTATAAATTTAACTGACCAGCAAGCATTCTTCTAGTTGCCCTATGGGCATCAATTACCGCCCTAGCGTGGAATATTTTTTCATCTAAAGTAGGATTTCTTTCGCTGTCTAAAAAAACGTCGCGCATGACAAGAATATTAGACTACTTCCAAAGTCCAAATAATCCACCTACGGAAAGAAGAACTCCGAGAGCCAGCCAACCAAGAACAAATACTACTACACCATTAAGAATCCAATCCAAAACTTTTTCTTCTTTGGGGTCTAGTTGTCCCCCAACTAAATCCTCTTGCTTTAACTCTTTCTTAACAACCTTTTTTGTGGCCATGATCACTAATATAACTTCTTCTGCGGTATAATTCAAGTAATGAAAAATAAAGTATCTGAAGTGACGGATAACAAGCCAAAACCTAATTGGAGAGACACGCTGCGCCGCATACCTAGAAAGCAATTAGTTATTGGTTTGATCGTGTT
>JAGOSO010000001.1 GCA_018062285.1 Minisyncoccota bacterium | reverse complement strand
TTTGAGCCACGCGGAGCGTGGAAAACCCTTTTGGATTCTGGATTCGGCGGGGGGAATGCATTAGTGTCGCGCCTTCGACGCGACCCCGTTTCGGCTTCAAAATGCGATTTCGATTTCTGGCGGAGAGGGTGGGATTCGAACCCACGAGACTCTTTCGAGTCCGGCGGTTTAGTAAACCGCTGCTTTCAACCACTCAGCCACCTCTCCAATATGTCTTAGTATACAGCAGTTTCTTTAATTTTAAAGAGAGACCCCCGCATTAAGCGGGGGCATGTTTGAAGGCTTACGGGCGAAGAGTACCACCGTGACGGGTCCGATGGTACTGCGAGAGAATTTTATCGGCCTGTGTGTACTGCGGGTGGTTATCGGGGATTGGGAGATCGGCCTCCACGTATTTGTGCCAGTGCGGGAATCGTGGAGGGGACATTTCTTGGCAGAGTGTAATCCATTCGGCAGACCGGATTCGACACTCCCCCTCTCCAAGCTCTGGGGCGATGCATTCCTTGTGTTGTGGAATGAAGACTCCTCCTGCTTGCCTGATTGCGCATCGGGAAAATCTTCCTCGAGCGAATTGCTTGGTATCTACGGAAACTTTGGTTAAAAACAAATCTATGTACTTTTGGCTAGCCCATTGCTCTGACCCCTTCCAACCTGGGCCGGGTTCAGACCAGCACCACCATTCTCCCCAAGGAGTCTCCATCCATTTCGGGAGCCCTCCCGCCCACATGACCATCAGTCCTTCTAGGGAAAAAATGCTGTTTATTGGGCCAGTATTCATTGTGGGTTCACAATTGGGTCGGTTTTCCGAGGCCGGATTCCGGTCGGACTGACCGAGGTAGTCCCTCATCATTTGAGATTTGTGCCTCCCTATTTCTCTTGGGCTAGGCTCGTCGAATAGGGCACATTCAGAAAGCCAGAAGCCTTCTTGATACATCATGTTTCTGATGAGCCAGGCCGCTTGAAATGTTTTTCTTCGTTCTTCGCTGATATGTGGCATGTCAAAGTCCTTTCAGGTATGTAGGATAAATGTTTCTGAGTAATAAATCTAGTGGGCAGAAATAAAAACTGCCAAATCGGCAGTTTTTATTTCTGGGGCGGAGACGGGTGGATTCGAACCACCGGTTCGGTTTAACCCGAACACCTCTTTAGCAAAGAGGCACATTAGACCACTCTGACACGTCTCCAAAGCATAAAAATATTAGCAAAAATAGAGCTAAATTAAAAGAGCCGTGACATTCTGCGTCACGGCTCGAGTTGGGCTTATTCGCCTATCAAGAGGAGTTGTTTTTCTGAAAATTCGGGAAGCCGGACATTTCCAGATTGCCCCTTTTGTGTTGGTCGGACTTTTGGTGTGTGTACCGCCAACAAATACTGCTGGGGCGGATTCAATCTTGGCCCCGCTTCTTGTAGTGTACCCTTCACATAGTAGAAGGCTGCGGGAACAAGTGTCTTGCAGGTCGAAGAGATTTCGCAACTACCGCAAGATCTGTTGTAGGCGGCGACCTGGGCTAGAGTCCACTCGATCTTATTGAGTGTGACTTTTCGGTTTCGGCCCATGTATTGCTTCTCCCCTTTTTTATGTGGCCAACGGTTGATGGTGGCGCTGTTGCCCGGATGCTGACTGCACAGATATTTCGAAAGAAGCCAGATGGCATCGGCAAGTTTGTTGCTCGAGGTCATGCCGTGCTTTCGACAATACCAGACAGAAAGCTTTCGGATTTTGCCCAAGAGGTTTTTGGTGTACCAGGTCTTGGGACCATCGTCAGCGATGGTTACCAATTTGTTGGCGATGTGAATACGAAGATGGTGGATGTCCACCGGGAACGGGTAGAGGTAATCGAGTTGGACGAGATCGGCATCCGTCAGAAAGTAGGCCAGCATGCTGACCATTTTGTGTTGAAAGCCCATCATCCCCCGATAGCGCTCATCCTTTATCTTAGCCTTCCCTTTATTGCGGATGTTTCGCAAGAGATCGTTGTAGGACTTAGTCCCACGGAAAAGATTGCACGGATCATCATCCCAGTAGGCATGAAGCTTGTGGGAATTGTCGACCCAGGCTCGACCATTCACGTAGGCCTTGTAGTTGAGCCTGAATTCAGACAGCGCAGAAGCTACGACATCAGCCGAGATATTATTCTTGACGATGTATTCGGGTCGGAAGAAGTCGGGGTACTTTTCGTACATTCGACCAAGGTGGAAGAAAGCCACTTCGCTTTCAATCCCGCTCATGTGGTAGCAGGCACAGAAAAGAAACAATGAATGAAGTCTGCCGCCGAGCTCGAGACTCTTTGGTAAAAAGTGTGGCGCCTGAGGCACCTGCACTTCTTCTTGGTTGAATGGATAGCGCTTCTGTTCGAGTTGGTCCAGGAGCGCCGTGTAGAGTCTTTCGGCTCTTTTCCGGTGAACGGTTATGCGTTGCTCTGAACCTTCTCGTGTCATGGTGTCAAAGTTCTCCTGACAGATGTTTATCGAAATCTTAAGGTTTTGTCAAAGACTTCTTTGACCAAAAAGCATAAAAATGCTACAATTTACGCACTTAACATGTCATCAAACACCTCTACAACTAGTACCGGCAATCGACCACCAATCGTGGTTGTGCTCGGTCATGTCGACCACGGCAAAACTAGTTTGTTAGATGTCATCCGTAAGGCCAACATTGCCGGCGGAGAATCTGGTGGTATCACTCAACACATAGGCGCATATCAGGCGGTAGCTCAGGGTAAGATGATTACCTTTTTGGACACTCCTGGCCACGAAGCTTTTTCGGCCATTCGTTCTCGTGGCACTAAAGTTGCCGATGTGGCTATCTTGGTTGTCGCTGCTGACGAAAGTGTTAAGCCTCAAACTCAGGAAGCCATTCGTATTATTAAAGAAGAAAAGATCCCAGTCGTTGTTGCGATTAGCAAAGTAGATAAGCCAGGCGCTAACATTCAAAAAGTTAAACAAGATTTGGCTGGCGAAGATATTTTAGTTGAAGATTGGGGTGGGACTGTGCCAGTGGTTGAGATTTCCGCCAAGGAAAATCGAGGTATCAGTGAGTTGCTAGACATGGTCTTGCTTGTTTCTGAGCTAGAAGATCTTAAAGATGACCACTCCCTCCCATCCACTGGAGTTATTATTGAATCTAATCTAGATAAACGTCGTGGTTATGTCGCCACAGCCTTGGTTCGCAAGGGAATCTTGTCTATTGGTGATTGGATTGTTGCAGGTTCAATTATTGGCAAAGTAAAATCAATGGAAGACTTTAATGGCAATAACATAAAGTCAGCCGAACCATCTCAGCCTGTACTTATCACTGGTTGGTCTAACGCACCAGAGATTGGCCGAGAATTTAGTTCAGCCGAAGATAAAGACGCTGCTCAAGATTTGGCCGCTAATAACATTGACCTATCTCCCCTCTTTTCTTTTCTTACAACTAGCCATACTCAAATTGATCCAAACAAAAAATATTTAAAGTTAGTAATCAAGACCGATGTTTCAAGCTCTCTTGAGGCAATTGAAGCAGCACTCAAGCACATTAAATCAGAAGAAGTTGTTTACACAGTATTGAGCTACGATATCGGTGCTGTTTCGGATTCGGATGTTAAAACTGCCGTAGCTGGTGGCGGCACTGTTATTGGTTTCCGTGTCCCTGTCGAAACATCGGCTCGCAAGTTGGCCGAGAAAGACCATGTTAATTTGGCCACCTTCGATGTCATCTATGAGTTAATAGAATATATCCGTAAGCAGATGGCTGGAATGCTTGATGCTGAAGTTCGACGTGAGGTTGTTGGTAAGGTTAAAATTCTCGCTTTGTTTAAGGCCGACTCTCGTTCTCAGGTCATTGGTGGCCGTGTTTTATCTGGCAAATTGATCCGTGGGGCTTTGTGTGACGTCATTCGTGACGGGAAGAGTATTATGTTGGCCAAGGTTGGTCAGGTCCAGCAAGCCAAACAAGATGTTCCTGAGGTGGCTGAAGGCTTGGAAACTGGAATGAGGATTGATATTATTGATTCACGGTCAGCAATCGATATTCAAGTCGGCGATATCCTGGAGATTTACAAAGAAGAACAGATAGCTCGTACACTTTAAAAGTTGGCCTGGTCGCCAAGTGGGAAGGCATTTCTCTGCAAAAGAAATATTCGGGAGTTCGATTCTCCCCCAGGCCTCCAAAGATTAAAAATTGCCCGGGTGGTGGAATGGTATACACGCACGACTTAAAATCGTGTACCGAAAGGTTTGTGGGTTCGAGTCCCACCCCGGGCACATCAATTAAAAATCTCCGCATTTTGCGGAGATTTTTAATACTCGTCAACTAGATTCTTAAATTAGGGATGCTATAAAAAATAAGAGGACTTTAACAATGATGCAGAAAGAGAAAGAAATTCCTTCTCACCTGCGTCGATTTACGCAGGAAGATAGGATTGAAGTTATTACCGAGTTTGGTGAAAATCTGGCCAAGTTGGTTTTTGGGGGCAGAAGACTTCGTCATCATCATCCCGTTGGTGACGTCTTTCATTTGGGAATCGGTTATTATATCGATGCCAAGATGACAGGCTCAAACAGTTCAATTCGGATTCCAGAGAGTCAGTTGATTAAGCACTATGACCAAGGTGGTCGCCATGGTCATGCTTATGCCTTCATCCCCTACAGCAATCTCGACAAGCATCACAAGGCCCAGATAAACAAATTGGTTAAGGGCCCCAAGGGATTGGTTCGTTTCTTGGCCCGTCGCTCAAAGAAAGTTTTTCTTATTGATACGACAATTCTTTTGGCTCTCTATGAAAAGCTGGGTGCCCAAACATACCGAATGCGGGGCGGTTACCATTCTAAATTCCGCCCGCGTCAGCTCTGTTTTGCTGTGAGGCGAAAGATTCTGGAATCCATTGCTTCTGGTGACGAGGTTGTTCTTTCTAAGTTCGATATCACCAAAGATTCTTACAATTTTGAAACCAGCACAAAGCTTGTGATGGTTGGACCTTACAGGGTTAAACTCTTGGTTCACAAGGTGCTTCTTAAAAAAGAAGTACTCGATGATTCTTTCGATGTCACCACGTTTCAAGGAAAAGATGATCCCTCAATCTAAAAGGCCCCTACACCATTCGGTGAGGGGCCTTATTTTTTAATAGTGTTCGCTTGGTGGAATTATTGTTTCGGGGGTGATGCATTTCTGTGATCCTGCCGGAGTTGAAGTGCAGAGATCATAGTCTTTTAGGTCAGCAGTTGGTCTGTATGTGTAATTTTTTTTAATGATGGGATCTACTGTCGAAATGGGTTTATTGTTTTCATCAGTGAGTTCGCCAAGGGTGGATGTGTACCTGTCATAAGCATCGAAGTACAGCTTTTCTTTCGTTTGGATGTTTTCCATGTTCCTTGACTGGATTGCTTCTTGGCTATTATCTTTGTAGTAGCCCTTACCCCAGTTATCGAATGAATTAGTTATAAGAAGTAGTGTTGCAAAAGCCCAAAAAACTACCAGGATGACGAACAGTGTGCCCAAGACAGACATAAGCACGAGCCATCCCTTTTTTGTTTTAGCTACGACATTTACCCCTTTTATTTCCTTAAGATTTTCATAGACAAGGAAGGTGTAAATAGCCGAAAGAGGAACAAGTAGGGCCGTGATTAAGTTGGCTATTAAAGCTAGAGCATAAATGTTGGGAGCCCTTAGTATCGCGGGGATAAGTAGGACAAAAACTTGAAGGAATAAAAATCTCCCAAAGACGCTCCACCACATACCTCGGACGTATTCCTTGCTTTTGATTAGTGCTTCAAGACCCCTTTTGTTTTCTGATACAAGTATTTGCGACGCAAACAAAAACCATATCATAAAAATGATACCCGGTATTAACAAAAGGGCTACTCCACACGCAATGGCTAAGCCGGTTATGAACCCAAGCCAAAGCATGGGTAAGATTAGATGGCGGCTCCTTTTGTATGATTCCTTGATACCAATCTTTTCAGAACGGTCTTTGATCGCATACAGAGAAGCTCCCATTGACCATCCACCCAAAACAAGTAAAGCCAAAATCCAAATTAGGATAACCACAAAAGTACCGACTGTGGCCACAGTGCCAGTAACTTTTATTATTTCGGTAGCGACAATACCGCGAACCCCGACAAAAGAAATTAGTATTAAGGCTCCAAAAATTGCGGCCGGAATCAAATAAATTCCAAGCAATGGCCAAAACCTCTCTTTGTATATGGCTAGTGACTTTTTTAATAATTCCCAAGGACCCTTAAATCTAAGATCGTTTCCGGGAGGAATTGGAACACTAGAATTTGAAGGTGTGTTTATTTCTAAAAACATCTGATCGATGTCGTGGTCCTGCCAGCCAGTGTTTTTTAGCATCTGGCGAACATCGTCTTTGCTTGTCCCCTTCTGTAGCTGTTCCTTGGCCCAGTCCATGAGTTGGTGATTAATCATTTATTGATTGTAGCTAACAATATAATTGTCAGCAAGCATATTATTCTTTTTTGCCGTGAAATTTTTTGTGGACGTCCCGCAATTGGCTATCTGTAACATGGGTATAGATCTGGGTGGTAGTAACAGAAGAATGGCCAAGCATGGCTTGAACCGAGCGAATGTCAGCGCCATTGCGCAACAAATCTGTAGCATAACTGTGGCGCAAGGTGTGGGGTGAAACATGTTTGCCCATAATGCCGGCCTTGATGGCATATTTTTGAACAATGCGTTGAACAGAGCGTGGGGTTAAGCGTAAATCAGAATCTTTGCCAAACTTGCCTGACTTGGGGATTCTTATGAATAAGGCCTCATCTACATCAGTGCGTTTGGCCAGATATTGAGAGATGTTCTCTTTTGCGTCTTCCGAGAGAAAGACTAATCTGATTTTCCGCCCCTTACCCAAGACAGATATCTCCCCTCTTTTAACGTCAATACGATTGCGGTCCATTGAGCAAAGTTCCGAAACGCGCATGCCGGTTGAAAATAACATTCGCAACATGGCGCGGTCCCGCAAAGAGTTTAATCCAGAACCTTCTGGGGCTTCTAATAATCTCTTCAATTCGCCATGTTCCAAAAAAGTGACTTGGTGGTCCTCTGATTTTCCCAACTCTATTTTTTCAGCGGAAACGCTTTGGACTCCGCGCTTGGCAAGATATTTAAGAAAGTTGCGTAAGGCAATAACATGGTAGTTTTGAGTCACCTTCATTAACTGTTGGCCATCTTTGTCGGTCAGGCGGTTCAAATGGAGGCGGTACATGCGGACTCGTTCGTCGTCTAAATCTTCGGCTTTAGTTGTTTTAGCAAAGGTTAAAAAGCGGTCCAAATAGCGACTATAGTTTTCTAGGGTCTTGGGAGAACGATTCTTTTCAATCTCTAGATACTCTAGGTATTGTTGTTTGAGGGTCTTTAAGTCAGCCATACATAGATATTGTACATCTTTGTGTCGCAAAATATAAGCCACGGAGCTTCTTAAAGACCCATTGCAAGCCTTCAAAATATGTGATACAATCTATTCAGTTTCGTTTTAATACTAACAACAAATAACTAAGTTTTAATCACTACTTTCATGGCATTAACTACTCAGCAAAAAACAAAAGTCATCGAACAGGTTCGTATTCACGACAAAGATACTGGGTCATCCGAAGCTCAGATTGCTTTATTTACCAAAGAAATCGAATCCCTCGCTAAGCATTTAAAGAAGCATGGCAAGGACAACAGTTCCCGTCTTGGTCTTCTGAAAATGGTTGCCAAGCGCAAACGCTTGATGGACTTCTTAAAGCGCGATAATCCAAAGCGCCACGCTTCCCTCTCCAAAAAGTTAGGTCTCGATAAATAACCAAGTACCCGCTCCGGCGGGTGCTTTCCACCTATGCATAAAAAAACTGTACCCCAAAGAAAAAATCACCGTGTTGGTATTTTGGTAGATGTTTCCAACATGTACCACTCTGCTAAGAATTTATATAAATCTAGAGTTAATTTCGCCGAGCTTTTAAAACTCACTACTGCTAACCGCGAATTGGTCCGTGCCATCGCTTATGTCGTTAAGTCTGACACTGAAGAAGAAAAGGCTTTCTTTAGCGCCCTTGAAAAGGCTGGTTTTGAATTAAAATCTAAAGATCTTCAGGTTTTCCCAGGTGGCATGAAAAAGGGAGACTGGGACGTGGCTATTGCTATCGACGCCATCACTATCTCTGAGCTCGTAGACGTTATCGTCATTGTTTCTGGTGATGGTGATTACGAACCATTAGTCGATTACCTGAAGTTTAACGGCACCATCGTTGAGGTCGCTGGCTTTGAACGCTCTACCTCCGGTCGCTTGATTGAAGCCACTAACAACTTCACTGATTTAGATGAGCTGAAGGACCGTGTTTTATTGAAGTAAAATATAAATTGTTTGTTTGACAATACCGCTAAAAAGCGGTATTGTTCTTTTATTGGAGGCAAGCCATGGACGACATTCGTTCGAAAACTATTTTCAGTATCAAGAGTTGGGGGCAAGGAGGATTCACAACCAAGCTCTATGTCGCGGTCGCCGGCTTTGGCGATCGTAAGTGGGAAGTCATTCCGATCGATGAGGCCAACGCCGAGGCCATGGTGGCCGGTTCCCCTCTTCGCAGAGAGATGTTGGATTTGTCTGACACGCTTGTCGCTCAGATCCAGTTCCTTCCAAGGAGTATTGCATGATTCGTGTACTTTCGGTTCAAGAGGCACGCGCTAAGGACATAGACCGATTCATGGCCATTGTCCCTTCCTTGCTGTTTTCTTTTTCGATAGTCTCCGGCCTTGTTGTTACTGTGCACTTCTGTATCGCTGTACAGAAGGTGGGCCATGATGTTTGGGAAGTCATTGAGCTGACTGAAGAAAACAAGGCCAAGATTGTTCGGGGTCTTCCGTGCGACAAGGCCAAGTTCGGCCTCGATGTGATGACGGCCATTAATTTGCACTAGTCATTACAAAATTTTTTCTACTCTCGCCCGTTCGGCGCACTAAGCATCGTGCCCCAACGGGCACTTTGTTTTATGGGTTTGTTGTGGTATAGTCACACCAGTAACTAATTAACAACAAAGGGAAAAAGAAGTGGCAAGGCACAAGGGCTACATTAGCCAATTTGCTCGTAATGATACGAACCAATTGGCTAGCATTGCTCATGGTCGCCACAGGCGACCGTCCTCTCCCCTTTTGTTCGTTTTCATATGGTAGAAGTAAAAAAATATACTACCGAGTTCGCGGGCAAACCGCTATCGGTAGAGATTGGTCGTTTGGGTGGTCAGGCAAACGGCACAGTCAGTGTTCAGTACGGTGAAACAACCGTTATGGTTAACGCCACCATGTCTTCCAAGACTAAAGACGTAGACTATATGCCTCTCCAGGTTGAGTACGAAGAAAAGTACTACGCTGCCGGTAAAATTAAAGGTTCTAAGTGGATCAAGCGCGAAGGTCAGCCAACCGAAGATGCCATTTTGACTGGTCGCTTGATTGATCGCTCTATTCGCCCTCGTTTCAACAACAAGATCCGCAATGAAATGCAGATCGTTGCAACCGTTTTGTCTTTTGATGGTATCAATGACCCAGATATGCCTGCTCTTTTTGCGGCTTCTTTGGCTTTGATGATCTCGGACATTCCATGGGGTGGCCCAGTTGCTGGTGTTCGTATTGGTCGTGTTGATGGTAAACTAGTTCTCAATCCAACCTATCAAGAAAGAGCTACAAGTGATTTTGATATCGTTGTGGCCGGTACCGAAAGCAAGATCAACATGATTGAGGCCGGCGCTAAGATTGTTACAGAAGCTGACATGGCTAATGCCATCAAGACTGGCTTTGAAGCCCTCAAGGGTTTAACTGATTTCCAGGTCAAGATTGCTGGAGAAGTTGGCAAGAAGAAACAAGAAGTTCAAATTTTTGTTCACGATGACGCTTTGTCTGCCATGGTTAAGAATTTTTCTGGCCCAAAGTTAATGTTGGCTTTGTATGCTCCAGGTAAAGAAAAAAGCGCTTTTTATGAAGGTCTAGGCCAAGTCAAAGAAGAATTAATGGCCTACCTTAAAGAGCAATTTAAGGATGATTCTGATTTGGAAAAGAAACTTCTTGAGGCCAGTATTATATTCGAAGAAGAAATCGATCACGCCGTTCACAAGAATATCCTTGAAGAAGATAAGCGCCCTGACGGTCGCAAAATGGACCAGCTTCGTCCCCTATCGGCCGATACTTCTATCTTGCCTCGCACCCATGGAACCGGTTTATTTAACCGCGGCACTACCCAAGCTTTGTCTATTTTGACTCTTGGTGCTCCGGGTATGGAACAATGGTTTGAATCAATGGAAATTGATTTAACCAAGAAGAGATTCTTCCACCACTACAGCTTCCCTCCATACAGTGTTGGTGAAACAGGCCGTATTGGTAGAGTTGGCCGACGTGAAATCGGTCATGGCTACTTAGCTGAACGTTCTTTGGAAGCGATTATCCCAGACAAGGCTGATTTCCCTTACACTATTCGCGTTGTGTCAGAAATTTTGTCATCTAACGGCTCATCTTCAATGGCTTCTGTTTGCGGTTCTACTCTTGCGTTGATGGATGGCGGTGTTCCAATCAAAGCCCCAGCCGCCGGTATCGCTATGGGTTTGATGTCTGATTCAACTGGCGAGAAGTACAAGATCTTAACCGATATCCAGGGTCCAGAAGATCATCACGGTGATATGGACTTGAAAGTTGCTGGTACTGCCACCGGCGTTACTGGTATGCAGATGGATGTTAAGATTGACGGTATTACTCCAAAGATCGTCGAAGAAACATTAGCTCAAGCCAAGAAAGCTCGTTTAGAAATTCTTGAAGTGCTAAACAAGGCTATCAGTACTCACCGTTCCGATCTATCCCCTCACGCCCCACGTATTCAGACCGTAAAGATTAATCCATCAAAGATCGGTGCCTTAATTGGTCCTGGCGGTAAGAATATTAACGCCATCATTGAGCAAACCGGCGCTGAGATCGATATTGAAGAAGATGGTTCAGTCTTTGTCACTTCAGCTACTGCTGATGGTATGACTAAAGCCTTGGGTCTTATCAATGAGCTCACCTACGAACCAAATCCTGGCGATGAATTTGATGGTACCGTCGTAAAGATTATGGATTTCGGAGCTTTCGTTGAAATTATGTCAGGCAAAGACGGTCTCGTTCATGTTTCAGAAATGGCCAATGAACGCGTTAACCACCCAAGTGATAAAGTTAAGCTTGGTCAGAAAGTTCATGTTTGGGTAAAGAGTGTCGACGATCAAGGTCGCCTCAACCTAACAATGAAAGGCACTCAATAAAACCAAATTCTACTAAAAGAATTAATAAGGCGCGCTCCATTGGAGCGCGCCTTATTAATTCTGGACCAATTAATGTTTTGTGTGTGTAAAATATTTTTTGCTTATGATAGACTTAGGGTAACAAAATAATTTCTCAAAACTATGGCAGATAATAGCCCAAACTCAACTGCATCTCAATCAAACATCGATGATTTAGTCAGAGAATTAAGTCGTCCACAAGGAACTCCAGCAACTCCTTCAGTAAACCCAGCACCCACTCCTAAACCAATGGCCCAGCCAGTGGTTCCCCCTACTTCTTCTCCTGCGCCAACCCCAATTCCTCGTCCTGTTATGCCATCTTCTGGCCCTGTGTCAGCTTCTTCTGCTCCAAAACCAAATACTGCTTCCACTCCATCCCCTGCCCCGACTCAACCTTTAGCTCCGAAAGAGTATCAATCCTCAATTAGAACAATGAGCGATGATTTGGCTAAGCTGAAATCGGGCCAGATGCCTCAAGGTGTTAATGTGCCAAGGAAAATAGATAATTCCCCTGCCCCAGCTAAGCCTGTTGCCCCAGTTGCGCCTGCTTCTTCAGCACCAAAGCCGCTAGCCACAGCAACAATGCCCGAAGCCACCAGAAGTGGCTCGTTGCCTTCTGCCCCTAAGCCAGTGGTTCCCCCTACTTCTTCTCCTGCACCAACCCCAATTCCTCGTCCTGTTATGCCATCAATGCCCGAACCAACCAAGAACAATACATCAAAAATTGATAGTAAGAATCAGTTCTATGTCCCCCCTGTAGCCACGACCACTACCAAAAACGTTGTTTCTTCTGGCAGCAGAAACCTCGTGTTTGTTGCTATCGGTGTAGGTATGGTTTTGTTAGGTGTCCTCTACTGGTTCTTCATGATCAAGGGCACAAATTCAACTCCTGTGGCCACTAGTTCTCCTGCTGTAACCTTCACTCCTCGCCCAACTATCACTCCCAATCTCGATGTGTTATCAACCGTATTTCCAAATAAGGGTGGGGTTATCGTTCTCCCTGATTCTGGCGATCCAGGCGTTGCTTTCGCTAATGCTATTTCTGCTCAAACCAGCATTTCAGCAGGAACATTTACTACAGTTGGTATTTCCAATGGAACATCTTCGTCATCACTACCGCTAACATTTTCCGGCTTAATGAATCGTTTCTTGGCAGCATACCCAGCCTCATTGCAGTCATCCTTGGGTAATAATTATAAGTTCTTGCTCTATGGTCAGAAAGAATCTTTTGATAGTAAGGGGAAACCAATTGTTAATGCCAAACCTGGCACCAGATTCGTTATTGTTAGCGAAGTTGCCAGCTCATCTGCCTCCATTATGCAAACATGGGAACCATCGATGAGTGTTAACCTTTCTAGTATTATGAATGTCTTGCCGGGCAAGAATACTGGTGCTTTTGCCCCAACAAACTATAATGGGGCGTCGATCCGTTTCAAGAACTTCCCTTACCCAGATCGCTCTATTGATTACTCGCTAGTTCAACACAACGGAAAGACTTATTTAATAATCGCTGGTTCTCGTGAAGCCATGTTTGCAGCCATCGATGCCTTCACTATCAGGGGTAAGTAAAACATCTCAAAGCAGTAAACAAGACCACTCGTCTATCGCGAGTGGTCTTGTTTATAACCTGTCACTAAGTGACATTTTGTGTGGATAGCGACACGTAAATGTCACCACCATGTCACCAAAAATAATAAGGATTAAAGCCAATATGTTTACTTTGGTGACATGGTGACAGTTATCAACTTTTTACAATTGACGCATGTCACCATCGGATATATACTTATTAGGTAAGAGCAGTTGTAGTAACAGCAGTAACAGGTAGCGCAGCATAGTTCCTTTACAGCAGCTGGTAGTCACCTAACCGTCAGGGACCACTGGCCCAATCGGTTCGAAGGCGTCGTGTCACACTCGCAATTCTATTTTGAAAGCGACTATCGACGCCTTCTTTTTTTACAAAAATTTTACATTATTTACTTATTTAGATACCATAAATTTATATGAACCAAGAAAATCTAAAAACACTAGAAGAATTGCTGGTTAAAGAAGAAGCCCTTGTCCGAAAAGAGCTTAGTGATGTTGCTGTTATTGATCCTGCTTCTGGTGGCTTCCAGCCAAAGCCGGCACAATATGACGGAGATGTTCGTGAAGATGATATTGTTCGTGAAGCAACCATGACCGAAAACAACACTGCCGTCGAACAGGAACTAAAACATCGTTTAGAAGATATTGTAGAAGCCCATGAGAAGCTCCAAAATGGCCGCTATGGCGTTTGTGAGAAGTGCGGCATAGATATCCCCCTTGAAAGACTCCTTGAGGTGCCTACAGCCCGTTTTTGCATTAAGTGTGCGGAATAGTTTGTAGACTAAATACAACTTGTGTCTGTTCGCATATTCTCAGCTTCAATTAGTGGAATCGATGCTCAACTCATAGAGGTTGAGGTTGATTCAACCCCTGGTCTGCACGCTTTTAGTATCGTTGGTCTGGCCGATAAGGCAGTGCAGGAGTCTAAGGAAAGAATTGCTTCTGCAATAAGGACTAATTCCCTTATCCCACCCAGCGCTAAACACAAGAAAATTATAATAAATTTGGCCCCAGCCGATATTCGCAAGGAAGGACCAGCTTATGACCTACCCATTGCGGTAGGTTATTTGTTGGAAACCGGCCAAGTTAAATTCGAGACAGATAATAAGCTTTTCTTGGGCGAACTTTCTCTTAATGGCGCAGTGAAACCAATAAATGGAGTTTTATCCGCTTCGATTTTGGCCAACAAGTTGGGTTATGATGAAATTTATGTACCAATTGCCAATGCGGCCGAAGCTTCGGTGGTGGAAGGCATAAAAGTTATTGGGGTCGCAACGATCACTGATTTAATGGCGCACCTTGGTGGTATTAGATCAATCAAAGCCACTGCACATAAGGCCGAAGATTTAGCTGAAAAAGAAGAGGACGGTGAGGCTTTTCGCTTGATTAAGGGCCAAGAATCAGCCAAACGGGCCCTTCAGGTGGCCGCCGCTGGTGGGCATAACATTTTAATGAGCGGTCCCCCAGGTTCTGGCAAAACTTTATTGGCTAAAGCCTTGGTTGATTTAATGCCCAATTTGTCATTCCCAGAAGCCATAGAAGTAACCAGAATTTATAGTTCCCTAGGTTTAGCTGGTGGTTCTGGGCTTATTTCCGCTCGCCCATTTCGTAGTCCGCATCATACAACATCGGCTCCAGCCATGGTTGGTGGTGGAACTAATCCAAAACCAGGAGAAATAAGTCTTTCTCATCGAGGGATATTGTTTCTCGATGAATTGCCCGAGTTCCCCCGCCATGTTCTAGAAAGTTTACGAGAGCCGCTAGAGGAAGGTATTGTCACTGTTTCACGGGCTGCTGGGTCTGTTAGATTGCCCGCCAAATTTTCCTTAGTTGCAGCCATGAATCCTTGTCCTTGCGGTAATTATGGTGAATTAAAGGCTAATTGTGTTTGTTCTCCTATCAGTGTTATTCGTTATCGAAACAAAATTTCTGGTCCCCTTCTTGATAGGATTGATATACAAATTAATGTTCCGAGAGAAACAGCTTCTATACTTACCGAGCCGATGTCGCTTAAAAAATTTAAGGAAATAAAAGAAAAGGTGGCCAATGCTCGTTTAATTCAGTCCGAAAGATTCAAAAACTCAAAGATATATACTAATGCTGAGATTTCTTATCGAAACATAGATAAATGGTGCATTCTTGCTGCTGATGCTGAAAGATTATTGCAAAATGCGGTTGATGCAAAGTCTCTATCCTTTAGGTCTTTCCATAAAATAAAGAAGCTGGCCCGCACTATTGCGGACCTAGAATCTTCAGAATTGATTAACTCTGGCCATATTGCTGAGGCAATAAGCCTGAAGATAAATGATAAATTGACGGGTGAGGTATAGCTGGCTTGTTCCCCTGTTCCTCCCGAAACATAAAAGTCGCCGATGAGGCGACTTTTATGTTTCGGGAGGAACAAGTCTAGTATTTAGCTAAAGGATTGCGGGCGCCGTGGACTTCAAAGTGAAGGTGGCAACCAGTTGAGTGGCCAGTCGTTCCCATTAGAGCTATTTGTTGACCCTTGGAGACAGAGGCACCCTCCTTAACAAGCAACTTGCTCAAATGGGCGTATAGGGTTTCCGTCCCATTTGGATGGACAATCTTAATGTATTTACCAAAACCGCCATTGTAACCAGAGCTTAAGGCTGTTGCAATGTTTCCATCAGCTGCTGCGAGGATAGGTGTACCACAGGCATTAGCAACATCGACGCCATTACGACCATGGACAATCCCCCAATCAAACCCAGTTGCTGGAAGCCTAAAATAGTCGCTCATATCTGCTAAATAAGCAAAACGCTTAGCTGCACTGGTCACACTAGACAAGAAATTCTTGTTTACGCTGGCTACAACCTTAGTGTTGGGCAATGCTGGAGTTCCATTAGGTATTATTAACTCATCTCCGAGGTCGAGGGTTGATTCACCTGTTAAATCATTGAAAGATATGATTTTTGCTGCTTCTCCGTTGTATTTCTTGGCAATGGAAGATATGGTATCACCTTTTTGGACCACGTGGATAACCCCAGTCACTGGAGGGATTCTAATGATTTGGCCAGGAGTGAGATTGTCTATGTTGGACAGTTTATTGGCCCAGATAATTGAATCCGTGCTGACCCCGAAGTCGGAAGCTATGAAAGATAAGGCGTCCCCAGGCTGAACCGTGTAATCTGTAACTTTGTTGGGTTTTATATCATTTAGGTAGTCAGTTGAAACAGAGTTTACGGCTTGTATTGTACTTTCCTGTATTGTGTAAGAAGCTTGGATGCTTGTGTCCACGGGCCCATCTAGGGTCCCTCCTTGACCTTCTCTGGCCACAGGAACACCCGCCATCAAGGAATTTATATCAATTGGTTTGACTGGGAGGGTTGATGTGACTATGGAAGCCGAGGTTTCTTCTGTGTAGTGGCGGACGAGATTGTTTATGATTCCAGTCTGGTTAGCATCGGGAACCTTGAATACGAGTACAGCTAAAGCCAAAGCGATGGTTGCCCCAATTTGATAATGACCGGAGTGAGTAAGCCCGTCTATGTATGCAGAAAAAGACCGGAGTGCGGACTTGGTTTGGTGAGTTAGGTTTTGGAGGATTGTCCTAATTGGTTAGGGGATATTGCTGGCCTATAAACGCAAAAATTCTCTTGCGAGAACGTATACAGAGGATACCATAAATCAGGGCCAATATCAAACCCGCTCATCCACATCTTGGGACGGCAAAAATTATTGGTCTTGGGTTAAAAAAATGATAAGTTTTAAGTATGGCTGGTAACAAGACAAGCGAGCTGGGATTCTTTGCTGAACATTACGCAGCTGAGTATTTAAAATCTAAAAATTATAAAATTTTAGGCCATAACTATCGTAAGCCTTGGGGCGAGATAGATGTTATTGCCGAGAAGCAGGGGATAGTAATTTTTGTTGAAGTGAAGGCTAGTAAAAAAGATGTCCCTGGCTTTGAGCCGGAACTCCGAGTCGATTCTTACAAGAAGCATCGCATGATCCGCATAGCTCGAACTTATCTTTCAGACATGCATTATCCCGATGATCAGCCTTGGCAGATGGATGTTGTCTCAGTGTCCTTTGTTAAGGAAAGGGGAGTAGCCAAGATTCGGCACTACAAGAACATAGAGTAGGGAACCAAAGAATGTTTCGAATGAAACTTTGTCTATTTTTAGGCCTTAAAAAGGCTTATTTTTGTTGGTTTTTTGGCCCTTTACAAAATACCTATAAAGTGCTATAATGTATGTATACAGTGAAGGGTAAGTAACTTCACAATTGAATATCATTTTCGGTCTCGCTCGGCGCAGCTTGCGCGAGCATTTAGGAGGTTCACATGAGGTTTTTCGTCCGGCTCGTGGTTTTAGCTCTGGTGACCATGTCGGTCATCGCCTGTGCGGGGAAGGTTTCCCCGCAAGTCGCGCCGAACCGTCAGGTTTATCGGGACGCGCCGAATCTTCGGCCTGCCCCGATGCCAGTCGTTCCATCTTGCTGGGATCCGCGCCTGCGCGGTAACCACGAGGTGGAGTGGTACGATAACACCTTGGCAAATGTGCCGGTGATGTTTATCATTACCGATCGCATTTCCGGTGTTGATGTCTGCTTCGGGGTCGTGAGACCCGGGGGCAAGCAGTTGGGGCCGGCAACGTGGTCTCACTGGAGTTTAGTCGAACAATGGAAGGTCACTGGTACGCACTATGTGCCGACGACCAACGCAGCACGGACTGAGGGGCTGATCGATGACCGATCTGTCCGACTCGAATACGTCCGCAACTATGGCTGGCAAGTCGCCAGCGTCAAGTAGAGGAGACACAGATCATGGCCCGTAGACCCGCACCCGTTCTTGGCGGAGGACTTCCGCCCCGTCCTGCTCCGCCTGTCGTAGCACCCGCTGCTGCAGGTGGTGTGCCGCCCCGTCCACCCGCCCCGCCTGCTGCTCCGGCCCCCGCTGGCGCACCGCCACCCGCACCTCCGGTGCGTCGCGTGGCACGGGCACCGCGTCCCGCGGTTGCTCCGGTTCGTCCGGCACCGCCTGCCCCTCCGGTTTGCCCGCCACCCGCCCCGGGTTACCGCGCCTCCGCGGCGTTTCAGTCGCCTCGGATCCATGTCCATACCGCCAACGCCAACAGCGTTAGTGGGAATGGTCTTGGAGCGGCCGCCATCGTGGCCATCGTGGCCCTGACGCTGGTGGTGCTCGGCTGGCTCTTCTTTGGAAGAGGTATCCAGCCGACGATGACCTTGGCCGCCCCTGTGGCGACCACGGCTCCGGCCCAGCGCTCGGCGGCGCAGACTGAGGAAACGGTTCGAGTCACTTCGAACCAGCCCCAGTTCCGCGACGTTCGTCCGGCCCCCGATGGTCTCGGGAGGGATGGATGCAAGGAGTGGTACAACGCGCAGGGGTTTTCATCGGCAGAGTTTTGGGACGAAGCGTCCCAGGTCTGTCGCTGACACCCTTGGGACCGTGGCTTCGGCCACGGTCCACGCCCCGCAGAAATGCGGGGTATTTAAATACAAAAAATAGATTGAAACATGAAGATAAAAAAGATATGATGACACCAATGAACCACGTCTCTTACAGCCCGGAAGATACTCAGCGCTTTGCTCGCGAGCAGGCACTTTTGCTTATAAAGGAAGCTAACGGTCAACCACTTGTGATTGCCCTAGAAGGTGAGCTTGGTGCTGGCAAGACAACTTTCACTCAAGCCTTTGCCAAAGCTCTTGGTGTCAAAGAAAATCTAAAGAGCCCAACATTTGTTTTGATGAAACACTATTCTTTAAAAGATATTCCTAATTATCAAACGCTCTATCATTTTGATTGCTATCGTTTAAATAGTTCCGCTGATTTGATTCCGCTCGGAACAAAAGAAATTATTAACCAACCTGGCGTGATTGTTTTGATGGAGTGGGCCGAGAGAGTGGGGGATATTCTTCCCCGAAACCATTGGGTAATTAAGATAGAACATGTATCGGAACAACAGCGAAACATTTCAGTCGCTAAAGTTATCGATTAACAAAATGAATTAAGAACTAACTCTTTAAGCCCCAGCAGCGGAAGGGGTCCCACAGCAGTGGGGAAACCGACAGGACTGGTTTCGTGGGTCTGGGGCGAAAGAGTTGGTTCTTAATGAATATACGATATGAAAAAACTAGTTCTAATTGATTCGAATGCGTTGGTCCACAGAGCTTTCCATGCTTTGCCTCCAACCATGAACGCAACTACGGGTGTTCCGACGAACGCCATTTTTGGTTTTATGTCGGTCATGATCAAGATGATCAAAGATTTAAAGCCAGACTACATTGCTGCTACATTCGATTTGCCGGGCGGAACATTTAGGCATGAAGAGTTTGCAGAGTACAAAGCTCATCGTGTTAAGGCACCGGATGAGTTGTACCTTCAGATCCCTTACATCAAAGAGATCTTAACTAAGTTCGGGATTCCTATTTTTGAGAAGGCTGGTTTTGAAGCCGACGATTTGATTGGGGCTTTGGCGGAACAGGCTAAGACCACAAAAGATTTGCAGGTCATTATTATGACGGGGGATTTGGACACCCTGCAATTAGTAGAAGGGGACAAGGTTGTTGTGTTTACTTTGCGTAAGGGTGTGACGGACACCATGACTTATAACGAGAAAGAAGTAATTGCCCGTTATGGCCTTAAGCCTAACCAGATCATTGATTACAAGGGTTTGAAGGGGGATCCTTCAGACAACATCCCTGGTGTACCCGGTATTGGCGACAAGACGGCTTCGACTTTGATTCAGCACTTTGGAAGCATTGAAAAAATGTATGAATCAATCGAGAACAAAGAAAAGCAGCCTAAGTTTATGACACCTAAATTGACCGAGAAGTTATTGACCAATAAAGACCAAGCAGTTTTTTCTAAGTACCTATCGACCATTATCCGTGATGTCGAAATTGATTTTGATTTAGATAAGACCGAATGGTTAAAACATTTAGATAAACCAGCCCTGGAAAAACTACTCAAAGATTTAGCCCTCTATAATATTGTTAAAAGATTAGGGGAGATTGATGGCTCTCAGCTCGAGCCGGCTAGTTTGTTTGATGATCCTAAGCCAGTTCAAACACCCAAGAGTTCTAATGATGGGATTAGGGCCGAGCTTCTGGGCTCTGCTTCGGAAGTTGAGAAAATATTTGAAAGAGTGATTAAAGAAAAAGAGTTCGTGGTTGATATTCAGCAGGGAGTCGTGATGATTGGCTTTGGGGCCGATGAGGTTTATGGTTTCGCAGAAACATTATTAGAAGAGGGGACACTCTCGGCTAAGTTTGAAGAACTGATGATTAATGAAGAGATTGGTAAGGTTGGCCATGACGTAAAAGCTGTTTGTCGTTGGGCTTTAGAAAAAGGGATTAAGCCCGTTGGTTTTATTTTTGACACTAGACTGGCCGCATATCTTTTGGGCCTTGAGGTTAAGGATTATCTTTTGGAGCGGTTATACTTTGTTGAGTTTGGACGAGACATGGACATCGAACCACTAAAGAGACCAGCTTATATTTCCATCCTCAAAGAACAGTATCAGTCCAAGATAAAATCTTTTAAATTAGAAAAAGTTCAAAACGAAATTGAATTACCCCTAAGTCCGATCTTGGCTCGTATGGAACGAGCGGGAATTAAGGTGGATGCTAAGAGTCTCGAACAACTTAGCATAAAGATATCCAAAGAAATTAAAGAACTAGAAAAAGGTATCTCCGAAATGGCTGGGGGAGAGTTTAATATTAATTCACCAAAACAATTGTCGGTGGTTCTTTTTGAAAAGTTGGATCTAAAGAGCAAGGTACGCAAAACGGGGAAGGGCGCTCTTTCAACGGCCCACAGCGAATTAGAAAAGTTGGCCCACGAACATCCAATCATCGAGTTAATTTTAAAGTATAGAGAGCTTCAGAAACTAAAAGGTACTTATATCGAACCATTCCCAACCCTATTAGATAAGGAGGGAAGAGTTCACACAACTTATAATCAAATCGGTGCTGCTACTGGGCGCATGGCTAGTCTTGATCCAAACCTCCAGAACATTCCCACCAAGACTGAAGTCGGTCAGGAATTCAGAAAAGCATTTGTTGCCGAAAAAGGATTTCAGTTATTGTCGCTAGACTATTCCCAGCTTGAACTTCGTCTGGTGGCTCATCTCTCTGGTGACCCAGCCATGTCCGAAGCCTTTAAGAGAGGAGAGGATATTCACACTCGAACCGCCGCAGGTGTTTTTGGTGTCGACCCATCGGCTGTTACTAAGAATATGCGCAACCAGGCCAAGACCTTAAACTTCGGTGTTCTCTATGGTATGGGCGTGCAGGGTTTCCAAAGAGCGGCAAAAGTTAGTCGTGATGAAGCCAGAGATTTTATCTATAAATATGAAAAAGAATTTGCGGGCATGGTTAAGTATATGGATGGGCTAAAAGAATTTGCTCGCAAAAATGGTTACGTCGAAACATTATTTGGTCGTCGTCGGGCTATCCCAGATATTCTTTCATCTATGCCAATGCTTCGCGCCGGTGCTGAGCGTATGGCCATTAATATGCCGGTTCAGGGAACCGCCGCTGATTTGATTAAGTTGGCCATGGTCAAAGTCCAGAAACATTTAGATGATAAATACCCAGAAGGAATAAGGATGTTGCTCCAAGTCCATGACGAATTGCTCTTTGAAGTAAGGGAAGATATCGTCTCTAAGGTTTCGAAAGAAATAAAAGAGATAATGGAATCCGCTCACAAGTTCGATATTCCTATTATTGTTGATGCTAAGGCCGGGGACAATTGGAGCGAGATGAAATAAATATAATGAACAAAGAAAATCAAGAATTAAAAGAATCCAAGTCTCTCGAAATTTCTCGACAGTTTCTCGGTGAATTCGTTGAGGTTGCGATGGATAGACCAATGGGGAGCAAGCATCCGAAACACGATTTTATTTATGAGGCTAACTACGGGTATATAGAGGGTGTAGAAGCTCCAGACGGTGAAGATCTTGATGCTTATTATTTTGGCACTACGGAATCTCTATCTAGGGCAAAGGGTGTCGTGATTGCAGTTATCCATAGGTTGGAAAATGATGATGATAAATTAGTAGTTGTACCAGAGGGGATAGATATGACTGATGAGGAGATTGATAAGGCTGTCAATTTTCAAGAGAAGTGGTTCAAGCATGAAATTGTTAGAAAATAATTTATGCCAGAACTTCCAGAAGTAGAAACAATTGTGCGTGAGTTGCGAAAAGACTTAGTTGGTCTGCGTTTTAAGGATGCTTGGGCAGACTGGCCTAAGACCATTCAACAGGCCGGGGGATTAGAGAATTTTAATAAACAAATTAAGAACAAGAAGATATTAACTGTTCGTCGTAGAGCCAAATATATCGTTTTGGATATTGAAGGCAAGAAGACCCTTTTTATTCACCAGAAGATGTCGGGCCATTTGTTGTATGGGAAATGGAAATTCATCGATGGCAAATGGCAGAGCCAGATTAAGGGGCCGATGTACGACGATCGGAACAATCAATATATTAGAGTAGTGATGGGTTTAAATAATGGTTACCAATTGGCTTTGTCTGACTTAAGACGCTTTGGGAAGATTGTTTTGGTTGATGATGATAAGGTTATGGATTTAAAAGAAATTAGAGAATTGGGTCCAGAGCCGCTGGAAGTTTCTTTTGTTGATTTTAAAAAGTTATTCGAAAAGAAGAAGGGGAGAGTGAAGCCGGTTTTGATGGACCCTCATTTTATCGTTGGTATCGGCAATATCTACGCTGATGAGATTTTGTGGAAGGTTGGCTTACACCCAATGTCGCGAGTGGAACATCTAGATGATAAAGATTTAAAAAAGATTTATGTGGCCATGCAGGATATTTTAGAATTGGCCATTAAGCACAAGGGTTCGAGCATGGATGATTATCGAATGCCTTCTGGCGCGAAGGGTAATTTCCAGAATTTGCATAATGCGTATCATCGCACTGGTGAGAAGTGTCGCAAGAAAGACGGGGGAGTGATGGAGCGATTAAAGCTCGCTGGTCGGTCTGGGCATTTCTGCCCCGTCCACCAGGTGATAAAATAGTATATATGACGCAAAAACATAAAAAATTTATTTGGATAGGTGTTGGCTTGGTGCTAGTTGCCGTATTGATCTGGGCTTTTAGTTCGGGTCATAGTTTTACAATTGGAAACTCTGTTAAGAATGATGTGCCAAAGACACCAAGTTCAATTGCTGGGTTGAATTGTGATACTGCACAACGCCGGCCAGTGGCAGTGATGATGGCTTCTGATCCTGAGGCACGCCCACTTTCTGGTATTGGTAGTGCAGACTTAGTGGTTGAGATGCCTGTTACACCAAATGGTATTACTCGGTTCATGGCAGTGTTTCAGTGCGAAACACCAAAAGAGATTGGCTCAATTCGTTCTGCTCGAGAAGACTTCATTCCTTTGGCAGCAGGCTTCGATACTGTATATGCCCACTGGGGAGGTGAGCACAGCGCTCTTGATCAGTTGAATCAGCATGTCACCGACAATATTAATGCTCTTCAGTTTGACGGTACTATTTTTTATCGCAAGTCCGGCATCAAGCCCCCACATAATGGTTTTACAACCTTAGATTTGTTATCCAAACAAGCAAAGGATTTTAGTTATGATTTGACCAAAGATTTTGCTGGATATCCTAGGGCAGACAAAAAGCCATCTAAAAATATTTCCAACATTGCGACAACTATTACTTTGCCTTACCCATCACCAAACGATGTTGTTTGGTCCTACGATCAAAACTCAAATCTTTATAGTCGAAAGCGCGGTGGTGAGCCAGAGGTAGATAAAAATACCGGTAAGCAAGTTTCTGCTAGTGTTATCGCTGTGATGAACACTACTTCACATATTTTGTATAAGGGGGACCAATACATCGTGGTCAATACAACCGGAGAGGGAAGTGCTGAGGTGTATCAAGATGGGGTAAAAATGACTGGCACCTGGAAGAAGGATCCCGCCAAGCTTGATTCGAAACTATACTTCTATAATTCCAGTGGTGAAGAAATTAAGTTTGAACCTGGTAAAATTTGGATTGAGATAAACCCAACCTGGCAATGATTATATTTCTTTCCGGAGAAGATACCTATCGTCTAATTGAAAACCGAGAATCGGTTATCAAAAGTTACCAAGCCAAACATGGCAGTGGTTTTAATTTTTTTAGGGTTGATGGCGCATCTGCTTCGGCTGGTGCTGACGTGGCATCTGCGATTAAGAGCGTTTCGCTGTTCAGTGAAGTAAAATTGATTCTAGTTTCTAATATTTTTAGTAATTTAAAAATGGCCGAGGAGCTGCATGAGCTTTTTGTTAAGTACGATTTGGTTGGCGATAAGGGTGTTGTGGTTTTGGCAACTCATTCTGGAACGGCTGCTCAGGCCAAACCAAAAGAATTCTTGTCTTTTTTATCTGATTCGAAAAACCTAGTCCGTAATTTTGTGGCTCTTGAAGGAGTACAGTTGCAAACTTGGTTAAAAAAAGAAGCCTCTATTCGTGGCGTGACTTTCGCCACCGGCGCGATCTCTCGTTTTTTGGCGGTAGCAGGGGTAGACAGTTGGTCTCGTATAAACAATCTCGACAAGCTGGCTGGCTATACTGGAGGGGTAGTGAGTATCTCGGATATCAATCTGCTTATTCAAACCGAGAGCGAGCCAAATGTTTTTGAATTTATTGAGGCTCTTGGGGCGGGCAGGCGCCCCCAAGCTTTTTCGCTTTTGAGTGGCGAGTTAGCCTTTGGTCGTGATCCCTATTACCTGCTATCAATGGTTATATACCAGTTCCGTAACATGCTAATTGTTAAGGACTTTGTCGATCGAAACATTCCTCCTTCCGAGATATCTAAAAAATCTGGCATCCACCCTTTTGTGATTAAAAAAATGACCCCGGCGATTAATCGGTTTTCTTTGACTGAGCTAAAAGATTTATATCAGCGAGTGGTTGATTTGGAGCAGGGGACAAAGCAGGGCAAGAGGGATCTTGAAGATGGTCTATTCTCTTTGGTTCTAGGCTAAACCAGTGGTTGCTTAAATCTTAAAATTGTGGTTTAATTAGCGTTAAACATGCAAGACTATCTTCACGTTGGCAATGCTCTCGATTTGGTAGATGCTGGTGATCGCCGAATCTATCGTCTCCTGGAAATTCTTCCAGGATTTTTGGCATGGTTAACTTTGGGTCTTGTTGTCCTGGTTTCTTTTGAGGCTCCAGTTTTTGCCACTTTTTTTATAATTCTGTTTGATATTTATTGGTTGATTAAGACGGCCTATCTCTCTGTTTTAACACGCTCTTCTTTTTTGAAGATGAGGGAAAATCTTAAGATAGATTGGGTTATTCGTTTGGCGACTGTTGCAGAGAACCCAAAGCTTCCAGGTGTTGGTCCTTCTGATTTGTACCATCTAGTAATCTTGCCTGCCTACAAAGAACCATATGCAATCGTTCGCGATAGCTTAAGAGCTCTTTTTGAAGCTAACTATTCTAAAGATAAAATGATTGTAGTTTTAGCTACAGAAGAGCGAGCAGGGGAGCATGGTGTTGAGTTGGCTCGTTTGGCTGAAGCTGAATTTGGTAATGCTTTCTTCAAATTTGTTGCCACCCAACATCCAGATAATATTGCTGGCGAATTGGCGGGCAAGGGTTCGAATGAGGCTTGGGCGGGGGAGCAGGTAAAGAGAGAGGTGATAGATCCCTTGTCTATCCCATACAAGCAAATTATTGTTTCTGTTTTTGATATTGATACGGTTGTGCCTTCTGATTTTTTTGCTTGTTTGTCATGGAACTATTTAACCGCTGTTGATCCACTGCATTCTTCGTTTCAACCAATTCCAATTTTTACTAATAACATTTGGGAGGCGCCAGCCTTTGCTCGTGTCTTTGCTTTCTCGACAACTTTCTGGCAAATGATTCAGCAGGCCCGCAAGGAACAGATGGTAACTTTTTCCTCTCACTCGGTGGGGTATCAGGCCCTTGTTGATGTCGGCTTCTGGCAAAAGAATGTTGTCAGTGAAGACTCCCGCATCTATTGGCAGTGCCTATTGCGCTATGATGGTGACTGGCAAACTGTGCCTATGCACTATCCGGTTTATATGGATGCCAATGTGGCCTCCAGTTTTTGGCAGACTCTTAAGAATCAATATAAGCAGATTAGGCGCTGGCACTACGGGGCGGAGAACAATCCCTATTTCATGTTTGGTTTTTTGAAGAATAAAAATATACCCAAGACTCAAAAGATTGGTCAGGCCTTTATCCAGATTGAGAGAACCCACTCTAGTCCAACTAACGCATTAATAATTTTCTTGCTAAGTTGGCTACCTCTATGGGTTGGGGGGCTACACTTTACCACCTCAATTCTTTCTTATAATCTTCCTCGCATTACAAGCGCCATCATGAACTTGGCCCTTCTTGGATTGGTCACTTCTGCAATGATGAGTATTATTTTATTGCCAGAGAAGCCACCCCAATACGGTAAATTTAAATGGGTCTGGATGGCTTTGCAGTGGCTCCTTTTCCCTGTGAATTTTATTCTCTTTGGGGCCATCCCAGCTCTTGATGCCCAGACCCGATTAATGTTCGGCTGGTATATGGGTTTTTGGGTAACTCCTAAGGATCGGAAATAGGGTATTGGTTTTTGCTAAAGGGCGTGATATAAACCCTAGACAAGTTTTAGATGGAGGAGACCAGATGCCAGCGAACAAAGCCGTCAAGAAGAAACCACTCTTCACGAGACTGCTCTTGAAACTTCGGCGCCGTAACAATCAGAACATGTTGGGTTGTCCGCCCAAGAGAGGGCCGGTTCACCAGAAGTAGAAGGTTTGCCCCGAAACAGAAAGGCCTCACACTTGGAGTGGAGCCTCCTGTGTCGGGGCCTTTTAATTTGCACAAACCTTAATAAGGGTTATAAATTTATAGGTATATTTTTATAAGGCTTATTAAGGTTTTGTTTCTAGAGATAAAATCTGCCTAAGTCGAGGAATGGCCCAGCATACTATTCAAAATGAATGATAGTTTGGAATCTTAGGAGCTGTTGTTTTAGAGTGGGATGTTTGGTTAGGTTCTGGTCCTCGGTCAGAATCAGTCTAGCTTCGGCTCGAGATTTCTTGATAAGTTCGACATTGGCGAGGGCGGCCATGGCTAAGTCGGGGAGGCCAGACTGGCCGGTGCCAAAAAACTCACCCGGGCCTCGAATGGCCATGTCTTTTTCGGCCAACAAGAAACCGTCGTCAGTAGAGACCAAAGCCTTCAATCTTTGATTACTAGTTTTCTCCGCCCCAGAAGTAAAGAGCAGGCAGGTCGACTGGTGTTCGCCTCGTCCTATGCGTCCTCTGAACTGGTGAAGTTGGGCGAGACCAAAGTGGTCAGAATTTTCAATCATCATTACTGTCGCATTTGAAACATCGATACCAACTTCGATGACTGAGGTCGAGACAAGGATGTCCGTGAACCCTTCCTTGAATCGATTCATGATTTCATTTTTTTCTTTGGGCTTCATTTTCCCGTGGAGCATGCCAACCTTGAGGTCAGGGAAGACAAATTCTGACAATTTTTTGTATTCTTCTTGAACAGCTTTCATCTCAGCATCGAGTCCGACAAATTTAGATTGTTTTTGTGGTTTTTTTGAAACGGGTGCATTTGGTACTGAACCATGCTCTGGCTTTATTACTGCGTCATTAGTTTGTTCTGGTTTCTGAACCTCAATTCTGGGGCATATAACAAAGACTTGTCGACCATTTTTTACTTCAGAACGTATAAAATGATAGGCTTCTTGCCGCCCTGAAGGAGGTACTATTTTGGTAATAATCTTCTGTCTATTCTTAGGTTTTTCCTTAATTATTGATATGTCTAAGTCGCCATAAATTGTTAGAGCAAGAGTGCGAGGGATAGGGGTTGCAGTCATGGACAATAAATGTGGAACGAGCTCTTTATTCTTAACTAGGCTAGCTCTTTGGGCTACGCCAAAACGATGCTGCTCATCAACTACCACAAGGGCCAGATTGTTGAAGCTAACATCTTTTTGTATAAGAGCATGAGTACCAATAATAATCTTTGTTTGACCAGAAGCAATCCTTCTTTTTATTTCAGCCTTATTGCCCAGACTGTATGTGGTCCAGAAAGTAGAGCTCGTTAATAAACCAACTTCAATATTGGTATGAGCCACAAGCTTACGGATTGTTTCCATGTGCTGCAAAGCCAAAACTTCAGTCGGGGCCATGAATACCGTTTGGTATCCAGACTGAGCGGTTTGGATAGCAGCAATAAGAGCCACCACAGTCTTGCCCGAGCCCACATCGCCCTCCATCAAACGGTTCATCGGATATGACTTTTCAAGGTCTTTTAGCACTTCCCAGGCTGCCACCTTTTGGTCTTTAGTTAATTCAAATGGTAATCGTTTTACGAAGTCAGTTACGAAGTCTTTGTCAAAAGGAATATTCTGGGATTTGAGCTGATTGATTTTTCGGCGCTCTAAAAGAGCCTTGATTTGGAATAGTAGCAAATCATCAAAAGCCAAGCGTTCTTTCGCTTGTTCCGCTTCTGCAATACTTAGAGGATAGTGGATCTTTTGAAGAGCCGTTGTCAGATCTATGAGGCCATTTCTTTCTCGTGATTCCTCAGACATGTAGTCGTCTATTTCCAACTCAGTAAGAAGAGGTTTAATTAAAAAACGAAGATATTTAGATGTTACCCCTTCGGTCTCTGGGTACACGGGGATTAGTCCATGTGTGTGGGTCAGGTGATATGCAAGATAGTCGTCATGGTGCAGTTTTTCATAGCTTGGGCTGGCCATGTATAGTCCTCGCTTGTCTAACTTCACAGTGCCTGCCAGGCTTACTCTAGTACCTTCTGTCAGGGTTGTGGCGATATAGGGTTGATTAAACCATACTGCTTTAATAGAGCCAGAGTCGTCTTGGATAATAGCTTCAATGATAACGAGTCGACGGGGGAAAATTCTACGACTATCAATCTTAACAACAGTCCCTTGGATGGTTGCCTTTTGTTCAAAAGATAAATCGGAAATAGGGATTATCTGGCTATAGTCTTCGTAGCGAGCAGGGATATGAAGAAGTAAGTCTCGGAGAGTTTTAATGCCCAACTTGTGTAAGCGGGGGAGGTTGCGGGCACCAACATTTCTCAGTCTTTCGACCGGTAATTGAAGGTCGGTCATAATGGCCATTATTATAACTGGTAGTGGGACCGATGTAAACTTGTCAAAGATTCAGCCGGGCGGTCCGATTATGTGACAAGAGTAATTGTCTTGTTTTGATGAAAGGTAAAAATTCGTCCTAGTCTGGGCAAAGCCATAAAAATATGTTAAAGTAGTTAAGCTTTAGTCATATGCACTCGTCGTTCAACGGATAGGACGGTAGCTTGCGGAGCTACTGATAGAGGTTCGATTCCTCTCGAGTGCACCAGAATGGAGATACTAATACAAACCGTTGGGTGGGCAGGGACACTCCTTATTGTTGCTGCTTATTTTCTTGTCTCTTATAAAAAGGTCAGTGGTGATAGTAATGTATACCAAGCTGTAAATTTGATCGGCGCCATATGTGTTGGCGTTAATGTCTTTCATCAGCAGGCATGGCCAGCTCTGGCCCTACAGGTCACATGGGGGGTTATTGCTATTTTTACCTTGATAAAAAGAAGATAAAATTAGTCCATATTATGAATAAACTTCTTAAATCCAGGAAGTACAATACTCATCTTCTCTGTGCTTCTTCTTTGGTGTATTTGTTGGCTGGTCTAGCTGTTTTTAATAAAAACGTTTATCTCGCTATTCTCCTTTTCGCTGTAACTGTTTTTTCAGTTGCTTACCATAACAACTTTAAGAACTTTAACTTTAAGGCTCTAGATTGGACCTTTGGCGCGATTCTTCTTTTTTACGTTTTTTATATCCTTAAAATCCAGTACGACTTGAATATCATAGTCTTTCTTTCGTTGCTGGTTTCTTTTAGGATAATTGACCATATTTTTTTCAAAACAAAACACTACGGAATGTTTAGTTATTCTCATTCCGTATGGCACGTGATATCAGGATTGGCCATCATCTTGATGGTTGCTCTGGCCTAGTTTTTTAGAATCCAATTAATCGAATAATCTGATCAAGGAGAGACAGTTCGTGTTCTCTTTCCGGCATATAGGTTAATAAGGCGCGTCTGATTTGCAAAGGGTCAGTATCTTCGAGTGGGATTTTTAGTCTTTGGGCATAGCCCTTTTTCATTTCAATGCGGACTTCTTTTAGGTTTGGTTCGTAATCCACCCAGAATGATCTCATGTCGGCAAAATGGTGCCGATCATTGTCTATGGAAATACCAGTCGCATGCACATTTATTTCGCTTGGCTTAGAAGGTTTCCTTGCTACTAGGTTGATGACAACGGTAGATAAAACAAGAACTATTGCAAAGATAATATCATGAGAAAAATAGGTGACCAATCCCGCAAGGATAAGTAGAGAGAAGGTGATAACCAAAACCACTCCCTTCTGTGGCTGGGGGGAGAGGTGGGTTGTCCAAGCAATACCATCAGTCGTGGGCGCTTGTTCTGCTAAGATATCTATCTCCTTAACTGTTTCAGGTGCCAAATCAACCGCGGGCGGTCTTACGGCCGGTTCCACTTGAGCTTTGTCCTTGTTCCTCAGATCTATAGTTTGGGACATTTTTATTGGCGGAGAGGGTGAGATTCGAACTCACGGTACATTGCTGTACGACGGTTTTCAAGACCGTTGCCTTAAACCACTCGGCCACCTCTCCAAGACACTATTTTGCCATAAGTCTTGGCTTTTTCCAAGACGCTGCGGAAGCGGGAGGATTCGAACCTCCGATAAGGTTGCCCCTATGCCTGATTTCGAATCAGGTGCTTTCAACCACTCAGCCACGCTTCCAAAATTTCAGCAGAGCCTTGTTTAAGAAATTAAGACCTCTACTATTGGCCCCTATGCTACAAAGGTTATCATGTGGGATGACCTTTTACAAAGATTTTAATTTAAAAACTCTTCGTGTTTGGTGTTCCATTGGAACGCCATCCACGAAGAGTCTTCTGCCTACTTTGGCAGGAACTTTCTGGTGCCCTACGTGAAGGAGTGCTTGGGTTTGCCTCCGTGCCTGTTTTCAGGCTTGCGGGTGCCATGCTCCTTCTCTTTCTTTTCTTTCTCCTCCTGGCAATACCGACAAATCGTGGCATAGGGGAGAGCTTGGAAGCGAGCATCCGAGATTTCGTTTCCACAGGGGGTACCCCTGTCATCCGACTCACGGCATGTGCCGTCCCAGCCAGTATCGAAAAGTCGAAGTGCGGCACGGACGAGATTGAGTTTCCTTGTGTTCTCTCCGGCAGACCTGAGCCTTTCTTCTTCCTCGATGTAGTTGTTGGCGGTATCACAAATATCCTTTCCGATACCGGCCGTGTCTTTCGAGTGGAACAGACTGGTGGGCTTCTTTGTTACAGGGCCCAAGTTGTGTTCCATTTGGATGAGGATGGCTATTCTTTCTTTCCTGTCGATTGTCATATATTCCTTCCCTATCGTCTGTGTTAAGGTGCTTGTCTATGGTATACCATAATTTATAAAAAGTCAACCCGCTATTGACTTTTTATAAAAAAAGTGATATATTTAATATCTGGTAGTTCTATAACAAACAGGGCATTTTTTGAAGGTTTTGTGGCCATGATGGCCAAGGAGACGTTATGAACAAGATGGTCCTCGTAGTTTCGGCGGTTCTCGTGATGGTCCTCACGGCGGGTGTGGCGAAGGCGCAGCAGGCGCCGGTGAAGGTGAACAACTGGGTCATCGGAGGCGATTTTGCCCCGGCTGGCTTGGTGAAGACCGATGGGTTGATTCAGCCGATCGGTTCCATCCATTCGTCGTCCGGCGACAAGATTGTCGGGGACGACGCGAAGGCCAATTCCTTCGTCCAGGCGTTCATTGGTCGTAAACCGGTGAATGGTTTTGGCGGGGAAGTGCGATTCTACCGCTTCGGGTCGAGCAACGATCTGAACAGTTCGGTCGCACAGACCGACGGACAGATCAAGACCTGGGGGCCCGACGCTACGCCGAAGATCGTTTCTTCGGCGCCGGTGCTCTATGGTCCCGTGGGGTACAGTCAGAAGTCGAGCGCGAAAGTTACACGCTTCGATGCACTGCTGAACTACACGGTCGGGTTGTCGGAAGGAACGTTCTCGTTCTTCGCCGGCGTTCCGGTTCTGCGAGTCGAAAGCTCGGAAGACCTGGCCCGGTCGCAGAACTTCCTGCTCTATACGCTGAACAGCGATCGCTCGATCAGTGCTCAGGCAATCCGTGAGGACTACAACTATTCCTCGATGGCCACCGCGAAGTCGACTCATTTCGGACTGACCGGTGGAATCGAAGGGGAGTACTGCCTCTTCAGCCGGTTGTCGATTGACGGTCGGTTGGCCGTGGCGACATTCCCATGGGGGAGCGGAACCAAGGCCGATGGGTTGTTTAAAGCGACCAAGGACATCTACCTGACGGCGTCGTCCGGTGGTGTCAATGGTACGCCGACACAGACACTCGCGCATCTGAACTGGGCACCGACAGCCATGCCGTACGCGGAGACGGTCAAGAAGACTACTACCGCCATCGATATGAAGGTCGGTCTCAAGTTGCGGGTTCGCGTTTCGAATTCCGTCCTGAATATTGGACTGAGCGTGGCGAGGTCATCGCTGAGCAATGCGCCGACCGCGCCGGGCTACGTGATCTCGGATCCGTACGCCGTCGGTCGCGGAGTGTTTAAGCCTCGGACGACCAACATGTCGGTGTGGTCACCGATGTTGTCTGTTGGCATCTGGTTCTAAGGCATTGTAGCCATGCTTGCATGGTTACAGGGCGCCACTCGAAAGAGGAGGCGCCCATTTTTAATAGTTAAATAGTGGATAAATGTTTGCGATGTTTGTGGTGGAATCTGTTATAATATTTAAAAGGTCGAACTTGGTTTTAATTTAAAATTTATTATTAATTTATCTCGATGAACAAAACCTGGACAATTATTTTAGCTATCGTTGTTGTTGCTATCGCTGTATGGTTTGTTGAGGGTGATAAATCTGGTGTTTCTTTGAATCCAGGTACCACCACCTCTCCAACCATGATGGCCACAAAGACACCAGCCACCTCAGTAAATCCTAGAGCCACTACGACTCCCGTTGCAACGGTCATGCCTTCCTATAGTCAGCTCGTTGCTCAATACGGTGCAAACCGAATCCAGTTTACTAACGACTGTCAGGCTATTCCTGCTTCAATGGTCTTTAAGAGTGGTGGAAGTCTTTTGTTGGACAACCGTATGAACAAAGCGATTACCGTTACTATCAGTGGTATGGCTTATCCTCTCGGTGCTTACGGTTACAAAGTTGTTACCGTTTCAAGTCCTTCAGCTCCAAAGATTGTTAACGTCGCTTGTGATGCTCGCGTCAATGCAAGCTCAATCAATCTTCAAGCCAATATTTCTGGCGAGTAAGATTTAGTTAAATATAAAAGACGCCCGATTGGGCGTCTTTTATATTTAACTAAAAATAAGGCCCGCGGTTAGGCGGGCGGCAGTTTCTGCGGGATTCCTTTTAGGAATTTATGGAAATTCTGTGACTACTAAAGAAGGCGATGATCGGCAGAATCAAGAAGATAACCATCAGTCCTGCGATCGTGTGTTCTGTGAAATATGACGGAACAATTATTGCGACCACTAGTCCGTACCAGTATGACTTCCCGGTCCAGATCTCCTTTGTTCCCTTGGTATAAAACAGGAGTATTAACGAAACGAGACTTCTGAGTGTTTTTACCATTGTCTCACGATCAACCCTTCTTTTTTAAAATGTGTCCCGATGCGATTCTTTCCAGTTTGACCAAGTGTTTGGCTCGGCACCATTCACGGCTTGGCATCGGTCAAGGATATCGATCAGGGAAAGGGGTCCAGCAAGGACCTCTTCTTTTTGAGGGGAAAAGGGTTTCTCACCCCATGACATTTTTCTGTAAGACCATCCACGTTTCCAACCACCCTTTTTAAGGATTGTTGTATCGTGGCCCAATCGAGCCGGCAGTGGCTTGCTCAATATTTCAGCTTCAACTTCGGGCCCATACTGGCTGGCCAAAAATTCGACATAGCTCTTGATTTGGCGAAGCTCCTTACTGTTCGGGATTTCTGACCACGCATAAAGGCTGGCCAACCAATAAATCTTCGGTGAAAGACTGTCTGTTGGGATGTTGTGCTCCCTCCGGATTCTTACTTGGGCCCTTCTTGATAGTGCCACTCGGAACTCCTCCTTGTAAAAAGACAATACCACCAAAAGGTGGTATTGTCAAAGTGTTGTTGCGGGGGTGGGATTCGAACCCACGACCTCTGGGTTATGAGCCCAGCACGCTACCGCTGCGCTACCCCGCGATAATTACTCTAATCATTATACCACTACCATTGAAATAATCAAGAAAATGCGTTAGAATTTTATCGTTACAAAATGTCGGCGTAGCTCAGGGGTTAGAGCGGAGCATTCATAACGCTCAGGTCGCAGGTTCAATTCCTGCCGCCGACACATTTTTTGTTGGTCTTTCTTGAGTATTAATGTAATATTATAGACATGGAACGAACATATAATTTTCAATTTGATACTCTTCCGTCAGGGTTGCGATTAGTGACAGTGCCTATGCAGGGGACTAAGACCGTTACTGTCATGGTTATGGTTGGGACAGGTTCAAAATATGAGACTAAAGACATCAATGGTATCTCGCATTTTCTTGAGCACATGATGTTTAAGGGTACTACCAAGCGTCCTGGTGCTTTAGATATTTCTCGTGAGCTTGATGGTATCGGTGCTCAGTACAATGCTTTCACCGATAAGGAGATGACTGCCTATTACGCTAAGGCTAGTTCAGAAAAGCTAGACATCGTAATGGATGTTATTTTTGATATTTATTTAAATTCTAAACTCGAGGAATCTGCTATTCAGACCGAGAGACACGTGGTAGTTGAAGAGATCAATATGTATCACGATGAACCTCGTTGGATCGTGGCTGATAATATGGAGAAGCTTTTGTATGGTGATCAACCTGCTGGCTGGTCTATTGCCGGAGAAAAAGAAACTATCCTTGGCTTAAAGAGTCAGCAGTTCGTTGATTACTTCAATTCCCATTACGTTGCTTCTAACACTGTGATTAGTATCGCTGGAGATATCGATCCTGTTGCAATCAAAGCTAAAGTTGAAAAATATTTTGAAAATATTCGCCAGAGCAACAAGGTTGAGAAATTGTCAGTAATTGAAAAACAGTCTGAACCTCAGGCCGATGTTTATTTTAAGCAAACCGATCAAACTCATTTTATTCTTGGCTTCCGAGCTTTTAATATGCATGACCCTCGAAGATATCCTTTAGGTGTCTTGGCCAGTATTCTTGGTGGGGGAATGAGTTCACGTTTGTTTAGTGAGGTTCGTGAGAAGAGGGGTTTGTGCTACTACATCTCAGCCTCGCATGAGGAAAGAACTGATACTGGCTTTTTTGAAGTTGATACTGGCGTAAATAATGATCGAGCTCTCGAAGCCGTGACGGTTATCATGGAAGAATTAAGAAAGATTAAAAACGAAGGCGTCACCGAAGCTGAATTAAAACGAGCCATAGACCGGACTGTTGGTGGAACAGCTTTGGCCCTAGAACAATCTAATTTCTTGGCTCAAAATTTAGGCGGAAGTGTTTTGTTTGAAAACAAAGTTTTGACCCCAGAGGATGAATTGGCTAAAATTAAAGCAGTTACACTTGAAGACATTAAGGCTGTTGTTGATGAAGTTTTCAAGAACGATAGGCTCAACTTTGCAATAGTCGGTCCATTTAAAGATGTGGAGCCATTCAAAAAATTACTAACTATCTAATATGGCCGCCGAAAGAGTCCAACTGGATATAGGAGCTGGCACAATTATAAAAGTAATTCTTTTAATTTTAATGTTTGTCTTTCTTTATATATTGAAAGACGTCGTCATTATATTCTTGTTTGCAATCGTAATCGCTTCTGGTATTTCTCCGTTTGCTAATTGGTTAGACGATCATGGTTTCCCAAGAGTCGTCGGTGTTCTGGCTTTATATATGGTTATTCTAGGTTTGACTGTATTTATTCTTTCCTTGGTTGTCCCTTATGTTTCAGACGATATTAATCGTTTGACTAGTGTCTTGCCTAAAGTGGTTGAAAGGGTCTCATCCTCGCTTGAAACGGCTCAGCAATCTTCGCCCCAGTACCTTGATTTCCTTGCTGAAGTTCAGAATATTCTGTCAACTTTGTCTTCTTACCTTCAGCAAGCTTCGCAGTCAGTCGTTGGGCTGGTGGTCAACATTTTCGGTGGTGTCTTTTCCTTCGTGGCAATTTTGATTATTTCTTTCTACCTATCAGTTACCAGAAAAGGCATCGAGACATTTCTTGGGTCTGTTGTCCCAGAAAAATATGAAGGCTATGTCACTAGTCTTTGGAAGAGGACCGAAATAAAGGTTGGCAAATGGCTTCAAGGGCAGATGCTCTTGGGGTTAATTGTTGGTTTGATGTGCTATGTGGGACTTTCTTTGATGCAAGTTAAGTTTGCTCTCATCTTAAGTTTATTGATTATGGTTTTGGAACTTGTTCCTATGGTCGGCCCCGTAGTGGCCGCTATCCCTGCTGTTATCTTGGCCTTCTTGCAATCTCCGGCCTTGGGTCTTTGGGTCCTCGTTCTATATATAGTGGTTCAACAATTGGAAAATCACGTTCTTGTCCCAATTATTCTTGGTCGAACTCTCAACTTGAATCCCGTTGTTATATTGATCGCCTTGTTGGTTGGGGACAAGCTCGCTGGTATCCCCGGCATGATTCTTGCTGTTCCAATCTCAACCATTATCGTTGAAATGCTCGATGATGTGGCCAAGCAGAAAGAATCTCGCAGAACTAGTAACTAGAACTTAGCGATTAGAACTTAGTTTTTAATTTCTGCAGTCTAGATCCTAGGTCCTAATTACTAATGGCTAATTTATATATAGTCGCTACTCCAATAGGGAATCTTTCCGATATAACAATGCGGGCCGTTACTGTTTTGAGTAATGCCGATTTAATTTTGGCTGAAGATACTCGAGTTACGCGCACACTTCTGGAACACTACAATATTAGAAAAGAATTACTAAGTTACCATCAACATTCAGGTCGGGGGATTATCGAAAAGGTAATTGATCGCTTGAAAGAAGGACAAAATATAGCCTTGGTCTCAGACGCTGGTACGCCAGGCATTAATGATCCGGGAAATTTTTTGATTCAAGAAATATTAAAAGAGTTGCCGGAAATAAAAATCGCCGCGATTCCAGGAGCAAACGCAGCCGTGTCGGCACTATCAATTAGTGGTTTCCCAACAGATAAGTTTACTTTTCTTGGGTTCCCACCTCACAAGAAGGGGAGGCAAACATTTTTCCGGAACATTGAAGCTATTACACATACCGTGGTAATGTATGAGTCTAAGCATCGAATCGTTAAGGCTCTAGAGCAATTGGCCCCAATTGGACGTTCGCTAGTCGTTTGTCGAGAATTAACCAAGCAGTTCGAATCGACCTACCGAGGTATGCCAGAAGAGATATTAATGAAGATGACTGGCAACAATCTTCTGGGAGAATTCGTGGTGGTGATTGGCCCCAAACAAAAACATAAAAATATAGACGCAGAAGAAATAGAAGAAAACGAAGATGAAGAATAAATTTTACATAACAACTGCCATCCCATACGTAAATGCCGATCCGCATATTGGTTTTACGATGGAATTAATTCAGGCCGATGTCTTGGCTCGCTATCATCGTCAAAAAGGGGACGACACCATGCTCATTGCCGGTGCCGATGAAAACTCCCTCAAAAATGTTCAGGCTGCTGAAAAGGCTGGCATGCCTGTGGCTGACTTCGTGGAGCAGTGCACCCAGAAGTTTATTGAACTCGGTAAGGCTGTGAATTATTCTGGTGATGATTTTGTACGTACTACCGAGGAGCGTCACGTGAAAGCTGCCCAGAAAATCTGGCAGGCCTGTTTTGATGCTGGCGATATTTATAAGAAGTCATACAAAGGATTATATTGCGTTGGTTGTGAAGAGTTTAAAACAAAGAAAGAATTAGTAGATGGGCTTTGCCCAGAGCATAGAGTTGCTCCTGAAGAGGTAGATGAAGAAAACTATTTCTTCCGTCTTTCAAAATACGAAAAACAGCTTGCCGGTCTTTTTGATGGAGATATGAGGATTGTGCCCGACTCTCGAGGCAATGAAATGCGCGAATTTATAAAAGGTGGCCTTGAAGATTTTAGTATCTCTCGTAGCCGTGCTCGTGCCAAGAACTGGGGTATCTCCGTCCCAGGCGACGACTCACAGGTGATGTATGTTTGGTTTGATGCTCTTGTGAACTATATTACTGCCCTTGGTTATGGGAGTGATGACGAATCATTATTTGAAAAATATTGGACCAACAATGATGTCCGATGTCATTTGATAGGAAAGGGTATTACTCGCTTCCATGCCATTTACTGGCCAGCGATGCTTATCTCAGCAGGCCTCAAGCCACCCTCAACAATTTACGTGCATGGTTACGTGACTCTCGATGGAGAAAAGATCTCTAAGTCATTGGGTAATACTGTCGACCCTTTTGGCGTTATTGAAAAGTTTGGGGTTGAAGTGGTGCGCTATTATCTCTTGCGCGAGATTGCTTCTGATGGAGATGGAGATTTCTCTGAAAAGAAACTCATTGATAGATACAATGGCGATTTGGCTAATGGTTTAGGCAATTTGGTTCAACGCGTCGCGACTTTAATTGAAAACAATCTTGGCGGGGAACTTGTCTTTAATGAGGATTCGGTAAACCCAGAAACCAAAGAGGCTATCGCCAGCATCACTAAAGAGAAGATTGAATTCATGGAGCAGTTTAGATTGCATGAAGCTCTTGGTTCTATTTGGAAGCTGATTACTCACGCCGATAGATATATGAATGACACGAAGCCATGGTCTGTGGTTAAAGAAAACCCAGAAGAGTTTAAAAAGATTATGGCTACAATCGTTTTGGCTATTTGGCACGTTGCTCATGGTATCCAACCATTTTTGCCGGAGACAGCCGAAAAGATTTTCACTGTTTTTGGTACGACAGAAGAACCTAAGGTTGGCTCAAAATTATTGGTAAAAAAGAGCGCGGGGTTGTTCCCGCGGCTCGGATAGTTTTATTCGCCCCATTCGATCGGGTCGCTCAGGACGGTAAGAATGATTATGACAACAGTTGCGCCTAATGCCTTAAAGAATCTAGGAATAGCTAACAAAACCTTCATTGCAACTCCAATCTGTTTATTTATAATAACATCAATTTTGACTTTATGCAAGAAATAATTGACTCACATTGCCACGTTCAGTTCCCTCAATATGACGAAGATCGAGAAGCTTTAATTTCCAAATGCAAAGAAGCTGGTGTTGGGATGATTTGTATTGGCACCGATTTTAAAAGTTCAGCGTCTGGTATCGATTTAGTTCAGAAAAATGAAAAAATGTGGGCCACGGTTGGCTTGCATCCTAATGATAATCTTGATGAGGTTTTAGATTTAAATTTGTATCGCGAGCTTCTGGCCAAACCTAAGGTTGTGGCAGTGGGGGAGATTGGTTTAGATTATTTTAGAACCGACAAAGAATCCGATCAGAAAATTCAGAAACAAAGATTTATTCAACAATTGGACTTGGCCGTAGAATTTAATCTGCCAGTAGTTTTGCATTGTCGCGATGGTAAAACAGGGAGTACTGGCCGGGCTTATCCTGACATGATCGAGATCTTAAAAAAATATCCAACAATAAAAGGTGTGGTTCATTCATGCACTGCATCGCTAGATGAGGCCAAGCAATTTTTGGATCTGGGTTTCTATCTTGGATTTAATGGAATAATTACTTTTGCTCGCCAGTACGACGAGGTTGTTAAGTTTGCGCTCTTAGAAAGAATTCTTCTTGAAACAGATGCACCATACTTAACCCCTGAGCCACATAGGGGTAAAAGGAACGAGCCAGCCCATGTTCTCGAGGTGGCCAAGAAACTGGCCTTACTAAAAAACGAAACCTTGGATAAGGTTATCTCTCAGACAACAGAAAACTGCCAAAAACTCTTTAATCTTTAATTTCTACTATTTACAAAGCATGGGTTTGCTGTAGAATTTGGTCCATGCTTATTGTTGGTATTGTTGTCGCTTGCCTGGCTCTATACCTGCGTCTTGAGGAGAGGAAGAATCGTCGATATCTTTATGCCCTCCAACTCCACAATGACCTTTTCGATAAGTATGTAGAGTTAACAAGAGAGATTGGATCCGTTGATTGGGATTCATGGATACCAGTGTTCGAGTACGGGGATTCAATCGTTCGATCTCATTCTCACGAAGAGGCATTTGCCCCCGTGGCAAAGAAAGCCAAAGCATTTGCTCTTGTGAAATAGCCGCTCAGATTATGGGGCGGTTTTCTTTTTGATAAAAAACCCGATTTCGGCTATCATTGAACTAATTATATGGCTAAATACAACCCAGCAAAGATAGAAAAGAAGTGGCAGAAATATTGGGACAAGGAGAAGCTTTACGAAGCCGGGGATTTTTCTGGTGGCAAAAAGAATTTCATGTTGTTGGTAGAGTTCCCATACCCATCAGGGGATTTACATACCGGTCATTGGTACGCTTTCGCTGTGCCTGATATTTACGGACGTTATCTAAGAATGAGTGGTTTTAACGTGATGTATCCGATTGGGTTTGATGCTTTTGGTTTGCCAGCTGAGAACGCTGCCATCAAGAACAATATTCATCCTCGAGATTGGACTAAGAAAAATATTGTTCGCATGTCCAAGCAATTACGCTCGATGGGTGCCGGTTTTGACTGGTCACGCGAAGTCCAGACAATCGACCCAGAATATTATAAGTGGACCCAATGGATTTTTATTCAATTATACAAAGCTGGTTTAGCTTATCGTGCCGAGACTTTGGTTAACTGGTGCCCTAAAGACAAAACAGTCTTGGCCAACGAACAGGTGATTGATGGTAAGTGCGACCGTTGCAGTAGTGATGTGGAACAACGGAATCTTTCTCAGTGGATGTTTAAGACCACTTCTTTCGCTGATCGTTTGATCGATGACCTTCAAGATTTGGATTGGCCTGAATCAACCAAGCTCGCTCAAATAAATTGGATTGGCCGCTCAGAAGGCGCCAAGATTAAATTTAAAGTTCCAGGAAATTCTGACGACCACACCGTTGAAGTCTTTACGACTCGGCCAGACACAATTTTCGGGGCTACGTTTTTAGTCGTCTCCCCAGAGCTGGCCCAGAAGTGGGTGGGGATGGGTTGGGTAGCCCCGCAAGATGTTAAGGATTATATTGCTCAAAGTTTAAAAAAGACTGAGCTTCAACGTCAAGAAGAAACCAAGGATAAAACTGGAGTCTATTCTGGTTTTAATGCTATTAACCCAATGACAGAAAAAGAAATTCCAATTTGGATTTCCGATTATGTTTTGGGGAACTATGGTACTGGTGCCATTATGGCCGTCCCAGCCCACGATGAGCGCGATTATGATTTTGCTAAGAAATTTAACTTACCGATTAAAGAAGTTGTATTAAATGAGGAAAAGTTCATAGGTCAGGCTAATACCAAAGAAGGAGTTTTGATTAGTTCTGGTATGTATGACGGCATGTCTTCGGAAGAAGCCAAGAAAAAAATCACACAGGCATTAAAAGAAAAAGGCCACGGCGAGTTGCATAAGAATTATCGCTTGCACGATTGGGTTCTTTCCCGCCAGCGCTATTGGGGTGTACCAATCCCAATGATTAAGTGTGCTGATTGTGGTTACAATCCAGTTCCAGAAACTGAATTGCCGGTTGAATTGCCTCCATTGAAAGATTTTATGCCTGCTGATGATGGTCGCTCACCATTGGCCAAAGCAGGGAAGTGGCTGAAAGTTAAATGCCCAAAGTGTGGCAAGGATGCCGAACGTGAAACAGACACCATGGACACATTTGTCGATTCCTCTTGGTACTACATGCGCTACACGGATCCTAAGAACGAAGAAGTCTTTGCCTCTCAGGCCAACATGGCCAAGTGGTTGCCATTGCCGTTGTATTTTGGTGGCTCAGAGCATAACACCATGCACTTGCTGTATTCTCGTTTTATCACCAAGGCTTTGCGCAGTCAGAACTTGGTTGATTTTTCTGAACCATTCTTGGGGCGACGTAACCATGGTTTCATATTTGGCCCAGACGGCCAGAAGATGTCCAAGTCCAAAGGCAACGTGGTTGATCCAGATGAGCAGGTGGAAAAATTTGGCGCCGACACAATTAGAACCTACTTCGCTTTCATGGGTCCGTATGATCAGAATTACAACTGGAACTTTGATGGCGTCTTGGGTGTTCGTAGGTTCTTGGATAGATTCTGGAACTTTGTTCAAAGTTATAGCGACAAGAAATTAAAAGTTTCTGAAAATGCCAAAATAAAGATTGTTTTGAATCGAGCCGTAAAAGAGATAGCTGATCAAATTAAGTCGCATAAATTTAATACTGGGGTTAGCCACTTAATGAAGTTGCTTAATGCTTTGGATGAAGAAAGAGCGGGAGCTAAGCTATCTAAAGAGCAATATGAATCAATGGTTAAATTAATTGCTCCGTATGCTCCACACATGGCCGAAGAACTGTGGATGAAAACCCTTGGCAATGAATCATCGGTGCATGTTGAAAGATGGCCTGAGTTTGATGAGGCTTTGTTACTCGAAGAATCAATCTCCTTGGTTATTCAGGTGAACGGTAAATTCCGAGATACGATTTCAGCTAAGCGTGGTCTATCGGAAGAAGAAGTTAAAGTGATGGTTCTGGCTAACGAGAAAGTTAAAAAAGAAATAGAAGGGAAAGAGATTAAAAAGTTTGTTTATGTTCAGGATAAGTTGACCAATATCGTTGTTTAGGATAGTTTGGAATTAACAGAAAGATTAATAAGCTGGTAAACGATTGGTAGATTCATCCCGACCGCTGTCGGGATTGAACATCATAGTAAATATCAGCTATCAGGAAGATGAATATTGAAGCAGATCGAGATTTCGTAGAGTTTATTATCAAAGGGATCGTTAATAACCCAGATAAGGTAGAAGTCGTTCGCACCGTCGATGAATTGGGCGTATTGCTAACCGTTAAGGTTGCCCCAGAAGATATGGGTCTCTTGATTGGTCGCAGTGGCACCACCGCCAAAGCTGTTCGCACCTTGGCTCGTATCATCGGTATGCGCAACAACGCTCGCGTTAACTTAAAGATCGAAGAACCAGAAGGTGGTCGCATGACCAAAGAAGTCGAACCAATGGCTGGCATCGGTGATGGCAAAGAAAAGACACTCGACGAAGCCATGGATAGTCTCGGGATGTAGAAATTATTAAAGGACCCGTAAGGGTCCTTTTGGTTTGGTCAATTTATTTTTTTGACGGTCTGGTTTTGCCCACGTCTTTACTGATTCTTGCTAGAAGGATTATTAGTGCCAGCGAAATCGCCAGTATGATATAGGTAGACTTTGGTGGCATGGATTCAAGGTGAATCAGGGTGTACAAGAGCATGCCCAGGAGGATCAATCCACCCAAAAAAAGTGTAAGCGAGGTCTGTGCATTATGTGGGGGAGGTTTTTCCACTACGAGTACTCCTTAAAATTATAATACATCTATATATGCAATCAGTCAATGTTGGTGATGTTTTATTTGCTAACATGTCTAATTTGATGTACCGTATTACAAAGAGGGCTGGTATGGCTGAGGAGCATCCCGATTACGATGAGGTTGTGTCTCGCGTCGTGAAAGAGGTTCAAGAAAGAAAGGATTTTGTTGCGGGCGGTCCGGTGAATGATGTCACCGAAGTTCCGTTGTCCATGCCGCCTGAGGCAATATCCGAGATCAGTTCCAGGCTTTGGTCTCTCGGCCGCATTGAGTGCCAATTTGTTCCGGATCCAGAAACAAAGCGTTTTGTACTTTTCTACTCCACAAATCAACGATCGCATCAGAATTAGCGGTGTATGGGCGCCCTTTGGCCCACCCGCAATTTCCTCTAATATTTTTTCTGGCCTCGTGCCGGAATTTTTATTTGCAAATGTGATTGATTAAGCAAACTCTCAGTTGCGGGTTTCTTTAATGTGTTGTATAGTATTGTAGAGGTGGATAGATGAACGATGGCGAGTATCTGAAAAAGTCGCATGCCTTAACTTCTCGTTTTGCCTGGGCGATAATCGCGGCAGCGATTATCTATTGGGCAATTCTGGTTATGGTCATCAAATACGACCTGTGGGGTAGTGATTTTTTGAATCATCATCTCCAGTGGTTTATCCCTGCGGGCTGGGCTCTGGTGGGCGCTGCCATCGTTTTCACTTATGTGATGATGCATGCTCGTCTCGATCGTGTCTCGGCCAAAGGGTATTTGAGTGGAAGTTGATCTTTATGGGCGGGCTCAGGCCCGCCCTCAATTTTTAAAATGAAATTCGACATTATAACAATTTTCCCAGTTTTTTTTGAGAGCTTTAAAAAAGAGGCTTTGATTTCGCGTGCACAAGACAAGAAACTTATTTCTATAAATCCCATTGATCTTCGCGAATACGCTGATGATGAACGGGGGACTATCGATGGTCGCCCTTATGGTGGCGGGGCAGGAATGGTTTTTTTGTTCCAACCTATTTTTAAAGCTCTTAAAGCGCTAAAGAAAAAGAAAAAAATTAAGGTCATTGTATTTAATCCCAAGGGTAAAAAATTCAATCAAGAGATGGCTCGCAAGTGGTCCAAATTGGATCAGTTGGTCATGATTTGTGGTCGCTACGAAGGTATCGATGAACGCGTCATGGCTGAATTGGTAGACGAAGAAATTTCCATTGGCGATTATGTTTTGTTTGGTGGGGAAGTGCCAGCCATGGTGGTCATGGAGGCAGTCACTCGTTTAATTCCGGGAGCAGTGGCCAAAGAAGAATCCACTCGCAACGAAAGTTTCTCCGAAGGCACTAATTTAGAGCACCCACAGTACACTCGACCCGAGATAATTACTGTTGGAAAAAAGAAGTTAAAAGTCCCCAAGGTTTTGTTGTCAGGAGACCATAAAAAGATTAATGAGTGGCGAGAGAAGAATAGTCGTATTGACGAGTAAGTTTCAGTTGTTTATTCTGTTTGCGAGGTGTGGCATGGAGACGGATGATTTGCTTGTAAGGATGGATCGAGATGGCTCGGCACTGGTGGGCTCACCATTTTTTGGTGATGTCCTTATTTGTCCTGCGACGGTGCGGGATAAAACACTTGCCATGTTTTCTCAAGCTGACGCCTCTGGCAAGATTGCTTGGGTGTTGCGGAATCTTGAAGACGTTAACCTCAGGGCAGTTTCTCCTGTTTTTGATGGACTGCTCGGAAATACGGGGTGGGGGTTCTGTCTCGAGAATCAGACGACCACAAGGGTCACTCTTGCGGTTAAAAAAGGAGAAGCCTATCCTTGTTGTCTTGAGGGTGAGGGAATCCTGGACCGGCTCTATGTGAGGTTGTGCGCCACACATGACGTGGCCCACCGCCTCATTATCGCTCCAAGCGCGAGTGAGGAAATCGATCGCGAAGAGGAGTATTTGTGGAATCTTTTCTTGTCGCTCAACTCTGCCTAGGCCTTTGGGCCCAGTGCGTTCGCGCGCTGGGCCTTGACTCTTTTTTATCGGCGAGTATAATAAAGGAACCATCAAGTTTAGTAGTGATTTGGACCTTAGAGACCCAATCTTTACTACCACACAATTAGACACATAGTTAAACCACGACTGGCCTTGGATTGCCGAGGAAAGTCGTGGTTCTGCTATTCTTTAGAGAGGGTCAGCAGAGCTACTTTCGCAAAGGCGAAATTAATGAAAGAACATTGTCAATTTCATATAGTTAAGCAGCAAATTTTCTGTACTATTTTTTAGTAGTTCAGATTTCTTAAGAGAGTTTGATTCTGGCTCAGGATGAACGCTGGCGGCACCGATAAGTCATGCAAGTCGAACGGTATAGTCGCAAGATTATATAGTGGCGAACGAGTTAGTAACACATTGGTATCTACCTTTTAGTCAGGCACAACTAGTCGAAAGATTAGCTAATTCCTGATGGTCTCGCAAGAGTAAAGTCGCAAGACGCTAAGAGAGGAGCCTATGTCCTATCAGCTTGTTGGCGGGGTAACGGCCCACCAAGGCTATGACGGGTAGGGGGTGTGAGAGCATGACCCTCAACGACGAAACTGAGATACGGTTCGTACACCTACGGGTGGCAGCAGACGAGAATATTCGACAATGGGCGAAAGCCTGATCGAGGGATGCCGCGTGTGGGAAGAAGGGCTTCGGCCTGTAAACCACTTTTGTATGGGAAGAACTTTGACGGTACCATAAGAATAAGGGGTTGCTAACCTCGTGCCAGCAGCAGCGGTAATACGAGGACCCCAAGCGTTATCCGGAATTACTGGGCGTAAAGCGTGAGCAGCCGGTTTTACTAGTCTTATGTTAAATCTCACTGCTCAACGGTGAGACAGCGTGGGAAACGGTAAAACTAGAGTGGGTAAGAGGCAAGCGGAACGTGCAGTGTAGGGGTGAAATCCATTGATATTGCACGGAACACCAAAAGCGAAAGCAGCTTGCTAGTGCTCTACTGACGGTCAATCACTAAAGCGTGGGGATCAAAAAGGATTAGATACCCTTGTAGTCCACGCCCTAAACGATACACACTAGCTATTGGGAGCATCGACCCTTCCAGTGGCGAAGCCAACGCGTTAAGTGTGTCGCCTGGGAAGTACGATCGCAAGATTAAAACTCAAAGAAATAGGCGGGAATTTGCACAAGCGGTGGAACATGTGGTTTAATTCGACTCTAAGCGAGAAACCTCACCAAGGCTTGAAATCCAGCTGCAAGCTCCAGAAACGGAGTCGCCTTCGAGGGTGCTGGACAGGTGCTGCACGGCTGTCGTCAGCTCGTCATGTGAATGGTTTCCTTAAGTGGATTAACGAGCGCAACCCCCATCGTCTGTTATATGTGTCAGACGAAACTGCTTTCGTAAGAAAGAGGAAGGTGGGGATGACGTCAAGTCAGCGTGGCCCTCTGATGCCTTGGGCTACACACATGTTACAATGGTTGTTACAATGAGCTGCCAACCCGCGAGGGGGAGCTAATCTCATCAAAGGCAACCTCAGTTCGGATTGGAGGCTGAAACTTGCCTCCATGAAGCTGGAATCGCTAGTAATCGCTGATCAGAACGCAGCGGTGAATACGTTCTCAAATTTTGCACTCACTGCCCGTCAACTCAAGGGAGCCGGTAATACCCGAAGATCCGTATTATATATGGAGACACGGTAGGATCGGTAACAAGGAGTAAGTCGTAACAAGGCAAGGCTAGCGGAAGCTGGTCTTGGATCACCTCCTTTCTATTTTTTAAAATTTATTTAAAAAACCTAGAAAGGTTAGTAGTATGAGATGAGAAAAGGGAAATTAGTTTTCTAATTTGTCATATCCCACTCTGACCTACAAATTGATGTCGATATTTGTCTTCGGACATATGCGGAGTCCCACTGCTAAATGGGAATTCGATGGTTCTGGAATAAAAAACGGACCTAGCTGCTTAACTATATGAAATTGATCGTGTCTCCAAAAGACGCCCTCAAGGCGTCTTTTGGTTTCTGGGAATGTGGATATAAAACCTTGTAATTCCCGTCGGGGGAGATACAATTGAGTCAATTAAATTAACTCAAAATTTATGTCACACGATATGCCGTCGGCACCAGTTAAAAGAGTAGATAACGTAGATAAGGCACGCGAGATGGCTGAGGAATCAAATGAGACTAGGTCAGAAGCAGCGAATCTTAGGAAGCAACAAAGCGGCGGAGAAATCCTTTCCCCAGAAGAGGAGGCAAAAAGGCTTAATGATATTGCGGGTCTTGATAATGTGGCAAATGCAGAAGAAGATAAAGCCGCAGAAAGATTTGACCTAGAAGAAAAAGGTGAGGCCTGGTGGCAGAAAAGGGCTAAAATGAACGAAGAAGCCAAAGAGGAACGTGATCTACTTGGTAAAATTGCACCAGATTTACTTAATGAGTTACGAGAAGAAGATGAAGCTCTCAATATAGTAGCCTCTGTCAAAAGGGTCATGGTTCAAAGTTCTTCTATTGAAGATTTTAAAGAAAGATTTAGTCGCGACAATACTTATCCTGAAGATATCAAATCGGCAATGATTAGGGTTGTAGCAGATTCTCCGTATGCGACAAAATACTTTTTAATTAAAAAGGATTTTGGTCAGTAATATTTACTAATTAATGGAAACCCAAACCCCGCCATCTGGCGGGGTTTGGGTTTTAAAAGAATTGTTGTATCATTTATGTATGAATATTGTCCCAGCTGACATAATAAACTCGATCCCTTTTGGTCTCATCGCTCTGATTTTGTTCTCTCTTGCCTATTGGGTGCCTTCGTTCTTTGTGACCTATCACTTAACACGTTTTGGTATTGGCATACGCCCTAAATTAATTGCGCTTATCTTTTTTGGAGGTTCAGTTATTTTCTTTACTCTTTTTGTAATTTCAATAAACAGGCTAGATCTTTCTTTGGTTGCTCAGCAGATAGATTCTTATATTAAATCTCCTTTATGAAATTATTAGAAATCTTCACCAAGAGCGACAACACCTTTGAGGGGCAGAGGCCTTATGAACACACTATCGTTCTGGTTCATCGTCATTGGTTTATCTTGTTCCGCAAGATGTTAGGGTACTTATTGGTAGCCTTAATACCTTTGGCTCTTTATCTATTATTTATCACTTTGCCAGATTTTGTTTATTTCCAGAGCATCTTTTTCTTATTGGTGTCCGCTTTCTATTTATTGTGGTGGTATTCATTGTTTTACTCTATTACTATGTACTTGTTAGATACTTGGATCATCACCAATCATCGGGTCATTGATAGTGAGCAGCACGGATTTTTTGATAGGACTGTTTCCGAACTGAGTCTTTTGAAGATTCAAGATGTCAGCACTGAAATTAATGGCCCAATTGCTACATGGCTTAAATTTGGAAATTTGGAGATTCAGACAGCTGGTGCTAGGGAAAAGTTTCTATTTAAACAAATACCAAATCCGCTTTTAATCAAGGATCAGTTGATGAAAGCACATAATGATTTCGTGGCCGAGCATCCAGAGGGGATAGAGATTCACGAAGAGCAAGGTCTCTAATCTTTAAATGTCTGAATATAGATCAAAAATTGAAACTGGAATATCTCCGAACTTTGGGAGTGTTGTTAATAGGGAACATTTTCTAAAAGAAGCTCAGAGGGGCATTGATTTGAAAGTGTTTAAAGAAATATCTCAATCTTTTGAGGTGTATTTGGGATTAGATTCGGACCGTTTTTCCAAATTCTCTTTCACGTTGAAAGGCTTCTTGGTTGAGGGTTTTATTGCCAAAACTCCGCCTTATGAATTCACAGAAATAAAAATTAATTCAGAAGACGCCAGAAAGGATATGCGAGTATTTAAGAAGGTCCTAGACGAGTATGGTCGTGCCATAAAATACTTAGCTCTAGCTGATGGTCTTGGTAAATAAAATCAGCCCCATATGGGGCTGATTTTATTTTGTATCTGCTACTTAATTTGGTAGGTGATCGTCACGTTGCTTGTGACTTCATTTTCACCAGCGGGGATTACTGCTTCGGATGGGCCTCCACCAATTCCCATGTTCATCATTTTAGTATCATACATAACAGGGTAACCATTTGATCCTTCAGTGAAGTTTACGATTTTACCAAGACTTACACCAACCTGTTTTTCTAGTTCAGAAGCTTTCTTCTTCGCCGCATCAACTGCCAACTGGCGAGCTTGAGCTTGCAGGGCTTCTGGGTTATCAATCTTTAAACCAAGATTACTGACTTGATTTGCACCAGCCGATACAAGACCAGAAAGAACAGGGCTAATTTTTGTTAAGTCGCGTACTTTGATCTCATATGACTGACTCACCTGATAGCCGGTGATAGTTGGTTGTCCGCCATATGGTGGGTACTTTTGTTGGGGGCTTATGTTGTAGCCACTAGTTTTTATATCTTTCTCATTAATGCCTTGCTTGCTTAAGAAGGCGGAGACAGCAGCCGATTTAGTACTGTTGTTGTCCTGGGCCGTTTTTGAATCGGTAGCTTGGGTGATAATACTGGCTGAAATAACAGCAATGTCAGGTTTGGCAGTAACCCTACCTTCCCCGCTAAAGGAGACGGTGTTTGTTGTGGCTGCCGTGTTGGAGAGTTGGTTAATTTCGGTCAGCAAAAATATCGACAAGATAACGAGGACCAATGTGCCGGACCAGACTAAGGGTTTTAAATTCATTATGTTTTGTATATAGTATCTGATATCTTGTATTAAGCTAATTAATGCAAGGTATTAAATACGATACACGTTATCGTTATCTATATTATCACAACATGAATAAAAAAATAGTCGTAGTTTTAGACAATATCCGAAGCCGAGAGAACGTGGGTTCCATTTTTCGAACCTCGGATGCTGCAGGGGTAACCAAGCTTTGTTTATGCGGAATCACGCCCTTACCGCCTCACGAAAAGATATCAAAGACAGCATTGGGCGCCGAACTCGACATCCCCTGGGAACACCACAAACAAACCTGGCGCCTTTTGGACAACTTAAGAAAAGATGGGTACAAAATAGTTGCCCTTGAAAAGAGTGATTCGGCTAAAGATGTTTTCGACCTTGGTTTATTGGGGGATAAGATTGTCCTGGTCTTGGGCAATGAGGTTGATGGTCTCAGTCCAGAAATCATCAAACGCTCTGATGTGGTGGCCGTGATCCCAATGATGGGTAAAAAGGAGTCTCTAAATGTTTCTGTGGCCTTTGGAATTGCCGTTTATCAAATAGCTCTTAAGTACTCTAAAAATACATAAACATTAATAAATTTAGGGTAATAAATAGTAATGCTTATGTAGGTTCTTAAATAAAAGAAATTGAAACTATTTGTTTTGTTTTTGTGTTGCTTTTTAACTTTTGAGATTGAGATTGCTGAATAATAATATTTGTGACTAAGCTCTATTGTTTTTGCTTCCTAGAGACTGTGCATGTTGATATAATTGGGGTATATGAAATTGCCCACGATAACTCTCGAAAGAAGCTTGTTTAATTCCGGGTTTAGCCAAGTGGTTGGGGTCGACGAGGTTGGGATGGGGTGTCTCGCTGGGCCGGTCGTTGTTTGTGCCGTCAGCTTCAGTGGGGATTTTTACAAAGAAGGTCTCGGAGGTTTGGTGGGTGTGACTGACTCAAAATTAATGTCTTCTAAAAAAAGAGAGGAATTTTATAAAAGGCTTATTCGGGACAAGAGGGTCAGCTATTCAGTCTCTGTAAGTTCGCCCAAAGTCATCGACGAGATAAATATTTATCAGGCCTCTAGGGTGGCAATGCGACGGGCGATAGGGCGGACAGTTGAACTGAAAAATTCTTTAAAAAATATTTCAAAAAGTTCGTCTCAAAAAACAAATTCTCAGGTCATGGTTTTGGTCGATGGTAACAAAAAAATTCCAGACCTAAATTTTGACCAAGAGGCCATCGTGAAAGGGGACCAAAAAGTGTTCGCGATCGCCTGCGCTTCGGTCATAGCAAAAGTTTATCGCGACAAGCTCATGGAAAGGTACGCTAAGCAATTTCCTGATTATGGATTTGAACAACATAAGGGTTATAGCACTAAAATACACCAAGAAAAATTGAATCAATTGGGCCCTTGCCCCATACATCGACGCTCTTTCCGGCTTGAATACTGACCCGTAGAGCTAAAAAGCCTTAATGTATATACAAAACAACAAAACAATGAAAACAAAAAACATAACCCGATCTGTAGTATTAAAAACTAGCACCCATGAAGTATATGACGCTTTGATGAGTTCAAAGAAACACTCCCATTTTACGGGTGCCAAAGCTTCGATGGGTCAAAAAGTGGGAGGTAAAATTAGTGCCTACGACGGCTATATTGATGGTAAAAATTTGGAACTAAAAGAGGATAAAAAATAGTTCAATCCTGGAGGGCGAGTGACTGGCCAGAAGGGCACTATTCAACCGTCACTTATGGCCTCTCTGAGAAGGCCGGAAAGACAACTTTAAAATTTACCCAGAAAGGTGTTCCCATCGAACAGTATGTCGAAATTAAAAAGGGCTGGATCGATTATTATTGGGAACCTTTAAAAAAGATGTTTAACGATAAATAAAATTCATTAAATAAGTAAGTCTGATAACTTTGTTTGTCGTTTAAGGCTAGTTTGATAACATATAACCATTATGGCAAAAGTAGCAATTAACGGATTTGGGAGGATTGGGAGAGACTTCTTTAAGCTGGCTATTACTAAGCCAGAAATTGAAGTTGTAGCAATTAACGACTTGGGAGATATCAATGATTTGGCTTATCTCTTGAGGCATGATTCCGTTTATGGGAATTACGAGAAAGAGGTAGAGGTTAAAGATAGCAAATTAACCATTGATGGCAAAGAATTCCTGTTTATCCAAGAAAAAGATCCAACGAAACTACCTTGGGGAACCATGGGTATTGATATTGTTGTTGAATCATCTGGCGCTTTTGAGAGTTTTGAGAAAGCGGAAGCCCACAAAGCTGCTGGTGCTAAGCATGTTGTTTTAACCGCACCTGCCAAAGACGAAGACAACGCAGACGGCAAAACAGTCTTAATGGGAATCAATGAAGAAGATTTAAAAACCTGTTCCGTGTCGTCTAATGGTTCTTGTACCACTAACTCCGCTTCGCCATTGATGCAAATTCTGATTGAAAAAATTGGAATCAAGAAAGCTTTTTTGAATACTGTTCACGCTTACACAGCCACTCAGTCATTGATCGATGGGCCGGCTAAAGGCACTGACTATCGTCGTGGTCGTTCTGCAGCTATGAATATTTCGCCATCAACGACAGGTTCGGCTATCGCTGTGGCTCGTGCTATCCCAGAATTAAAAGACAAGTTTGATGGCTTGGCCATGCGTGTTCCAGTTCAAGATGGCTCAATCTCGGCAATTACTTTTGTTTCTTCTCGGCCAACCACAGTCGAAGAAATTAACTCCACTCTCAAAGAAGCTGAATCTGATCCACGTTGGCAGGGGATCTTTAAAACGACAACTGACCAGTTGGTTTCCACTGATATTATTGGCGAATCTCACGCAGCCGTAGCCGATTTAACTTTAACCAAAGTTGTTGATGGCGATTTATGCTGTGTTTATTCCTGGTACGACAATGAATTTGGGTATACCAATAGTTTGGTTGCCCATGTATTAAAAGTAGCCAGCATTATTTAAAAACCGCAATGGACTATATCTTATTGTTTGTGTACGCCCTGCTGATACTTTCCCCGATACTTTATGTTTACGTTGGTAGAGATATATGGAATTTCTATAAGAAATCATATTGGAAGCAATTTACGTTAGAAAAGTTTGTTTATACTTTGATTGCTTTTGCTTTGGTGCAATGGGTTTTGAATGGCATCCTTTACTAATGCCCCTCCCAATATATTTCTGAAGGAAAAATAACCCAATAATTATGGACGAACCAATACAAAACCAGCCAATAATGCCTCAGGAGCCAGCACCAGTGCAACAACCAGTAATGCCTGAACCTGCTATGCCTGCAAGCGGGGGAATGAGTAAGCATTTATTTCTGTACTTACGGGTAATAGGATTTATTAGTGCGGCTGGATTTTTAATTTACAGAATGAGTATTACTTTGCCAGAGCCCTGTGCCCTTAGTGAGGGGTTTGGTTGTTTGGCATTACAAATTACAAATAGAGCAATAGTCGCTACCGGAGTAGCCTTTTTCTTTTGGTCAGCGGTTATCTTAATTCTTATACGGGTGATTATGAAAGCGAGAAATATGAGTAACCAGAGCCTTTTATTCACGAGGGTATTTTTTGAGATTTTAATGTGGATTGGTGTTTGCTCGTATACATATGGTGTTTTTGGTGTTTCAGGGACAGGATTACCCAGGTTTACCCTTGAAGATTTAAATCCAATTTTAGTTATTTTTATTTTTCTTTAATTTTATATCCCAATATATTTTTAAAAAATAACCCAATAACCATGGACGAACCAATACAAAACCAGCCAATAATGCCTCAGGAGCAAGCACCAGTGCAACCATTAATGCCGGAGCCTGCCATGCCACAAATTAACCCGCTACAAGGCGACAGGGGGATGGGCATTAAACCTCTTGGTATGATTATTGGTGGGGTTATCGTTATGGTTCTTGGGGTAGGTGCTTATTTTATGTTTTTTGATAAGCCTTCTTCTGGCCTGAGTAGTTTGGGTTTGCCAACCTCAAAAAGCACTGGTTCATTAAAGTGCAGAGACCTTTTACCTGACAATAAATTCCAGCAAATTACCGGTAAGAATCCTGCTGACTATGAGCTCATTCAGCAAGGAGAAGGTTTGGCCGTGGCTGGTTTAAATGCTTTGCCTGGTCATGAAGGTGCGGGTGATCAAGTGGTCGAGGCGGGAGTTAAACAAGTCATCTGTTCTTATGTGGATCCAAAAAATAAAAGATCGTCTGTCGGAGCAATGGTTGGGCAACTTCTCTATATTATAACTTGGAGTAATTACAGTGCAGAAGAGGCCTTTAATTCCGAAATAAAATGGCAAACAGAATATGCCGGCGAGAAAGTTGGTGGAGGGGGTATTAACACCACATATCCACCAGCTCCCACAATAGTTTCTGGTCTGGGCGCTACCGCTGCGTGGTACGACGATCGCCTTACGGTGCTATCGACTGACAAAAAGTACTCGATAACCTTAGGCGTGGAGAGGGATGAGGATGGAAATATTTTAACTACCCACGACATGGTGGAAGCTGTTGCCAGGGAGATCGATGGTAACCTCTAAAATTGCTTAGAATGCCCCAGTATATTTCTGAACAACAATTAGCCCCTCATCACAGTAAGCTAAGGTGGTTTGCTTTGGTAGAGTGGGTCTTAATACTTGGGTGGCTTTTGAGTCGTTGGGTGTTACCCGGAGAAAAGGGCTTCGGGGGCATAGTTGAAGTGGTTGGGGATGCAGTGATTCTAGGAAACACATTAATCATTCTGTTTTTGGGGTATATTACATCTAAGTTGTTTAAAAAAAGAAGTTATTCACTAGAAATTCTTTTTTACACAGGGTTAATGGTCCTTGTTTGGGTTTTGTTTAGCTGGACAAACTATATGAATATGATGAATTCTATGTACCCTGACTCACACTTTAGTATTTTTAAATTTTTTACTAACCCATAGATATGTCTCAATATATTCCTGAAGGAAAAATTGAGGAACTAGAAACAAAGGCTAACGAAGCCAGGGAACTTTTGATTGAGTCATTGACTGAGGCTGGGAGTGGGCATACAGCTGGACCATTGGGGATGGCCGATATTTTTACGGCGATGTATTTTCATATTTTGAATCATGACCCCAAGAATCCAGAGATGGATGATCGTGATCGGCTGATACTTTCTAATGGCCACATTGTGCCTATTCGCTATGTTCTTATGGCGATGTCGGGCTATTTTCCAATTGAAGAATTAAAGACTTTGCGTAAATTTGGAACACGTTTGCAGGGTCACCCTGAAAGAGAAAGACTTCCAGGGGTTGAAACAACATCAGGGCCACTGGGCTCTGGCTTGGGCCAAGCCTGTGGCATTGCTTATGCTTCTCGCATGGATGGTAAAAAGTTCCAAACATATTGCTTTATGTCCGATGGTGAACAAGAAGAAGGTTCTACCTGGGAATCTGTAATGTTTGCTGGCAAATATAAATTATCAAATCTGATTGCTGTAATTGATCGAAACAATATCCAGATTGATGGTTTCACTGAAGATGTGATGCCATTGGAAAACTTAAAAGCTAAATATGAAGCCTTTAATTGGCATGTTTTGGAAATTGATGGGCACAATATTGAGGCTTTTGTTGATGCGGTGCAGGAAGCCAAGGCAATCCACGAAAAACCAACCGTTATTATTGCACACACCATTCCCGGCAAGGGGATTAGGGAAATGGAATTTGACCCTGCATGGCATGGTAAACCGCCAAAACCCGAAGAAGCCAAACAATTTTTAAATGAATTACGAACGTTAGGTGGTAAAATTAAATCTGAACATCAATAGCATGATGAATTTGAATGGAGGTGTTGTAATATGATGAGTAATGAAAGATGTAAGTGCCCACATCATACAGTGATGATAGTTTTGTCATTGTTGGCTTGGGTTTCTGGTATATTGTTCTTTTGGTCCAGTTTGGGGAGTAAGGTATTTTTTGGCTTTGATGCTGGTTATTGGGCTTGGTCAACTGTAATTTTGATTTTGTTATCTAAGAATTCAAAGTGGTGTAAATGTTGCTGTGGTGAAAAACACTGCGGAACCTGTCCGGTCCAGAAGACTATGTAGTCTTTCTCTCTGCCTGATTTTTCGGGCAGAGTCATAAGAAAATATAATGCTTAATCCTGAAGCAAAATTAATCAACGATTTGTCTAAGCCGGAAATGGTGCCGACTCGGGATGGATATGGGAAAGCCATGGCGGAAGTGGTGGGGAATGATACAAGAGTTGTTGTTCTTTGTGCTGATTTAACTGAATCAACTCGTTCGGATGGATTTAAAAATAAGTTTCCAGATAGATTTATTCAGGTTGGCGTGGCAGAACAAAATCTAGCTTTAGTTGCATCAGGTATGGCGAATTATGGAAAGATCCCGTTTATTGCTTCATATGCGGCTTTTAATCCTGGAAGAAATAACGAGCAAATTCGCACCAATATCGCGATTAATAATGTTCCAGTTAAAATAATTGGCGCCCATGCCGGTGTTTCCGTCGGCCCCGATGGCGCAACTCATCAGGCTCTGGAGGACGTAGCCCTCATGCGTGTGTTGCCCCGTATGGTTGTTGTGGTGCCCTGTGACGCGGTGGAAGCCCACAAAGCCACTATTGCCATTGCTTTTAACCAACAGCCCTCCTACGTGCGTTTAGGGCGCGAAAAGTCTCCGGTGATTACAACATCGGCCACTCCATTTGAAATCGGGCAGGCAATTGTGATGCGAGAAGGTAAAGACTGCACCATTATTGGCTGTGGGATTTTGTTACACAATGCATTATTGGCTGCTGAAGAATTATCCAAAGAGGGAATTGAGTGCGCGGTTATAAATTCACACACAATTAAGCCATTTGATAATAAAACTCTTGTTGATTCAGTTAAAATAACTGGAGCAGTGGTAAGTATTGAAGAACATCAAATTGCCGGTGGTCTGGGATCAGTTGTCGCTGAAACATTGGCCAAAGAACACCCAACACCTCAAGAATTCATTGGTTTACAAGATAGATTTGGCGAATCCGGCACGGCAGAAGAATTAGTTGAAGCCTGTGGCTTAGGGATAAGTCACATCCAGGTTGCGGTTAAGAAAGTAATTGCTCGTAAGAAATAAATAAAACAGGCTCGATAGATGAGCCTGTTTTATTTATTGATTTTCTGCTGGTTTTTTGAGGAGTTCTTTGAGTTTAGACAAGTCGTTAGTGAGGTGGGCCTTGATCTGCGGGTCATTAACGGCATGACTTGGGTGGAAGGTTGGAATTAGCTCGTAACTGCCGAAATTAAAGGTTCGTCCGTGTACGTTGTCTAATGGCTGGCGTAAGCCGATTCCGTTTAAGGCGGTCATGCCAAGAGTGACGACGACAGAAGGATTTATGGCCTTGATCTCTTCCTTTAAGAAGGGGATATGAGACTTTATTTCCTTAGGAGAGATGGCCTTTCCTGGGGTAGCTGAATACTTAACAACGCTTGTTATATATATCTTTTTCTTATCAATGCCCACGGTTTTTAGGACCTGATGAAGCATTTTTTCAGAGAGTCCGGTGAGAGGGCGTGATTCCCTAACTTCGTCTGCACCAGGTATTTCGGTCACAAAAACCAGTTTTGCAGGGACGGAACCACTACCGAGTATCAGTTTCTTGTTTAGGAATTTCTTTTTCAGGGCCTTGTTGACCCTGTCTAATTCCTGCGGGGTTGTAGTGGCGGTCGTCTTCATAGAAGCTTGTTAACCAATCCACCAGGGATTAAACCATCCTAGCATGTCCGGGGTATTTTTGCAAGAGCTTTTTGGCACCTAAAGTCAAGTGGATATCTGTTATTTGGTCTTTACCTTGAAGAATGTGGAACTTTTTGGTATTATTTCAAAGCTACACTGGGTGCGTAGTTCAGTGGTAGAACGCGTTCCTGATAAGAACGAGGTCGAAGGTTCGATTCCTTCCGCACCCACAGAAGGAAGTTAGGGCCCTTAGCTCAGTTGGTAGAGCGCCTCATTTGCAATGAGGAGGTCGCCGGTTCGAACCCGGCAGGGTCCACCAAAGCTTATTTGTCGAAGAAGCAGGTTTAATGCCATAATTAAGCATCATGAATTTTCTTGGCAATTTCCTCATCAGAAGAGTTACCCCACTGGTTCTCATTGTTTTGCCGTTTGTTCTACCGTATTTTAAAGTCCAGATTGATCTCTCCTCCTTTCTAACGGTCGTTTCATTATTATTTGCTATTCTCGCTGGATTTTTTATTGCTGGTGCGACATCAAATTATTTGCGACTGCAGGAGCTTGTATCTCAGGAAGATGCAAAAGTTGTATCTCTTTATCACCTCGCTCGTAAAATAGACCCAATAGCTGGAGAACGTATGGCAGATGCAGTCGAGCTTTATACAATGAAAGCCTTAGATCATGAACTCGTTGACTATGCTGCTTACACAGAAGAAGAGCTTAAAGGGATACTTGAAGAGATAGACAAAGTGGAGGCTCATGATGAAACTGGGTTTGAATTGATAGGGATTCTTCATGAGATAAAATCTGACATGTTTGCCATTCATCAAGAAATGTATTTAACAACTCAAACTATTACAGGTCCCCATCATTGGACTATATTGATTGCTTTATCGGGGATGACGATATTTATGCTGTTGGAATTAAGGGTTCCAGGTGATTTATTTATATCAAGTTTAATCGCAATGCTTTCTTATGCGATATTTCAAATCCTTTCTTTGATTCATGATTTAGACAGCAACTTGTTTTTCGCGAAGAAACTAGGTTTCAAAAATGCTCAGCAGGTTTTTAAGGGGCTTAATCGTCCTCGATATTATCCTTCCTATGCATTAGAAAACGGATTTGTTAAAAATCCAATTAAGCCATATCGCGTTGGAAAGATGGACGAGGTTTCTGCTGGTGTATTTAAAAGGGAAATAACCCTTGTTTCGTGAGGGATTTTAGGCACAATTTTCCCCAGTAAATAATATTTTATATATGAATAATTCCCTTGTTGTTTTGGCGGTGATAGTCTCTCTGGCCACGATGGCCATGCTTGGTATTAATTTGTATATGATGGTGCAGGGCAAGAAAAAGATTGATGAACCAGATGAAAAGTATTTAGTTTTACATCAGCGCTTTGACGCTTTGTCTCAAATAGTCAGTACTCAACTAACCCAAAACAGGGAAGCTTCTGATCGAGCCAGTACCACCGTTACCCAATTAATTAATGAGCAACTTGAACGTTCTCGTCAGGCTTCAGAGCGCGCCACTTTGACCGTTAGCCAACAGGTCCAGAGCTTTACTCAAAACATGACCCAGATTCAGGAGGGCATGAAACAGATGCACGATTCCGTTAAAGACGTGGCCTCTTTCCAGGACATGCTTCGTTCGCCCAAACTTCGCGGGACTTGGGGCGAGCAATCCCTAGAAGCCTCTTTAAATCAGTATTTTTCTAAAGATAATTATGAAGTCCAGCATTATTTTAAATCAGGAGAAGCTGTCGACGCAGTACTTAAATTGCCAAACAATCTATTATTGCCGATAGATTCCAAGTTTAATTGGGACAATTTCCAGAAGATGGTTAATGCCCCAAACGATATGGAAAAGGAAGTGTTTAGAAAGACATTCTACTCGGATGTCAAAAAGAAAATAGACGAAATTGCATCCAAGTATCTGTTGCCCTCAGAGGGTACAACCGATTTGGCACTAATGTATATTCCCGCCGAGACAGTCTATTACGAGATAATTAACAATATAAAAGACGTCGATATCCCTAACTACGCTAGAAGCAAGAAGGTGTTCCTAGTTTCACCAAACACCTTCGCTCTCTCTGTGTCGGCTATTCGGCATTGGTTTAAAGACTTCGAGTTTAACAAGCAAACTAAGGACATAATGAAGAGACTAGAGAGAATCTCAACCGATGGAGGTAAATTAGCAGAAGATTTCCAGAGACTAGGCAAGCATATTGAAAACACTAAATCCGCTTACGATTCTTCAGAGAAACGCCTTAATTTAATGGTTGATCGAGTCAAAACCGTTATGGAGATAGGCGAAGAAGAGGATTCAGCCATCAAGAAGATTGATACACCTCCAGTTGCTTAGAATGAATTTTTGTAGTATAATTTAATAGTAATAAATTCTCTCAGAAGTCTCACCGTCCACCTTATTGGTGGACGGGTTCGTCAAGATTTTTGCGAGAATATTTTTGTCGAAATGAATGTCTTAACAGATTTAGCCCCGGGCACAAAAGAAGAAATCAATGTGATCATTGAAGTGCAAAAGGGCTCACACAATAAATACGAAATTGATAAAAAGACCGGTCTAATTGCTCTGGATCGTGTTTTGCATACAACTCAGCACTATCCATATGATTATGGCTTTGTTCCTCAGACTCTTTGGGAAGATGGCGACGCTTTAGATGTGGTCCTGTTAACTACACACCCATTATTCCCGGGCTTATTAGTTAAAGCTCGTCCAGTGGCCTTAATGCACATGAATGATTCAGGGGAGTCAGATGATAAGGTTATTGCTGTTCCTGTTGGCGATCCACGCTGGGAGCATGTCAAAGACCTCGAAGACATCAACAAGCACACCCTCAAAGAAATTGCTCACTTTTACGAAACCTATAAACAACTTCAAGATAAAGTTGTTGTTATTCCTGGCTGGAAGGGGCGCAAAGAAGCCGAGGAAGCTTTTGAGAAGGGTAGTCTCGCTTACAAAAACAAATAGATATCAACATAAACGCATCTTGGTTTTGTTGGAAATGCTATACTTCTATCATAAGTGTAGTTATTTAGTTTTATTTATATGAATGGAGGTGTTGTATGTTAGAAGTATTACAAGCATCAGATATCGTTCAGGGTTCTTTGCTTACTCTTTGGTCTAGCGTGGCCGGCTTTATTCCGCGCCTCGTTGCTGCCTTAGTAGTATTTTTGATTGGTTGGTTAGTAGCTGTATTGCTCGGTAAGCTTGTCTATCATATTGTCCGAGTCTTACACATTGATAACGCATTAACGAAAGTTGGTTTCCGTAGAGCTTGGGAAAAAAGTGGATTCCGCTTGGACACTCCAAAACTATTTTGCGAATTAGTAAAATGGTTCTTTGTTATCGTGTTCTTGATGGCCGCCACCAACATCTTAGGTTTAACTGAAGTTACCAATTTCCTTCAAAGTGTTGTTTACTACATTCCGAATGTGGTAATTTCAGCAATCATTTTGTTGGTCAGTATCTTGGTTGCTAAGTTCTTGGAAGGCATCGTTCAGGGTTCTGTTAGGGCAGCCGGGTTGGCTTCTGCTAACTTCCTTGGCGCCTTAACCAAGTGGGCTGTATTTGTCTTTGGTTTATTGATCGCATTGGTTCAGCTTAAAGTTGCTGATGATGTTATCAAATATGTCATTCTTGGTTTGATTGCTGCTATCTCCTTGGCCATTGGTCTTTCCTTTGGTCTTGGTGGCGCTCGTCATGCTGAAGAAGCCATTGGTCAATTAAAGAAGAGAATTGGCGACAATTAGTCTTCTTTGGTAACCAAACTAAAACCCGCCGATGTGGCGGGTTTTAGTTTGGTTAAATTATTGCTTGAGGAGTTCTAGTAGGCGAGCGTAGACTTCAGGGAACATTTTCTTAATCGTTTCTTGTTCCTTGGGTGTGAATTTGGCCAGAACGAAATCCATAACAAAAGCATCTCTCTTTTTGTCTGATTGTTCGCGGGCTTTTTCTAGGGCTCTGACAGAAGTGCCGATTCGTAAACGGAAGAATTTGTTTGTCTTTAGGGCCTTAATTATAGATTCAACACCCTTGTGGCCACCAGAATTCTTTTCAAAAGAGTTCTTGAATGAACCAAATTCAATATCTAAGTCGTCTTGAACAACAATGACATCCTTAGCTTTTACTTTGTAGAATCTGGCCATCTTGCCCACAACATCTCCGGACTTATTTACATATGATAAGGGCTTAGCCAAAACGACTGGAGTCTTCTCGATCTTTGATTTAGAGACCAATGCGTTTAGTTTTTTATCTTCTGCAAAGTCATTAGCGTCTATCTTTTTAGCCAAGTAATCCAAAAACATAAACCCGATGTTGTGTCTGGTTCCTTGGTATTCTGCATCTGGATTGCCGATTCCTACAATTAGTTTTGTTGTTGCCATAACCAAACTGTACCAAAAATGATTTATTTTTGCACTATTGACCTTTTGTGGCTTATTTATTTAAATAACATGATCTGCGTCCAATAAAGCGCAGAAACAAGAGGCCCTGCGGGGCCAAGGAGATGGTCATGGTAACTAAGGTCAGCATTTCAATAAATTGGGAGGACGGTCGCCCTGTCCCTTCTGTTGTTCTTTTGTCTGCTTTCAGTGTTGCCCACAAAGCTTGGTCTTCTTTGGAGCGTTTGAGCGGGGTGGTTAAGGTGATCAAAGTCTCGTTTCCCCCAAGATATGTCGATGCTCCCGCAGGGGACTACGCCGTTCATTTGGCCGCTGTGCTGAATTGTGGGTCAGATGATTTAAGCGCCATTTTTTTTGTGCCTATGGCCATCTTGCAAAAGACCAGAAATCGCGAGCTGACAGAGTCGAGACTTGCCGAGAAGTTCGTTGCTCAGGTTAGAGAGGCCGCCACTGACCATGCCGGAGAGCTTGCCTCAAAAGCGGAGCATGTTCGATGGCTTCTCGATCCCTTGGTGTGATGGTTCTTTGGTGATGGAGCCCCACATGTATCAACAAACATGGTGGGGCTCGTTTTATTTTTATAAAAATGCCCCATTGAACAAAGCAAAAAAATGGAGTAAAATAAGCAAATGGAACAAGAAAACAGGACAGACATGATAGAAAATGAGCCTAGCCTAAAGAGCGAAATCGCTGCTTTTTTCTGGGAGACAATTAAGATTGTTGCCATCTCGCTGATTATTATTTTACCGATCCGGTATTATGTTGTTCAGCCGTTTTTTGTTAAAGGTGCCTCAATGGAATCAAATTTCAAGGATGGGGATTATATTTTCGTTGATGAATTATCATATGAATTGGGTAGTCCGCGCCGTGGCGACGTTATCATTTTTCGTTATCCTTTGGATCAGTCTCAGTTTTTTATAAAAAGAATTATCGGTATGCCTAACGATACTGTTGAGATAAAAGACAATAGGGTCACCATCTATAATGACAAGCACCCTGAGGGTGTAACCCTTAATGAAACGTATCTAGATCCTGGCCAGGAAACTCTTGGTAACATGCGTGTTGAGATGGATGACAATGATTACTTTGTGATGGGAGATAACCGTATGAAAAGTTCTGATTCAAGAGTTTGGGGCGCGCTGAATAAGTCATTGATTACTGGTAGGGCCTATATCCGTCTTTGGCCATTTTCTAAGTTTTCAAAAATTCCAGGGTTTACTTATCCGATTTAGCAGCTATTGCGTAGCAAGCAAATATAAACTAATCTAATTTAAACTAATAAGTGGTCAGAAAATTATGTCTAAACTAAAAGCAAAACAAATCCAGTCCGTCCGAGGAATGCATGACATTCTTCCAGAAGATCAAAAGTACTGGCGCTATGTTCAAAAGAAGATTGAGCAACTCTTGGAGTATTACAGTTTTGAACGTATCAGCACTCCGGTTTTGGAATCGGCTGATTTGTTCAATCGTTCTGTTGGTGAGACATCCGATATTATCTCAAAAGAAATTTACACTCTTAAAACTAAAGGTGGTGATGTCTTGGCTTTGCGACCAGAGGGGACTGCCCCAGCTGTCCGTGCTTATTTGGAAAACGGAATGAATGTCCGCCCTCACCCAGTGAAGCTCTACTATGTAGATCCGATGTTTCGTCATGATGAACCTCAAGCCGGACGCTACCGCCAGTTCTATCAATTGGGTCTAGAAACTATTGGTGATGCTTCTGAGGCCGTTGATGCCGAAATGATTTTCATCGCCTACAAGCTTTTGGATTCTTTAGGTTTGGATAACTATGACGTCCACATTAATAGCATTGGTGATCAGAACTGCCGCCCAGCTTACATTAAAGCTCTCAAGGATTTTTATCGCAGTCGCTCAAAGAAACTCTGCAAGAACTGTCAGAACAGATTGAAGGAAAACGTTTTGCGTATTCTCGATTGTAAAGAAGAAGGCTGCAAAGAAGCTTCCAAGGAAGCCCCTCAGATGATGGACTTCTTGGACGATGCTTGTCGATTGCACTTCAAGCATGTTCTGGAATTCTTAGATGAAGCCAAAGTTCCATATATCCTTAACCCATATTTGGTTCGTGGCTTGGATTACTACACTCGTACTGTTTTCGAATTAATTCCAAACGATAGTGCTTCTCAGCAATCGACTTTAGTCGCTGGCGGACGCTACGACAGATTAATTGAACAGCTCGGTGGGGTTAAGACTCCAGCCGCTGGTTGGGCAATGGGTATTGAAAGAATCATTATGGCCATGAAAGAAAAGAACGTCCATGTTCCTGATTTGGGTCCTAAACCAAAAATATTCTTAGTTCAATTAGGTGAAGCTCCAAAACGCAAAGCCCTTCCTTTGTTTGAAAGCTTCCGTAAAGCCGGCATTGATGCTCGTTCGTCACTTGGTCGTGACAGTATTAAATCCCAGCTCCGCATCGCTCATCGCTTGGGTGTTCGCTTTGCTTTAATCTTCGGTCAAAAGGAGGCTCTCGAAGGTACAATCATTCTTCGTGAAATGGATACTGGTGTTCAAGAAACAATCTTGCTTGAAAAGATCGTCGAAGAAGTTAAGAAGCGTCTCAAGGAAAAACCACTCGGTGTTCCATCCTCCGGCAAAGAATACGAAGAAGATCCAGTTAAATAGTCACCTCAAAAAGATAATGGATTTTGAAGGAAAACTTGTAGCTCCAAAAAATGAGACTCTTTCTGCAGCACAAAAAGAGGATGTTTTGGATTCTGTGGCTGGCAGGTTCCTCAATATGTTAAAGCGGGCCCGAGAAGAGTACCCAGACGAAGATAAGTCTATTGTGCTTGGGCATGGTGTAGAAAAGTTTTTTTATCATCTTGAACAGGTTGTTCCAGATAGAGTCGGCGAAATTAGAGAGATTAGAAAAACAATTGAAGATTCTGGTGTTGTGGAAAAGGATTCCCTGACCAAACTTATCGCGAGTAGGGTTAGTGATTTTTTGATCTCCAATTATACCCCTGATCAGATCGAGGGTCTTGCCAGAAGATATGGCCTCCACCGAAACACTGAGCTGAATAGACTGGTTACGTATGAGGTTGTTGGTGATACTGTTGCTCTCCACATCCCGATTACTTTTATTAAGGGGCGGAAAGAAATTTTGAATCTTTTTAAAGATGCCATGGGGAAGTTGGCCATAATGCTTCAGACTGACCCTAAACTTAATAGAGTAACTAAAATTACCGGCATATCGCCAGTGATCTTTGAGGCAGAAAGAGCCACTAAAAGTTTTGGGTTCGATATTACTTTCATTGATGAAAAAAAGAAAACTGGTGGTGCAGAAATAACAAGAGAAAAGCTGATTGAGTTATACGGAAATAAAAATAGTTAAAATGGACAAAGACATTTTCTGCAAAATAATTAGCGAGGAGATTCAATCTGCTAAGATCTTTGAAGACGATGATTTTATTGTCACACATCTTCACATGCATCTTTTGGGGGGTAAAGCGCTTAATTAGTAACACTTTTTGGGTTGTTACCCCTCCTTGGCAGGCCTAGTGCTTAATTTTTTTGAGGCTATTGATTTTTATTTAATATTGTGGTATAATTAAAATAAGGAGGACTGGAATGTTCCAATGGCTTATTGGATGTTGGGAGATTCCCGACAACCTGCCTACGGGCAAAACAACAATCATCGCTGGCATGATGTTGCCACAAGCCAAAAACGGGGCTTGTAGCAAAATTCTGGATAGCATCTTGCTTTGTTGTAAGCTCTGGTATTTTAAGGGTGTGGCTAGTCGGGTCGTGTTCACGAATCGCTTCGTGGTCAAAGGTAAGAACTTGGCCGAGGTGGCGAAGAGTCAGCTGGTCTACCACGGGGTCCCATCAGACGCGATTACAATTTCCAAGAATCCTTGGAATCCTCGCATCCGTAATACATTCGAAGAAGTTCATTTTGCCATCAGGCTGCTCCGGTTTTCAGGGGCAGAAGGTGAGAAGAGTGTCCTGATTGTGGCTAACCACATACACATGAGACGCGCCCTAGCGGCGTATCGCAGATTGGCCCCTCCCGAGACTAAGCTGTACTGGGTAAGTGTGAATGATCCTGGGGCCTACGGGTTCGACGCGGCCCAGCATCGTTACATTCTCCCCATCTTTTTCTTGGTGTATGAATGGGCAGCGTACACCTATTCCAAGATCAGGGGATTCGCCTGAGGTCCGCGCCGTTGCGGACCTCATTTTAATTAAAAGTAATAAAACTTGATACCAAGCCCATTTAGTGGTATCCTGTATAAATAGAAGGAGGTATATTTATGGTAGAAGTAAAACGAAAACCAAATGAATCCATCGGCAGTATGATGCGCCGATTCAATCGCTTTGTTCAGCAGAGCGGTGTTTTGTTGAAAGCAAAGAAGACTAGATTCCGAGTCAAAAAACAAACTGAACGTCGTGAAAAGAATGCTGCAATCATGGGCATCCATCTCGCTGGTCTCCGACGCAAATTAGAAAAGCTCGGCACCTACGACAAAGATGTTTTTGACGAAGCAAAGAGAAAGTTGAAACAAGAAATCGACCTCTAAAATATCAAATCAAAACGCCCCTTATGGGGCGTTTTGATTTGATATTTTATTTTAGTTGGGTATAATAAAAAACATATGTTAAAAGAAAAACTAAAAGCAGACATGATAGGTGCACTTAAGAGCGGTGATTCAGCCCGACGCTCTTTGTTGGGTATGGTTATCGCTTCGATCAAAAACAAGGAACTTGAGAAGCGTGGCAAGCTAATCAAAACGATTACTAATGCCGCCGAGCTCGAAGTTGCTTGCCAGTTGACCGAACAAGAAACCATAGACGTTGTTGCTTCAGAAGTGAAGCGTCGCCGTGACTCAATCACTGAGTTTGAAAAAGGTGGACGCCCGGAATTAGCTGAATCCGAGAAAGCCGAAGCCGAAGTCTTAATGACCTACTTACCAGAACAGTTGTCCGACGAAGCATTGATGGCCATAATCCAAAAGGCGATTGCCTCTACCGGTGCAATGACTGCCAAAGATATGGGCAAGGTCATGAGTGCTGTTAAAGAAGAAACTAAAGGTGCAGCTGATGGTCAGCGTGTTAGCACGATGGTCAAAGAAATTCTAAAGTAAACTATTCAAAACAAAACGGACCCAATTGGGTCCGTTTTGTTTTGTTGATATTTTTTTATTTTGTGTTATAATCTTTAGGCTGATTTATTAGCACTTTAACCAGTTAGAGAGGGGTCAGGATGACGCCGCTAGAGGAAATGCTGGAAGAAAGAAGAGTTATTCACGCGAGGATTGTTTCGGGTGGATTCCCGATCACGCTTTACCCCTGGGTTAGCAAAGCGGTGTTTGTCGCTGAGTGTAAGAAGTTTGGGGCGATTATTGAAGATCGGGCCACTGAGCTTTTGGCCAGAAGCGGTGTTGGGCTTGTCACAGAAAAATCGATGGACAAGTACGTGATTGTTTCGGCCCGAGACATCGGCTTGCGTGGTTCCAATCGCCGTTCGGCCATTTACCGCCGGGCCCGTGAAGTCGGACTGCAAGAGTGTCACCCCCAAGCAGGTTGGGAGCTCCTCATTCCCGATGGTGGCTACAATCGGTCGCCATTCACCGATGTTCTCATTGCCAGTGAGCCGATCGAAGAGATTGGTGATGATGGTGTGGCCAAACCCCACTCGCACACTCTTCTTTTCGAGATTCGTGGTGGCAACACGATGTCTCTTGATTCGGGTCGCCCTGAGATCGTATTCCGCGAAGAGCGTCAGTGGCTCTTCCGGGTTGATAGCTCCAGCTGGGCAAAGAACTAGTTGCTTGTTTGTGCCGTCAGTGCCTTGTGCGCTGGCGGCCATTTCTTTTTTTGGCGTTTTAGCTTATCATTTTTAAATGCTCGATTTCGTATATGAAAATCAAACAACTGATCAGAAATGGTCAGAACAATTTTTTGTTAATATTTTTGAACACTCTTTTAAGCACCTCGGGTTGGGGGACAAGCAGATTGAACTTGGTCTTCATTTAATACTTCCGGATCGCAGTCAGGGGCTTAACCGAGAGCATCGCCACAAAGACAGGCCGACTGACGTTTTATCCTTTCCGTTGGATGAACATAGCCTTGAGAAATATGGTATACTTCCAATAGGAGATATTTTTATTTGTCTCGAAGTTGCAGAACGGCAAGCTGAGGAAATTAATATTCCAATCGACCAAGAAATGGCCCGATTGGCTGTGCATGGACTCTTGCACTTGCTTGGTTATGATCACGAGACTTCTTCGGAGGATGAAAAAAAGATGATTGACCTCCAGGAAGATATTATTGCTACACTGCCCAAGTCCTAACTCTTACACTCTACTGTATGTCCAAACCCTATCTAATATCCGGAATCGATATAGGCAACTCAGAAGTTAAGGTTGTCATCGCCAAAGTTGAGCGAGATGGTCTTCGCCCCGAGATATTAGGAGTAGGTGCTGCTTCTTCACATGGCCTTCGTCGAGGGATGGTTGTAGATATGGAAGAAACGATCAACGATGTTGCTACTGCCGTCCAAAGAGCCGAAGCCATGGCTGGTACAAAACTCAAACGCGCCTATGTTGCTGTAAATGGTTTGCACATAAAGAGCCAGTTGTCCCGAGGGGTGATTGCTGTTTCTCGAGCGGATAACGAAATTTCTCAAAATGATATTGACCGTGTTCTTCAGGCAGCTTCAGTCGTGAGCCTTCCTGCTAATCGCGAAATCGTTCACGTTGTTCCTCGAAATTTTATTATTGATGGTACTGAAAATGTGAAAAACCCACTTGGTATGAAAGGGGTTCGACTAGAAGCCGAAGTTTTAATAATTGATGGCCTTTCTCCTTATCTTCGTAATTTAGTTAAATGCGTTAATGAAAATGGCCTTGAGGTTGCTGGTTTAGTCTTTGCTCCTTTGGCTGCTTCTCTTTCTGTTCTTGATAAGAATCAACGTGAATATGGTGTGGCCCATTTGGATTTTGGAGGAGGGACTTCTACGCTAACTGTTTTTGAAGAAGCCGATTTGATTCACAGCGCGGTTTTGCCAATTGGTTCTCGTCATATAACCAATGATTTAGCCATGGCACTAAGGACTTCCATGGATGTCGCTGAGAGAATTAAACTGGAGCATGCAACAACAGGCATGGCGGAAGATCTTCGCAAAAAAGAAAACCTAGATCTTTCCAAACTGATGGGAGAAGAAAGTTTTATTTTACCAAAGAAGCAATTGATTAGAGTAGTCGATGCTCGTGTTGGTGAATTTTTAGATCTCGTAACAGCTGAATTGAAGAAAGCATCACGAGTGGGAATGTTGCCAGCGGGGATTGTGGTTTCGGGTGGCGGAGCACATCTTCCAGGATTGTTGGCTGTAATTAAAGATGTATTACGCGCTCCAGTAAAGTTGGCCAGACCTCTTCATCTAGATGGCGTAGTTGACGCAGCGATCGATCCATCCTTTGCGGTTGCGACAGGCCTAGTCTTGTGGGGCTTTGAAAGTGAGATGGGGAACACCAAAGCCCGAAGTGGCGGGGTCTCCTCAGGAGGAAGTAATCTTTTTAATAAAGTAGCTGATTGGTTCAAGAATTTCCTTCCTTAGTGTATAGGCGGTAATACTTATCCACAGTCTTACCCACAAGGAATGGTAGATTGCTTGCACGGCTATTTTTTTTATGATAGTACAGGGTATCGTTAGGTAAAAATAGATAAACATATGGCACAAGTTAAACCAGCATTTGAAACATTTGCCCGCATCAAAGTCGTTGGTGTTGGCGGCGCCGGAGTAAACGCTCTCGCCAAAATGATTGAAGCCCGTATCCACGGGGTTGAGTTTATTGCCATTAATACTGACGCCCAAGCTTTGCATGCTTCTGCCGCATCTGTGAAGATTCACATCGGCAAGAGTTTGACTCGTGGTCTTGGTGCTGGCATGAATCCTGAGATCGGCCGACAAGCTGCTCACGATACTAAAGAAGAAATCAGTGCTGCATTAAAAGGGGCCGACATGGTCTTTGTTACTATGGGTCTTGGTGGTGGCACTGGCACTGGCGCTGGTCCCGTTGTTGCTGAGCTCGCTCGTGAAGCTGGGGCATTGACCCTCGGTGTTGTTACTAAGCCGTTCACTTTTGAAGGACAAGCCCGTATGAAGATTGCTGATGCTGGTTGGAATAATCTTCGTGAGCGAGTTGATTCATTAATCACGATTCCTAACGATCGAATCCTTTCTATTATTGATCGCAAAACTCCACTCTTAGAATCTTTTGGGATCGTTGATGATGTTCTTCGGCAGGGCGTGCAGGGGATTTCTGATTTGATTACAATCCCTGGTATTGTTAACCTCGACTTTGCTGACGTTAAGGCAGTTATGTCTAACTCGGGTTCTGCCTTGATGGGCATTGGCCGCGCTAGTGGAGACGACCGTGCTGTTGAAGCTGCCAAGATGGCAATCAATTCTCCGTTGCTGGAAGTTTCAATTGATGGAGCCAAGGGTGTATTGTTTAACGTTTCTGGTGGACCAGACATGGCCATGGCTGAAATTAATGAAGCGGCCAGAATTATCACTGAACATGTTGATCCAGATGCCCGTGTAATTTTCGGTGCTGTCATTGATGATAAGCTGAAGAAGGGTGAAATTAAAATTACTGTTGTTGCGACCGGATTTAATAATGATGGTCCAGCTCCAATCCGTCCAACTGTTTCTGGTTTTGGTGCGCCAACAGATATGGGACAGAATTTATTTGATTCAATCATGAAGCCTGCTCCTCACACACCAGCTCCAACCGTTAGCCAGCCTTACAATCCACCAGTTTCCAATCCACCAGTTAAGGAATTCGTTGATGATTCTTTGACTGATTCTGAGTTCGACACCATTCCTGCGTTCATTCGGCGCAAGATGAATAAATAAAAATTTTCAAGAAAAAATCCCCTAAGAACAGGGGATTTTTTCTTGACTAAAATCGGCCCTTATTTTGTATAGTTATCCACAGTTGGCAGTTCGTGCCATTGTCGTACAATGACGCATATGAATCCTGTGCATGAAGAATTATTTTCATGGCGGGGCACTTATCAATCTAATCGGTCGAGCATTGAATGTGCCGTGTTGTTTAAGCCATAAACAAGGCGGGCGTTAGTGCTCTTCAAGTGCAAATGAGTCCAACCACAACCCAGCCACAGTTGAAGGTCGAAGTTCAACCAAATCCAAATCCTCGCAAGGGAGCTTTTCATTGGAAAAGACTTTTTGGTGAGATGCATCCTTACGATAGTATTGTTTGGGAAAAAAGAACTGCCAAAATTGAACGTGGTGATGGCACAATTGTTTTCGAACAAAAAGATGTTGAGGTTCCAAACTTCTGGACTCAAACCGCAACTGATATTGTAGCCTCAAAATATTTTCGTGGTCGGCTCGGTTCTCCTGAACGCGAAACCAGTGCTCGCCAGATGGTGGATCGTGTCGTGACAGAAATCCGTAAGTGGGGATTGGCTGGAAATTATTTTGCTTCTGCTTCTGATGCTGACAACTTTGCACAAGACTTAACTTGGATTCTCATCAATCAGTACGCCGCTTTTAATAGTCCGGTTTGGTTTAACGTCGGTACCACCGAACACCCTCAGTGCTCGGCCTGTTTCATTTTGTCTGTTAAGGATGACATGGATTCAATTTTGAAGTGGTGCGTGGACGAAGGAAACATCTTCCGCAAAGGTTCTGGTTCTGGCACAAATCTTTCTGATCTTCGTGGTTCCATGGAGGCCTTATCAAAAGGAGGGAAGTCATCTGGCCCAGTTTCATTCATGAAAGCTGCTGATGGTGTTGCCAACTCAATCAAGTCCGGTGGGACTACTCGTCGCGCAGCCAAGATGGTTGTTTTGAACGCTGATCACCCAGACATCAAAGATTTTATTTATTCCAAGAAGATTATCGAAGATATGATTCGCACTCTGACTTTGGCTGGGGTGAAGAATTCAATCACCGGCGACTTATTTGACCCTTACACTTTGTTGCCATATCAGAACGCTAACAATTCTGTTCGCGTGACCGATGAATTCATGCAAGCCGTCGAAGCTGATGCCGATTGGAACCTAACCGCTCGTGTTACTGGCAAAACATTAGAAACAGTTAAGGCTCGTGAAATTATGAACTGGATTGCAGACGCCGCTTGGTCATCCGCTGATCCAGGTATGCAGTACGACACAACCATTAATGATTGGAACACTGTTTCTAACACTGGTCGTATCAATGCCTCTAACCCATGTTCAGAATACATGCACTTAGATAACAGTGCTTGCAATTTGGCCTCATTGAACTTGATGAAGTTCTTGAAAGAGGGAGCTAAGTTCGATGTCGATTTATTCAAGAAGGCTGTCGATGTCATGATTTTGGCTCAGGAAATTGTTGTTAGTCCATCTTCTTATCCAACTCCGGAAATCACCGCCAATGCCGAAGCCTATCGCGAACTTGGTTTGGGTTATGCCAACCTCGGTTCTTTGTTGATGGTTCTTGGTTTACCATATGATTCTGACATGGGTCGCTACTTCGCTGCCAACATTACTTCTTTGATGTCGGGCGAAGCCTATCGAATGTCTGCTTTGGTGGCTGATTCAAAAGGGCCATTCTCTGGCTTTACCAAGAATCGTGAACCAATGTTGGGTGTACTTAAGAAGCATTTGGATGCCGCTGAACGAACTTATAACGAATCAATTTTGGGTGGCATGAATGATGAACCATTGTTGAACGCTTCTCGCCAAGTCTGGCACGAAACCTTGGAACTCGCTGAAAAATATGGTGTTCGCAATTCTCAAATTAGCGTCTTGGCCCCAACGGGAACAATCGCTTTCTTGATGGATTGTCAGACCACTGGTGTTGAACCTGATATCGCTCTGGTCAAATACAAAAAGCTTGTTGGTGGTGGTGTTTTGAAGCTCGTGAATAATCAGGTCCCAATGGCTTTGCGTCGATTGGGTTATTCCAACCAAGAAACAGAAGACATCATTGCTCACATCACTGAACAGGATACTATTGAAGGTGCCCCACACCTTAAAGAAAAAGATTTGCCTGTTTTTGACTGTGCTTTCAAGGCTGCCAATGGTACTCGCAGCATCAGTCACATGGGCCACTTAAACATGATGGCCGCTGTTCAGCCATTTATTTCAGGTGCTATTTCTAAAACAATCAACTTGCCAACGGAAGCCACTGTCGAAGATGTTCGAGACGTATTTATCCAAGGTTGGAAACTTGGTTTGAAAGCTATTGCTTTGTACCGCGACGGATGCAAAACAATCCAGCCTTTAAACACGAAGAAAGACTCTGACACCACTGAAGAAGTAAAAGCTAAAGTAGGTGTCGATCCACTTATCGAAAAAAGTAATGGGTATATTCGTCGCAAACTCCCAGATGAGCGCCCATCAATTACCCACAAGTTTGATGTTGGTGGACACAAAGGTTACCTCAACGTTGGTTTCTATCCGGACACCATGAAACCGGGGGAGACATTTATTACTGTGGCCAAAGAGGGAAGTACTTTCTCGGGATTGCTCGATACTATCGCCACCCTTATTTCTATTTGTCTTCAATCCGGTGTACCGCTCAAGGTCTTGGTTAAGAAGTTTAAAGATATGCGCTTTGACCCATCTGGTTTTACGTCGAACACGGAAATTCCAACAGCTAAATCAATTGTTGATTACGTCTTCCGCTATCTAGGGATGAAATACTTGTCACGTGAAGATAGAGAAGAGTTGTTTGGCCCTGATGCTACTTTTGGCCCTGATTTCACCGAGCGCGTTATGGAAGTAAAAAATCAAACCGATTCGTTGCTCTCTAGTCTTGTTGCTGACGCTCCAACTGCTACCCCAGAACGTGCCCCAGTTCGTTCAGCAGAGGCCCCAGAACGTCACCAACCAGGCATGACCACTCGTTCTCAAGCTGACGCCCCAATCTGTCAGTGTGGTACCCTCATGGTCCGTGCCGGCGCCTGCTTCAGTTGCCCTAATTGTTTTGCGACCACAGGAGTCTGCAACTAGTTGAATTTAAGCTTTAGTCCCGCCGACCCGCGTTAAAAGTCTGCTGACTTTTCCGCTCTGCCCTCGGCTACCCGCCTGCGACGGTCGGCTAAGACTAAAGCTCAAATTCTCACTGTTTTTCTATCAAATAGGCCCTCTGGGCCTATTTGACTTTTTTGACCAAAAGGAGTATAATATATAGGCTAGGTTGGTTTCTTTAACAACCAAAAAATTCGTAAGTTAGCGGCGTTGAAGCGCAGGAAGGATTAGGTAATGACGAGAGAAGAGTTTGCCCTCATGATCCACTGGCACCAGTTCATCTGGCTCGCTGGTGTGATCAATGTGGGGGCGATGCTTCCGCAGTTGATCAAGATCGTGCGTACCAAGGATGTCGCGGCCATCAGCCCCGGCATGTTCTGGTTGTACATGATTCTTCAGCTGTCATTTTCCGTTGAAGGATTTTTCACTCACAATGACATGTTCATGTGGTGCATGGGCCTCAGCGCCTTTGTGTCCTTGGTCATCCTCATCGCTTACCGCAAGTATCGTCCACGCGCCTAAGGCGCAGAAGGAGAGAAAGATGAGAGTGATCTTTGAGGATAGCCAATGGCTTATCCAGATCGACTCGACAGGAGATTTGTCGATTCTGAAGAAGGAATATCATGCGACAACCACTCGGCCCGGTCCGGAGATTCATATCAATGGTCGGCGAACCGATGGCATGGTCGTGACGGCTGAATCTTGTCGCTTGGCCCCACACCTCAACCACATTCACAATCCTGGGTTTCTGGTGACCATGTAGCCCGCAGCACGAAGGTCCCGCCACGCGGCGACCCGTGTGGCGGGCCTTTTTAATTCCAATAAAAATAGTGGGGAGGAATGGAATAACCTATTGCCGACTGTTCGCAGGCCGACGGGCCGAGATCAAAGCAAAAATTCAGCAGAATTTTATGCGGGGAGGCAAGGGGTTATTTCATTCCGAACCAGAGGGTCGAGAAAGGGGTGAGGTTTTGCGACTAGCGAACTAAATAAATTCCTGTTACATTTTATCAATGCATAAGGCTCAAGTTTTTGGATATTTATTAATCTCGTTTTTGGTGGGAGTTTTTTGTGGTCCGTGGTTTGGGGGATCAAACACAGGTGTGTTGGCCATGATTTTAGTAGGCACAATTATCGTTGTAGTTTCGGCATATGAAAAAACTTTTGTTAATACCAAGACAGCAGAGCGGAACAGGCGAGTGGGAGTTTTGATTGGGGCCTGTGTCTTAGTTCTAGCACTGGGGGTGTTCAGATACGGGCAGGCGAATCTGGTAGAGAGTGCACTCACTGAATTTGCGACACATCAATACAATAGCCCTTCGACAGGTGAAAAAAATAAAGGGATCCCTGTCATAACAAAAGGATTTGTTGATGGTGAGATGGCGGTGGACGGGGACAAGGCACAATTAGTTTTGCATGCAACGGAAGTGGAAGTTGGTGGGCGAAAGTTTCCAGTCAATGAACTAACTCTGATTTTTCTAAAAGCTTATCCCGTCTATCATTACGGAGATTTAATTTCTGTTGATGGCGCTTTAATGTTGCCTGATAATTTTTCTCCAGATTTTGATTACGTACAATATTTAAAAAATAAATCAATTCGGACGACCATCCCCTACCCTAAAATTATTTTTGATTCAAAGATACATGTTTCGACGTTCCAAGGGCTAAAGATAGGGTTTTATAAAAAGATATTCGCCATTAAGGACAGTTTCGAAAGTTCCGTCAGTCGTTCCTTGGGTGTTCCGTATTCGGCGTACATCAATGGGGTGCTCTTGGGCACAAAGCAGGATATTCCAGCCGAGCTAACTGATGCATTCAATAAAACTAGCACAACTCACGTACTGGCTATTTCCGGTTACAACATTACGATTATCGGCGAAGCCCTATTAGCGGTCTTGGTATTCTTTATGCGCCGCCGTCGAGCCTTCTGGGTTTCGGTTGGTTTTATTATTGTCTTTACAATTATGACTGGAGCTGGCGCTTCAGTAGTCCGTGCCGCGGTCATGGGATTATTGTTATTGTTTGCAAATGGTTATGGTCGACTGTATGACCCGAAGAATTCAATTTTATTTGCTGGTGCGGCCATGGTACTGATTGATCCTTTGGCTTTACGATTTGATGTCGGTTTCCAGTTGTCTTTCTTGGCTGTGCTGGGTTTGATGTACGTTGGTCCGCTTCTCAAAGAAAGATTTAAAAAGATTCCGGAATGGATGGGCTTAAAAGAAACAGTTTTAATGTCTGTCTCGGCCCAGATTATGGTTGCGCCATTGCTCGCATATACTTTCCATACTTTTTCTTTAGTATCTATTCCCGCCAACCTATTAGTCCTGCCATTAATGCCCTACACCATGTTGTTTGGATTTTTGACTGGCCTTGCTGGTTTTGTGGCTAGCTCATTGGGTCAGGCTGTCGGGACTATCTCTTGGATTTTATCTTGGTGGCAACTAAGCGTTGTTAAATGGTTTGGCGGTTTGTCATTCTCGGCCGTAACCGTAATGATGCCTGCGTTTATTTTGATTGGTTTGTATGCCCTAATTATTTTTGGAATATGGAGTGTTAAAAAATTACAGAAAGATGGATCCAAAACAAATTAGAACAATTTGGTTGGTGATTGGCTTTATCATTGCTGGGCTAACTGGTTTTTATTCTGGCAAAGATTCAATCTCTGTTTCGACACAGCAAGCTTTGTTTAGTGACACTGGGCCGTTCGTTGCTCAGTTGCCGACTAAAAATTCGCAATGTGTTATTCAGGATAGTCTACCTGATCCTGCCTGTACTCCTGGGGCAATTTTCTCTGACGTCACAGTTGATAAAATCTGTGTTTCTGGTTACACCAAGACGGTGCGTGATGTTTCGGTTTCACTAAAGAAAAAAATCTATAGAGCATACGGTGTTGTCTATCCACCACCTTTTGGGACTTATGAATTAGATCACTATATTCCTCTAACACTTGGAGGTAGTAATGACATTGCTAATCTCTGGCCATTCCCAGCTGATCCAAGGCCTGGGTTTATAGAAAAAGATCTTACGGTAAATTATTTACACCGCGAAGTATGTAACGGAAAGATAAGTCTTTCTGCTGCCCAGAGGGCTATCACAACGACTTGGGTTGCTGTATACAATAGTATCCCCCAAGCCGACAAAGAAGAATTAAAGAGAATGTTCCCAACATGGGCTCGAAATCAAAAACCCGCCCAGTGGTAAATATTTTTGCTCGTTTTGATTTTTGATTTTATGTGATAGTATTTGCGAGTTGGACGGTTCTTTCTTGTCAGGATAAGGAGGGTTTTGTGTCAGAACCAATTATTGTGGAAGACGATCACTCGCAGGTGTCCGTGCATCTTCTGCCCAACGGCAGACTTCGGGTCGAAATTGCTCGCAAGGGTGGAGCTAAGCCATCTTTGCAAGTCGTTGAAAAATTGGGCAATCTGGCAGTTGTTGCCGGCGACAATTCAGAGATGGCAGTTGTTGCCGACCGAGTTCGCCCAGCCGTTGAGGTTGTGGGGCACGGCTAATTACTAAGCCTCGACGAGGAAAGAGAAAGGTCTCGACTCGTCGGGGCCTTTTGTTTTTTAATATTTAAGTTATAATCTAGGACATGAATACAGAACGAACACTTATTATTTTGAAGCCGGATGCGTTTCAGAGGGGTTTGGTTGGTGAAATTATTCACCGATTCGAGAGGAAGGGATTAAAGTTCATCGGTTTTAAGATGAACCATTTGTCGGAGGAAACTTTAAATGAGCACTACTCTGCTCATGCTGGAAAATCTTTTTTTGAACCAACAAAGAAGTTCATGAAAATGTTGCCAGTGCTAGTTGTTGCTTTAGAAGGAATGGAAGCCGCTTCTGTGGTCCGTGCAATCTGTGGTCCAACAAATGGTCGACAAGCAGCGCCAGGAACCATTCGTGGTGATTTCAGTATGTCTATTGCTCGCAACATAATCCACTCATCTGAGGATGCAGCAGCTGGTGAAAAAGAGATTGCGATTCACTTTAAGCCAGAAGAATTATTCTCGTATGAAAGACCAAACGAGGCCTTCCATCATGATGTCGAACGAGGGGAATAGTTAGCCACTTGGCAGATCTCTGTTTGGGAGTAGAATACTTGTAGGTCATCTCTGTTTGCAAAAGCTTAAGACAAAACATTTTCAAGGGACTCTCATATCATATAGTTCTGGCGAGCCTTTACTGGTTCCGAAGAATTATCTTTGCGGAGACCCACCTGTATCATGTGATCAATGCTTTTGTAGACGGTGGGCCTACTAAAAAATCGACGTATTGCGTCGATTTTTTAGTATTTATGAAGCGGGTGTAACATATCCATCCGGCCTACGTTGTATTAAGCATGAGGACCTCTGTTCCTGTAAAACTTGAGCCAAACTAATATATAGGGATCTTTATTATCTGATGATCTTGGAAGAGTTCCTTAAACCGAATTCCGATAGTTCGTCGTGCGAGAACCCACTTAGTTTAGAAGACTCTAGTCATTATTACTCTTGCGGGGATCTTGTTAAAAACCGTCTTTCGACGGTTTTTAATTGGTTTATAAAATGTCGGGCTGCCGGGATTTGAACCCGGACTAAATCCACCCCATGGACTCGTGCTACCGTTACACTACAGCCCGAAGTGACCTTACTATACAGGAGAATTGACTCACCAAGCAAATCAAGAGATACTGTATTTATTAATATTTAAATCCATGCCAGGAGAAAAACAACGAGAGCCATTCTTAGATGAACTTTGGCACCGAAAGGCCGATGAAGAGCAGGCCGTTAGTGTCGTTAGGGACACAAAGGCGACTGATCTTTATTTAAAACTAGAAAAACAAGCCGAGGGCAATAAGGCGCTTAGAGAGGCGACAGAAAACCTGACCCAAACGATCGGAGCTTACGCTGATGCTGTTATCCGTCTTTCAAAGCACAAAAAGAATTTTTCCGATAAACCCACCGTCGAGAACGCAGATAGGGCACGTAAAATAGTCCACGATTCTCTTATTGATGCGGCTAACCAGCTGTCCAGATTGTACAAGACGAATGGTCTTGACAATTCTTGGAGAGGTGATATAATTGGAATCCAACATAGGGGCCAGATCGGCCGTTGGGCCTTGTCCGTCGCCCGCTATTTGCTGGGCAAGGATCTCACGGAAGAGGAAATTAACGGAAGCGAATAATAAGGGAGGGTCAGATGCTGTCTCGGTTCGGAAAGATTTGCGAGCGCAATGCGCGACTCGCCCCATTTTGGAAGAACTTGTGTGATGCTGCGCACGAACTTTTGTTGGCGCAGAACCGTGCAACGTTCAAGAAGGAATCTGGGGGGCTTGAAGAAGCTCGCAAGATGTTTACCCGTTGTCAGCAGGCTCTCATTCGTGAGTGTCAGCAGGCATCGGTGGTCTGGCCGGATTTGTCGGCCACTCAGTTCCTGAAGTGGATCGTGAAGTACTAAAACGGGTTGAGCACGTAAGCGCTCAACCCGTTCTTTTGTTTATTAAATTGTTTGGCTTAGGCTTTAGCAGCTTTCTTGGCGATAGTCTTTATGCAGTCAGTGCAGAGTTTGACTCGTTTGCCGTCAACGCGGGCCCACTGAAGGTTTGGGTAGCGCTTGGATTTTACTGTTGGATTATAATGACCACGGAGAAGAACTCGTGTGGTCGACATAACCGGCTTTTTCCCGCAGTTAGAACATCTGGTCATAATGTTTGTTATATTACACTAAAATTGTTAGTATTGCAATACCGATGTCTATCATTACCATATTTGGCTTGGTGGCTTTCTTATATTCAGTGGTTATTCATGAGGTCAGCCACGGTTTTGCCGCTCAATCATTAGGAGACGATACTGCCCGTTTAATGGGTAGATTAAGTTTGAATCCTCTTCGTCATGTTGATATTTTTGGTTCAATTGTTCTGCCTTTGCTTCTATTGTTGTCGGGCAGTCCTTTTGTATTTGGTTATGCGAAGCCTGTGCCTTATGATCCTAGAAATTTAAGAGATCAAAAATATGGTCCTCTTAAGGTGGCGATGGCTGGACCAGCTTCAAACATGTTAATCGCTCTTGTTTTCGGTTTAATGTTGCGTTTCTTCCCAAGCGCTTTGCCAGCTGGAATCTTCCCCCAACTCTTCGCCATAATTGTGGCCATAAATTTAGTGCTCGCTATTTTTAATCTTTTCCCCATCCCGCCTCTTGATGGTCATTGGGTGCTAATGACCCTTCTTTCAGATAGGTATCATGCTTTCAAGGCCTTTCTATATAGATATAGTATCTTCTTTTTTATTATCTTCCTTTTATTCATTTACCCCATTATCTACCCATTGGTCCCTTGGCTGTTTCATTTGATTACGGGCCTGAATATGTAGGCGGGCTTGCGTTTGTATTTTATTTCTGGTAATATATCAAAACAAGTTGAACAACAATTCAGCTAGGAGGTAAGGAATATTTTTTTACTTATAAATGCCAACATTCAGACAACTATTAAAAAAGCCACGTAAAATAGCTAAAGCGAAAACAAAGTCGCCTGCTTTAACGTTCGGCATGAACTCTCTTAAGAATAAGCCAGTCTATTATCCAGCTTCATTTAAGCGTGGTGTTTGCATTCAGGTTCGTACAATGACCCCTAAGAAACCTAACTCAGCTTTACGTAAAATCGCTCGTGTCCGTTTAACCAATGGCAACGAAGTCACCGCCTATATCCCTGGTATTGGTCATAACTTACAAGAGCACTCAGTTGTTGTTATCCGTGGTGGTCGCGTAAAGGATCTTCCAGGTGTTCGTTATCATATCGTTCGTGGCGTGCTTGATGCTGGTGCCGTTGAAGGCCGAAAGCAGCAGCGCTCTAAGTACGGTGCTAAGAAAAGTAAATAATAACTAAGTTATAATCTTTAAACATGCGCAGACCCGTTAAACGAAAAACACACGTAGAACCAGACCTCCAATACCAGAGTCTTGTTGTTGCTAAAATCATCAACCGAATTATGTATTCTGGTCACAAATCTACTGCTACTCGCATCGTTTACAAAGCTCTAGAAATCGCTGGCGAAAAAGCCAAGAAGCCTGTTTTAGAAGTTTTGGAAACGGCTATCACTAATGCTGCTCCAAACATGGAATTGAAATCCCGCCGTATCGGTGGCGCTAACTATCAGGTTCCTATTGAAGTTCGCCCAGAACGCAAAAACGCTTTAGCTGTCCGCTGGTTAGTTGAGGCTGCTCGTAATGCTAAAGGCCGCCCAATGGAAGAAAAGTTCGCCGAAGAATTATTGAATGCTTTTAATAATACTGGAAACGCCGTCAAGAAGAAGCTCGACATGCACCGCATGGCCGACGCCAACAAAGCCTTTGCTCACTTTGCTTGGGGCAATAAATAAAAATAACTAGTCATTAGGACATAGTGGTTAGGATTTAGCTCTAATCTGAATCCTAGGTTCTAAATCCTAAGTTCTGTTTGTGAGAGAATACCCTATCGAAAAGGTCAGAAATATTGGAGTCATCGCCCACATCGACGCTGGAAAAACGACCGTTTCCGAGCGCATTTTGTTCTATACTGGTGTTAGTCACAAAATCGGTGAAGTTCACGAAGGGGATACTGTCATGGACTGGATGGAACAGGAACGTGAACGTGGTATTACTATTACAGCCGCCGCTACAACTACTTTTTGGACTCCAACAAACGCCGCTGGAGATCTCACCAAAAAGATCAAGATCAACTTAATCGATACCCCAGGACACATCGACTTTACCATCGAGGTTAAGCGCTCCATGCGTGTTCTTGATGGTGCTGTTGTCGTTTTCGACGGTGTTGCCGGCGTCGAACCTCAATCTGAAACCAACTGGCGCTACGCTGATGATTACAATGTTCCTCGTGTTTGCTTTATTAATAAATTAGACCGCTTGGGCGCATCATTTGAACGTTCTTACCAATCGATTCTCGAACGTCTTACACCGAATGCTGTAAAGATGCAGATTCCAAATGGCCACGAAGACCAGTTTACTGGTGTCGTTGATTTGATGGAGATGGATTTTGTTCAGTTTGAAGGTGTGAAAGGTGAAAAGATTGTTCGTGGTCCAATTCCTGCTGAATTAAAAGAAGAGGCTGAAAAACAGCGCGCTATTTTGGTAGAAAAGATTGTCGAGAATGATGAAGTCGCCATGAACGACTATCTTGAAGGTAAAGAAATTCCAGTTGAAAAATTAAAAACTATTCTTCGCTCTGCTGTTATCGCTGGTAAAATTTACCCTGTGTATTGCGGTTCTGCTTTGAAGAATAAAGGTGTTCAGCTCGTTCTTGACGCTGTTGCCTTCTTCTTACCTTCTCCAATAGATGTTCCTCCAACAATCGGTAAGGGTGAAGCTGGTGAAGAAATAATCGCTAAGCCATCTGATTCAGAACCTTTCCGTGCTTTGGCTTTCAAAGTCGCAACCGACCCTTATGTTGGTCAGCTTACTTTCTTCCGTGTCTATTCTGGTATGTTGCAAGCCGGTTCCTATGTTTTAAATACTCGTACTGGTCAGCAAGAACGTATTGGACGTATCGTTCGTTTGCACGCTAACGAACGTGAAGAAATCAAAGAAATCGACGCTGGTGGTATTGCTGCCGCTGTTGGTTTGAAAGCTACTAAAACAGGCGATACTCTTTGCGATCCTGAGCACCCAGTTACTTTGTTGGGTATCGATGCGCCAGAACCAGTTATCTCTTTGCGTATCGAACCTAAGACAAAAGCCGACCAAGAAAAGATGGGCATGGCTTTGCGCAAACTTTCTGATGAAGACCCAACTTTCCGTATTCGCACCGATGCTGAAACCGGCGAAACCATTATATCTGGTATGGGCGAATTGCACTTAGACGTTTTGGTTGACCGCATGCGCCGTGAATTCTCTGTTGAAGCCAACGTCGGTCGCCCACAGGTTGCTTATAAAGAAACTATTACTCAAGAAGCTCAAGCTGAAGGTAAATATATTAAACAATCCGGCGGTCGTGGTCAGTACGGTCACGTTTGGTTGAAAGTTGAACCATTGGAACGTGGTGCTGGTTATGAATTCGTTAACGCTATTAAAGGCGGTGCCATTCCTGAAGAATTCGTGAAACCAACTGAAAAGGGTATTCAAGAAGCTCTTGAGCGTGGCGTTGTCGCCGGCTTCCCAATGGTAGACATCAAAGTTACTTTGTACGATGGTTCTTACCACGAAGTCGACTCTTCTGAAATCGCTTTCAAAATGGCTGGCTCAACTGCATTACAAGAATCTTCCAAGCGCGCCAAACCAGTTTTACTTGAACCTATCATGAAAGTTGAAGTTATCATTCCTGAAAAATCGATGGGTGAAACAACCGGTGATATTGCTGGACGCCGTGGTCAGATTATTAACATTGCTGATCGATCATCATTGAGTTTGAAAGTTATCGATGCTCGTGTTCCATTATCTTCAATGTTTGGTTACTCAACTTCCCTCCGCTCATTAACTGAAGGTCGTGGTAACTACACCATGGAATTCGATCACTACGAACCAGTTCCATCAAACGTCGCTCAGCAGATTATTGAAGGCAAGAAATAATCGCTCATTCCGCCTCTCGTCATTCTCGACACCAAAAAACACCCATACGGGTGTTTTTTGGTGGGGGCATCTTAATATTGATTTTTATAAATTAGTATTGTATAATATTGTCGTTGTTCGTTAACAAAGAGGCTCCGCATGGAAAGTTCGCAATTCTGCGAAATGGCCATGAGCGGCTTCGTTCACCGGTAGGACTTTGGGCCTATCGCTGAGGAGTGTGTGCTATGTTGTATTTTTTCGTTCTCGTTTTTTGGAGCCTTATGAGTTTTTTCTTCGGGCTCTGTGGTTACCCCGGGTTTGTGATCGCAACATTTTTCCGTGACCTTAAAAATTGGAATCGTTTTTCCTACACCTCTATTATGGTTGTGGCCGGGTTACTGTTTGTGAAAGTGTGGTGGTGGGTCATCACAAATTGGGTAATCCCCAAATCCACCTTCTTGTCTGCGCACTATGAATCGACTTGGGTGGCGATTTCCTTTATGAGCGCCATTGTGTTCATTAATTCTATGAGTGGGTTTTCGGATGACTTGTTCTGGAAGTGGTTTGGTCCGACCAGCACGTACAGGATTGGATATGACAACAAGATAAAAGAGATCTCTCTTGGTGAATGGTTGAGGCTTCAGAAAACACGAGCTTTTTTGGAAGGTGCCGATTTTTCTCTCCTCGCTTTTTCCAACAGCCGTTTCAGGTTCCCGGTCAAGATTCATGGAAATTTGGCCAAGAAGTGGTCTTTGAAGCGAGTGATTGGGAAAGACGGCCCGCTTTTCGTCTTGACCCAGAAGAATTTTTTGACATTCTCTAGTCTTGAAAATATTTTTAACCACATCGACGTCCTGTCGATGTTGGAATCAATAAAGACAGAAGAGAAGCAACACATCGAATTACAGAAAGCCATTCAGGGTATTCTCGAGTCTGCGAGAGAAGATATGGGGCGATATCGCTCGCCCGCCTGCCAGATCCTGCGGGAAAATCTTGAGTCGGTTGCGTACGACCATGGCATTGTTCCCAGTCGAACCTGGAAGGAACATTTTAGATTCCGGGCAGATGAATTCTGGAAGAGGCAGGAGACCCGAAAGACGGGATCGTAAGTCGGTCGTTCTTTGCCCTGACAAGGATGTGTTCAACAACACATCCTTGTCAGGGCTTTTCTTTTTTATGGATTGCGTTAGTATGGGGGCAATATGAATATCTCTGAATTAAAGAAGATGCTCAAGCATTCGACAGCGGTTTTGATTATGGATAACGGAGAACCATCGTATGTGGTCGTAGACTATAAGTCCTACAAGGATTTGTTAGAAAAGACCGAAGGGGATTCGTCAGTAAAAGAGCCTCGTTTTGTGGCCCAGCCAGTTGTGTCACCAGCGGTAAATCAGAGTAGTGATATGGAGCTGTTGGAGAGGATAAATAAGGACATCTTGGCCCTCAAGGAACAGATCGAAGAAGAGGAAAAAGGACTCGGTATCTAAAAGGCTTGACTCTCATTTGGTTTTCAGCTAAAATAGATATACACATTAACAGATAGCTTCTGGACTCTTACGTCTCGGCTTCCAATTCAACCGATACGTAAAAACCTATAAGCTATATACCCGAATGGCAGGAAAATTTGAAAGAAATAAACCACACGTAAACGTCGGCACTATTGGCCACGTTGACCATGGAAAAACCACCACTACGGCGGCTATTTTGCATGTTTTGGATTTGTACAAGGACGAAAGCTATGGTTCACGCGTAGAAGGTGTTGATTCAATCGACAAGGCTCCTGAAGAACGAGCCAGAGGTATTACAATCTCTACTCACCACTCAGAATACGAAACCCCAAAGCGTCACTATGCTCACGTTGACTGCCCAGGTCACGCCGACTACATCAAGAACATGATCACCGGTGCTGCCCAGATGGACGGTGCAATCTTGGTTGTTTCTGCTCCAGATGGTCCTATGCCTCAAACTCGTGAACACATCTTGCTCGCTAAGCAGGTCGGCGTTCCTTATATCGTTGTCTTCATGAACAAGATGGACATGGTTGAAGATGCTGAATTAGCTGATTTGGTTGAAGCTGAAATTCGTGAGTTATTGACTAAGAATGGTTTCCCAGGCGACACCACTCCTATTATCCGTGGTTCAGCAACCAAAGCTCTTGCTTCAAACGCAAAAGACGATGCTACCAAGCCTTTCATTGAATTGGTGAATGCTCTTGATAGTTTCATTCCAGATCCAGTTCGCGATACCGATAAGCCATTCTTGATGCCTATCGAAGATATCTTCGCTATCGAAGGTCGTGGCACTGTTGTTACTGGTCGTATCGAACGCGGTACCCTTAAACTTAACGATGAAGTTGAAATCGTTGGTTTGAAGCCAACAGTAAAGACTGTTGTCACTGGTATCGAAATGTTCAACAAGCAGTTGGACTCAGGTGAGGCTGGCGACAATGCTGGTATCTTGCTCCGCGGTACCAAGAAAGAAGATGTTGAACGTGGTCAGGTTTTGGCCAAGCCAGGTTCGATCACTCCACACACTGACTTCTCAGCTGAGATTTATGTCTTGACCAAAGAAGAAGGTGGACGACACACTCCATTCTTGAAAGGTTACAAACCTCAATTCTACTTCCGAACTACCGATGTTACTGGCGAAATCATTCTTCCAGAAGGAACAGAAATGGTTATGCCTGGTGATACCATCACTTTGGATGTTAAATTGATTGCCCCAGTTGCCATGGACGAGAAACTTCGTTTCGCTATCCGCGAAGGAGGTAAGACCGTCGGTGCAGGTGCGGTAGTTAAAATCATCAAGTAAAACAAGTGAGTTCTGGCTTCGGCCAGGACTCGCAAGTTCTTTCCTAAAAGATATGGCAACCAAAGCATCAAAAAAACCAGAATCAACCGAGCAGCGTATTCGCATTAAGCTTAAGGCTTACGATAATAAGATTATCGATAAGTCCGCTAAGCAAATTGTGGAAACGATTGAACGCTTTGGTGGCAGGCCAATTGGCCCAGTCCCATTGCCAACGGAAATTCAGAAGTACACGGTCAACCGATCGCCCTTCATCGATAAGAATTCCCGCGAGCAGTTCGAAATGCGTACCCACAAGAGATTGATAGACATCACATCGCCTAGTCCAAAGATTATCGATGCTCTGATGAACTTGAATCTCCCAGCTGGTGTCGATATCGAAGTAAAAATGTAATTGTTATCTTACTTCCTCTCTTGGGAAACCAGGAGAGGAGAATAAGGTAGTAATGAAGACGGCAGTATTTATCCGGCAAGGGACAGGAAAGTTCGCGGAAGCGAGAACACCTGCCACATCCGGTTTGTAAAAATGCACCGCTTAGCTACGACCTTGATTATTAGGCCGGTTTAATATAAGATTCAGGAACACACAAAATTAGATGGACTTGCGCTTTGCCGGCGTGTCCGGTATTTTTTGTGGCAAAATTTCAAAACGATATGAAGTATATCTTGGGAACAAAAATCGGGATGACTCAAATGTTTAAGGAAGACGGAACCGTCGTCCCTGTTACTTTGGTTCAAATCGAGCCTAACGTTGTTGTTCAAGTTAAGACCAAAGAAAATGATGGTTATGAAGCTGTTCAAATTGGAACTGGTCTTAAGAAAAAGTTAAACAAGCCAGCCAAGGGTCATGTTAAAGATTTGGGGATGTTTGCAATCTTAAAAGAATTTAAAGCCGATAGTGAATTAAAAGTTGGAGACACCATTGATATTTCTGCTTTTGCTGAAGGCGAGAGCGTAAAAGTCAGTGGCGTATCTAAGGGTAAGGGTTTCCAAGGTGTTGTTAAACGCCATGGCTTCCGAGGTATGCCTGCATCTCACGGTGCTCATTCAGTTTTGCGTCACGCCGGTTCTATTGGTCAACGCTTCCCACAACATACGTTGAAGGGTATGCGCATGGCTGGCCGAATGGGTGGTGTCAATAAATCAATTCGCGGTTTGAAGATTGTTAAGATTGATGCAGAAAATAAATTGATGGCTATCACTGGTGCCGTTCCTGGCAACAAAGGTAGTATGTTGGAAATTAGCGCATAACACGAATATGGAATTCCCTTTATACAACAAAGAGGCAAAGCAAGTCGGCACGATTGATCTTTCTGATTCAATCTTCGGTTTGCCAATGAATCAAGACTTGCTTCATCAAATTATTACTTCTCAGATGTCTAACAAGAGACAGGTTTTGGCTCACACTAAAGGCCGAGGCGAAGTTCGCGGAGGCGGCAAGAAACCTTGGAAGCAAAAAGGCACCGGCCGAGCTCGTCACGGTTCTATCCGTTCACCAATCTGGCGTTCTGGGGGCGTAACTGGTGGTCCAACTAAAGAAAAGAATTTCAAAAAAGAAATTAACAAGAAGATGATGCAGAAAGCACTAAAGGTTGCTTTGTCATCCAAAGCTCGCGATGGCCAATTGTTTATCGTTGATGCTTTGACTCTTGAAAAGCCAAAGACTAAAGAGATGGCTACTATCATGAACAAGCTCGGTGGCGTCATTGGTCGCTTGAGTAATGTCTTGTTGGTTACCCCAACTGATTCATTGGTTGTATACAAATCGGCCCGCAATTTACCATACTTAAATACAATCGAATCCAGAAATTTAAATCCATTAGTTTTGCTTGAAGCTAACCGAGTGATTCTTTCAAAAGAATCTTTGGCTGCTATCGAAAAGCAATGGGGCAAGAAATCTGAATAATATGAGCGCACTTAATATTTTCAAAACTAAAAAGGCTGCCACCAAGAGCAAAACAGTTGCTAAGGTTAAGGCCACCAAAGAAGTTAAAGTTGAGGCTGCTCCAGTTGTCGCCAATACTTCTAATTTAATTATTTCAAAAGTTTCAGCAATTTTGCATCCTTATGTTTCCGAAAAGGCTAGTCGCTTAGAAACCATGAACCAATATATGTTCAAGGTTACTCGCGATGCCAACAAGCCAGAAGTTAAGAAGGCTATCGAAAACAGATATAAGGTTAAAGTTGTAGCAGTTAATATGATCAACATGCCTTCCAAAAAGAGAACTGTCGGCCGACACATTGGAACCAAAGCTGGTTTCCGAAAGGCGATTGTTACTTTAGCTGAGGGCGATTCAATTAATTCTGCCAAAGCCTAATTTTATGCCAAAAGATTATAAACCAACAAGTCCATCACGCCGATCCATGCAGGGTTATGATTTCTCTGGATTGACTGATATCGCTCCATTAAAGTCTAAGAAGCATGGCTTCAAGAAGGCTTATGGTCGTGACAACAAAGGTCATATTTCCGCTGGTCGTCAAGGACGTGGCGGTGGCCACAAGCGTGTTTTCCGTGATATTGATTTCAAACAAAACAAAATCGATATTCCAGGAGTCATTGCATCTATTGAATACGATCCAAACCGAACTAGTCGTATCGCCCGTGTTCACTTTGCTGATGGTGAAAAGCGCTATATTCTTGCTCCTCAAGAAATGAAGGCTGGTGATGCTATTATCACTGCTGAACGTGCCTCTTTGAAACCAGGCAACCGCATGAAGCTCAAGAACATTCCTCAAGGTTCTTTGGTCCACAATATTGAAATGCATCCCAACCAAGGTGGAACACTCGTTCGCTCTGCTGGTTCGGCTGCTAGTGTTTTGGCCAGTGAAGGTGGATATGTTCAATTGGTTATGCCTTCTTCTGAAACTCGATTGATTTCTGACCAGTGCTTTGCTTCTATCGGACAGCTTTCGAACTCTGAGCATAGTTCAGTTAGTTTGGGTAAAGCCGGCCGAACTCGTTGGTTAGGCCGACGACCAAAAGTCAGAGCTAGTGCCATGAACCCTGTTGACCATCCATACGGTGGAGGCGAAGGCCGACAAAGTCGAGGTACACGCCGACCAAAGACTGCCCAAGGTAAGATTACGGGAGGACGCAAGACCAGAAACAAGAAGAATAAAACAAATAAATTCATTGTTAGACGCAGGACTAAATAAACCATATGTCACGATCACTCAAAAAAGGTCCATATCGAGATGAGCGTCTTCTTAAGAAGATTGCCAACTTGAAAGCAGGCGACAAGACCATCATCAAAACTTGGTCTCGCGCATGTTCTATATCTCCAGAAATGATTGGCTATACTTTTGGTGTTCACAACGGACGCGTTCACCTTCCAGTATTTGTCACTGAAGATATGGTTGGTCATAAATTGGGCGAATTTGCACCTACCAGGAAGTTTAGTCGCCACGGAGGCAAGATGCAGAAGGAAATGGAAGCTGCTGCAAAACAAAAAGAAATTGAAGCTGCACAGGCCGCAAAAGCCCCAGCCGCTGATGCTAAAACACCAGCTAAGAAATAATAATTTAATATGGCAACTGTATCCGCACAATTAAATAGTCTACGCCAAGCCCCTCGTAAGGTCAGACTTATCGTCAACCTTGTCAGAGGCAAGGGTGCATTGAAAGCTTTGCAACAGCTTGAGTTCGTTATTCGCCGACCAGCTTTACCAGTTTCGAAACTTATTCGTTCTGCTATTGCTAATGCCGAGAACAACTTCAACATGGTTGCAAGCAATCTCTATATTAAAGAATTCTATGTTGATGAAGGTGTTAAATTAAAACGCTATCAGCCTAAAGCTATGGGTGCTGTTGGTGAAATCCAAAAGAAAACCAGCCATATTCATTTAGTGTTGGCTGAAAAAGTTCCAGGATTAAAAGGCGAAAAGAAAGAAACAAAAGAAGACCATAAGCATGAAGGTCATACCCACGATCACACCGAAGCTGACCAGCCAAAGATGAAGAACGAAGGCAAACCAGCCGTTAAAACTGAGCTTGGAAAGAAAATTGCGGAACCTAAAAAGGGTGTTCGTAAGATGTTCCAACGCAAATCAATCTAAAATACTATGGGACAAAAAATCTCTCCAATTTCATTACGTGTTGGCATACTAAAGGACTGGTCATCCACTTGGTTTGGTGGCAAAAAATATATTCCTTACTTGAAGGATGACTTAATTGTTCGCGATTTCTTAGAAAAGAAATTCAAGGGTATGGGTGTTGCCGATATTCGTCTTGAACGTGGCAGTGATACCTTGAACGTTATTGTTACAACCACAAAGCCAGGTTTATTAATCGGCCGTGGCGGTACAGGTATCGAAGATTTGAAAAAGGCGATTAGTACCAAATTAAAAAAGAAAGTTGCCATCCGTTTAGAGGTGATGGAGTTCAGAAACCCAGAAGAATCTGCTCGAGTGATGGCCGAAACAATCGTTGAGCAAATTGAAAAACGTATCCCATTCCGACGCTTGATGAAACAGACTTTGATAAAAATCATGTCTTCTCGCCAAGTTAAAGGAGCCAAGATTTATATGGGAGGCCGTTTAGATGGGGCTGAAATCGCTCGCGCCGAGCACTTAGAAGAAGGCAGTTTGCCTCTTCAGACCTTGCGTGCCGATATCGACTACGCTAAGGCCACAGCCCATACCACCTTTGGAACTATCGGTGTTAAGGTCTGGATATATAAAGGCGAGAAATTCGAAGAATAATAGACAAACACTAAAGAATCTGATATAATAACACGACCATGCAACCTTCAAGAGTAAAACATACAAAAACTCACAAGAACGGCAATAAAGGATTCGCTACCCGCGGAACCAAGTTGAGTTTTGGATCTTTCGGTTTGAAATCCGAAGAAGCAAAGTGGTTGCGTTCCAACCAGCTAGAAGCTGCCCGTAAAGTAATGACTCGTTTCATTGCTCGCGGTGGAAAGATCTGGATGCGTGTTTTCCCAGACAAACCTCGCACTAGTAGCGGTGGAACAAAAGGTATGGGGGGCGGTCGCAGTCCTTTGGCTTATTTCGTTGCTCCAGTTGAAATCGGTCGCGTTATTTTTGAGATCGACGGTTTACCAGAAGCATCCGCCCGTGAAGCATTGCGCTTAGGTGCCCACAAATTACCAATCAAAACTAAAATTGTTGCACGATAATGAAACGCTTCGATATAAACAATAAGTCAAGAGAAGAATTAACTGCCTCTTTAAATGAGATGCGTGTTAAAATGAATGAACTTAGTTTTGATCGTGCCGACAAAAAGTTAAAAGACTTTAGTCAATTTAAAAAAACCAAAAAAGATATAGCCAGAATTTTAACTGCTTTAGCCAAATAATATGAATACTACAGCCCAACACCGAACACTAAAAGGATATGTCGTCTCTGACAAAATGCAGAAGACTGTTGTGGTTGAAGTAACCCGAATGAAGATTCATCCGAAGTATAAGAAGTCTTATAAAGTTTCAACACGATTTAAGGCCCACAACCCAGAGGATGCATATCATACGGGCGATAAGGTTATCATTCAGGAAGGCCGACCAATGTCCAAGGAAAAACGCTGGACTGTTATTTCTAAAATCTAAATTTAATCCATGTTACAGCTTCGATCAATCGTTACAGTGGCAGATAACTCAGGCGCAAAAGTCGTCGGTGTTTTCAAGGTGCTTGGAGGTTCTGGCCGCCGCTATGCTGAAATCGGAGATATCGTTGTTGCTTCTGTTAAAGTTGCCGAACCACGTAAGGCCGTAAAGAAAAAAGATGTTGTTAAGTGTGTCGTTGTTCGTCAACGTAAACCATTCCGACGCAAGGATGGTACTTATATCAGATTTGATGATAATGCCGTTGTTATTTTGGCCGCTGGCAATGAGCCAAAGGGCGGACGTATTTTCGGGCCAATCCCAAGAGAAATTAAAGAAAGAGGTTTTAACACCATCGCTTCATTAGCCGAAGAGGTAGTATAAGATTTATTATATCCATGAAATTACTTAAAGGAGACAACGTGGTAATGCTTAGCGGTAAGGACCGAGGCAAGAAAGCAAAGATCTTATTGGTTTTGGCCGATGAGGGCAAGGTTGTTGTTGAAGGTTTGAATATGATCAAGCGTCATACCAAAGCCCGCAAGCAAGGCCAGTCAGGTCAAATTGTAAATAAGGAAAGAGCGATCAGTGCTGCTAGTGTTGCCGTTATCTGCAAAGCATGTGGCAAAGCTACCCGCGTTGGTTATGAAATTAAAGGAGAATCAAAGGTCCGCATTTGTAAAAAGTGTAAAAGTGCAGTACAATAAGCAATCGTTATGACCCAATTAATTGAACAATACCGCAAACACTCAATCCCTGCATTGCAGAAGGAGTTTAATATTGCAAATGTTATGGCAACCCCAAAACTTAGTAAGGTTGTTATTAATGTTGGTGTCGGCAAGTTGTTCAAGGAAGACAAGATTTTAGAAAGAATTGCTGGCGATGTTGCTGCTTTGTCTGGTCAAAAGCCAACTTTCCGTATGGCCAAAAAATCAATTGCTAGTTTCAAGGTTCGTCAGGGCGTGCCAGTTGGTATTGCTGTGACTCTCCGTGGTGCTCGCATGTATGATTTTGCTGATCGTTTCATCAATGTTGCCTTGCCTCGTTCTAAAGACTTCCGTGGTCTTTCTGTTGCCAACGTCGACACAAGCGGAAATTTAAACATTGGTCTTAAGGAATCAAGTATTTTCCCGGAACTGAATTATGAGAATGTTAAAGATATATTCAGTTTGCAGGTAACATTTACAACCACTGCTCACACCCATGCCGAAGGCGTGGCCTTGTTTAAGAGCTTAGGGTTCCCACTTAAATAATCTATGGCAAAGAAATCAACAATCGCACGGTCAAATAAGAAACCAAAATATTCATCAAGAATAGTTTTGCGTTGCTTCTTGTGTGGCCGAAAGGGTGGCTACATGCGCAAATTTGGTTTGTGCCGTATTCACTTCCGTGAATTGGCTAGTGCCGGATTATTGCCTGGAGTTAAAAAATCATCTTGGTAATTTAAATTATTATGACAGACCCTATTTCAGACTTATTAATACAGATCAAGAATGCTCAAATGGTTTCTAAAGACCAAGTGTTGCTTCCGTTTTCAAAAATGAAATTTGCAATGGCTAATGTTTTGAAAGCTGCTGGTTACTTGAGCGAGGTTGAACGCAAAAACAAGAAAATCAAAAAGACCGAACACGAATATTTATTGTTGACCTTAAAATACAATGAAGGTGAAGGCGTAATTCAAGGAATCAAGATCATAAGTAAGCCTTCCCGCCGAATGTATATTAAAGCTGAAGCTATTCGTCCTGTTCATTCTGGTTACGGCTTGGCTATTATTTCGACATCCCAAGGAGTTATGAATTCCAGGGATGCTCGCAAGCAAAAGCTTGGCGGTGAATTAATCTGTGAAATCTGGTAAACAAATATATGTCTAAAATCGGAAAAAAACCAATCACTATTCCTCAGGGTGTTGAAGTAAAAATCAACGGTGATTTAATTTCCGTAAAAGGCCCAAAGGGGACTCTCGAAAGAGCAATATTTAAAGATGTTGTTATTGCCGTTGAGGGCAACGAGATTAAAATAAAGTTGGCTGAAAACCCTTCAAAAGAAGGTAAGGTTTTCTGGGGTCTTACTCGCGCCTTGGTTCAGAATATGGTCACCGGTGTTACCACTGGATTTGAAACTGTTCTCGAATTCCAAGGCGTTGGTTACAAAGCTGCCGCTAAGGGTGCCAATCTGGAAATGGGCCTCGGCTTTTCTCACCCAGTGACTATTGAAGGGGCAGAAGGTATTACTTTCGTAACCGACAAGAGTTCAATCAAGATTCAAGGAATCGATAAAGAATTGATTGGTAAGATTGCCGCCAAGATTCGCATGCACCGTTTGCCAGAACCTTATAAGGGTAGCGGTATTCGTTATCAAGGCGAAGTTATTAAACGTAAAGCTGGTAAGAAAGCAGCAACAGCCGCATAAACTATTATGAATACTTCATCAAAACAATCACGCCGCGTCAGTCGACATGTTCGAGTTCGTGCCAAAATTTCTGGTACCGCTTCTCGTCCTCGTGTTGCTGTCTACAAGAGTAATAAATATACCTATGCTCAGGTCATTGATGACACCGCACGTGTTACCATCCTTTCTGTTTCTGACTATGCTGGCAAGAAAACCAAATCTGCAAAAGGAACTAAAATTGAAAAAGCCACATCAAATGGTAAAGCCCTCGCTGATGCCTTGAAGAAGAAGGGAATTGATGCTGTTTTGTTTGACCGTGGTGGATTTAAATATCATGGACGCGTAAAAGCCTTAGCTGAAGGTTTACGTGAAGCCGGAATTAAAATGTAATCTATATGGACCCAATAATCGAACCACAATCAGAAGAAGTAGTCACTCCAGCAACAGAAGCGGTAGAAGTACCAGCCGAAGCTCCTGTCGTTCGTGGCCCAGAAACTGGAACTCGTTTACCTGCCCATCCAGCAGCCCCTGCCCCTAGACAAGGTGGTTTTGGTGGCGGCCGTGGTGGCCGAGGTGGTGGTCAATTTGGCGGCCGTGGTGGCCGAGGTGGAATGCGTCGTGGTGGTGAGCGTCCTAAATCAGAATTTGATCAAAAGGTTCTTGAGCTCGCTCGTGTTGCTCGTGTAACTAAGGGTGGTAAGCGCTTTAGTTTCCGCGCCACTATTGTTATTGGCGATGGTAAGGGTCGTGTTGCTGTCGGTATGGCCAAGGGTAAAGATGTTGCTCAGTCTGTCCAGAAAGCTGTTAACCAAGCCAAGAAGCATTTGTTCCTCGTCCCATTAAAGAACGGAACAATTCCTTATCAAGTCGAAGCTAAATATAATTCTGCTGTTGTGATTTTGAAACCAGGCCGCGGTGGTGTTAAGGCTGGTGGTCCAGTTCGTGTCGTTGCCAAATTGGCAGGTATTACTGGTTTAACTGGTAAACTTATCGAGCGCACTAACAACAAACTCAACATTGCTCAAGCAACTGTTAAAGCTTTGAAAATGATCCGACCATTATCTCAGCATAAGTAATCAATATGAATATTCATCAATTAAAACCAAAAACCAAACGAACATACGCCAAACGTGTTGGTCGTGGAGGTAAAAGAGGAACCACTTCTGGTAAGGGTACCAAGGGTCAGGCTTCTCGTGCTGGTGCTGGCATTAAGACAGGTTTTCGAGGAGGCGATAATCGCATTTGGCAATTGTTCCCAAAACAACGTGGTGCATCCAAGAAACCAGGTAATAATAGCCCACACCGCAAGCATCGCTTTTTCCAATTGAAGCATGATAAGCCAACCGCTATCAATCTTGATGCTTTTGATAAATTCTCTGAAGGCCAAGAAATAACAGCCCAGATGCTTATCGACAAGGGTATCATTGAAAATACTACAGATACTGTTAAAGTTCTCGGTAATGGCGTCCTTAAGAAGAAAGTAACCCTTAAGGGATTTGCTTTCTCTGATTCAGCCAAAGAAAAGATCACTAAGGCTGGCGGCAAGATAGTCTAATTCCTTTATTCTCCAAATGAATAAGTTTCTCCAAATCTTTAAGAAAAAAGACATCCGCAATAAGGTATTGTTCATTCTTGGTCTCCTTGTTGTTTACAGATTTGTAGCTAACATTCCTATCCCTTACGTTGACTCGTCTCAACTCCAAGCTTTTTTTGCCAATAACCAATTCTATGGTTTGCTTTCTGCTTTGACTGGCGGTTCTTTGGCCCAGCTTTCAATCGTGATGCTTGCTTTGGGGCCATACATTTCTTCTTCAATCATCATGCAGCTAATGACCATGATCTTCCCTTCTTTGGAAGAATTATATAAACGTGATGGTGAAGCTGGTCGTGCTCGTTTTAATCAATACTCTCGAATTCTTACTGTGCCGTTGGCCGCTTTGTCTGGCTATGGTTTCTTGGTTTCCCTGCAGCACCAAAATGTTATTGGCTTCTTAAATTTGTTTCAGTGGGCAACTGTTATTTCGGTAGTTGTCGCCGGAAGCATTTTCTTGATGTGGTTAGGTGAGCTCATTACCGAAAAGAATATCGGTAATGGTGTTTCGATTTTAATCTTGGCTGGTATCGTTGCCCATTTCCCGGTTCAGCTTCAGCAGGCCCTATTTAAATATAATTCATCCCTCTTCTTTAGTTACTTGGCGTTCTCGATTTTGTCGGTAGTCGTTATTGCTGCTGTGGTTTATATTTCTGAAGCTCAACGCAATATTCCCGTTAACTATGCTCGCCGTGTTCGTGGCTCTAAGGTTTATGGTGGAGTGTCTACCTATTTGCCAATGCGTTTAAACAACGCTGGTGTGATGCCAATCATCTTCGCTCTTTCTTTGTTGCTTTTCCCTAGTCTTATTTCTGGATTCTTTATTAATACCAAGATTGCTATTGTTTCTAGTATTGCCTCATCCGTTAACGCATTCTTGGCACCAACAGGAACCTGGTATGCTATCTTCTATTTCGCCCTAGTAGTGATATTTACTTATTTCTATACCGCTATCACTTTTGACCCAAAAGCAATTTCTGAAGATATTCAGAAGCAGGGTGGTTATATCCCTGGTATTCGTCCTGGTGCCTCAACTGCTCAGTTCCTCTACCATTTATTGAATCGCGTCACTTTGGTTGGCGCCGTCTTCTTGGGTATCATCGCTGTTTTGCCAAATGTTGTTCAGCGCTTCACTTCTGTAACCGACTTTGCTGTTGGTGGTACTTCAATCCTCATTGTTGTTTCTGTTGCTCTTGAAATCATGAAGCAGTTGAATGCCCAGTTGTCGATGTACGAATACTAGAGTAAGGAGGAGGGGCTTTGCCGGATATCACCAACCGCAATCAAACAATCAGGGAAAAGGCAGAGATCGGGAAAGTTAACACTGTTGTTCAAAGCGCCAAAAGAATTCGCCGAGGCGATACGGCTGTATTTGATCCCGCCACTTCCTGTTTTGAGCTTTGGGGGACGCGTGACGGAGAAGTTGCATTGTTCCTAGTGGTTAAGTGTTCTTGGATCAAGAATCAAACCCACTTCAAGGACCTTGTTGATTTGATGGGTTTTAACGCTGATCCTCCGAGAAAGTGCACCATTAAAGACCAGACGATTCCTCGGGAATATTGGGCATACAAATATCTTTAAGGCGACCATTCCTGGTCGCTGTTTTATTTTAAAAGGGATGTTATTATTGATTTATGGAAACAACTCAAAATAAGTGGGCAGTTATATTAATCGGGCCGCCAGGAAGTGGCAAGGATACTCAATCAGAATTGCTGGCTCGAGAACTACATTTTTTAGAAATAAAAACTTCAAAAATAATTGAAGACAAATTAAGGTCGGCCGATCCAGGTGACCTTGTTATGGCTCATGAAAAAGATCTTAAAGAATCCGGGCAACTAAACACAAGCAGTTTGGTTGAGGCTTGGGCGATAGAAAAAATTGAAGAAGTGGGGAAGAGCGGTGATGGTTTAGTTGGGAATGGGTGGCCCCGTAAGCTGGAGGAGGCCGAAATTGAAATGCCGGCCGTAGATAAATATTATTCCAAAGACTCAATCAAGGTCGTCTATATAAAATTAAGCGAAGAAGAGTCTGTTAAAAGAAATAGTAAGCGTCGAGTTTGCGAGAAGAACGGTCATCCAATCTACGACACTAAAGACAACGAAGGAATCACTGCCTGTCCCCAAGATGGAAGTTCGATTATTTTTCGGGCGGACGACACCCCAGAAACCATTAAAAAGCGTTACCAGGTCTATGTTTCTGAAACAGAGCCTGTTATTGACTTTTTATCAAAAAAAGGGTATAATGTAATTACCATAAATGGAGAGCAATCCATCGAGAATGTTCATAGAGAAATCCTTAATAAGCTGTGGTAATTAATGCAAATAAAGACACCCCAACAAATTGAATTAATGCGCGAAGGTGGCCATATTTTGGCCGAGGTTCTTGATGTTTTGGTTGCTTCAGCCAAGGCCGGAATTCAAACAAAAGACCTAGACGCCATGGCTCGTGATTTGATTATTGCCCGCGGAGCTAAACCAGCCTTCCTTAATTATAATGGCTTCCCGGCCAGTCTTTGTGTTTCCATAAACGAAGAAATTGTTCATGGTTTACCTTCGGAGAGGAAGCTAAAAGATGGCGATTTAGTCAAACTAGACCTCGGGGTTTTGCACAAAGGTTTTTATACCGATAGTGCACGTTCTGTAATAATTGGCTCTGTGGGCCGGCTTGATTTGCGTAAGCTCGTTGACATTACGGCTGAGGCTTTGGCTATTGGAATTGAAAATGCTAAAGTCGGCAATACTCTCGGTGATGTGGGTCATGCTATCCATGAATACGTTAAATCACAAAAAATGGATGTGGTCCGTGATTTAATTGGTCATGGTATTGGCACAGAACTTCACGAAGAACCAGAAGTCCCTAATTACGGTAAGCGTGGTGAGGGCCCAGTTTTAAAAGCTGGTATGGTTATCGCTATTGAACCAATGGTGGTTCTTGGTAGCCACAAAATAGCAAACGGACCAGATGGCTTTGCTTATATTACCGCTGACAAAAAACCCGCGGCTCACATTGAACACACGGTTGCCATTACAGAAAACGGCCCAGAAATTTTAACTAAATAAAATGGATATTCCAGTATTGTCACAACTTAAAGTTCCCAAACCAGAAAAGAAGACTTCTTGGAAAAGTTTGGTCGCTATTTTCGTTACGGCCTTCGTTATAATCATGATTGTTTTGAATGGGCCTACTCTGTATAAAGCTATCAAGTATCCTTTTACGCACACACCAGAAGCAGATAATGAATTGCTGACTCAACAATATCGTGATTTATATGGATACGATAAGCACCCCGAAATAATTACTTCAGCACTTAAGTCTAATGCTGCACCAACCCTCAAGCCAACTCAGCCAACCGGTCCAGTAGGACAGGCTCAACTAAGCGCAATTATTGATATCCCAAAAATAGGTGTTTCGGCTCCAGTTTTGCAGGTTAGCAATAATACAGACGCGACTGTCTTGGCGGCCCTTAAAAAAGGCGTGGTCCTTTATCCTGGGTCATCAATGCCTGGGCAATCGGGGACTTCGGTAATCATTGGGCACTCATCTTCTGATTTGCCCTGGACTGCTTATTCTGCTGTCTTTTCTCTGCTGGGTAAACTGGAAGCTAATGACATTATTTATGTAACCGTGGGCCCAACTAAGTATGCCTACAAGGTCACCACTATTCAAAAAGGAAGTGCTCAACAGCTCGTCAGCTCTGGTTTAACTGGTGATTTGGTCGTCTCTACTTGTTGGCCAATTGGCACGGATTTAAACCGTGTTGCCGTGAGTGCTACTCTCATCAAATAGGGGGCTTGACAGAATAAGGCCTGTTATGTTATTATTATCCTGTATCGAATGGGCTATATTAGTCGCAAACAGTCAATAAAATCAATAAAAATAAGGGGTTTTAAAACAAAAAATATGAATATGAACAACACAAATATGAACAGAATTACTAAGGCAACTTTAGTTGTTGCTCTAGCTGTTACTGTTACTTTTTCAGTAATGAAGTTATCTAAGGCTAGTACGGAGGATTGTGGGGGCCCCCAGTCAGCCTTGACCGCATCAATCGTTTCCACTGGTGAATTTGGTGGTGGCGCTTTGGGTATAATTATTAACAACTCGGCTTGTTCTTTTAATGTGGCAATGGATGACTATCTCACATCAAACAATTCCCATTACGATTCTGCTTCTACTGTTGTTGGTCCTTTTGAAAGCTTAGAATTACACATCAACGTTCCTGATTGTCAGTATCGCTTGGTTGTTTCAAGTGATTCTACTGTTTTGGATTCTCGAACTGTTCGTAGTAATGCTTGTGGTGTTCCAACCCCAACCCCAACCCCAACCCCAACTTATTCTCCAACACCGACTCCAACTCCAACCCCAACCCCAACATATTCTCCAACCCCAACTCCTCCTCCAACTTGTACCGGATCGGTTATTGATAATGTTGTTGGCTCTGTTGTCTCAGCTGGTTCTACAACTGCAACTGGACGCATCACTAATACTTCTAATTGTACTTATACTGTTAGTTTAGTTTCTTACAAAATGTTTAGTCTTGGATCTGATTGGATTTCTACCCAAACATTGTTTGATTCTAAAACCGTAACTTTAAACCCTCATCAAACTATAGATACGAATGTATTAGTTGTTGGTGTTCCAGCTTGTCGCTATCAAGTTGATTTGATTGAAGGTTACCCATTAACTCCTCCAGATTATGCTTCTGCTGGCCGAAGAGTATTTGATGTTAAGTACGGTGGCGGTGAATTGTGTGGTTTTGTTCCGACACCAACTCCAACTCCGACACCAACTCCAACTCCGACACCAACTCCAACTCCGACACCAACTCCAACTCCGACACCAACTCCAACTCCGACACCAACTCCAACTCCGACACCAACTCCAACCCCAACTCCAACTCCAACTCCAACACCAACACCAACACCAACACCAACTCCGACAGTTTCTATTTCAGCCAGCCCAGCTTCAGTCTGTATTGGCCAGTCAGCCACTTTGGCATGGTCTTCCCAGAATGCTTCTCAGGTTTCTGTAAGCTCATTGGGTAACGTGGCTCTAAGTGGAAGCAGGACTGTGACCCCTTCTCAGACCACAACTTATACTGCTACCGCCTATGGCTATCCAAGTGGTTACGCTTCCGCAAACACAGTTGTTTATGTAACTGGCCCATGTATTGTTACGGATCTAACTTCGACCCTAAATATTACAAAGACCGTCAGAAATATTACATCGAATTCAAGTGAGTCAAAATCAGTTAATGCGAAAGTTGGTGATACCGTAGAATTTATTCTCCGCGTCTCCAATGCTAGTTACGAGAATGCAAACAGCGTTAGAGTCACGGACACCCTTCCTTATGGTTTGGGATATGTCTCAGGTAGTACCACTAATGACTATTCTTATGTGGCTGACGGATTAACTTCTGGTGGCTTAAGTCTTGGTACATTCTACCCAACTCGCTCTGTTACACTTCGTTTTAGAGCTACGGTTGGTCAGGGATACAACCAGTATAACTATGGTTACGCTACCCTTACTAATAGCGCCTCGGCTTATGCAAGTAATGCGACAACGGTAACTGACACTGCTTCAGTCACGCTCGCTAACGTAGTTTCAAACGCTCTAACAATTCAAAAGACTGGCCGTAATATTTCTGCTGGTAATAATGTCGAGAGTACATCTTTTGGAGCACATGCAGGTGATGGTATCGAATTCACTATTACTGTCGTTGCCCCTTACAACACAAACTTAAATAATGTTGTTGTTACCGATGTTTTGCCTGCTGGGATGACTTACACTGCTCACAGTACAACATTAAATAATATTGTTACGACTGATGGTATTGTTTCTGGTGGCTTAAATATCGGAAGTTTGTCTTCAGGCCAAAAGGCCGAGATGAAATTCTATGCCACCATCAATGCAGGTGTTTCACTTAATCAACAGTTGGTTAATACTGCAACAACCCGTGCTGATAACACTGGCTCCATAACTTCAAATCCAGTTTACATTACAATCGGCAATCAAGTTTTAGCTAATGCCTTGCATGTGAAAACTGGACCTGCTGATGCTTTTGCCTTAGCTGGATTTGGTGGATTGTTGTCGTCTGCCTTGTATGCTGGTCGCCGAAAAGTTCTCGGACTTATCCGACTCGCCTAAACAGTAAAAGTTTATAACTAAAAGGTCCGCCACTGGCGGACCTTTTAGTTAAGTGGGATAATTAATAAAACTTGTCTTGCGTAAAGTCCTGCTCGCTCTCTCAGCGCGACCCTAGGCAACTTTTACGAGACCAACTAGAACCATAATGGATTATACTTCATTTGCTCCAGGAACTTCTGCTAAACAAAATACTCCAGTCCCGTCCCCCTTTGTGCCCGAGCCTCATCGTCATTTCCTAAACAAAAAATTTGCAATCACTTTTGGTGTTTTGATTTTGTTGGCTACTGGCGCGTATGCTGGTATTTGGTATTGGCAAAAACAGCAAGTTGCGGTGGTGGCCCCAACACCGACACCTAAGACAGGTGAAACAGTGAATTGGAAAACATATACCAGTACAGAATATGGTTTTGAGTTTAAGTACCCTTCAGATTGGGTTCCGTCTCCATCCCTTACAGACGATGGAGTTGTCGATTTTCAATCCCCAAGTACAGTATCGTCAATGGAATCAATGCCTGGTCCATACTATGACGTGAGACTCATTCCGCTTAGTGCAACTGTCGAAGAAAAGATTAATAGCATTAATAGCATGGGCAATGTTCCCGTAAAGGCGAAAGATCTTTTTGTTGGCGTAAAGAAGTCTGTGGTAGGTGGTTTAGAGGTTACATCTTATCAGGCCGTTCAAAATCTTTGTGGTGATTATGTTTTTGAGATTGCGCACAACAAGTCAGCTGTTGTTTTTGAAACTTGTAGACAAGAACAATTGTCCGTCATAGAAAAAATTATCTCTACATTTAAATTCACTGATTCTATCGAGACCTCAAATTGGAAAACATACAAAAATACAAGGTATGGGTTTGAGTTTAAATATCCTGCCAATTGGGTTGGTTCTCAGGGTGACGCAAGCTTTGTTTTGGTAGATACCAGCGTTGTCGCAGGAGATCCGCCAACCATGTTGATAGATACCTCAGGCAAAGAACAGCCCAGGGAAAATTTCACTAATTGTGTTGTCTCTAGGTTTGCTAGTTTCGCAGTCGATCAGTGTCTTACTGGTCCGGATTGGCTTTACCCTGGGAAGACTGCAATTCTTTCCCGTGACTCAAAGATGCCTTTAGCCATCTTTGACTTTATTGATAATGATGTCTCTCACCAAATACTTTCAACCTTTAGAGTAATAAAACCATGGACCCAATAACCCCTCAAGCAGAACAGCCCTTAGTCCCACTTGCAACTTACTCTAATCCTCATCGTCATTTCCTAAATAAAAAGTTTGCCATCACTTTAGGCATTTTAATTTTACTCGGCGCTGGTGCCTATGTCGGTATCTGGTATTGGCAGAAACAACAAACGGTAGTTGTGGCAACTCCAACACCAACATTAGGGGCTGATGAGACGGCAGGCTGGAAGACGTATGTGAATACACAGTATGGGTTTGAGTTTAAGTATCCTAATAATTTTTTGATTCAGGAGAATGTTGATGGTGCGAGAATTACTCATGGTGTTCCATATCAACACTCAGATACTTGCGACATGAAAGGGGATAGTCAGCCATTAACTCAAGTGGTTGATTTTAATTCTGCATGGAAAATGTTTAATGGAGACATGGGCTCAAGTGTGGCCAAAGATTATTTTTACCCCAAAGATATTTTTGAAAATGGTCAGTTTAAATTGTCGCCTGGTTTCGTCGATACATATTCATCTGGTGGTTTGAGTGGCTACAGATTCAGGATGGGGGCAGAAGGCTGTGGTGTCGACACATATTATTTTTCAATAGATGCTAATCACACCCTTGTCATCAAGAGACCTTTCAATCCCGAGAGAACACCATTGATTACGGACTATAAAAAAATATTAGCTTTGCCAGGTGTTATGACTCCTGAGCAAGAAGACAAAATTTTTGATCAGATGTTGACCACATTTAAATCAAAAGATTCAGCGAGTTCTATTATCTATAAAAATAATCAGTATGGATTTTCAATTCCATTAACCAGTGCTTGGAAGGGATACACGGTTTTAAATAGTCAGTGGGAGGGTGCATATTTGAATGATAACAATAAGACGATTCGTGGTCCGAAGATAATACTCCGTCATCCTCAGTGGGCGACATCTAGCATGAGGGAAGATTTGCCAGTAATGATTTTTACATTGGATGAATGGAGAAGAGTAACTAATGACAAAGTTTCCGATGACAACATATCGGTTGGGGCAGCACCAATCCCGCCAAGTATTTTGGGGCAGAATTCAAAATATGTAATTGCTTTGCCTGCGAGATACAACTTTGATTCTAAGGCTGGTTGGGAAGAAGTGGACAAATTAGCCCATTCCTTAGAGGCTTTTGACCCAGCCCCCTAGGGGCTATTGACTCTATGAGGGCTAGTTTGCTATACTAACATTACTGAAATATTCTATGTTAACTACGTTACAACTAAGAGGTAAACGCGGCTAAAAACCTAGCATATTGATGCGCTTAGGTCTGCCGCTAGAAAGCGGTAATTTTTTTAAAAAATAGATTGGCGTTCGACGATAGGTTTCAAGGAAACTCTTCGCTGGCTGCTAATGGAATGCAACTTAAAAATTATATTAGTTAGAGGGTAAGAAAGTATCTAAAAGATATTGCATTAAGTTAGTTAGTTCTTCCAAGTTTTATTTCCTTAGAACTTTGGAAGATAAAGGAAACATCAATCAAGCGATTACTCAAAGGTCAAGCAAAATGACCACATTAAAGGGCGCACGGAGGATGCCTTGACACGAATAGGCTATGAAGGACGTTGCGTGACTGCGAAAAGCTTCGGTGAGCTGTCGAGCAAGCTATGACCCGGAGATGTCCGAATGGGGCAACCCAATCATGTGAACCATGATTATTCTGCGCAAGCAGGAAGCATACTTGGGGAAGTGAAACATCTCAGTACCCAAAGGAAAATAAATAGAATTAGATACCGTGAGTAGCGGCGAGCGAAAGCGGCACAGCCTAAACCATTTTCAAATTAGTTTACTAAAATGAGGGTGGGGTAATAGGGATAGTACACTTGAAATTTTAACTTCGCGCAGACACATCGTGCGTGGAGTTAAAACTTCATAAGAAGTTAAAAATTCGTGCGGTAGGAGAACGGCCTTGGAACAGCCGACCATAGCAGGTGACAGTCCTGTATCCGAAACCAAACGAACTTCTGTATTGTTACCTGAGTAGCCCAGGATAAGAATGTCCGGGGTGAATTTGTCCATACTACTGGATAAGGCTAAATACTATTCGTGATCGATAGTGAACCAGTACCGTGAGGGAAAGGCGAAAAGAACCCCGGCGAGGGGAGTGAAATAGAAACTGAAACCGTGTGCCTACAAAGAGCCGGAGCCTGCCGTCGCAAGACGTCGGGTAACGGTGTGCCTATTGAAGAATGACCCGACGAGTTTACTTACACCGCACTATAAGTTCCACTGGGACGTATGGACAGGGAAACCGAGTGTTAATAGCGCGTTTAAGAACTTTCACCTACAAGCTTTAGGGCTTATAGGTGAAATGTCTTTATGCGGTATAGGTAAGACCCGAAGCCAGGCGAGCTAACCATGAGCAGGGTGAAGCTTATCGAAAGATAAGTGGAGGCCCGAACCGTTTGATCGCTCAATGTCATCGGATGACTTGTGGTTAGAAGTGAAAAGCTTATCGAGCTTGGTAATAGCTGGTTCTCCCCGAAATGTCTTTAGGGACAGCGGTATGGAGTAATGAAGGGGGTAGAGCACTAATTGGTTAGCCGTGCCAGCAATGGTAGGCCTACCAAATAAACTCCGAATACCTTCATGAAATCTATGCCAGTGAGTACGCGAGGGCTAAGCTTCGTGTACGCAAGGGAAACAGCCCAGATCACAAATTAAGGTCCCAAAATTTATGCTAAGTGAAAAGGAAGTTCGTTGCCTTAGACAGGTAGGAGGTTGGCTTAGAAGCAGCCATCCTTTAAAGAGTGCGTAATAGCTCACTACTCGATTCCGTCGCAAGACGGAGAGGCAATGTGCGCCGAAAATGTATAGGGGCTAAGCATAATACCGAAATTGTGGATTCGTACATTTACTTGTACGAGTGGTAGGGGAGCATTCTCAACTGCTGTGAAGGTGAACTGTGAAGTTTGCTGGAGCGTTGAGAAGGGAGAATGTTGGGATGAGTAACCGCATGTGATGTGAAAACCATCACCGCCGTAAGTCCAAGGTTTCCTCCGCGATGGCAATCATCGGAGGGTTAGGCGTGCCTAAGTGTAAGGTGGCTTTAGGGCCACCGATCATAATGGACAGCCAGTTAATATTCTGGCCCTCCAGTGTTGATCGAAGGAGTGACGGAGAGTTGTAGGTTGACCGTATAATCGGATTTAACGGGTATAGCGTGAGGGTGGGACGCAGGAAAATCCACGTCCAGTCGCAAGACACATCCGAGCGCCTTACGAATTGTCGCAAGACGAAATTCAACTGAGCACGCTTCCAAGAAAAACTTCTAAGATTATCAACATTGGAAACGTACCGCAAAACCGACACAGGTGGACTAGTATCAGTGTACTAAGGCGAACGAGTGATTATTGGCTAAGGAACTCGGCAAAAAAGCGGCCGTACCTTCGGTATAAGGCCTGCCCTTTTCATCGCAAGATGATGGGGGCCGCAGCGAAAGAACCCCTGGCGACTGTTTATCAAAAACACAACTCCGTGCTAAGCCGCAAGGCGATGTATACGGGGTGACGCTTGTCCGGTGCCGGAACGTTAACGGTTGAACTGGTATGTCGCAAGATGTACTGGGGAGGCCCGAAGCGCCGGTGAACGACGGCAGTAACTATAACTGTCTAAAAGTAGCGAAATACCTTGTGGGGTAAGTTCCCACGCGCATGAATAGCGGAACGACTGGGGGACTGTCTCAGCCAATAGCTCGGTGAAAATGCAATGTCGGTAAAGATGCCGACTACCCGCACCTAGACGGAAAGACCCCGGAAGCTTCACTGCAGCTTGGTATTGGTCTACGAGTTGTTATACGTAGCGTAGTGGGGAGGATTTGAAGTCGTGCTCTCGGGCCCGATGGATCCGCCAATGAAACACCCATTTTAACGATTTGTAGCTCTAACCGGTAGCACCCTAAGAGGGTGAAACATAAAAAGCTAAAGTGAACTCTGGTAATACTAAATAGTGCATTATTGTACTAATTTAGTTGGAGTGATTTTAGATTTTTATTTGTTACACCTTGTTAGGGTGTTATCGAGACAGTGCCTGGCAGGCAGTTTAAGTGGGGCACTTGCCTCCTAAAGAGTAATGGAGGCGTTTATCAAGGTTGGCTAGTTCCGGATGGACATCGGAACGATAGCGTAAAGGCAAAAGCCAGCTTAACTGCAAGACGGATGTGTCGCGCAGATGCGAAAGCAGAACTTAGTGAACCGACGCTACCTCGTAGGAGGGGCGAAGATCAACAAATAAAAGCTACTCCGGGGATAACAGGCTAGTACTGCCCGAGCGTTCACAGCGACGGCAGTGTTCGGCACCTCGATGTCGGCTCGCCCTATCCTGGGACTGAAGAAGGCCCCAAGGGTTTGGCTGTTCGCCAATTAAAAGGGTACGCGAGCTGGGTTCAAACCGTCGTGAGACAGGTTGGTCCATATCTGGTGCGGGCGTTGAAATTTGAGGGGGGTTGTCTCTAGTACGAGAGGACCGAGATGAACGAACCTCTGGTCTGCCAGCTGTTCTGCCAAGAGCAGCGCTGGGTAGCTATGTTCGGTGCCGATAAGTACTGAAAGCATATAAGTACGAAACGGGCCCCAAGATTAGATTTCTTAGACTCCTTGTAGATTACGAGGTTGATAGGGCTTAGGTGTACGCACCGCGAGGTGCTCAGCCAAGAGCTACTAAACAGTCATAATTTTGAGTAATCGTTTGATTGAATTTTTCTTTCAACATGACTCAATGCAACAATAGACCTTTCTCCTTCTAACTAATATAATTCAGCCAGAAACAAAAGCATTAGCTTGGTGGCTATGCTAAGGGTGTCCCACCTGATCCCATCCCGAACTCAGAAGTGAAATCCCTTAAGGCCCATGATAGTTGGACTCATCCAGCGAAAGTAGGTAGCCGCCAGACTAATGCTTTTGTTTTACTCCGAAAGGAGCGATTTGGGTCGCTCCTTTCGTTTTTTTGTGAGAAATGTATAATGATTTTATGCTTCCGCGAACTCAAAAGCAGTTAATTATAGGCAGTATTTATATCCTGATAGTTGTTTTGGTTGTGGGTGGAAATTTGTATTTTAAAAATAGACCAACCTGTAACGATGGGATTAAAAATGGGCAAGAAGAAAGAGTGGATTGTGGCACGGTGGCTTGTGGTGTCGCTTGTTCTTCTCCAATTCAGGCTTTGGAAGTTCAAGATGTGCAATTATTTAAAACAGCAATTGGGGATTATGATTTGGCGGCTTTGGTTTATAATCCCAACGTGGATTATGGTACTGATGTGACTGATTATGATTTGGTAGTGTTGGATTATTCTGGAAAAGAAATTTCTCGCCAGACATCATCTTTTTATATTCTTCCCGGTCAAACAAAATATATTGTCCAGACTTCTTTGAAAAATATTCCCGATGGTTCTTCGGCCCAGCTGCAGATTAAAAGTGTCGATTGGATAAAAACTACTACAGCCTCAGATATAACTTTTAACGTGGGAAGAGAGGCAACCACTTTTGATTCCAGTCAGACCACCTATCAGGCAGTAATTACAAATAATACCAATTTTGATTTTGATACGATTGATGTCGACATTGTGGTGACCGATAGTTCGGGATCTATTATTGCGACAAATAGAACAAACTTCCAGACTTTTTTGGCAAAAACCGAGCGTTCCATTAAGGTTGTTTGGCCATTTGTCTTGCCGGCTGGTTCTCGTGTAAAAACAGAAATTAACACCAATGTATTTAATAATTCTAATTTCATAAAAAGAAATGGAACTCAAGAAAAGTTTCAGCAGTATTATTAATCAATACTTTTCTGGTATTGATCGACCACTTTTCGCCACAGTTGTGGCGCTGTGTTTGTTTAGCTTGGTTGATATATATGGTATTGGTGGCACACAGAATCCTTATTTTTGGAAGCAGGTCGCTTTTGTTATTTTTGGAGTATTGATGATGGCGATCTTGTCTTTTTTTAATTATCGTTATTTAAAAAATAATTCAGTAGCTGTTTTTGCTCTCTATGTTGTTTCTGTGATTCTTTTGTTGATGCCATTCTTCTTTGTTTCAATTCGAGGAGTGCGAGCTTGGATTTCTCTCGGAGGATTAACTTTTGAACCAGCCGAGTTTGTTAAGTTGGTCCTAGTCGTCTTCATGGCCAAGTATTTTTCCCAGCGCCATATTCACATTAACGACTATAGGCATATTATTGTATCTGGCCTTTATTGCATGATTCCAATTGGTATTACATTGATTCAGCCCGATCTTGGGTCAGCAATAATTATGTTTTTTATTTGGATAGGCATGTTGGTGGCCATTGGTTTAAATCGTAAGCAACTTTTTGTTTTGGCTGTGCTTTTGTTGATTGTGGGTACGGTCGGATGGTCTTTTGCTTTGAAACCTTATCAAAAGGTACGCGTGGTATCTTTTTTGAATCCCGGCAGCGACCCGCATGGCAGTGGTTATAATTTAATTCAATCTAAGATTGCTATCGGAGCTGGTCATTTGTTTGGAAGCGGTTGGGGGAAGGGTCCTCAGACAACTAATGGATTTTTGCCGGAGCCTTACAATGATTTTATTTTTGCATCAACGGCTGATCAGTTTGGTTTGGTTGGTATTGGGGCGGTTTTGGGGGCAATAGTATTTTTAATATCCCGGATAATGAAAATTGCTTCTCGCGCGACTTCAAATTTTGGTAGATTGTTCGCTGTGGGGATAGCTATCATTATTGCCACTCATGCAGTAATTGGCTCGGGCGTTGATTTGGGGCTGATGCCTGTAACGGGTATTCCTTTCCCCTTTATTAGTTATGGGGGGAGTAGTCTCTGGTCTTTGTTGATTGGGTTGGGTACATTGCAGAGTATTAGGCGCTACGGTTAATCACGATGAATCTTAAAATTATTAAAAAAAATAGGGAGACTATTGACTTGTGCATAATTGAGAATGGGCAGTTATTGGACTTGTTGATTATTGCCATTGACATTCATTTTGATACGGTGTTGGTAACTTCTATTGACAAACTTTTAAAAAGGAATAGAATAACAAGAGTGTCATCTTTAGAGGTGGTTCTCGAGGGTTTCGAGGATGAGTCCAGTATGTCGTTCCTTATAGCAAAAACGGTCGCAGAGGCCCTAAAAATTAAGTAAATTGCGGGTTATTGAGTCTTCACAGGTTTCCCAATGAGTACTCAATAGCTAACAATTCGCCCAAATTGTCCTGGACGCATCCCAAAAAATAATAAACGAATAGAAAACCACGCACAACATATATAATTGTGTGTGGTTTTAGCATCGTTTGTTGGGAGGCGCTAGACGTTGGGTGATAATAACCGGCTGGCACATGGGTGTCGGTTAACATTGATTGTATGTCCAGAAAACTATTTTCAAAATTTGGTGTCGATCAGTTTGAAGCACCAAATTTAGTACAGGTTCAGTTAGATTCATATAAGTGGTTTTTGGATATTGGTTTCAAGGAACTCCTCTCAGAAGTTTCTCCAATCGAAGACTGGACTGGCAAAGAATTACAGTTGAGTTTTTCTGATTATAAACTTGAAGAGCCAAAGTACAATGAACGCACTGCAATCGAGAAGAATACTTCATATGAAGCTCCTCTTAAAGTAAAAGTTGGTCTACAAAACAAGAGAACTGGGCAATATCGCGAACAAGAATTGTTTATCGCTGATTTTCCATTGATGACCCCGCGCGGCACCTTCATTATTAATGGAGTTGAACGTGTTGTTATCTCACAATTGATCCGTAGCCCTGGTGCCTTGTTCTCTATGTCTCGATCTAGTCGCCATCAGCGATTTTTTGGTGCCAAATTAATCCCAGCCCGTGGTGCTTGGCTTGAATTCGAAACTGAATACAACGGTGTTATCTCTGTCCGTATTGATAGAAAGAGAAAAGTTGCCGCAACTGCCTTGTTGCGTGCTTTAGGTTTGTCCAAGGACGAAGATATTAAAAAGACTTTTGCTGACGTTGATACTGATCCAAATATGAAGTATATCTTGGCCACTATTCTCCAAGATCCATCTTCAAATGAAGACGAAGGTTTCATTGAGCTCTACAAGCGTGTCCGCCCAGGTGATCCTGCTACCCCAGACAATGCCAAGCAGATGATCATGAATTTGTTCACTAATTCATCTCGTTATGACTTGTCTAAAGTCGGTCGTTTCCGATTGAATCAACGCTTCAACCAGGATGTTAACTATGACGATGCCAAGAATCGCGTTCTTCGTGTTGAAGACGTCGTCTTGATCCTCAAGGAAATCATCCGCTTAAACAACGATCCTCAATCCAAGCCAGACAATATCGACCACTTGGGTAATCGCCGTGTTAAAACATTGGGTGAATTACTCCAGGATCGTTTGCGAGTCGCTTTCTCTAGAATGGAGCGCAATATTAAAGACCGTATGTCGACTTCTGATGTCGCTACAGTTTTGCCATCTCAGCTTATCAATGCCAGACCATTCGTCGCAGCTTTGAAAGAATTCTTTGCTTCTGGCCAGCTGTCTCAATTCATGGATCAAGAAAATCCTTTATCCGAACTTGAGCACAAACGTCGTTTAACCGCACTCGGGCCGGGTGGCTTAACTCGTGAACGCGCCAGTTTCGAAGTTCGCGACGTTCACCCTTCTCACTACGGTCGTATTTGTCCTATTGCTACCCCAGAAGGTGCCAACATTGGTCTAGTTGGCCACTTGGCCATGTATTCCAAGATTTCTCCATTGGGATTCATTTTGACTCCTTATATTAAAGTTAAAGACGCTAAGATCACTGAAGAAGTTATCTATATGGATGCCACCGAAGAAGAGCGCTATGTTATCGCTCAAGCCGGTGCTGTCGTCGATAAATCTGGCAAGCTCGTTGGTGATAAAATCCCAGTTCGTATTAAAGGTGAAGCCAACACTGCTACCGCTGAAGAAATCGATTACATCGACGTTTCTCCAAAACAACAGTTCTCTGTTGCTACAACCTTGATTCCTTTCTTGGAAAACGATGATGCTAACCGCGCGCTCATGGGAACGAACATGCAGAAGCAGGCCGTTCCTTTGATTACCCCAGAAGCTCCTTATGTTGGTACTGGTATGGAAGCCAAGGTTGCTCGTGACTCAGGCATGTTGGTTATCGCTCCTGAAGCCGGCACCATCACTAAAGTTGATTCTGGAAAGATTGTTCTTGAAACTGAAAAAGGAAAAGAATACGAATTCAAGCTTCTCAAATTCCAACGTTCAAATAAATTTACTGCTTTAAACCAGCGCCCAATCGTTCAGAAAGATCAGAAGGTTAAGAAGGGCGATGTCCTCGCTGATGGTCCATCAACCGATGGTGGGGAATTGGCTTTGGGTAAAAACCTTTTGGTGGCTTACATGTCATTCAAAGGCGCTAACTTCGAAGACGCTATCATTCTTTCTGACCGCTTAGTCAAAGAAGACGTCCTTTCATCTATTCACGTTGAAGATTACGCAATGGACGTTCGCGATACTAAGCTCGGGCCAGAACTCACAACTTACGATATTCCAAACGTAGCCATGGAGCGTTTGAACGACTTAGACCCAGACGGCGTTGTCCGTGTTGGTGCTGAAGTTCACTCTCAAGACATTCTCGTCGGTAAGATTTCTCCAAAAGGTGAATCTGACTTAACCGCTGAAGAAAGATTGCTCCGTGCTATCTTCGGTGACAAGTCTCGCGACGTTAAGGATTCTTCTATGCGCCTCGAATATGGCCGCCAGGGTCGTGTCGTCGATATTAAGACGTTCACCCGCGAAGAAGGTGACAAGCTCGATGTTGGTGTTATTAAGCGCATCGAAGTTTCTGTTGCTCAGCTCCGTAAGATTCAGGTCGGTGACAAGCTTGCCGGTCGTCACGGTAACAAGGGTGTTATCTCTGTTATCTTGCCTCAGGAGGACATGCCTTTCTTGGCCGATGGTACACCAGTCGATATCGTTCTCTCTCCCCTCGGTGTTATTTCTCGTATGAACATTGGTCAAATCATGGAATCTCACCTTGGCTTAGCTGCTAAGAAGTTGGGCTACAAAGCTTCGACCCCTTCAATGGCTGGTCCAAGTAACGAAGTTATTATAGAAGAATTAAAGAAAGCCGGTTTCCCCGTTGATGGTCGCCAGCAACTCTATGACGGTAAGACTGGTTTACCATACTCCAAGCCTGTTCATGTTGGTGTTACTTACTTCTTGAAACTGATTCACATGGTGGAAGACAAGCTCCACATGCGTTCTATCGGGCCGTACTCATTAATCACTCAACAGCCATTGGGCGGTAAAGCTCAATTCGGAGGTCAGCGTTTTGGAGAAATGGAAGTATGGGCTCTTGAAGGTTATGGTGCTGCACATACATTGCAGGAAATGTTGACCATCAAGTCAGACGATGTTTTGGGCCGTGCTAAGACTTACGAATCGATTGTTAATGGCGAAGAGATCAAAGCACCACACTTACCAGAATCATTTAAAGTATTGTTATCCGAAATTAAAGGCTTGGCATTGAATGTCGAGTTAATGGAAAAATAAAATAAATCTATGGATCTCGCATCAATAAAACTCAAAGTCGCGTCACCAGAGGATATTTTGTCATGGTCGTACGGTGAAGTCACCAAGCCAGAAACTATTAACTACCGAACTCAGAAACCTGAACGTGAAGGTTTGTTTTCGGAAGCCATCTTCGGTCCTACTAAAGACTGGGAATGTTACTGCGGTAAGTACAAGAGAATCCGCTATAAGGGAATCATCTGCGATCGCTGCGGTGTCGAAGTTACTCGCGCTATCGTTCGTCGTGAACGCATGGGTCACATCAAGTTGGCTGCTCCGGTAGCTCATATTTGGTTCCTCCGTGGCGTTCCTTCAAAGGTTGCTGCCATCTTGGGCGTTTCTTTGCCTGAACTCGAAAAGGTTGTCTATTTCGCTAGCTACATCGTTATGAAAGTTAACGAAGAGCTCAAAGCGGAAGCTATGCGCCGTATTGAGAACGAATTCAAATCTAAAGTTAAGAATGTTAAGAATGCCGAAGAGGAAGAAGCTCTCAAAGAATTAAAAGAACGCGAAAAGAATAGTCTCCGCAATTTGCTTAAGTACCAAGTTGTTTCCGAATTAGATTTCCGCGACTTGTCTTTGAAGTACGGTGAAGTCTTCGAAGCTGGAATCGGTGCTGATGCAATCAAGAAACTCTTAGAAGAATTAAATTTTGATACTTTAATCCCTAACTTAGAAGGGGAGATTAAGAACGAAAAGAATCCTCTTGAATTCCGTAAGATGTCTCGCCGCTTGCGATTCATCCGTGGGATGAAGAATGCTGGTATTCGTCCAGAATGGATGATCATCAGTATCTTGCCAGTTATCCCACCAGCTTTGCGCCCAATGGTTCCGTTAGATGGAGGACGCTTTGCTACTTCCGACTTAAACGATTTATATCGCCGTGTTATCAACCGCAACAACCGTTTGAAACACCTTTTGGAATTAAAAGCTCCTGAGGTTATCACTAAGAACGAAAAGCGCATGTTACAGGAAGCTGTTGACTCACTCATTGATAACTCAATGAAGCGCAGTCAGTCTGCCACCGCTGCTTCAACTGGTCAAAAGAGAGCTTTGAAATCTTTGGCTGACATGCTCAAGGGTAAGCAAGGTCGTTTCCGACAAAACTTGCTCGGTAAGCGCGTTGACTACTCAGCTCGTTCCGTAATCGTTGTTGGTCCAGAAATGGAAATCGATCAGTGCGGTTTGCCAAAGCGTATGGCCTTGGAATTATTCAAGCCTTTCGTTATTGGTATTTTGATCCGCAAGGAATTAGCTCACAACATTAAATCCGCCAGTCGTTTAATCGAACAGGAAACTCCTGATGTCTGGGCCGCTTTGGAAGAAGCTATGACTAATAAATTAGTCTTGCTCAACCGCGCTCCTACATTGCACCGTTTGTCTGTTCAGGCTTTCAAGCCAAGTTTGATTGAAGGTAAGGCCGTTAAAATCCCAGCCCTTCCAACTATCGCTTTCAACGCCGACTTCGACGGTGACCAGATGGCTGTTCACTTGCCTTTGACCGAAGAAGCTCAACGTGAAGCTCGCGACTTGATGTTGGCCAGTCATGCTATTTTGAAACCAGCTACCGGCGAACCTGTTGCTGCTGCTAAGAACGATATCGTTTTGGGCTGCTACTACCTAACTGTTATCGCTGAAGGCGCTAAGGGTGAAGGCAAAGTCTTCTACTCAGTTGAAGATGCTTTGTTGGCCTACGAAAATGACATCGTTAACATTCAAGCCAAGATCAAAGTTCCAAACCCAGCCGTCAAAGACAAGTTGGAATTATTTGAAACCAGTATTGGTAGAATTATCTTCAACAAAGCTTTACCAGAAGGTCACCCATTCGTTAATGCCAAGATGACCAAAGGCGAACTTAAGCGTATCGAGTTGGATATCTGGGATGAACGTGGTGAAGCTGTTACTGTTAAATTCTTAAACAATATTACTCAGCTTGGTTTCTCCTATGCTACTCAGTCTGGTGTCTCATGGACTCTCGCTGACTTGCACTTACCATCAGAGAAGCCAGGTATCATCGCTGCCGCTGACAAGCTTATTGAAGATAATCGTGCTTCATATGACAGTGGTTTGTTAACCGAACACGAACGCAAAACCAAAGCTATCGAAATTTGGACTGATGCTAAGGCTCAATTGTCTGTTCTCGTGAAGAAACAGCTTAAGCCAAGTGACTCAGCTTTCATGTTGGTTGATTCTAACTCTCGTGGTTCTTGGTCAGTTCTCGACCAGCTCATGGGTATGCGCGGTATCGTGGTTAACCCTTCTGGTGAATTGATGGAATTGCCAGTTAAGAACTCACTCAAGGAAGGTATGCAACCTTTGGAATACTTCATCTCTACTCACGGTGCTCGTAAGGGTCTCGTAGATACTGCCTTGAAGACTGCCGAAGCCGGCTATCTTACCCGCCGTTTGGTTGATGTTGCTCAGGATGTTGTTATTCTCGAAGAAGACTGCAAAGACAAAGAAGGTCTTACTCTCTACGCTGAAGACTCTAAGTTTAGTGGTGAATCTTTGGCTCGACGCATCAAGGGTCGTGTCATCATGGATGATATTGTTGCCGCTGACGGCACTGTTGTGGCCAAGAAAGGCAAAATCGTCGACAAAGACACTTCAAAGAAGATCGACGAACTTAAGCTTCCAACTATTCGCATCCGATCCGTTGTTAAATGTAAGTCCATCAATGGTATCTGCCGTTTGTGTTACGGTTACGACTTATCCAAGAACGAATTAGTTAACATGGGTGAAGCTGTCGGTATCGTTACTGCTCAGGCTATCGGTGAACCTGGTACCCAGTTGACCATGAGAACCTTCCATACCGGAGGTGTTGCAGGTGCTGGCGGCGCAGACATCACTATGGGTCTCCCACGTATCGTTGAAATTTTTGAAGCTCGTTCTCCTTCATTCAAAGCCGTTATCTCTGATGTTGATGGCAAAGTCATCGCCATCGAAGAACGTGCCAAGACTCGTGTCATGGTTATCGAAGTTGCAATGACCGGCGAGAAGAGAGAGTACGTCTTAACTCCAAATATTCCAGTAATGGTTGGTGTCGGTGACTTGGTCGGTATTGGTCAGCAATTGAGTGAAGGTAACGTTGACCTTCGTGAATTGTTCGAAACCACTAACGATATCGACTTGGTTACCCGCTACATCGTTCGTGAAGTCCACGGCATCTACTCTCCAACTGGAGACAGTGTCAACGACAAGCACGTCGAGCTCATCACTAAACAGATGTTCTCTCGTGTGAAAGTTCTTGATCCAGGTGAGACTGAACTTTTGGCTGAATCTGTTGTTGAAAAGCGCAAAGTCTTTACTGAAAATGAAAAGGCTAAAGCTAACAAGAAACAGGAAGCTACTTACGAACAGTTGTTAATGGGTATCTCCAAGGTATCTCTCTCAACTGACAGTTTCTTGTCCGCTGCATCTTTCCAGATGACCGCTCCGGTCCTTATCGAAAGTGCACTCATGGGCAAAGAAGATCATCTCCGTGGTTTGAAGGAAAACGTCATCATCGGTCGCTTGATCCCAGCCGGAACAGGCTTCCAGTCGATGGAGTAGTTCTCTCAAACAATCAAAAACCACCCCTCGGGGTGGTTTTTGATTAAAATAAGACTTATTTTAAGGGCTATTGACAAATACCTAAAATGGGAGTATAATACATACATGAGGCTGAGATCCGCATTAAGGCGGATGGCCCAAGAAGTTAGGCCCGCAGTGGGCCGTTTACAACCAGGAGACAGTCATGACCAGCATGTTCGATGCGTTGAAGGCCAAGGACAAGTCACAGGTGACCGCCGTCGTCAAGGCGATTGGCGTCACCGTTTCCGCCGATGGCACCTGGGGTGCCACGAAGAAGGAAATCGCCGAGCGCGCTGCCGCGGTGCTCAAGAGCTCGCAGACCAAGAAGCCGGCGACGCTGAAGCGTTGGCACGGAATCGCCGCGATGGCGATGCCGGTCAACTCGCGTCAGCGCAACTAGAAGTTCGGCGACTAAACTGAATATGGCACAACCAAGCGGGCAGGTCCCGCGTAAGGCCTAAAATTCAACAGAGGGTGGATACGAAATAAAGTCCGCCCGGGTCCACACAACCGCCCCGAGGGGCTGACCGTGGAGGTCGAAGATCATGCGTAGGTGAACCAAGTCGTTGAGCCGGAAGTCTCGACGCAAAGAGTAGGCCATGGGTGACCGCGCCCGGGAGATCCTGAAAGGGATGGCCGCAAACAAACTCCCACGAACAGTATTGCCACTTCCGAGACCGGCGTTCTCTTACGAGAGAGCGCCGTTTTTAATTTTTTATAAAGTGAATAATCAACTTGTTTTTATCGGCAGATTAGAGATAATATAGGGATATGGGACGACCACCGAAGAATAAGGAAATCGAGGAAGAAGATGATAAGCCCAAGAGACGAGGCCGACCACCAAAGGAAGAAAAGGTATCGACTTTTGATTTGGGACAAGAAACCAGAAACAGTATTTGGGGCATTGCCAGTTTTAGCTTGGCCCTTTTGAGCTTATTAAGTTTTGTGGGTAAGGCAGGTAAGGCAGGAGAATTATTTAATATTACTTCACGTTCCCTTTTTGGCTGGGGTTTTTTTATTATTCCAGTAGCCTTTATATTTTTGGGAGTATCTTTTGTGAAGTCTCTTTCGCGTAAGGTTTATACTAGTGCGGTTTTTGGGACAGTTTTATTTATTCTTACTTTCCTGGGCCTATTTTATATTTTTGGTGGAGGCGATACCCACGCTCGGGTAGTCCAGGGCGGTTATCTTGGTGTCATTCTTGGCTACCCATTGTTAGCCTCAGTTGGTTTCACTGCCTCAACAATTGTTTTGATTGCCTTGAGTATGATTGCCGTTTTAATATCTTTAAATATTTCGATAAGTGATTTGTTTGCCAAGAAAGAAGAAGTTGTTGAATCAACTGATGTTGTTGTGAAGAAAGGCAACGAAATTGTTGACCAGAAAAAACCAGAATTCAAACCATCTGTTACGGCTATTAGTGCAAAGCCAGCTAAAGCAGAGCCAATGAGTGATAAGGAATTTGTTATCAAGAATCTTAAGCTCGGCAAGTGGGCCTTACCTCCATTTGATTTGTTAAACGAGGACCAAGAAGAAGCTGTCACTGGTGACATTAATGCTAGCGCCACGATTATCAAGCGCACTTTGTCTAACTTCGGTATCGATGTGGAGATGGGCGAAGTTGCAATCGGGCCGACCGTTACACAGTTTACTTTGCGTCCCGCTGTAGGTGTTAAGTTGTCACGTATTGGTGCCTTGAACCCTGACTTATCTTTGGCTCTTGCTGCTCATCCTATCCGTATCGAAGCGCCAATTCCTGGTAAGTCTTTGGTTGGTATCGAAGTTCCAAACAAGAAAGTTGCTATCGTTGGTTTGCATAACATGTTTGATAGCGAAGAGTTCAAGAAGTCTAAATACTTCTTGCCGCTTGCTTTGGGTCGCGACGTTTCCGGCACGCCAATTTTTGCTGGTTTAGAAAAGATGCCCCACTTGCTAGTTGCCGGCGCGACTGGCACCGGTAAATCTGTTGCCATCAACGCAATCATTCTTTCCTTGCTGTACAAGCATTCCCCAAATGCTTTGAAGTTAATTCTCGTCGACCCTAAGCGCGTTGAGTTAACTTTGTACAATGATATCCCGCATTTGATTACCCCAGTTATCACTGACAACAAAAAAGTTATTGGTGCTTTGAAATGGGCGATAGGCGAGATGGATCGACGCTACGAACAGTTGGCCAAGGTTGGTTCCAAAGACATGTTCTCCTTCAACGCCAAGATGACTGACAAAGGTGAGCCAATCATGCCTGCGATCGTTATTGTTATCGACGAGTTGGCTGATTTGATGGCCACTTATGGTCGTGACGTTGAAGCTTCAATCGTTCGCTTGGCTCAAATGTCTCGCGCTGTTGGTATTCACTTGATTCTTTCTACTCAGCGCCCATCCGTTGAAGTTATTACTGGTTTGATTAAGGCCAATGTTGCTACTCGTATTGCTTTGGCTGTACCAAGTCAGATCGACTCTCGTACAATTTTGGATATGCCAGGCGCTGAAAAGTTGTTAGGTAAGGGCGATATGCTCTTCTTGTCTTCTGATAGCGCTCAACCACGTCGTGTTCAGGGAGCGCTGGTTACCGAACAAGAAGTCCATGATGTTGTTAAATTTATTAAAGATCAAGGCGATCAATTGGAAATCAGCAACGAACAGTCACTCCAGGTTGATTTCAATGCTCCTGTTGCTGCTGGATATGCCGAGGGGGATAACGACACCGAAGATGATATGTACCCAGAAGCCAAAGCTGTGGTCATGGAAGCCGGTAAAGCCTCCGCATCGTTGCTACAACGCCGCCTACGTGTAGGTTATGCCCGAGCTGCCCGCTTACTCGATATTCTTGAAGACAAGGGTATTATCGGGCCTGGGGACGGTGCCAAGCCTCGTGAGGTTTACGTAAAGAACAATAACGATGATGATATGGCTCATGCCGGCATCGCCTCTGCTTCAATGGCCGTTCCAAGTGCTACTGCGATAAGTGCCGACACTCCGGAGGCTGAACAAGACGAGGTTTAGTCCGCTGAATCAAAATCTCATTCTCGACCAATAATAAACCCGCTCTTCTGGCGGGTTTATTTAGTCTTGTGATTTTTGTTTGGTGATGTATTATTCTAGTAGCTCATTATTAACAGAAAGGTTGAGTGTGGCATGCCATTGCTTATCCATGCAGGATTTGAGTCTGGTTGTGAATGTTGCCACTGCCAGCGACGTCGAGTCTTCGTTGTGAAGATTCGAAAGTTGTGCAAGGAAGAAGTTGAAAAAATTCGGCGGAGTGAAATCATGACCTCTACCGATCTATCCACTATCATGAACGCGAAAGGATAGTGAAAATGTCAGATCCTCATCGTGCTTTTCGACAGTTTCAGCGAATGCTGATGATTGATGACCAGGGCCGTTCTTATCGTCAGCCCTCAGTTATTCGAGAGGAGGACTGCGAGGTCCTTGCTGTGTTTGTTGTTCGTGACGGGAAGCTCACCGTTGAGGCGCCGCCCGACAAGAAAGACAACTCAGACCCAAAGTCATCCCCATAGAGCGACGCATTTGCGTCGCTCGTTCTTTTTGGGATAAGTAAACTTGCATTCTTATACTCGTTTTGTAAGATGAATTAGCTCAAATTAATCTATTTTTATGGCAACAAAAAAACACTCAGAAAAAGAAGATAAAAAGTCGGCATCAGCCAAGGTCCAAGAGGGTCGTGGCAAGAATGTCGAGATGATGGTCAAGGAATTACAGGAGAAATATGGCGAGGGCTCAATCATGAGATTGGGTGAAGTTAGCAAGGTTGATATAGATGTTATTCCGACTGGTTCGTTGTCACTCGATATCGCTTTGGGGGTTGGCGGTGTTCCTCGTGGTCGTGTGATCGAAATCTATGGTCCGGAATCTTCTGGTAAAACTACTCTTTGTTTGCATATTGTTTCTGAAGCCCAAAAGCAGGGTGGCATTGCAGCTTATGTTGATGCTGAGCATGCCTTGGATCCTGAATATGCAAAAAGAATCGGCGTTAAAATTGATCAGCTTTTGATTTCTCAGCCAGATACAGGCGAACAAGCTTTAGACATTGTTGAGTCCTTGGTTAAATCTGGTGGCGTTGATGTTATCGTTATCGACTCTGTTGCCGCTTTAACTCCACGCGCTGAAATTGAGGGTGAAATGGATCAACAGCACATGGGTACTCAGGCTCGTTTGATGTCTCACGCTTTGCGTAAGCTCACTGCTATTGTTGCTAAATCAAAGACTACCGTTATCTTTATCAACCAGCTTCGCATGAAGATTGGTGTCATGTTTGGTAATCCAGAAACCACTACTGGCGGTATGGCTTTGAAATTCTATTCTTCTGTTCGTATTGAAATCCGTCGCTCTGCCCAGATTCAATCTGGTGAAAAGATTGTGGGCAATCGCACTAAAGTTAAAATTGTTAAAAACAAAGTTGCCCCACCTTTCCGTACTTGCGAATTCGACATTCTCTACAACGAAGGTATTTCTAAATACGCTGATGTTGTAAATGCCGGTGTTCGTTATGGTGTCGTGGTTAAAGCTGGTTCTTGGTTCAGCTACAACGGTGAAAAGATTGGTCAGGGGATTGAAGGTTCTCGTCAGTTCCTCAAGGAGAATCCAAAAATTATGAACGAGATTGTCACCAAAGTTCGCGCCGCCGCCGCCTCTGAAGAAGTCGCTCCAGTCACTATGGCACCGGACGCAGAGGAGAAAGAATAATCTTAGTAAAAACAGCACCCAAGCGGGTGCTGTTTTTACTATTGACTTAATGGGGATTTGTGTTGTATAATAGCATGGTTAGCGTAAGTCCTAGTTCGTCTCAATCCTGAGCGAACGATGCCCTTAACGGGTGGAGAAAAAAGATGCGGAAAACATCAGGTGCCGAAAGAGGTAAGCTTCTCATCCAGAGTGACGGTGTCCAGACGGTGATGGTTCGAGAGGGTGAGAACCCTGTCATTGCCATCAATGATTCTGGCCGGCACGGTGAACCGTCTGTATGGATGGGTCCGCTCGCGATGGCGGTGAACTTCCTTAACTGTGGCGTTTACATGGTTAAGATTTGGTCCGAGGAAGCCCATTGGTTCGCGGAGAAGAATCCGGCCCATTTGGATGGTTTCGTGGCCAAGATCGGCAAGATGGCCAAGACGATTAGTCCGAAAGTAGAATGTTTCGCCTTCCCGTTAGAGCGTGGAGTGATCATCTTCTCAAACAAGGAGCGGTCATGAAGATCTACTTCTCTGCGATTGGGGGTTCGGAAGTCCAAGCTTCAATCACGAGCTGTTCTAGTCGTGAGGAAGTTCAGGCACAGTTGGACGAGGCCGGTGGAGGCGAAAGGGTCATCCACTTTATCTCGATTGAAAGTGAGGCGATGGACGCGCTCTGCGCAATCGCGGCAGTGAATATCGAGCACGAGGGAAGCATTGGCCGCGAGATCGAAAGACTCATTGCCAGGGTTTTCTCCGACGGAATGTCGTCCGGCCTTCGAGCGAGTGCTTTGATGAGGTAGTGCGTTACGTGTTTGTATCCTTCTACGTAAAAGAGGATTCCTAGCCTTGGGGGTCAAAGGTGCCGCGCGAAATGCGCGGCGTTTTATTTTTTAAATAGCCTTTCTTTTGGATCCTCGATCAACCATGTGGATCTCGTATGGTTGGCTTTTTTAATACAAATTTTAAGGTAAAATTACTATTGACTTTTTGGCATATATTGTGCTATAATATAAATACGTTGAAGCTCTTGAGATAGGGCTTCCGTGAGCAAATTCGCTCATTGAAAATCGAAGGAACTGACAATGGTTACGACCAACAGTTTCGCTACAGACCTGAAAGTCAGGCTGAGTGAACTCGAGGGGCCCGACGAGGTCTCATTCGTTGATCAAGCGTGCCGGATGATCACTGAGCTGGTTGGCAGTATTAAGCCAATTGCGAAGTACATCGACCGGCTGACGGCAAGTGGGCATCGTGTTATTGTGTTGATGCCGCTACCCCACCACGAGTATTGCCGACTTGTTGTCGACCGTACCGGCGAGTTCGGGTCGCTGGACGAGATGGACAACTTCAAGGCTCAGCCTCTTGTTTGGCGAGAGGCCATTCTCGAAGATCTTCTCCTTGCCCTCCGGAAGGTCCTTCAGGAAGCAGAGAGAAAGAAAGAAGGGCATCTCGCTGCGATTCGGTCGCGTCGAGAGATGTTGGACAAAGTGCTCGAGATCATGGAGCAGAAGTAGTCTCACAAGCCCGCCAACACAAAGGCCCGCCATCGGCGACCCGTGTGGCGGGCCTTTTTAATACAGAATAAGATATAAGTATCTATTGACTTTTTTATTTATTACGCCATAATACAAGAGTTGTGCTTTTTTTTTGTGCTTTATATCCGGAGGCTTTAGATGGCTGATCAATTTACGTTAGAAGAGGCGACGACCATGGTCAGGTCGGTGGTGGTTCTTTCTCAGTCTTTTCAGGGTTTCGTTATGCCCGATGGAATCAAGAAAGAGCTGGAGAGGGCCGGGGCTCTCAAGAGGAACAACGACGAGTCGGGCGCTATCAAGATTCTGGTAAAGATCAATGCTGACGTTCGGAAGATTATTGCGGTTTTTTTCCGCAACTCTCCGAAGTTTTTTGAAAAGAAGTTGACCCAGCTCTACGACCTTAACTATCACGATGACATCCTCAATACCCTTGAAGATCAAGTCGACAAGATTGACGGTGCCAGCCGGACAGGCGAGCTCATCGATCTTGAAGAGGCCTCTGAGATTTACGGAGAGATGCACAGACTGCTTGTCTGGGCTCGGGAAGAGATGGATCGGCGCACCTCAAAGAAAGGTGCCAGTAAGCCCCAGGGGGCTCAGGCCATCGACTCGCTCATCGACATGATCTAGCTGGTGATTTATCTTGCACACTTTCAAGCCCGCCGCATGGTAACCCGTGTTGCGGGCTTTTTTAATACAGATTTTAAGACAAAATTGCCATTGACTTTTTGGTGTATTTTATGATATAATATAAAGACAAGGTTGGTTTCTTTAACAACCCAAGAAAACGTAAGATCCGCGCCAGGCGGTACCTGGATTTCGCTAACTCACCGTGCTAATAGGGCACGTCGGAGGATCTATGACTGAAGCCACGAAGAAGATGCTCGCTGAGCTGGAGGCCCGTTGGGCTTCCAAAACTCTCACCGCTGATTTTCTCAGCCAGGCCGTCCGTACGGAAGATGAGATCATGGTGAGAGATTCCGTCGGCACGTACTGGTTGTTCAACTATAACCGTCCTCGTTACGCCGACGTCTTTACGGTCGGCGACATCGATCCGATGGTGTTTCTGAGGAATCATCTGGATGTCGGTCACTTCGTGCGGGCGGCGCTGTCAGGTGGGTTCATCACCCTTTTGCCGGTTGACCGTCGCGTCGAGTTGGTTCGTGAGGCCTACTTGGGTCTCAACTACGCCTATCTCGGCCTGGCAGCGGCAGGACTCGAGTCGGGGATTGCTCGCGAAGATCTGGCGGGCATGATCTATGCTCGACTGGACAAGATTGTTGTTCGCGAGGGATGCTCCAACATGTTGGACGACTTCCTCGCGCGCGGTCTTGATCTCGGCACGACGAATTCAGATGGCAGTATCTTTGATGATGCCACGCTGAAAGATCTCATGCTGATGGCGGCCCGCAAGGCTCCGACCAGTGTTCTGCGCTACCAACAGAACATCAAAACGCGTCTCGACGAAGAATCGGTGGTCGAGATCTGCAAGGCGGCGGCGGAACACCTCACTTCGCTTCGCTGTCTGGGGTTCGGACACTTCGTTCGCATCCAGAACGACGAGAAGGCGCGGATCGTGTCTCGGGTTGCGGCAGACGGCAACAACACGACTCTCCTCTGTGAGCTCGCAGTCGATCTGGTGTTCAAGAACGTTCTTGATCCTCATCGAGCAACGGGTCGAGGCATCCTCGAAAAGCTTCCTGGAATGACGCTTTTCATGGTCGCCATCAAGGCGGGCGAGAAGGATCTGCAGTCCACATGGTGCTGGGATGCCTCTCGGGAATACTTTTACGAGAGGCTTTTCAGGGCTGGTTACAACACCGGCCTGGTCTATGAGGATTCATTCCAGCACAAGACCAGGGGTACCGTGCGTCAGATGGCGGCGAATACGATCCACGGGGATAAGTATGTGTTCGACGATCGTAGCCATCGGTGGTACCCGTCGAAAGGCGACCGAGTCATCATTGATACCGGACGAGCGAGGCGACTCACCTCGAAGGTGTCAGTGGCATACTTCATCCCTCTCGACAAAGAAGCCAGGTGGGGTTGAGCAGAAGTTGCGGGCAGCTGGAGATTCCTCCAGCTGCCCGCTTTTTAATTATTTAAAACAATAAGACCCGCCAAGTTGCGGGTCTTATTGTTTTAAGGTCCAGACTTACTTAACTGTCTGGTTTCTGGTGTATGGCATGAGGGCCATGAAGCGGGCGAGTTTGATGGCGTTGGCAATCATTCTCTGGTGCTTGGCACAAAGGTCATTGCGCTTAGATGTGCCGATTTTGAATTGAGCGGTAACAAAAGGTCGCAAGTATTTTGTGTTCTTGTAGTCGATGTGACCAATATTGTCTTCGCAAAGTTTGCAGTGCATGTTGTTTAGTATTTTTTAAATTTATTTTTTAGAATGGTAAGTCTTTTTCTTTGATAGCCATTTCGTCTTCTTCGACGCCGGCGTTCAAAGGTTCATTCTCATCAATGATTGGTATTTCACTTTCGATTGATTTAGTAACTGGCATACTGGCTGATTCAGTTGGGCGTTTGTATCCGCCAGCTGATGGTTCAAATGAACCAGACCCTGCGCCAGTGGCGCGAGGACCCATCTGGAGATTCTCGGCGATGATTTCGGTCATGTAGCGTTTCTGGCCCGATGTCTTATCGTCCCAGGAACGAGTTTGTAAACGACCTTCAATCATGACCATGGCGCCTTTCTTGAGATAGTTAGAAGCAATGTCTCCCAACTTTCCCCAAGCAACGACACGATGGAATTCGGTAGCTTCCTTGCGGCCAGAGGCATCATTCCAAACTCGGTTAGTGGCCATGTTGAGTGTTGCAACATTTTGTCCACTCGGGGTTGTTTTAGCTTCTGGGTCCTGAGTTAGTCGACCAATGAGGAGAACTTTGTTGAGGTTCATATTTTTGGTTTGTTATAGTTTACCGATAACGTCTTCGAGTTCTTTGTCCAACTTCTCATTAGGTACCACTGGAGCGGCTTTGGCTGTGGTTTGGGCCCGCTTTTCGAGTCGTTCCTTGGCTTTCAACTGGCGCTCCAAGGCTTGGCTCTTCTGAGCATCTGATGGGAGGCGGAGAATCAAAGATCGGAGAATATCATTGTTAAGCTTAATGTATTCCTCGACGCCTGCCAAGCTGACTTTGTCATCCTCGTTACCAGTAGGCATATTGAACTGAATGTAGCCAAAGAAACTTCCACCATTGTGCTTGATCTCGTAAGACAAGCGTTGGCGCTCTGGTTCTTTTGCAAAACTGATAGTAGCACCACCCTTAACTAGCTCGTTCTTCATTTCATCTGCAATCGACATAATCTTAGATTCCTCTAAGTTTTGATTGATATGAAAAGCTAACTCGTAATTTCTACGAACATCCGACATGTTGTTTCGTTAGATTGCCGACAGGTAGGGAAGGAGATCTTCCGCTAATGGGTACCCTGAAGAGCGAATAAAACGTATTAATTTAATTGATAATATAGTATCAAAATATGGGGTCTGGGTCAAGTATTTACAGGTATAAATTACCGTGGTATTATATTGCTAGTAAATTCCGAGGAGGTGGTTAGTGGAAGGCAAACGTACCATTTTGATTGTGTGTGGGTATGGCTGCGACTTGAATTCACCGCTTCGTCCGTATCTGGATCGAGTGATCATGTTCTTGAAAGAGAATCAGCCACTCTACACCATTACCTGCGGTGGGTTTACCCAACGGGCGAAGTTCCCCCACTTGTCAGAGGGTGGAATGATGTTTAAGTACATTATGGAGAATGGCCCCTACCTTGGCCAGTATTTCTATATCTCTGAGGGTTCCTATACCACCCCTGAGAATATCAAGGATGCCGGCTCGTTCATCAGGAACTCTCTCCAGAGAGGAACAAATGAGACTTTTAGAATCACTATTTTCTGTGAAGCGACTCGGGCGCTGAGGGTCGTGACGCTGGCCCAGTACTATTTAAAAGACTTGGTTGAGAATGTTGAAGGCGACATTGCAGTCGAGACGGTCTCGTGGGAACGAGCCAGTCCGATGAAGGAAGCCTTGAGCATTTTCAAGGACTGGCTGTCTATCAGAATCCCGTTGGTGGCGAGTTGCATTAGATCAAAAAGGATTCGCAAAGCCAAAAAGGCCTAGCGTCATGGCAACAACACAAAAAGAGCTCGGCTTCGGCCGAGCTCGTTTTTATTTACCAATGAGTATATCTACGACGTCGCCTTCTTGAATAACGTAGTCTCGGCCGACGATTTTGACGAGGCCTTTGGTGCGAGCGTTGGCGTATGATCCGGCTTCTAATAAGACTTGCCAGTTGATGACTTCGGCGCGGATAAAGAGGCGTTCAAAGTCAGTGTGGATGGCACGAGAAGCAACAGGGATTAAGTCGCCTTGGTGAGCGGTCCAGGCGCGAGTTTCTTCAACACCAGTGGTTAGGAAAGTTAAAAGTCCGAGAGTGTAATATCCTTTTTTAATTAAAGTGTCTAAGCCAGATTCTGGTAGATTAAATTCTTTTAAATATTCAACTTTTTCTTCCGGAGAAACTTCAGAGAGGGTTAATTCAAGCTTGTTGCACATGATAACGTAAGGCGATCCACCCATAGCCTCAATGAGTTCTTGGGGTGGCTGCCACTGACTAATGAGCTGGTCCTCAGAAACATTTACAACATAAACGAATTTTTTACCTGTAAGGAGATTGAGTTCTTTCATCAACCTTTGCTCGTCTTCCGTTAAGGTTAGATGATAGAGAAGATTGCCTGCATCTAGTTGTTTCTTGAATCTTTCAAGGCCAGCCATTTCAAGGACACCAAGTTTATCACCAGCACGAGCTAGCTTAGAAGTTTTTTCCATGCGCTTTGCTACGGTATCAGAGTCAGCAAGAATGAGCTCAGTATTTATGATTCCGATATCTTCGGCTGGATTTACGCGACTGTGAACGTGGGTAATATTGTCGTCGTTGAAAGCACGAACAACTTGGGCGATAGCATCAGCCTCACGAATGTTGGCTAAAAATTTATTACCCAAACCTTCGCCCTGAGAAGCGCCCTTAACTAGGCCGGCAATGTCGATAAATTCGATAGTTGTGAAGACTTTCTTTTTTGTCCCCGAGAATTCGGCCAACTTGTCGATACGCTCATCGGGTACGGCAACAACACCGACATTTGGGTCGATGGTGGTGAAAGGATAGTTCTGAATATCTATTTGTTTATTGGTCAGTGCCTTGAAGAGGGTACTCTTCCCAACGTTTGGCAAACCCACGATTCCGATTGATAACATGGCCTTTATTGTACCAGAAAACCACGAAAAACCAACCATGTCATAGTTTTTATTTATTTCTAAAAGATTTTTTAAATCCCCTCTCCTGCCCCTGTTAATAAGTGTACTATTGACACTAAGACAAGGGTCTGCTAGTCTTCCCTCATAGTGTACTAAATACACTATGTACAAATAAGACACGGACAGCTCGTTAACAATCAAACAAAGGAAAGAAGAGGTAGTTATGAGCAAAGTTCTCAAGGTGCATTTGTTGGTGATTGATCCGCAGAACGACTTCTGCGACATCCCCGGCGCGACGTTGCCGGTTCCTGGAGCTGATGCGGACATGAAGCGGTTGGCCAAGCTCGTGGATCGAATCGGGCACAAGCTCGACGATATCCACGTGACGTTGGACAGCCATCGTCTGCTCGACATCGCCCATCCGGTTTTCTGGATGGACCAGCGCGGCAAACAGCCGAACCCGTTCACGATCATTTCGGCGTCGGACATCGAAGCCGGAATCTGGACCACGCGCAATCCGCAATTCCGAGCGCGTGCCTTGGCCTATGCCAAGACGCTCGAAGCATCGGGTCTGTACCAGATTTGCATCTGGCCGGCGCATTGCCTCATCGGAACATGGGGACACAACGTCCACTCTGTTCTGAACGAAGCACTTCAGCATTGGTCGGACAAGGAATTCGCCATGGTCGACTACGTGACCAAGGGCTCGAATCCCTGGACCGAACACTATGGCGCGCTCATGGCCGAAGTTCCTGACCCCGATGACCCTTCGACGGGTTTGAACACGGAGTTCCTGAACACCATGGCCGAAGCCGACATTGTTCTGGTTGGCGGCGAAGCTTCCAGTCACTGCGTGCTGACCACGGTCAATCAGATCGCGAAGAACATCGGTCAGGAACACATCAAGAAGTTCCACCTGCTCGAAGACTGCATGAGTCCTGTGCCGGCTATCCCGGGGGTCGTCGACTTCCCAGCGATTGCCAGTGCGTGGCTCAAAGACATGACGCGTCTGGGAATGACCGTCACGAACTCTGTCGATTTCATGAAGTAGAGAGGAGAGCATCATGCCCCGAATGAATGACGGCACGGAAACCTCGAAGATTGGTGGCCGGCAAGGCTTCCAGTTTTCGGCGGTTCGTATTGATCACCTGACCTCGACCGAGTACACGCTCGTGACTATCGCGGTTGATGTCAGTGGCTCGGTGAGCGGCTTCAAGGATGAGCTGCGGCGGTGCGTTATCGCCGCAGTCGATTCGTGTAAGAAGTCGCCCCGTTCTAACAATCTTCTCCTGCGAGTCCTGTTGTTCTCCGATATGTTCAAGAACAGCATCGAAGAAATTCACGGATTCAAACCACTGGGGGAGATTGACCCGAACACCTATCCGGATTTCCGGACTGGTGGCTGGACTCCGCTGTACGATGCTGCCTTCTCGGCGGTCGGCGCTACCAACGCTTACGCCAAGAGGTTGATGGGCCAGGACTTTCTGGCCAACGGTATCGTTTTCGTCATTACCGACGGAGGCGACAACACTTCAAGCGCAACGCTCAGCATGGTCAAAGACGAGATGGACCGTGGGCTTGTCGGCGAAGAGATTGAATCTCTCGTTGGTGTGCTCATTGGTATCAACGCTCAGTCTTGCAAGGGCTATCTTGAGAAGTTCGAAGCCGAAACCGGCATGAAATACATCGACGCCGGTGATGCAACAAAAGGCAAGCTGGCAAAAATCGCCCAGTTTGTTTCGCAGTCTGTCTCGAGCCAGTCCCAATCCCTGGGCACTGGCGGCCCGAGTCAGAACATTGCGGCGACCATCTAGGTCCGCATGGGGATGGCACGTGCGCCATCCCCATTTTTTATCGGAGGGTTATCGTGAAACTTTATGCTGACCATTACTTCCACATCGGGGCGGCCCATTATTCTAGTGGGAAGCCCTGCCAAGACTATTCCATTTCTGGATCGAATGGCACAGAAGCTTACGCCATTGTTTCAGATGGATGCTCAACTGGTGGGAATACCGATGTTGGTGCGCGAGTGCTTGCCTTGGCAACATTGCAGGCTCTCAAAGACTCACATCTTTTTGTCGGTCGAGCGGACATGGATTCTCGCTTGATTGCGAGTGCCCAACAGGCGACCCTTAAATCCACTCAGCTAATGCTGGGGTTGAATAGGGTCGATATGCTTTCGACCTGCGCCTACATTTTCATTAACCAGAATAGTGGCTTTGTCCATGTTCAAGGTGACGGAGTTATCGCTTTGCGTTATCGCAACGGGGAAACAATGATGTTCCGTTCTGATTGGACCAAGAACGCTCCGTTCTATCCGGCGTATGATGATGCAGATGCCATCACATTCATTGATAGGATTCATGGTGGCAATGTAGTTGAGGCCACTATGTCTATCAAGCAGTGCTCGTCCAGAGTAGAAGAAGAAAATATTAACCTAATTCCATTCCAAGATGCACGATCAGGTTTTGTGGTGGAGTTAAGTCGTGAAAAACTTTCCGAACTTGAGTTTATTGCCGTTTTTTCTGACGGTGTAACTCAGGTCGAAGGTGTTTCATGGCAAGAAGCAGTGAGTTCGCTCTTGGCTTTCAAGAATACTACGGGCGAATTTGCTAAACGGAGAATGATTCGAGGCATTAAAGATTTTCATCAGGTTGGGCGAGGCCCAATTGATGACATTTCTTTCGCTGTTGTAAGAATCGAACAAGTCATTGATCTGGCGGAGGAGGTTTGAGATGGCCCCAGCTATCGTGAGGGGGAATACCCAAGTTGTTCTTGAAGGTCGTGGTACGGTTACGATTCGGCCGAGCGATCATATTGCCACTGGTGGCGAAGGATCGATTTATCGAGTCGGTGACTCTGTTGTGAAGATGTATCTTGACCCAAAAGAGATGCGACAAAAAGGCATCCCAGACAAGTTGAAAATACTGTCTGGGTTCAATCACTCATATGTCGTTTCTCCCAGAGGGCTTGTTTTTTCTCTGGCAGGTGACCCAGTCGGCTTCTATATGCCATATGTTGATGGTGATCCACTTTCACGAGTGTTCACCAATGAATTTTGGCAGAAGGAAGGATTCACAAACCAGAATGCATCGACTCTAGTTGATCGCATGCGTCAGGTTGTGGATTTTGCCCACAGTCAGAATGCTCTGCTCGTTGATGCCAATGAATTGAATTGGTTTGCATCACGACGCAAGTCGGAGCCAGAGCCACATGTTGTAGACGTTGATTCCTGGGCGCTTGGCCGTTGGCCAGCTTCAGTAATCATGCCATCAATTCGCGATTGGCACGCCAAGACGTTTGATCACAAGACTGATTGGTTCTCGTGGGGAGTTGTGACATTCCAAATCTACACCGGCCTGCATCCCTACAAGGGGACACTCGATGGTTTTGATCGGGGGAATCTTGAAGGGAGAATGAAAGCCGGAGCGTCAGTTTTCTCTTCTGGTGTGAGATTGAATCGCGCGGTGCGAGATTTCTCTGCTATTCCTGCCCCGCTTCTCAGTTGGTACGAAGCGACATTTCAAAAAGGTGAAAGGCAAAGACCACCATCGCCATTTGATACTGGGCTGACTGTTCCACTGGCTGCAAAAGTTATGCGAACAGTGACAACAAGCAAGAGTGGGGTTCTGGTTTTTGAGAAACTACTGAGCCGTCCAAACGATTCAGTAGTTAGACTCTTCCATTGCGGAGTTGTCTTGTTGGCTTCTGGAGCACTTGTTGATGTCGCTACTAAACGCCAAATTAGCACAGCTAGTTCTCGTGCTTGTGAGGTCGTGAAAGTAGATGATGGATGGCTGGTTGCAGATCTAATGAACCAGCAAACCATTTTTCAGTATGTTGAAGAGGGAAGTCTCAAATTAACACTTCTGGATCTTTCTTTGAAAGCCAGAAGTGTTCTTAGATATGAGAACCGCCTCTTCGCTGTTACCGAGAATGGCTTAACGGAAGTAAAAATGCATCTCTTGGGTAAGCCAATCGTATCGGTTGGTAAGACTTGGGGTGTCATGACCAATTCCACTCGTTGGTTCAATGGGTGTGGTGTGCAGGATGCTATGGGTGCCACATTTGTTGTTGTTCCTTTTTCCGATAGCTCTTTAATCCTCGTGAGGGTTGCAGAGTTGGATGGCTTACGCGTTGTTGCCGGTTCTGCAGGCAATAGGTTTGTTTCTGTGGTCTGTCTTGATCGGGCGGGCGAGTATCAGAAATTTGATTTGTTTTTTGGTGGCGACTATAAGTCGCATCGAATTTCAAAAGAGAAAGCCGATGGTCCAGAACTCAACGTGGCTATTTTGCCAAAGGGTGTCTGTGCAACAATTGTCGAAGATGGCCAGATGAAAATCTTTGTGCCGAGCAATGGTCAGGTTAATCAGATTGATGACAGAACTATTGCTACCGACATGAGCTTGTCTAATTGGGGAGATAGGGTCACCTATATTCTCAATGGAGACCTCTGGTCCCTGAGGATGAAATAGTGCCAATATCGCCGCCACAATACACCGTGGCGGCTTTTTATGTGGATAAGTGTACTATTGACACTAAGATTGAAACATGATAAGATGTCTCTATATGGCAACTACTAAAGCCACATCTAAAAATTCAACATCAAAGATTCGTTTTGCTGTTCTCGCTACGGATACAGTTCTTTTTACTTTCCGTGATGGCATGTTGTATGTTCGTTTAATACCAGTTAACCTTCCGCCCTATTTTAATAATATTCATGGTTTGCCTGGCGGGCTTATTCATCCAGAAGAAAACGCCGAAGAAGCAACAAGGCGCATTATAAAAGACAAAGGTCATATTGATCCAAGAAATATTTATTTGGAACAACTTTATACTTTCAGTGAAGTTAAGCGTGATCCTCGTGGCCGTGTTGTTGCAGTAGCTTATTTAGCTCTTGCTCCATGGGCTAGTTTTTCAAAAGAAGAGCAAAAAGATTCTGACGTGTCTCAGTGGTTTCCTGTGAGTGCTTTGCCAAAGTTGGCTTATGATCATCGCCAAATTATATCTGTTGGTCTTGAACGATTAAGATCGAAGATTGCCTTTACCACCATCATCAGTAAATTAATGCCTCACGAATTTACTTTAACTGAACTCGAGAATGCCTATGAGGCTATCCTTGATAGGGGAGTGGATAAGAGAAATTTTAGAAAGAAGATATTAAAGCTTGATGTCTTGGAGAAGTCGGCAAATGAGCGTCGTGGCCAGCGTTGGCGACCAGCTCAATTGTACAAGTTTAGTTCTGGTCGAGTTATGCAGATTGATGTTCTTTAATTTTTTGCCAAGAGTTAGTGTACTATTGACAATAACAGGCTCGTGGGAGTAAGATGGGACATAGGGTTATTCGTTGACATTTGGCCATTTTTAATGTATTATATGGCTTAATTTGAGAAGGTTTTAATGAGACAAGAGAATTGGGGCTGATGGGCCATAATTCCCTTGTTTTATTCGAAAACGCAAGGAAAAGGTTCTTTACAAAAGAGAAGGAGAGGAAGAAATGCGAGAATTTCAGTTGCCTCCGCACTATGATCCCAAGAATGCCTACGTGTCGTCCTACCGGCCCGATCCGGCAGTTCTGATGGCCGCCGCCAACTACTGGCGTGATGGATACGACATTACTCGGGCGTCTCAGGATTCACGAGTAATCTACGCTCTGGATATCGATGATCAGTCGGACTTCGACTATCTGGATGGGGCCCTGTTCGTCGCCGGTCGCAGTGGCACAGGCGCCATGGATGCTTTGCGCCGAAGAAGCGAGTTCCGTTATCGATATCTTCCGTGCATCACACAGTTCATCAATACGATGGACACTCATGTGCCGTTTCAGATTTTTTTCCCAGTGGCACACATCGACGCAAGCGGGAATCATCCGGCGCCACACACGCAAATCACTGCCGATGAGTACCGCCGGAACTACCGACCCAACCCGTTGTTTGCCTATCAGCTTGGGGTGGGTGTCGATTGGCTCCGAAAGCAGTTCATCTATTACTGCGAGCAGCTCGAGAGAGCTGGCAAGCCGCCACTGACAATTTGGCCCTACCATTGCCTAAAAGGCTCTTATGGGCACAGGTTGGCAGGCCTGATTGAGGAGGTTCGTTTGTTCCACGGATTCGTTCGCGGAGTGAATAACCCAATCATTCTGAAGGGTGAGAACCCGCTCACAGAGCACTACAGCATTTTTGCCCCCGAAGTTACGACAACACACTCCGGTGGTCAGATTGTCGGGGCAGAGAGGAACGTTGAGTTGATCAACAAGATCAGCTCCTCTCATCGCACCTTTTTGGACGGTGAAGCTGGGAGTCATTGTGTTCCTGCAAGCGGCGATGATCTATTGACTGGTCTGATTGAGATGGATCCGTCTTTTGCCGACAAGGTCGTTTTCTTGCGGGACTGCATGACTCCAGTTGTGGTTCCGGGTGTGGTCGACTACACCGAGCACATGGAAAATATGCTCACGCGGTTTCAAGAACGCGGAGCGCATGTGGTCGACTCGACTGACTACGAAGCCATCGACCAGCTCATTTTTTCCTGAGGCCTTCTCTCGGTCAGGGGGGGCGCTATGTGCGCCCCCCCCTGACAAATTTTTAAAACAGAGATTTGTAACGAATAATTTCGTTCTAAATCTCTGTTCCAAAAGTTTGGTTCAGATTTTAACGATCAGAAAGGAGGTCCGAGTATGACCAGAAAAAAAGTTGCTTTGTTTGGTGGTAGTTTCAATCCGTTTGGTTTACACCATCGCAAGATTGTTGAACTACTACTCCAGTATTTCGACCTAGTTTTGGTCATCATCTGTGGCCTGCGACCAGATAAGCTGTCGACAAACAATGTCGACTCGGCCCATCGCTTAGCCATGACGAAGCTTTCTCTTCTTGGGCTAGATCCGAATCGAGTGCGAGTTGAAGATTTTGATCTTACTCGGTCCGTGTTCACCAAGTGTTACGAGCTTCAAGAGATGTTCGCCAGTGAAGGAGATATATTCCATGTTGTTGGTGGGGATCTAATCTGTGGCGGAGCTTCTGGCCAGTCACATGTCCAACATTGGGTGAAAGCGGATCTTGTTTGGGAGACCTTCAATTTCGCGGTCATCCAGAGGCCGGGCTACGTAATTCAGCCAGAAGATTTGCCACCGCACAGTGTTGTCTTGAGTCTCGAGGCTGAACAAGGTGCGTCGAGCCAAGAGATTCGACGACGGGTCGCATCTGGCGAATCAATCAGCGGTATAATGGTTCCCCAAGCAGAGGAATATCTATCGATTCACGGTCTTTACAAAGACACTCGTTGACGGAGAGCTGAGGCTCTTCGTCAACTCTAAAGAATTGTAATTGAAACAGTTTCGATTCCAATTCTTTGCCCCGAAAAAAGTTTCGAGGTAAAAGTTTAACAATTAGGGAGGAGAAAGCGTGAAGAAGATTGTTAGCATCCGGCCAGTACGTTTTAGTGATGCGGAAGAAATGTGTGAAGCCATGAATGTCGACGCGCTACAGAACTTCCAGTTTTTTGAACGGAAGGTCACAGTCGAGCGCCAACAAGCTTATTTGTCCCATGCCATCTCCAGCAACAGAGATAAGTTATTCTCTGTCTTGTGTGACGGCAAAATCATTGGGACATGTGGACTTCACGAAATTGACAGGCAGAACAAAAACGCCAGGGTCGGTATCATGATTTTCTCACAGCAGAATCGTGGCCAGCACTTTGCGTCACGGGCCCTACGGAAACTTCTTGCTCTTGCTTTTGGCAAGCTTGGTTTACACAAAGTGTACTTGAAAGTGTTCAAAGAAAACACTGCCTCGTGCACTAAGTACGCCCACCTCGGATTTCAGTTCGAAACTGTACTCCGAGAGCAATACCGTCTTCGTAGGAAATACCACGACATGGTTGTCATGTCGATGTTCGCCCGAGATTGGCGGAAAGAGAAGGGAAGGTCATGACTAGTTCTGATAAGGATTTTGTCATTGTCGATAAAATTCTCGACAATGATTCGAAGCGCGTAATTGAGGTTGTTCGGACAAGGGCCGGGAGGTTCAGTGTCGCATTTCTGATCTACGATCCGGAATCTGACAGTGTCATCTTGGTTGAGCAGCAGCGCATGGCTATGGTCAGTGACGATAACCCCAGTGGTTTTATCGTCGAAGTTCCTGCCGGTCGCTGTGATCGTCCGGAGTCGGTGAAGGCTGCAATTGCTCGGGAAGCTGAAGAAGAAGTTGGTGCGACAATCGACGAAGATCAGATTGAAATGATCAACGCTGGTCAACCGCTCGCAACCTCACCCGGCGTTCTCGACGAACTGATCTACCTCGCTTTTATCCAGCTTCGATCGGGCCAGCTTTCCGCTGACCAAGTTTTCGGAGTTGCCGAAGAAGGCGAGTTCATTACGCGCAAACTGGTTCCGGCCGCAAGGGCTTGTGACCTGGTCTGTGTGGATCTGAAGACGAAGGCACTACTTCTCGAACTGATGCGTCGTCGCATCGCGAAAATCGCCCAAGGGAGAGCATTATGAGTACTTATCTCGATTACGGAAACAAGACAAGTCAGCGCATCAGCGCTCTTCTGGCCCTCGAGGGTCTGGCAGGTGTTCCGAATCGCTACGAGGAGTTCATGAAGCTTGATCAACAGCTTCGGAAATTCATCGGAACGAATACGCCGATTGTGATGGCGGACAACTATGAGCATTTCATGGCGGTTCTGCCTCATCGTGATTACGCGGCTCAGCACGTGCTGATTCGTAAGCAGATCGGTGGTTTCACTGTCGCAGCGGGCTTCTGGAAATGGCTTGAGTTCTTGAGCCATCAGCTGACCCACGACGAAGTCGAGCTTGCTGCTGATTTCTATTCAGGGAAACACAACAGTCATCCGCGTCAGTTCAACAGGGATTACTGGAAGCACGTCGTCGACGACTGCAACGGTTACTGGCCGATTCGAATCGAAACGGTGGGTGAGGGCGCCGTCTTTACGGGTGTTCCTTTCCCTGTTGCCCAGATTTACGGCGAAACGCCGGCAGTCTGGGTCAACGAGCCGATGTACATTCAGGTCGGGCATCTTACGCACGTGGCAACGGTAGCGGCTCAGTTCGCCGAAGTTCTTGGCGATCCGTGGCGGTTCATCGAAGTCATGTTTCGGGCTCTGCACAACGCAGAAGAAAGTCCGGACGTGTTGCTCGCGATGCTCATCGGAGGCGGAATCATTTCGACCTCCAATGATCTCGGTGCTTTCATCAACGGCGCACCGTTCAAGTCCGCAGGGACGACGGGGCACTGCTGGTATCAGCAGTGGGATACATTCAAAGATTCACTTCGCGTTCTGCTGGGTTCTGAACTCGGCAAGTTCGCGACAGTGCTTCTGGATGTGAATGATCACCAGCATGGTTTCAAGGAGTTGTTGGAGGTCATCGACGAAGGGTATCACCCTCCGTTCGCAGACCGGCCTGACAGTGGCAACACCTTGGAGCTCGGCATGCATGATCTGATGGTTCTTGAAGACCGGGATCAGCACATCAACGTGGTTTTCGAAGATGGCAAAAAGCCGATCGATGCACAGGACGCAGAAAAAAGGCGTCGTCAGCTCGGCCTTTCGAAGGAGCGAGCAATCTATGGCGCCGGCGGGTCCTTCCTTGGACCGCGCAGTGCTCTAGAAGCTGCCTACAAGGCGTGCTTTTTCCACGACGGTACGCCAACAAGCCAAGTCAATCCTCTCGACACGATGAAGATCTGTCTCGGCGACCCCATGAAGGCATCGATTCCGGGTCTCATCGAATGCCCCTTCAACGAGACCACAGGTTTCTACATGGTGAGCGAGAAGGGCGAGATCCCCAGAGGGTATCGACCTGGCTACAGTGTCCTCTATGACGGGGTCACAAAGCCGGGGCAGCCGTACTTCAATCCCGATTATGATCCGTCCAATTTGGCAACGTGCCAGGCGGTTCTTAAAGGTATCGAAGCTTCGCGGCGGACTCGTACAACTCTTGGGCCCGCTTTCATGCAGGACCTGACGGCCAACAAGACCCAGATTGGCATGACCAAGGCGGTCCGGGAAAAGAGAGCTCGGATCTACGAGCGAGCGCTCAAGACAGTTTCTGGTAAGTAAGACAGACGTGGTAAGCGGAAGGAACATTTTCCGCTTACCACCCCTTTTTAAAGCTACTGACTAATCGGTGGTTTCAAAAAGGGATCATATCCCTGAGTTTTTTAACAACCTAAGTAAGTAAGACTTGGTTTTTTGTCGTTCACGAAATAATTCGAGGAGGCAGGAATGTCGCGAACGTTAGTTCATTCAACTGCAGCGTCCCAGTATTTCGCTGAAGACATTGCCAGACAGCTGGGATGCGAAATGCTTCCAACTGAACGGCGAGTTTTCGGCGACGGAGAGAAATATCTCCGCATCCAGAGTAAAGATCGGAATGCCCTGATGGGTGCTTCGAGCATTTTTGTGGCCAGTACCAACACCGACGATGACTTTCTTGAGTTGTGTCGGATCGGTTCTGGTCTCGCGGGCTACGGCACGCGTCGACGGATTTTTGTTATCCCGTTTTTCGGCTATTCCACTATGGAAAGAGCCGTCCAGCCCGGAGAGATTGTCACAGCGAAAGTGAATGCTCGAATTCTTTCAGGAATTCCCAACACGAGCATGGGCAACGCTTTCTTGATGATGGACTTGCATGTTTCGGGTTTGGTCCACTATTTCGAAGGTGACTGTTTCCGTGCTGAGGTTTATGCGGAACAGGTACTAATCAAGGAAATTGAAAAACTCGGTCTTGATATGGAAAAGTGCATGTTCGGTTCCGCAGACCTAGGTCGTCCACGTTGGATCAGAACGTTCGCGAACTACTTCGGCTCGAAGAAGATCGCGCTCATCGATAAGGTGAGAGCTTTCGAAGAGACTGAGGTTGAGTACGTTATTGGAGATGTGAACGGCAAGATCGTGATCATTTATGACGACATGGCAAGAAGTTGCAAGAGTGTCATCAACGCAGCGAAGGCCTATCTGGCTGCCGGCGCATTGGAGGTCATCTTCGTGACGAGCCATCTGGCTTTCAACGATGAAGCATCCATTGATCGAATAATTGCGTGCCCGTTCATTTCAAAGGTTATCGGGACGAACTCGCATCCGATGAGTCAGCATCATAAAGTGAAAGATTCGAGAAAGTTTGTTGTGGCGAACGCTTCGGGAGCTTTCATCCCTTGCATTCAGGATCTTCTCAGGTAAGGAGGAACTCATGGCAAGTAGTGTTTTGAAAGGCTTGAAGATTGGTCTTTGTCAGCAGCCTTGCAGGGCGGCTGATGTTCAGGCCAACGGGCGATATTTCCAAGCAGAGATTGTTTCCGCAGAATTTGAAGGTGTGGATTTGTTGGTTGGTGTTGAGGGTATCCAAGGGTACCTGATCGCCGACCAATATGAGTACCCTTCGTTTCTGGGGGCGGTCAATGATGCCAATGCAAAGATTCTTGACGCAACGGTTGGTAGGAAAATAGCCGTTGCGTACGGGTCGGTGACCACTGACATTGGTGGCGATAAGACAGGTGAGGACGGGAGAGTTCTTCGTCATAACGGCGGGTTCGTCTTTCAGGACGGATCATTTGTTCACGAAGGTAACAAGACTCTTTCGCCCAACTATCGGATGTTCCCTGAGGCACGCTACTTCTTTGACAACCGAAAGGTGGCAGAGAAAGAAGCTTTCTTCAGTGGTCGTCCTTTGCGCGAAGTTCTTCGAGAGCTTCTGACTTTGGCGACCGTGGAACGGCGTAATGGTCAAGCGTATCGTCTGGCACAAATATTCTGCGAAGATATGTGGAGGGATGATTACGTGATTAATCCTCTCGCACTTATGGCCGAGCAAGTCGAGCCCGGCGAAGAGTGGGTTGCGATCAATCACTCCGCTAGTCCTTGGACGTGGCGCAAAAACAACAAACGCCATCGAGTCGTGAAGGGGCTCATTCAGGGTCTCCCGGTCGATCGTCGTCCAACACTGTTCGTTTATGTGAACCGTGTTGGCGTTGAGCAGAGCAACAAGAATTTCTACATCTACGACGGCAGTTCTGCTGTCTATGACAAAGACGGCGATCTGATTTTCGAGGTACCGCCTTATTTTAAAGGGACCATGAGCTTCGTATTTACTGGTGAGAACCAGAAGATCGAAGGCCGTACTCCCGATGACACCGAGGCACTCTGCAAGGCTATGTCGGTCGTTATCGATAGCTTCTACGGTTCAATCCCAGACGAGCATCGATTTGTGTATGTTGGTCTGTCGGGGGGCATTGATTCGGCTGTTATGGCCACGATGCTTGTTTCTCGCCTTGGGCCTGATCGTGTCATCGGAGTGAATATGCCTTATGGGGAGAACAATTCCCAGGAAGGCAAAGATGACGCGAAGAAGCTTGCGGACAACCTCGGGATCAAGTATTTGGTCATCGACATTACCAAGTCGGTTGACCAGGACGCTCTTGATACTGGTGTTGAAAAGGATACGTTGGCGCACAAGAACATTCAGGCGCGGCATCGTATGCTCAAGCTCGCTGCATTGGCCCAGAAAGAAGAAGTTCTCAATGGGCTTATCAAAAAGGGCGGCCGGTTCACTGCCAACGGCAACAAAATCGAAATGGCGTTCGGCTACGGTACAATGTATGCCGATATTGCTGGAGCGACGATGTTGTTCGGTGATTTGGTGAAGCGAGAAGTGTACCAGCTCGGCGCATATCTCAACGACGTTATCTATCGTTCATTTCCAAGAATGATTCCTGAATCTATTTTTGGTAGACCACCGGCCGACGAACTATCTGTCGATCGCAAGAAAGACCCGTTCGACTATGGGAACCTCACTGAACGTGGGTACCATGACGAATGGGTTCGGGCCGTGACCGAGTTCCGATGGGATCCGATGCGACTCTTGACTGAGTACGCTGAGGGCACCATCGAGAAGTCATTCATGCTCCCGCAGGGCCGCATCAAGAAACTTTTTCCAACAGCCAAGAGCTTCATCGAGAGACTCAAGGCTGACTGGAAGATGTTCACGATCGCTTACTGGAAACGGATGCAGTGTCCACCGGTGCCAATTTTTTCTCGACGGGCGTTCGGTGGGGACCTGAGCGAGTCTCTCGACAATTTCGATCCTTGCACTGAGGATTTCAAGTGTCTTGAGGCAGAGTTGCTCAAGTCCGATCAGTAAATCCATTAGGCGTATGCGGGTAATACCGCATACGCCTTCTTTTTTTATTGCTATTGTTTTGTGATGCTGTAAAATAATAGGTAAAGATGATTATAAATTCAATTCAAAAAATACCAAGAGATAAGAGCGTGTTTGTTTTTGATTTAGACGGGACGTTGGCGGAGAGTAAGGTTGCTATTGATTCTGAGATGAGTGATTTACTGGTTAAGTCGTTATCTAAAAATAAAGTCGCGATTATTGGTGGCGCAAAATTTGAACAATTAGAATCTCAGTTGCCAGAAAATATTAAAGGGAGTAGTGATTTACTGTTGTTGCCTCTTGATGGAGGTTCTTTTTATATAAATAAAGATGGAGGATGGCAGAAGATTTTTTCTCAAAGTTTGAGCGAAGAAGAGGTCCAAGAAATAATGGTTTCATTCTCTGAGGCTTTTGAAGAAGTGGGCTATGTAAAACCAGCTAAAACATACGGAGAAATTATAGAGAATCGTGGTGGGCAGGTTACTTTTTCTGCTTTGGGTCAAAATGCACCGCTAGAAGAAAAAGAAAAATGGGCTCAAGAGGAAAATGGTCTGCGCATGAAAATGGTTGCTAAGCTAGAAGAATATTTGCCGGCCATGGAGGCCAAGGCTGCTGGCCTAACTTCGATTGATGTTACCAAGAAGGGAATTGATAAAAAATTTGGAATTGAGCAGATAGTTAAATACTTAGGTGTTTCTAAAGATGAAGTTCTTTTTTTTGGTGACGCCCTCATTCCCGGAGGTAACGACTATCCTGCTTTTGAAGCGGGTGTGACGTGCTATAAAGTTGTTTCCATTGAAGATACTAAAAAGGCTCTAGTGTATTTGTTGGATTAGAAACGCCGCCCAGGTTTCAGGCGGCGTCAGTCGTGTCATCTTTCGAGTCGATATTGTTTTGTCAGTCTTGCCGTTTCTTCTAACTGGTCTGCCAAAGAGAAATTCTTCTCTGCTTTTTTGATGCCCATTTTTTCTAGGCGTTGAATTGTGGCCAGTAGAATCATCGGCCAAACAACAGTCGCGTCTTCCAGGACTTCGGTGTGAATTCCGCCCAATTCTTTCGGTAGGAATTTGCCCCAAGAAACACCTTCTGTGTAAGTGCAGCCTGATAGGCCACCCCACTTCACGGATTCTGGGCAAATTCGAAGGCCATACTTAAATGGTTGTCCCTGGATATGTTCTGGGGCCATCCCTTTTGGCATGCGGCTTTTAATGAGTTCGAGGTACGGTCCAATTTCTTGGGCCCAGTTTCTTGGGACACCACCACCAATGGTAAAAATGCCCAGAGTCTTTTGTTGATTGATCAACTCGGCATAGTGCTCAAGATCAAAGAACGGATTGTAGTTTAGTGGGTCTTCTTTTTGGGCCACTTGTCGGCGATTATACAGCGCAACATCGAGACCAAGCTCGGAGTCCGTGAAGGCGGGGATGTAAACGGGAACATTGTTTGCGAATGTGCTCCTTAGTATTCCTCGTCCCTGCGCATTTTTGCTCAGCCACTCTCCCAGCAGGTGAGTGATTTTCCTTGAAGATAAAGTTGTTTTGGGGTCGAGGTTCCCAAGAATCTGATAGATGATTGCTTCAATGTCGTCGAGGTTTTTCTCTAGTTCGACAACGTCGAAGATGCGGTTGTAACCTTTGGCGAATAGTTCAGCATCGGACATTTTGGGATCGACATGGAAATGACTTCGTCCACTTGATTCCACGAGCCCGTGCGTCATCAGGGCGCCAGTTGAGACAATTGCGTGCACAAAACCACGATCAACCATCTCGCAGACAAGTAGACCCATACCGGCCGGAGTCATCGCGCCAGAAAGGGTCATGACGACAAAAGCATCTTTGTCAGTAATCATTTGGACAAGTGCGTCTACGGCTTGGCCAACTTTTTTGCCAGCAAAAGCTGCTTGCGACATGTGCCTTAATAGCTCGTCAGTGTCTTTCACGAGAGAAAGATCCACCGGCTGACGAGGGGTCATTCCATCACGAATTCCATCGCGATATTTTTTCGGATCCCTTTTCATCTCGGCCTCTCTTGTCAAAGTTCTTTACAAAAAATGAGATTCCTTTTTGAAGAATCTCATTTAGTTGCCACTGAGTCAACAGTTTTTTAACTAGTAGTTTATTTTCATTGCTTCGCGAACCAGCTTAAGTGTTTCCTCGGCCTTTTCGGTGACTTTGGCTCGACCCATGTCGAGGATTTCTTTGACGTAGTGAGGCTTGGCTTCAAGCTCTAAGCGTTTGGCGCGGAAAGGCATGAGGTGTTTGTTTAAATCACCAGCCAGCTTTAGTTTAAATTCGCTGTAAGTGTTGTGCTTTAATTCCGAAGCAACGTCTTTTGGGTCTCGATTCTGAATCAGAGAATACAGCAAGACCAAATTGGAAATTTCAGGTCGCTCTTTTGGGTTGAATTCAATTGTCGTACCAGAGTCAGTTTTGGCACTTTTAATTTTTTCGATAGTAGTTTCAGGGTTGTCTTTAAGGTAAACAGCGTTGTTTAAACTCTTGGACATTTTATTTCCATCCATGCCAATGATTCTTGGGCTATTAGAAAGTTTGGCTTGAGGAAGAGGGAAGATATCCGTTTGATACATGCGATGAAAACGTTCTACGATTTCACGGGTGGTTTCAATCATGGGAAGTTGGTCTTCGCCAACAGGGACAATATGAGCACGGACAACAGTGATGTCGGCGGCTTGGCTAACTGGGTAACCCAAAAAACCATAGGTGACACTTTCTCCTTCTTGCCCGAACAATTCTTTCTTGTCGGCAATCTCTGCCTTAACGGTTGGGTTTCTTCTGAGAGTGTTAACGGTGATGAGGTTTGAATAGAAAACAGTTAGCTCTGCGATTTGAGGAATCTGACTTTGAATAAAAAGATGGGCTCTTTTTGGGTCGACACCGGCGGCAATGTTGTCCATCGCAACTTCTAAAACGTTTTCTCGGACACGTTCAGGGTTATTGAAGTTGTCGGTTAGAGCCTGTACATCAGCAACCATGATGTAGGAATCATAGTCATCCTGCATGGCCACACGATTAAGCAATGAGCCAAAATAGTGGCCAAGGTGCAACGGTCCTGTTGGTCTGTCTCCTGTCAAAAGTGTTTTCTTTTCCATGGGACTATTCTATATTTTTAGTTTAAATTGTACAAGCTCCGCTGGTCTTGATTTTGGTAAGGTTAAGTATTATAAATATGGTTCAGGGGTGACCCCATGACAGACTCGGTGGAAAGAGATCGTGAAGATGTTAGTGAGTTGGCCGACAAGATTGCACTCAACCTTATCGCAAAGGAGGGGAGCTCTTTGACTGTGGATCAGCTGACATGGCATTTGGTTAATGTTGGCTTTGGCCAAGGCTTGGCCGACAAGATTGCAAGAGATTGGCTCAGGCATTAGTCGGTATCGGCAGGAGCTGTTCGCGGGTGTTTCGGCACCCGCTCTTTTTTTAATTAAAAATCCACCCAGTTGGGTGGATTTTTAATTAAGATCTTAGACCTCGATGATAACCGGTAACACCATTGGGCGGCGTTCTGTCTTTTGGAAGAGGAAGAGGCCAACCTGGTTGCGGAGCTCATCTTTGAGGTAAGTGCTATTAATGTCTTTACCTTGAGCGGTGTTGTTTTCAATAATGAAGCGAATCTTTTTACGAAGTTGCATCAAAAGGTCTTTGTGATCTTTTAGATAGATGAAACCACGAGAGATAATATCTGGGCTGGCTTTAACTTTACCAGTAACACGATCAATCATAGTTACGACAACCAAGAATCCGTCTTCAGAAAGAATTTGGCGATCGCGCAAAACAACGTTGCCGATGTCACCGATACCCAAACCATCAACGAAGACATAGTCAGAAGGGGCTTTGGCTTTATCCATCCACCAATTCTCTTTATCCAAGTGAACGATAGAACCGTTGTCGGCAATAATAACATTTGATTCTGGGACGCCTTCGGTTTGAGCCATGATGCCATGGTTAACCATCATTGAGTATTGACCGTGGATAGGCATGAAGAACTTAGGCTTGATGAGTTGAATCATTCGGCGTAAGTCTTCTTTGTTGCCGTGTCCGCCAGCGTGAATATCCATCATACGGTAGTTAAAGACACGAGCACCGTTGCGCATCAATTGGTCTTTCAAGAACTGAACACTGCGTTCGTTGCCTGGAATGACTGATGACGAGAAGACGATGGTGTCATTCTTCTTGATGTTGATGAAGCGATGTTCGCCGTTAGCGATACGCATCAAAACGGCATTGTCTTCACCTTGAGCACCAGTAACCACGGCTGTAATTTTTTCACGAGGGTAGTCATCGATCTGGTCCATATTGATTTGAGTACCTTGGTGCATCTTCAGATAGCCAAGTTTCTTCGTGACTTCAATGTTTGTTTTCATTGAGTAACCATCGAATACTACTTTTCGGCCATATTTTTCAGAGATTGTAATAATCTGCTGGATACGGTTGATAAGGGATGCGAAAGTTCCAAGGATAAGCATACCGGTAGCATCACGGATAATCTTGTCTAGGTTTTCGGTGATGTCTTGTTCGGACAATGAGTGGCCTTCTTGTTCAGCTCCAGTAGAGTCAGATTCAAGAAGAAGAACACCTTCTCGACTTAATTGTTCCAAGCCTTCAATGTCGGCTGGCTTGTCGTTGACTGGGGTGTCATCGAATTTAAAATCGGAGGTGTGGACGATTGTTCCAGCTGGAGTTTTAACAGCGATAACCAAGTCATCAGGAATTGAGTGGTTAATACGAAGAACCTTAACAGTGATTTTGTCACTGACTTTAATTTCTTCTCCTGCTTCAATCGAGTTGATTTCTAATGGGCGAAGATGCTTGAACTCTTCCATACGACGGACAATAAGAGCTTTCGTTAGTGGGGCAGCATAGACATCTGGGTCACCGATTTTATCGCGGACGAATGGCAAAGCACCGATGTGGTCTAAGTGGCCATGGGTAAAGAACATGGCTTTGACCATTTCTTTTTTGTCGGCTAAGTAGTCGACGTTCGGGATGATGAAATCGATACCAGGCATTTCGTCTGATTCTGGGAATCGTACACCGGCGTCGATCAAAACAATCTCATCATCATACTGGATGGCGGACATGTTTCGTCCAACTTCTCCAAGACCACCGAAGTGGATGATTTTGAGACCACCAATCTTATTATCGTGCTGAGCGTCGCTGGCTTTGCGTTCATCCTTAAGAACACGAACCTGTCGAACAACTGGTTTTTGTCGGTGACGGTCGTTGAAACGAGGTCGTCTTGGTTTTCTTGAACCTGCTGGCCGAGCTTCTTTTGGAGAATCTGCGGGTGCTGAAGCTGAAATTGCTTCAGGCTTATTTATTGCTTCTTCTGACATTCTTTATGTTTCGCTTTTCCGTTGTAGTCGTAAGAATTACTTCGAACTATAATCTTGAAAACCGATACTAATTAGAGAGTTTGTTTAACTATCTTGTGGGCGGGGAGGGAGTTGAACCCTCATGCCTTGCGGCGTACGCACCTGAAGCGTATGTGTCTGCCAGTTCCACCACTCGCCCAAAGCGACAAAAAGCGCTTCGGTATTTACCTGTATTTAGAAAGTTCTAAAGAGGAGGAGTTTTATCTTTGTGTGTGTAGATAAAACTTCAATACCTTAATTATACCTTATCTTGGCGATCATTGCAATAGGCTAAAAACACACCATTTTAGCGCCAAATTCGCTTAGTGTTGATATACCATTTTTCAATATTAGAAAACCTGTCTGCTGGGGTTGCGATAATCGTTGTATCGTCTCCTTTTATGCTTGTCGCTTGTGGGTATAAATAAAGCGGGTTGTAAAGGAACACGGCCGGCGCATCACTGATGATTATTTTTTGGAAGTCATCATATTTTTTAGCCCGTTCTAGAGGGTTCAGGGATTGGCGCGCGTCTTGTAGAATGCTATCGGTGGTCTTGTTGCTATAAAGAGCTAAATTCAATCCAAGTTTTTGTGTTTGCGAAGAATCCCAGAAACTAAATGGGTCAGGGTCGAGATCTAAAATTTCACCAAACAAAAGTGTTTGATAGCTTCGGTCTTTGATGACCTGTTGGAGTTGCGGGGTGGCAAGAGGGTCCACAATAACCTCAACACCAACTTTGGCCCATTGATCTTTGAGCAAGTTGGCTATTTGAACCAATTCGGGCAGTGTCGAAGTTGTTATGTGGATTGTTAGACGTGCTTGGTTTTTCCCTGATCCCTTTAGAACGAAACCAGAGCTATCTGTGCCGGTCCATCCGTCTGCGGCTAAAATTGTTTTTGCTTGCTGGGCGTCAAATGTATATTTGGTAATATCTTGGTCGACATCGAGGACTGTTTCAACAAGAGGAGAATAAATGGCCGAACCCTTGCCAGCAACAACGGCATCTATTATGGTTTTTTTGTCTGTAGCATAGTTTAAAGCAAGGCGGACATTCTTGCTGGCCAAAGCGGCGTTTTCTGCTTGGTTAAAAAATACTGCAAAATATCTTGGAATTTCCAATTCTTTTATGCTGAGTCTTTGTTTGAATTTTAATTTATTTAAATTTTGAGGAGAGACAAAAGATAAGTCTTGTATGTCATTGCTGTTGTAGGCCGTGATCATTAAATCTTCGGAATCGTAAAATTTAATAGTTAAGGAATCTATGTATGGTTGGCCATCGTAGTAGTTTTTGTTTGAGATCAACTGATAACTTTGAATTTGACCTAGGTTATTTTTTTGGAGTTTTTCGAAAACATAGGGCCCAGAGCCTATTGGTTTTAGGTTGTATTCTGATGAGGCAAAATTGATTGGCTGGACATTACCCCACAAGTGCTTAGGCAAAATACCAATAGTTAAATTGTTTAAAAATTGAGCATATTTATTGTTAAGCTTAAACATGACAGTTGTGTCATTTATTTTTTGGATTGTGACACCTTGCCAATTCAAACGTTGGGGGCTTCCAAAGTCGCCATTCTGGGCTGTTTGAATGGTGTATACAATATCGTCCGCGGTGAGTTTTTCGCCATCATGCCAAAGAACCCCTTCTTTTATATAGACGGTATAATTTAATCCATCACTAGAAATTTCATAAGACTTCGCAAGATCTGGGACCAGTTTGCCTTCAGGGTTGTGCTTAAGTAGCCCTGAGTAGATCAAGCTCGAAACGTCTCGGTCTGGGTCATTTGTTTGAGCAAGAAGGGGATTTATGTGTCTTGGTTGTCCGACGATTCCTTCACTAAAAGAGCCACCCGAGGTTGCAACAGGGGTGGTGAAATGGTTGTAAGTTGTGAATGGGATAGATAGCAGGCTAACCGAGGCTATTACCAAGAAGGCTAAAATCCAATAGCGCTCACGGAAAGAAAGAACCTTTGGAAGAAGGCGCAATTGGTCCAGTAAACCTGACTGTCGACGCAAGATATGATCGAAGGTGTCCTTCTTTGGTTCAGAAGGCGTGTCTTGCTTCAGGCCAAAAAAATCTTCAAGTGGATGTTGATCGTTTTGCATTGTGAGAAATCCCGAACTGAGTCGGGAAGTTGTTACCCAAATCTAACAGCGAGAATACAAGTGGCTACAAAAAGTACAGCGACGACAATCGTAACTTGGAAAATTACTTTTTCGGCTCCACGTTTTGTGCTGTAACCAACACCTGCGCCACCAAAAGTGGACGACAAGCCTGCGCCACGTTGCTGGAGGAGAATACCGATAACCAAAATTAGTGCGAGACCCATCTGTGCGTACGGAATGATGTTTATTAGTTTTTGCATATATTTTATGTTTAGGCTGCTTTTGCTAAAGTCTCAAAGAATAAATTTACAAGGCCAATAATTATTGTTGACCAGACAAGAGCCATTAAGCTCTCGATTGAAACAAATGCGACCAAGTAATCAAGCAGCCAAAGCATGAGGATGTTGATTATAAAAGTGAAGAGGCCAAGGGTTAAAAGAATGATAGGGAAAGACACGAGCTTGAGGGCTGGTCGAACAATCATGTTCAGTAGTCCCAACACGGCACCGGCGATTAGATATTGTTCCCAATTGCCCGACACGATGAAACCAGAGACTACTCTTGAAGCCACATACAAAGCCACTGCATTGCCTATAATTCTTATGATAAACCTAAGCATTTCAACGCTTTGAATGATAGCACTTTGGGTTAAATTATTCAATCTTTAGAGAGATCGTCTGTGGACCTTGCGATAATGCGAGATGGCAAACCGATGGGCTTCTGAGTCGATAGATAAAAGCATGTTTTTATCTATTTCAGGCAGTTTGGTTAAGGAAAGAGGCTGTTTTGTGCCAGGGATTATTAATTGATGTCCCACGTGTCTGTCATCTTTGCTTAAACCTATCACTGGGATAACAATTGCCATTTCTTCTAGGACATTAAGGGCAGAACTGACTTGTCCCTTGCCCCCATCTATTAATATCAAATCTGGGAACGGCCATTCGGTGTGGTTTAGGCGCCTTTTTAGTATTTCGGCAAGCATGGCTGTGTCATTTGAGCCACGGACAGTATTAATATTAAACTTGCGATAAAAATTCTTGTCCGGGAGGCCGTTTACAAAGGTTACCATTGAGCCAACGGCATGTTTGCCTTGGATGTTTGAGATATCATAACCCTCAATTCGAGAAATTGTTTTTCTGGCTCCTAATAATTTGGTTAAGCCTGAATTGTAGGATTTTAATATGTCAGAATGCTTAATGACTTGAGCGTTATAGAAAACTCTCTCCAGTCTTTCAAGTTTTGTTCTTAATTCAATGGCTTTGGTGAAGTCATGTTTCTTGCCGGCATCGTCCATTTCTTTTTTTAATTCTTTAACCAAATCAGAACGTCCACCAGTAAGGATTTCTTTTAGTGCTTTTATGTTTGCTAGATATCTCTTGTGTTGTTCTTCTGTTTGTTCTCCATTCAAGCAACAAAAACCGATACATTTGCCGATGTGATAATTCAGACAAAAATTATGATGCTTTTGTGAGCAAGTGCAGTAGGGGAAAATATCACGCAAATATTTTAGTGTTGCTTTGATGGCTACTCCTTCAGTGAAAGGGCCAATAAAATCATCTGATGGTTGATGTGTGAGTGAAACGCGAGGGAATTTGTCTTTAGAAAAAGCAACATAAAAATATTGCTTATCATCACGGAGCATGATGTTGAATTGGGGGCGTTGTTGTTTGATGAGTTGGGATTCAAGAATAAGTGCTTCAATGTCGGATTCAGTTTCTGTGAAATTTAAATTGCTGGCAGAGGCAACCATTTTCTTGATTCTTGGGTCAGTGGTTCGAGCGTAAGAGATAAGACGTTTCTTTATGGAAGAGGCTTTGCCTATGTAGATATCTTCTTTTTTCTCGTTCTGAAAACGATAAATACCCGGTCCAGACGGGGTTTTTGTGATTAATTGTTTGAGCTTATCGATATCCATGATTGGCCCATATTATACAATATTTTTAATAAAATGAACAGTAGTGATTTTTAATGTTTTTACTTAGGATATAAGGATGATAGAAGATGCCGTTCTCGCAACTCTGGCTTACTATGATGGGCTCAATTACCCCTTAAGTGTTTTTGAATTAAATAGGTATTTGGTTAACCCCCAAAGACTTAGATCCCAAACAGAAAGCATCGACAATATTTCTTATGAAGATGTTTTAGGTGTTGTTGAAAAATTGGTTGCTCGAGGTCAGATTGACCAGGAATATGGGTTTTATTTTTTGAAAGGACGAACCGGTTTATCACAATTGCGAATCGAAAGAGAAAAAATATCAGCCCAGAAATGGCGGAAGTGTTTGCGAAGGGCTTATTGGTTGCAATTGGCTCCTTGGGTTCGCGGAATGTTTGTAAGTGGCTCCTTGGCTTTGGGCACAGTAAACAAGGAGAGTGATTTTGATGTTTTGGTTTTGGTTGAACCGAGACGATTGTATTTATCGCGTTTAATTTTGTCTGGCATCGCTTCTTTGATTGGTGCTCGGCGCACTCGGTATGAAACAACCGCACCCGATAAGTTTTGCTTTAATCATTACATCACGACTGATGCTTTGGGTATTAAGCACGAAAGTTTATACAACGCTCAGACATATTCCCATTTAGTCCCTATGGCAGTTAGCCCAGCTCTTTCGGGTAAATTTTTTGCAGAAAATTTATGGATTAATAAATACGTCTATAATTTTACGCCTCACCAACAAACGATTCGGCGCAGTGTTCGCCCTAATCGATTATTCTTTTTGATTTCCAGGACCCTGGAATTTATCGGAAGTGGATCTTTGGGCAATGCTTTAGAAAAAAAAGTTTGTGAGTACCAGCAAAAGAGAATTTCTAGCAACCCATCGACTCACGCTTCTGGTGGACGAGTTGTTTACACAAAGACAGAACTGGAATTCCACCCACATTCTTTTGAAAAAATTATCCTCAATCGCTACAACGAGACCACTCGTCGCCTCGGCATTTCTGATAACACTGAGCCAGATTCTGGGCTAAAGGCATAGTCGTTCGCCTCGGAATGAAATAACCTCTTGCCTCCCCGCATAAAATTCTGCTGAATTTTTGCTTTGATCTCGGCCCGTCGGCCCGCGAACAGTCGGCAATAGGTTATTCCATGGTCCTATTTGGCTTGACTTTTGGCCAAAATAGGAGTATAATATAAATATACAGATTAGGACTGGTTTTTGACAACTCACGTGCCAAAATGGCGCAGAAAGAAAGGATGAATGGCTAGAGTACTGTTCGTGGACGATCGGCTTGGCGAAGTGATTCGCCAGTGGGAACTCTCAGGTTGCGCAAGCAACCATGAGTTGTTGCCCTTGGAGCCGTTCGATTCCATCGAGCGGACCAGCCAGATGGTCAAACATTTCAAACCAGACGTAGTGCTTGTCGGCTACGGACTCGGGAAATCAGATGTCACTGGTGGGGATGTTGTTCTGGCTCTTCGTAATGAAGGGTACCAGGGTTGCATCATCGCCAACAGCGGTGCTGGCATGGAGCAATTTCGTCGAGCTGGGGTCAGTGTCGACGGTACGGCTAACAGAAAGGCCTGTGATCTATTGGAGATCGTGGGCAATCAGAGGAGAGAGCAATGAACAGAGAGATTGGAACAATCGTGAAGAACCTGATCCAGGCCGGTAACACTGCCGAAGCGGTCGAGATGATTCGTGGGGTCAAGGACTACCACGACGCCGAGCGAATCGCCGTTGCCCTTCTGGATGACCAGAGTTCCACTCCGGAATTGCTGGACGTGGCACTCCAGGCGTTCCTCGATTCGCGCGAGGATCGGTACCAGGAGCATGGCTACTGGGTGCACAGCCTTTCCCACTTCACGAACCGCCTCTGGGCTCGGCGCTTGGACGGTTGGATCAAGAAGTTTAACGAGGTTGCCTTCAAGGGCGCTAACGAACTTCGTGATTCTAACTGCTCCAGCCGACTGGTCGACGATTTCGCAAAGTTCGCGAAGTTCACCGACGATCCGGCGGAATTCCACCTCTCGTCCGACAACCTCAGATGGATGGAGTGGAAGTACGCTGGTTGCGCCAAGGTACGTATCGAAGCCGGCCGGTTCGAGACAGAGGAAGCCTTCCTCCGGTGGAAGCTCGGTCAGTCCGAGGCGTACAAGTGCAACTCGGTCAACGACGTCACTATTGTGTCTGTCGAGCCAGTTCTGGCGACCGGTCAACGGCTGCAAGAACTTGGTGCTGATGCGGTCGAAGTCAGCGTGCTCGTGAAGGGCCTACTGACTTCACATTTGAGCCAGCTCGAAAAGGCGATTACCAGTTCGTCGAGTGATTGGAGTCGAGAAATGCTGGAGAAGGCCGCACAGCGGGTTCGTGCGGCTCTTGCCCAGTAGCAATACGGATTTGTATCCTTCTCCGAAAAAGAGGATTCCTTAACCTTGGAGGTCAAAGGTGCCGCGCGAAATGCGCGGCTTTTTTATTTTCAGGAACAGTTTGACAATCGTGATTTCTTGTCCTAGAATTAGCCAGCAATAAATCTAATTACTAAGGAATATGATTAAACCAACATCAGATCGTATCTTGATTGAACCTCTCAAGGAAGAAAAGAAAAAGAGTAGTATTATTTTGCCTGACACAATTGATAAAGAAAAATCAGAAAAAGGAAAAGTCGTTGCTGTTGGCGCCGGCAAGATGGGCTCAGATGGGAAAAGAATCGCTATGGAAATTAAAAAAGGAGACGTAGTTATTTTTACTAAATATGGGCCACGCACAGTTAAAGTAGATGACAAGGAGTATTTAATCGCTCGCGAAGATGACATCTTGGCGATTGTCGGATAATCACTGAATTTCTAAGTACTAATTCCTAATTTATCAAAAATGGCTAAACAGATTTTATATAAGCAAGATTCTCGTGAAGCTTTAAAGCGTGGTGTAGATAAGATCGCCAATGCCGTTAAGGTTACTCTTGGGCCCAAGGGGCGTAATGTGATAATTGACCGTGGTTTTGGTTCCCCAATCATAACCAAGGACGGTGTGACTGTAGCCAAAGAAATTGATTTAAAAGACAAATTTGAAAACATAGGGGCTAGTTTAATTAAGGAAGTTGCATCTAAGACAAATGATGTTGCTGGTGACGGTACCACTACAGCCACTGTTTTGGCCCAAGCTATCGTGGCCGAAGGATTCTCCGCCGTTAATGCTGGTGCTAACCCATTAATTCTGAAGAAAGGAATGGACCGAGCGGTTGAATGGGTTGTTAAGTTTTTAGAAAAGAGAGCCCAGAAAGTTACCAAAACAAATCTCAAAGAAGTTGCTTCTATTTCGGCCAACGATGAAGTAATCGGGGATTTGATCGCCGAAGTATTTAACAAGGTTGGCAAAGATGGTGTTGTTACCGTTGAAGAGTCTCAATCGACCGAAATGGCCACTGAGTTTGTGGAGGGGATGCAGATTGAGCGTGGATACATTTCAGCCTACATGGCAACAAGCACTGAGCGAATGGATGCTTCGTATGATGACACACCTGTATTGATTACTGATAAGAAAATTTCTTCGGTTCAAGACATCGTGCCTTTGTTGGAAAAAATTTCTAAAGCCGGTAAGCGTCAGCTCGTTATAATCGCTGAAGACTTGGACGGAGAAGCTTTAACAACCTTGGTTTTAAACAAGCTCAAGGGTACTTTTTTGACACTAGCTATTAAGGCTCCAGGTTTTGGTGACCGCAAGAAAGAAACCCTTGAAGACATTGCTATAATTACTGGTGGCCAAGTTGTGACAGAAGAAAAAGGAATGAAGCTTGATACCATTGAGTTGGAAGTGCTCGGTCACGCTCATCGAATTGTGGCGACCAAAGAAAAGACCACTATTGTTGGTGGTAAGGGCAAGAAGAGTGAAATTGAAAAAAGAATTACTCAGATTAAAAAACAGATCGAGTTGGCAACTTCTGGATTCGACAAAGAACAGTTGCAGTCTAGATTGGCCAAACTTTCTGGTGGTGTTGCCGTCATTAAAGTTGGTGCTTTAACCGAAGCCGAATTAAAAGAAAAGAAGTTCCGTATCGAAGACGCTGTTAATGCCACTCGCGCCGCACTTGAAGAGGGTATTGTCGCTGGCGGCGGAATTGCTTTATTTGAAGCTTCTAAAGAATTAACGGTTAAAGCGGTTGGTAAAATGCCAGAAGTTGGCGATGAGGCTAAGGGTGTGATGTTGATTAAAACAATTCTTGAACGTCCTCTCCGTGCTATTTCTGAAAACGCTGGCAAAGATTCAAATGATGTTGCTCGCCATGTGTATGGCTTGCCAGCCGGACAAGGTTTCAATGCTGCTACTGGTGAGTACGTTGAGATGATTAAAGAAGGTATCATCGATCCCTTAAAGGTTGTTAAAACTTCTCTCACTAACGCCGTGTCGGTGGCTTCAATGATTCTTACGACCGAAGCGGTTGTCACAGATATTCCTGAAGATAAAAAAGAACAAAATCCGCCAATTGGTGGAATAGATTACTAAACAAAAAAGACCCGCACTGAGCGGGTCTTTTTTGTGGATAGGTTTTTTGCTATGGTGGTTTTGAGGTGCCTATGATGAATCACGGCAAGTGGACTTACTTGAGGGTTTTGCCAGGAAGAATCAAGGACATGACAGATCAATTGCATAAGCTGTCCGATGAGGCTGTGCAAGAATGTCATCATCGCACCATCATTTCTTGCAGCGACGCAGCTGGTTCTTTGGAGCTCTGTAAGGAGTGTGGGCTGATTGGTGAAGTTGGCGTTATCAATTCATCTGCTTCGCGTGAAGTTCTTCCTCGACGCAATTTTGAATATCAGAAAGGGGCGATGAGTGTGCCGGTTCGTGGTCCCAGTCCTCTATTTAAAAAATAAGAAGTTCTTATGGGGACTTGTTCGAGAAGCGGCTCCTTGTTGGGCCGCTCTTTTTTGTGTTGAAAAATACATAGAATTATTATAGTATCTAATCATCTCGTTAATCTCTAAATACATGATTACATATATCATTTTGGCAGTAGTTGTTGTCTTGGTTCTCTGGGCGGTAGGTGCGTTTAACGGTTTGGTTCGTGCGAAGAATAGGGTTAAAGAGGCATGGTCCGATATTAATGTGCAACTTAGACGACGTCATGATTTGATCCCAAATTTGGTTGAAACAGTAAAGGGTTATGCCACCCATGAAGCCAGTGTTCTTGAAGCAGTCATCAAGGCTCGAACCGAAGCTGTTACTGCTGGCAACATGGCCCAGAAAGGTCAGGCCGAAAATGTTCTCTCTGGTGCTCTCGGTAAATTGTTCGCTCTCTCTGAGGCTTACCCAACACTTAAAGCCAACGAAAACTTTTCTAAACTTCAAGATGAATTGACTGACACAGAAGACAAGATTCAGGCTTCTCGCCGTTTCTATAACACCAATGTTATGGATTACAACACCAAGCTCGAAGTTTTTCCAACCAACATGATCGCATCTTCAATGGGTTTCACCCGCGAAGAATTATTCCAACTTAGTTCCGAAAAAGAAGCCGAATTGCCCCAAGTTAAGTTCTAGACGGCTATACAAATTAAGAGCTCTACTTTTAAGTCCCAGTAGTGGAGGGGGTCCCGCAGCAGCGGGGAAACCGACGGGACTTGTTTCATGGGTCTGGGGCAAGAAAGTTGAGCTCTTAATTTAATTATCATGGCAACACTTTACGCTCAACACGATTCAAATATTAGGAAGACATGGTTATTGATGACCGTGTTTTTGGTGTTAGTTATTGGATTGGGTTTTTTGTTTGGCCAAGTTTATAATTCACCAGAAATTTTGTATGTTGCTGTGGCCTTATCGATTGGCATGAATTTCGTAGCTTATTGGAAATCAGATTCAATTGCTTTGACGATGTCTCATGCTCAACCAATTAAACGCGAGGGCAATGAATATGTTTATCGATTAGTTGAAAATCTATCCATTACCGCTGGCCTGCCGGTGCCCAGAATGTATCTTATCGATTCACCCCAGATAAATGCTTTTGCCACAGGAAGGAATCCCAAGAATTCGGCTATCGCGATAACTACTGGAGCAATAGAAAAACTTGAGAACGAAGAGCTTCAGGGAGTATTGGCCCACGAACTTTCTCATATCGGGAATGATGATATTTTAATTTCTTCGGTGACAGTTGTTTTAGCTGGACTGATCTCTATTTTGGCAGACTTTTTTATTAGAATGAACTTTTGGTCCAGCCGAGATCGAGATCGCGATAATGGCGGAGCGATCATGTTAGCCGTTGGTATTGTCGTTGCAATCTTGGCCCCACTAGCCGCAACAATGATTCAGTTGGCCATATCACGTAAGCGAGAATTCTTGGCTGATGCTTCCGGTGCTTTACTAACACGTTACCCAGAGGGTTTGGCTAGGGCCTTAGAAAAAATTTCTGGTGACCAGCAGCCCATGAGAGGTGCCTCAAATTCTACGGCCCACCTCTTTATTTCAAATCCGTTCAAAGGGAAAGAGGGTGCTAGTTGGTTTACAAAATTATTCATGACGCATCCGCCTTTGGAAGAGAGGATTAGGATTTTGCGCGGAATGGATGTAAAGTAGGTATTGTTTTATAATTTGGAGAGGTCGCATAGTGGTCTAGTGCGCCTGCTTGGAAAGCAGGTGTACCGCAAGGTACCGCGAGTTCGAATCTCGCCCTCTCCGCCAAAAAATGAACTCATTAGCTCACATTGAAATAAACGTATCTAATCTAGAGAGTTCAAAGAAATTTTATTCATCTATTCTTTTGTACCTGAAATGGGTGACAAGTCTTGATAGTAAAGATTGTGTAGGATTTAAGGGGCCAGATAAAACCAGTTTATTTTTAGTTCAAACTGAAACTGAATTTTCTTCCACCCAATTCCACCGCAAAAATGTAGGTTTAAATCACATAGCTTTTAGGGTTAATTCTAAAGAAGAGGTGAATTTATTTTGTGATTTTCTCAAATTGAATAGCATTCCAACGTTGTATACAGATGGGGCCAAGGACTATTCTTTAGAATATGGAATGGAGGAATATTTTTCTGTATTTTTTGAAGATCCCGATAGAATTAAGCTCGAGGTTGTGTTTGTGAGGTAGTTCAATATAAAGTAATTTTATGAAAATAATCTCTTGGAATGTGAATGGTATCAGGGCAGTCCACAAAAAGGGATTGTTTGTTCCTTTTGTAGAAAAATATAAGCCCGATATTTTATGTTTGCAGGAAACCAAAGCCGAGCAACATCAGAGCGAGGTTGATCTGCCAGAATATACAGAGTACTGGAACTCGGCTACGAAAAAGGGCTACAGCGGAACCGCTATTTTTACTAAAACTAAACCCTTGTCTGTGGCTTTAAATTTCCCAGAAACTATATTGAAAAAATATAGTTTGGCGGATAAATACGGTGACCCGAACATGGAAGGTCGGATTACGGCTTTAGAATTCGAAGATTTTTATATTGTAACTGTTTATACACCAAATTCTAAAGATGATTTGTCTCGGATCCCTTTACGCCATAAGCAATGGGACCCAGCCTTCTTGGAATACATTAAAATTTTAGAAAAAAATAAACCCGTAATCTTTTGCGGAGATTTAAATGTTGCTCACGCCGAAGACGATCTTGCTAGACCTAAAGAAAATATAGGCAATAAAGGTTTTACCAATGAAGAACGCGAAGGGATACAGAAGATGGTTGATGGTGGTTTCGCGGATACATTCAGGATGTTTACTAAGGGGAACGGCCATTACTCATGGTGGAGTCATTTTGCCAATGCGAGAGCTCGAAATATAGGCTGGAGAATTGATTATGTTTTTGTAAGCGAAAAGTTGAAATCAAAAGTAAAATCAGCAGCGATTTATCCAGAAGTCATTGGTTCAGATCATTGCCCTGTAGAAATAGAAATTAATTTATAAAAAATATATGTTTACAAAACTATATGCAATTGCATTACCAGTTTTCTTCGCTATCGACATGTTTTGGCTTGGGGTTGTTGCCAAAAATTTTTATCGCGCACAGATAGGTCAGCTTATGAAGTCGGATGTGAATTGGGCCGCGGCGATTATCTTCTATCTTATTTTTATTGCTGGTCTTGTTGTTTTTGTCATCGCCCCTGCTGTAGAAAATAATTCGTGGATCCACGCACTTATTTTTGGCGCACTCTTTGGTCTAGTTTGTTATGCTACCTATGACCTCACAAATTTGGCGCTGGCTAAAGATTGGCCATTTCTAGTGACCATTGTGGATTTGTTGTGGGGTGCGGTATTGGCGGCGTCGGTCTCCGTTGCAACTTATTTTATTGCAGACAAAATTGGTCTGTAAATTATTACATAACGCAAATTGAGTACGTTCTTATCATTACCTAAAAAATAACTATGACAACTTTAGATTTCATCGGACTGTTTGTGCTTCTCGCCGGATTTATTATTGGTCTTGGTGCGGTAACAGTTATTGATATCCATGGATTTTTAGGCCGGAGATCAGGTTATTGGACCGAGGCGACAACTCGGACGCACAAAGTTACTAAGCCACTTATTTGGGCTGGTATTTTTATGGCGGTCGTTGGTGGTGCTATCTTCTTTAGAAACGAAACTTTTTATGGTGTGCCGATGTACCTTGCTCTCATTGCTATTGTGCTTGTGTTAAACGGGCTGTTCCTGTCTTTTGTTGTAAGTCCGTATCTTTTGAAAAAAGAAAAAGAAGGACGAGCGAACGAACTCTTGTCGGAATCTTGGCAAAGAAAAATAATAGTCGGCCTCATTCTTTCTGATCTCGGATGGTGGGGCTCTCTTTTGCTAGTTGTTTGGTATATTATTAATAAATAATATGAATAAAAAAAATTCAATAAAAGTTTTTGTTAATGATAAGATGCAGAAGAGGTATGGCTATTTGTTGACCGAGCCCGTTGGTAGAAATTTTGATCCTAGGTTTAAACCGGAATTAGACCCAAAGCAGATGCTTGCAATGGGTGTTTTTGGTGGGGTGTACATGCGTGATTGTACAAAAGAGTTTCCCAAAGATTGGTTTACAAAAGCAAAGTTTCAAAAAGATGGTATTTATAAGCATGATCCAAAAATAAATTTTTTTGGTGTAAATGCTAGTCAGCCCCTTTCTGTCTGGAAGAAAAAAGGTTGGCTTCATCCTGATGACCCCCGCGGTTGGTTCCAGTGGTACTGTAGGTATTTTATGGGGAGAAGGATGGAGGATGATCAAAGGCAGATAAAAAGGTGGGTCGCTATGCGCAGGCACATTATTCAGGTTAAAAAAAATTGCAAAGTCGGGGATGTTTCGTGCCGCCCCAAACAAAGACAGAGCATTTTGCACTGGGCTTACGATTCAAGAAAGATGTAAAAATAAAAAATGAATATACACCCAATTTCTGTACATTTCCCGGTGGCATTACTGACCCTTTATTCGGTTTTTGAATTGATTAGGTTTAAGAAATTAAATGAATCTTCTGAGTGGTTTTATATAAAAGCAGTATTTTTGTTTGTCGGTATGATCGGGGCATTTTTTTCATTGGTAACAGGTGATTGGGCGGGAGAACTCTACCGTGGTATTGGCCAATTGGTGCATGCCCATGAATTTTATATGCAGGCCACCGTGTTTGTTTATGGTCTATCGACCATAAATTATCTTATTGTTTGTGCCGATAAGCTTTATGGCAAGAAGCTCCTTTATGTTTTTGGTAAATTGTGGACCCTAAAATTAAAGGGGGTAAGGTTTGTCTTTAAGAATTGGGTTTTGGTCCTAGTTGCCCTGCTCGGGCTAATGCTTTTGGTGATTGGTGGTGCTCTTGGTGGCGCAATCGCTTATGGACCATATGCTGATCCTCTTACTATTCCGATTCTAAAGTTGTTAAATATTCCGTATTAAAAGAGGCCGACGCTGAGTACGCCGGCCTGTCAGTCCATGGTCCCGTTAGGATCTGATTCGTGACAATCCTCCAGAAGGTTCATGTTGAACCCCATCAACCTCACAATTTGGTCGATGTTGTAATTAAGCCTTTCGTCGATGCCCAGAGCTTCGGCGATCTTGGCCCCAAGTTCTGACAAAATATTGTCAGTGGAAATGCCCAGCAGCTCCATGAGCTGATCGGCTAAAATTTCTACTGGCAATTTCTTGTCGGGGACGATCACCAAAATATTCGACTTCTGCTTGTGGTCCTCAGCCCTTGAGTCTGAACTTTTGACCTGCAGGGGAATCCAGATTGGCTCATTTTCTTCTGGTATGACTAGAAAGTCTGCACCAAGATGATCAATCTGACTACCGCGGGCGGCCCAGTAGAAATCATAGATAGCACCTCGGCTCACTAGAAGGGATAGAGCGTTGAAAACACGCTCTTCGCTACGAATACCGATAATGCGTGTCGGATCGGGGTCGGCGAGTGCCTTCTCGATCTCGGTCCGCATCAGAGCTCTTTGTTCTGCGTCTCTTGCTTCGTGCTCAGGGTCTCTGAGCTTCTTCCAAGTGTCTTTATGCCTTGGCATTTCAGCGGCCACTCTTCCTCCTTCCTGTATCTGTATAAAATACCATGTTATTCAAAATACGTCAAATAGGGCCGTTTTAGGCCATTGACTTTTGACCTATTTTCGTGCTATAATTAGAGTACGTTCTTTAGGGTTTGGCCGTGCGGCTAGACCCACCAATTCGGGGAGGTTGTGTGAAGATTAAACGTATTATCGTCTGGAGCTAAGGCTCCAAGGAGAATCGTTTTATGGGAAAGGCTCTGGGTTTCCTATTTGCTTTCGTTGTCCTCGCTTTCACTGTCGTTGGTATCAATGACAGGCAGGAGTGGGTGAAGTCTCTTGGACACGAGACGACTTATCACTTCGGCCCGGCCATGTTCATCAATATCGACATCACTGTCGGTCGAGATGACAAGTCGGAGCTGATTGAGATCGCCCGGTACGGTCGGACGAAGTCCTACCTGCTGTCCGAGATCAAGGGGCGACTGCTAATCAAGAGCACGGAGCTCTCCGGCGATGGCCAAGCAGCCAGCTACTGGGATGACTACGACAAGCTTGATGCTTTCGATCGCGATCTCATCGACTCGGCGCGCGCGAAGGTCACCAAGAAGCGAGCGAAGAACGCCGAGGCGTGAAAAGGCGGGTGGGACTGTGCAATATGCACGTGTCCCGCCCGACCTCTTTTTTTATTCTTAAAATTGTATAGTATAGCCATATACAACCATGGAAGATAACGTTTCCAAAATTAAAGACCGGCTCGATGTGGTGGATGTGTTGAGCGGTTACATGAAGCTCCAGAAGGCGGGGATTAATTACCGCGGGAGATGTCCTTTCCATAATGAAAAAACACCGTCCTTTTTCGTTTCTCCAGAAAGACAGATTTGGCACTGTTTTGGATGCCAGAAGGGTGGTGACATGTTTGAGTTCGTTAAAGAAATAGAGAGTGTCGAATTTCCAGAAGCTTTAAGAATTCTAGCTTCGAAAGCGGGAATTGAGCTTGAGCAATATCATGCAAAAATTGGAGAAACGATTGATGACAAACAGAAGCTTTTAGAAATTTGTGAATTAGCGACTAAGTTTTTCACTAAACAGTTCCAGTCTTCTTCTGGTAAAGAAGCGTTGGCTTATTTGAAGGACAGAGGGCTAACAGATGAAACTATAAACGAATTTAGATTAGGTTGGGCACCCAATGATTGGGAGTCTCTTTCTCAGTATCTTTTGTCGAGGGGGTACAAAGAAAAAGAAATTGTTGACGCGGGTATGGGGGTAAAACGTTCCGCTGAAAGTGGCCGTGATGGGATTTATGACCGTTTCCGTTCTCGAATTATGTTCCCTATTTTTGAGGTCACTGGGCAGGTGGTTGGTTTCACTGCTCGGGTGTTCGAACCGTCAAGTGCAAAAAGTGGACAACCGGGCCTTGCCAAGAGTGGGGAAGTTATGGCAAAATACGTAAACACCCCCCAAACGCTGATCTATGACAAAAGTCGGGTTCTATACGGCCTTTCTAAGGCCAAGCTAGATATTAAGAAATCGGACCGATGTATCTTGGTTGAGGGCAATATGGACGCCCTCATGTCATACCAAGCTGGCGTACGCAATGTCGTCGCCTCATCTGGCACCGCCCTTACTCCAACCCACTTAAGACTTTTGCAGCGCTATACAAAAAATTTGGGGTTCTGTTTCGATACAGATCAGGCAGGTGCTATGGCGACACGTCGTGGCATTGGTCTGGCAATGGCCCAACAATTTAATATTAGTATACTCGAGATTAAAGATCCCGAGTGCAAAGACCCGGCAGATTTTGTAAAAAAATACGGACCCAAATGGTCCGAAGTTGTAACTGGGGCTAAACCCGTTATCGACTATTATTTCGACCGAGCTCGTTCTTCATACAATCCCACATCAGCAGAAAGTAAGAAGCAGATAATCTCTGCCGTTGCTCCGTTCATAAAACGCCTAACTGGAAACGTTGAGAAGGCCCATTGGATTTCTCAGCTGTCTTCTTTGTTGCGTGTCCCTGAATCAGCGATTAGTGCTGACGTTAATACTTTCAAGGATGACCTCGATGCTTATACGCGTGAGGCTGTCGCTTCTGATACACCCCAAATAAAACAGGTTGTGCTATCAAATGAGAGTCCCGACGTTATCAACGAGATGATTTTATCTCTTGTTCTAAAAGCACCAATATTTCTGAAAGAAGAAATTTCAGGCATACCGAACGATCTGCTTGATGGTCGAACCAATAACATCATTCGACAGATTGTAGAAACCGATCCATTCGATTTCAAAACCTTTGTTGCCAACTTTTCTGGCGAGGAGGCGCTTCAGCTGGAGTTTGCCAATCTTCGCTCGCAGGAATTGTGGCAAGATTTTAAAGAAGAAAATCTAAAAGAAGAATTTTATAACTTAGTTAACACTGCTCGTCGGCGACAAATAAACAACCGACTGACCAGTCTACAGTTTGATGTTAAAGAGGCTGAAGTCACCAAAGACAAAGAAAAATTAAACCAACTTGCCGGTGAGTTCAACGAACTTGCTCGTCAACTAATAAGCACTCATCAATCGTATGCCCCAAAAGAAAAAAATAAAGAAGCCAGCAAAGCCCAGCCGATCAGTCAAAAAATCGCCGAAGCCAAAATCGAAGCCGAAAGTGAAATCTACCAAATCTCGCCCAGCGAAATTGGCTCGTTCCAAGAAATCGACCCAGTCGAATACTCCCAAGAAGAATAAGGATACCATCAGTGAAGAGGCGATAGCGGCCATTATTGAAAAGGGCCGTCATCGAGGTTTTATTACTCAAGTTGAGGTTCTTAATGCTTTCCCAAATATAGAGAAGGACATTAATGGTCTCGAAGCTCTTTATGAAAGACTAGAAGCTTCAAATATCAACATTATCGAGTCTGGTCGTGTTTTTGAAGATGGGAAAAATAAGGAGTACGACGAAAAGAAAAAAATCCAAGACGAATTCGGTGAATCTACTTCTGATTCAGTCCAGATGTATCTTAAGGAAATCGGTCAGTATCCTTTGCTGAATGGTGAAGAAGAAGTTGAATTGGCTAAAAGAATTCTAAAGGGCGACGAATCAGCTCGGCAGAAATTAGCTTTGTCTAACTTACGTTTGGTGGTTTCGATTGCCAAAAAATATGTTGGTCGTTCGGCTAATCTTTCCTTGCTGGATTTGATTCAAGAAGGAAACATCGGTTTATTTAAAGCCGTTGAAAAATTTGATTTTACTCGTGGTTTTAAATTCTCAACCTATGCCACTTGGTGGATTCGTCAGGCCATCACTCGTGCCTTGGCTGACCAAGGACGCACGATTCGTATCCCAGTGCACATGGTTGAAACAATCAATAAATACCAGCAGGTTGTTCGTCGTTTGGTTCAGGACTTGGGTCGTGAACCAATGCCAGAGGAAGTAGCTTCTGAGATGGGTGTCGAAGTAGATAAGATTCGCCACATCATGAAGATTTCTCAGGAAACTATTTCTCTGGAAGCTCCAGTAGGTGATGGGGATGATGGTGATAGCGACAGCTCTTTGGAAAACTTTATTCCTGATGATGATACTATTTCTCCTTCAACTTCTGCCGCTCGTAAGATTTTGAAATCTTACATTAACGAAATCATTGGCGACTTAACTCAACGTGAACAAAAGATTTTGGATATGCGTTTTGGTTTGACCGATGGTGTTACTCACACTCTTGAAGAAGTCGGCAAAGTCTTTGCCGTCACTCGTGAACGTATTCGTCAGATTGAGGCTAAGGCGCTAGATAAGATTCGTGGTCACCATAAGCTCGGTAAACTTAAGGGTTACGAATAAACAAAAAGGCCAGCAGGTAGCTGGCCTTTTTGTTTATCAACATTTTCTGGATTATGACATCATGTAATCTACTATAATATGATCATATGATGTCTCGAATAAAAAAGTTAGAACTTTGGGTTTTGGTGCTCTGGAATATTCCAGCTTTTATCCTGTCCTATTATTATGGAAGCAATTACATCATTACCGCCTTACTGTTTTTTGGCGTTCCGGCGGCTTATATTTCAGTAAAGAGGGAAAATTTAATAAAAAAGATAACCACGGTATCTCTTGTGATGTCGATACCAGCAGTTACAGTTATCGATTATCTCGCATTTAAAGATGGTTCTTGGTATAACCCCAGTACTGTTGGCATTCATTTTTTTGGAGCATATCCAGTGGATGATTTTTTGTGGGCCTTTCTGTGCTTCTATTATGTGATAGGGGTTTATGAGTATTTTTTTGAGCGAGAGAGAATATTAAAGGTTTCAAAGAAATTTATAGGCTTTGAGAAGGTCGGCCTCATTGCTTCAGTGTTATTTTCTGCCTTCCTTTATTTTTCTGGAGATGTTGTCATTATTCCATTTTTTTATATAAAAATGATTGGCATCATTCTGCTATTTATCCCAATGATTATATTCTTGGCTCACCCTAAGATTTTTGCCAAGGCTTTATATACAGGACTATTATTTGTGCCATTATTTATTTTGTATGAATACGTAGCTAATATTAAGGAGAATTGGTTTTTTCCTGGCACTAATTTTATTGGCTATGTTCAGTTTTTAAATGTGTCCATTCCTCTTGAGGAATTGTTGTGGCTATTGTTTTTTGCTCCAGCCGTTGTGGCTATCTATGAATTCTTGGCTGATGATGATCGCTAGCTCCCCAAAAAAGCTCGCTATTTAAAATTATAAGTGTATAATAATAAGGCAAAAGTATTAACAAACAAACAGATGAAAAAAATGACCTGCGCTCAGATGGGTGGACCTTGCGAGATGGAAATGTCAGCCGATAATTGGGATGCGATGGTTGCAGCTGGGATGGAGCACTTACAAGCTAATCACCCAGAAATGGTTGAGGCTATGAAGACTCAAACCCCAGAAGAGATGGCTAAGTGGAGTGAAGAAAAGAAAGCCGTCTTTGACGCTTTGCCAGACGCTCAGTAATTTAAATCAAAAACCCCGCAATCGCGGGGTTTTTGATTTAAATTTTAAATAAAAATAGCCTGCCGCTAGTCCTCGATACGAGAGTATCGGAGAAGAGCGGCAGGCACCTTGTTGGGGGTGTTGATTTTAGACAGGACTCTGTGCGGTTGTGCCTTGTGTTTGGCAGGCTCACCATGTGTCTTGTTAACTAGCAAGACTTTCCACTCGACACAGGTCTCTGGCAGCGGGGTCGCCAACGTCGGATAACCTTTATAGCCCCTCAACGTTGGTTTATTGCAGTGAGGAGGCAGGGGCTCCTGAGCTGAAGAACCCAGGGGTAAAGCTAAAAGACTTAAGGTACTGACTAAGATTATATATTCCATTTAATTTTAAGTAAAGCTCCACTTGAAAAAAACCGAAACTACTTTAAACTAAGAACATGCCTTTTCGTCTCAAGCCTAAAAAATCCTTTATTATTACCAGGAACTTGGTGGTTGCCGAAATCTTCTATTATTTGGCTTTTATGTTGTTGGCATTGTCGGCTAATTGGGCCAGCATGTATCGCAAGATTTTTTTATATAAATACTTACCTTTTACTGTTTTGGAATTTTCTCTGCTAGGCATTATCCAGATTGCACTGATCGCTTTTGTGGTTGCTCGTTCTATCCAAGAAGAAAAAGATATCAAGGAGATAATCAATTCAGGGGAACATGAGAAGTTGGAATTCAAAACGACTTTTCGCTGGGATGTTAAGCGGGACCAGATTAGTAAAGATATGGAGAAGGGTGCAATGAAAACAGTGGCTGCTTTTTTGAATTCATCTGGTGGCAAATTGGTTATCGGAGTCGATGATCACAATCAGGTTGTTGGTATAGGATCCGATTTGGCCTCATTGGCAAAGAAGAATCATGACGGTTTTGAGAACCATTTTAATAACCTTTTTGTCTCGATGATCGGTCCCGAGTTCCGTAAGTATGTAAAATTATCTTTCCATTATATTGATGATAAAAGCGTTAGTTTGGTGCAAGTTGATCAGTCCCATAAACCGGCCTATTTAAAAACAGACAAAGGCGAGGATTTCTTTATTCGCACTGGTAATGCCACCACCTCTCTAAAGGCTAGTCAGATTGCTCCTTATATTTCCGCCCAGTGGCAAAGCTAATTTTAAAATAAAAACAGGCCCGCCGTTCACGCTTTTGCGTTACTAGGCGGGTCTTAGTGTTACTTTATTTCTTCGAGCTCAGTCGGGTCGTAATGTCCGATAGTCCTGTCGGGGTGCTCGACCTCGTAGGAGAGTCCATGGGAGTCGTGATGGGTCACGATTTTTCCTTTGACACCCCACAGCCGCGAATTCAATGCTTCGCGCGTCCAGCCGGTAACGGCGGGATTCTCTTGAGTGGTCTTGACCATCGTGCCAGGGTCAAGCGGCGGCCACTTTTCTTTGGCCGGTTCTTCGCAGTGGTCATCGCAGAGAGCTTTGCCCATCTTTTTCAAGCAAATTTCTCGAGCAGGGCCAGACCCTCTTGGTGGACCCCCACTTGCATCCCGATCATCCGGGAATTGGTTGTTCAGGTGAGAGACCTCATCATCTGTCAGATACACCGTGAATGTGACCTTGTCGCACCCCGATGGATCTTCGCATTTAATTCCTTCAGCGCCGGCCCACAATTCGCTTAAAACGAAAGGGGTTAATCCGCCCATCTTTACCAGCATGTTCCCTCCGATAAAAACAAAATACCATCGAAGTGGTATTTTGTCAAATAGATGCTCCGCGGCCAGGACTCGAACCTATAGTTGTGTTTTACCATTCTCAACTTCAGTATGGCAGTTCTTGCACAATAAGATACATTTTTTTTGCTTCAACCATGACGGTATCCCATGAATAACAAAGACCTTTCACGCCTAAGGCAAAAGACTTTGTTTTTGGATTAAGGTGGTGGAAATCGAGAGCGCCACTGTATTTTTTATAACCACAAAGCGAGCATTTTCCGCCAAATATTTGAACAAGTTTATCTTTCTTATTTCTTCGACTATTTATGACCCATTCGGAGGCGCACTTGCCACAACGGTAGGTGCCATCGCTTCTTTTTAAAAATTTGGTCCCTTTATGTTTCAGGCAGATATTTATCATTGCATTAAGTATGACACTTAGTGTTAAGGTTTAAAGCCTGTGTATCCACCTTGAAATGTCCATTCTTTCCTGCTAAAATCAATAAGTTCTTAGAAAAATAATATTCCGCGGTAGCTCAATGGTAGAGCGGCGCCCTGTAAACGACAAACTTGCAGCTCCCTAGGGAAACCTAGAGATGAACTTTTCGGGATATCGGTGAAGCCCACATTCGCGATGCGAACGGGTAATACCGAGGGAACCCACCATATTGGTGGGGCACCGTAGAGACTAGATACCGAAATCCCGCCAGCTGAAAGGCTCGGGAAAGATATAGTCCATGCCATAACGAAAGCTATGGATAAAATGTAAGGCGATGGTTCCAGGTTCGAGTCCTGGCCGCGGAGCCAGTTAGGGGTACTAGCTAGTTCTAGTACCAAATTAAACGGAGAAGCTATTGTAAAACATAGCTTTTTTCCGTTTACAGTCGGGTTCTGAAGTATGTAATTCAAAAACTGTCTTTTTCTAGCAGGTTCAGAACTATTATCAAAAATTGTTTTTGCTCTGCGTGCTACAGAAATCACTGTAGCAAC
>JAGOSO010000005.1 GCA_018062285.1 Minisyncoccota bacterium | reverse complement strand
ATTGGTATCTTAAAGCGTGTAACTAGGGCTGTGTGTATTAGTACCAGATTTGAAGATGACGGGAGTTCGTAGGCGGAGACAATATACTTAACGTTCAACATGGAGAGTAGTGGGAGGCGGGAGGAAAATAATTTTATTTTATCTTGTAGGGGTATTGCCGATCCGGCCAAAGGACTAGAACTCTGATTGTCCTCACTGCCAATAAAACCTGTCGTTCTTTGACTTCTTTCTGTAGACATTGGTTCATAGCCATCAATCACCTGAAGGTTCCAAAGCAAATTAGAGTTACCAAAAAACCCATTCAGTGCATACTCAAGACCTTCTTTATTAGAGTTTGGATAAACCTCTGAAATTTTCTGTGAACTGGCCATACTGACCAAGAAACTAAAGACTCTAAATTCAGAACTAACACCCTCTCGGCCATGGATAACCTGAGCTATTTCTGGCTGCTTATTTAAAAGCTCTGGCTGGGAAACAGTAAAACTATTTCGGCCTGACCAAATAAGACTAAGGGATGATAAAATCAAAATAATTAAAATAAACTTCTCTGTTGATTTTACGTATTTAAAAATAATAATAGCGCAAATCAAAAATAAAACCGGAACCAAGAAAAGCTTATTGTAAAAACTAAAGTTAAAAAAAGAAAAACTGACAATATCAGAAATTATTTTATGGTAATAATCTAAAGGTAAACCTGTTGTTTTATGGTAATAATAAACATCAAATAAGTTTTGGATCTTACTGATTATTCTTAGTCCCCAAGAATAATAAATAGTTGTTGCGATAAGACCACAGGCCACAACAACACCTGAAATCCAACAAAATATTCTCGCTATCTTTTGTCTCAATTCTGGTTTATTGGCAACATGGTCCAGACCAAAACCGGCAATCATTGCCAAAACAAAGTTACCAACAAATATCCAACGAGCAGGCCCTCTGAAGTAACTCAGGATTGGAGTTTTGGTAAATATAAAAAATATCGGAGAATATTTAACTGCAACCAGCAGAATAAATAAATACATTCCCGAAAAAAACCGAACGTGATTATTGGTTTTAAATAATTTCCAGATAGCAAAGAGAGCCAAAACAAAAGCCACGACACCAATAAAAGGCAGGAATTCCTGAGACACTCCGTACCGGAAGCCAAAGTTTGGTAAAACATATTTAATATAGTCTAGAGGGGTAGAAGCATTAACGGCAGCATGAGCATAATCTAACCCGCCCGCTCGACCAGAAAACCCGGCAAATTTTAATGTATATAAAATCTGACGATAACCAATTGCCAAACTGACAATAAACGCTCCAGCCAAATACAACCAGGGCAAAAAAACATTTTTCCAAGCTTTAGTTACCTTAAATACATTCCATGAATTGTATAATCCATAAATACCTGAGGCAAACAAAGCTAATAAAACAAACTGCTGGTGAACACTTAAAAAAGAAACCCCCAAAATTAAACTCAATAGAACAACATATTTCTTATTGCCAAAAAAAGAAGCCCACACACCAAGAAAAGCGGCTGGCAAAACAACCATACCGCCAATAACAGCCATGTTCCCTGCCCAATGGGTATTAAATTGAGCCAAAGAATAAGCCGAAGCACTCAAAATCGCCCCAGCGACCGATAGGCCAATCTTCCGTGAATATAAATAAGTTAAGCCACCTGCAACAACAAAATACAAAGATATTAAAAGACTGTAAGAAAATAAATAGTCACCGAAAGAAAATATCAATCTATAAAGCGGACTAAAAAATCCGAACTGAAAAGATGCTGCCAAGGGAAACCCACCAAGAATTCCGCTGTTCCAAATGCCCACATGAGTATTAAAGATACTAGTATAGGGATAGAAGTAACTCCAAGCGTCACCGTCAAAAAAAATATTTCCAGAAATGGAAAAATAGTAACAGAAACCCAATATAGACGAGAACAAAAAAAACACACCAAACAAATCTGACTCTAACAACTTTCTAAGATATGATTGAAACATTTTTAAACAGACTTTTTCCGCGCAACAACAAAAACATTATCTCTAAGGTTGATTGGTATATACCAACGTCCCCAAGAATAATTCTTGGCCCTAGCTGCGAACCAGCGCCAAATAGCCAACCCCTGCCAACGAGCCAACATTTGGAAAATATACTGGATCGTAAAACGTTTACCTATTTTACCTATGGTCAGAACTTCGAAACCCTCTGATTCTAACATCATCCTGAGGCTTTTGGGATTAAAATAATTTAAATGTTCCGGTGGGACAAATGAGTGCCAACGAGAACCCATTAACCGAGCATAAAGACTTCCACCATCGGGCATATTCATTGCCAAGACCCCAGATGGTTTCATGATCTTTGAAACATTTTTAAGTTCTACTCTTGGGTTAGGCACATGCTCAAAAACATCCCAAAAAGTAACAGCATCAAATTCTTCCGCTTTAAAATTTCCGTCCTCAATTAGACCCGTAACCACATCGAGCCCACTATCACGCCCCGCTTGAGCAGCCCATGAGGATATTTCAACCCCCTTAACTTGCCACCCGTCTTCTTTTGCCATACCCATAAAAAAACCTGTTGCCGCACCGACGTCTAGCAACAAACCTTTCTTGGGATAAAAATGATTAACCTTATTCAAAAAACTCTTAAACGTTGATCGCATCCCCGCCTTATCTTCTTGATAGTTCACGTAACCAAAGCCGCTATGGGCGCCCTGGAAATACTCTTGAGAATATACCTCCACCGTAGAGCTTGGCACTGGCCAAACAAAAATAAAACCACAAATTGAACACTTAAAAACATCGTGGTTATTTTTGCTAGTAAAAAATGAGGCTGAATTTTTTAAACAAACAGGACAATTAGTACTTTTTATCATATTTTTATATTCGAATTATATAGTAAAACATTTAACTGGTTAGGACAACAAGTATCACTAAATCTTACGAGCAATAGCTATGACAGAAGAACCAAATGGAAAATTAATACTTCTAACCACAACGCCCTCAATTTTGAGGAGCCAAATAAAAAAATTATTCAAAAGAGGAGGCAAGTAAACATGGGATGTCTTTGGTTCTCTGGTAAAAATCTTATTAATTAATCCTTTTATTATCCGATAACCCAAAACAAGTGGGAAAGAAAAGGAAATTATATAACTAGCACGCAAAACCTTAAAACCATTATCGCTAAGAACCTTTTTTAATCTTCCAACTGTGTACCTTCTAAAATGATGCAGGGCAACGTCGTGCTCACTCCACATAAACTGATAAGCTGGCACGGTGACAAGCAGATAGCCACCGGAGTCTAATACAGAGTAGACATTTCTCAAGATAGCTTCCTCGTTTTCTATGTGCTCTAAAACATCAGTCATTGCTACCAAATGGAAAGAGTTTGGTTCGGCCAATTCTTTGCCTTGCTCAATCATCCTTACATTATTTAGGCCACGCGAGCGACAATAATTCAAGGCATCCTCAGAACTATCGATACCAAGTACTCCTGATCCAAATTCTTCTAATAATTTTAGATTTACACCAGTGCCGCAGCCAACATCAAGAACTGGTTTGTCATTTTTCTGAAAATATTTTTTAAGGAATTCGCGAATAATAAAACGACGCCCCACATACCACCAATAGGAGCTCTCGGAATCAAACATTTTTTTATATTCGTTTTTTTCCATCTCTATATCCCCACATAATTAAATTGAATATCATGCTCCCCTTTAGGCACATACAGACCATGGAATAGATAGTTAGCCATGACAGACTCAACTGGTTGCCCATCTATTGTAACACTCCAGCCCGGGAGATTGGATTCTGAGAAGACAAGCCAGCGACCATTGGCGATGTTGGCCGACACACCAAGAAAGCCATCTGAGTATTTATTGATTTTGATTGAATCCTTGGGTGAAGGTTGGTTGGGCTGGCAATCTGCACATTCTAGATATGTAGTCTTGGAGAAATCATTAGATTGATTAGTAATTGCCAAAAAAGCAGCGTCATCATCACTTGGAATACCGACAATGCTATTGGCCAGGTAGACTCTTGGGAGAACAAGCTTATTCTCATACAAATACATTGGTATCTTAAAGCGTGTAACTAGGGCTGTGTGTATTAGTACCAGATTTGAAGATGACGGGAGTTCGTAGGCGGAGACAATATACTTAACGTTCAACATGGAGAGTAGTGGGAGGCGGGAGGAAATTTCCTTAAGCTTGTCATCGACATTTTCTTTTTTATCAGCCAAACCAGACATATTAGTTCTCTCGCTCCCAAGGACTGAAAGCATCTTGGCACTCCTTTGTGGCATTAAGTTATTATACCCATCAATAGTATCAATCCCGTATTGCATCCCAACATTAACAACCAGCATTCCACGTTCGAATTCCACCTGGTCACCCTTTGTCACTTCCCCCACCCTTGGACTACGCAATATCTCATTAACCGCTGGGCCAGGCATAACAGTAAAATACCTTTCAGGGTTAGTCATGTTTATGTTTTGTGAAATAAAAGATGCGAGTTCGGGCCTACTTTCAACCAAGGCACTTGGTATTATTTGATAATAATTAAAGTTAAGTACGGCTAAATTTATAAAAGAAGCAGAGATAATAAAAACGACCTGACGAGAAGACAGTTTATTTGATTGTTGAATATTTTTTAAAAATAAATAACCAACTAAAATAAACAACAATGCTAAGACGAAACGGATATTCAAAAAACTTATATTCCAAAATATGTCATCTACGAGAGATTTAATGCTGTTATGATAATGCTCCAATGGTAAGTGGGTTGATTGGGCATAATAATGCAAGTCATAGTATCTATACAAGAAAATCTCAAAACGCTTAGAAAAAATTAAAAACATTACATTGGCGACACTTGCCGACACCACAACAAAACCGCCAAACCATGCCAAAAATTTCTTTAAACTAGAAATAACATCTTTCGAAATTTGAACACGAAGTGCATCCAAACCAATACCTGCCAGGATTGCCACCCCTAAATTACCTATATACATCCATCTGTCTGAGCCTCTAAAAAACCCGAACACTGGCAATTGATGTATCACCCAAAACAGGGGTGAATATTTAAATGCGGCAATTATACCAAAAACAAAAAGCCAAATAGCAAATTTTGAATACTCGTTCTCTCCTTTAGTTTTGAAAAAAGCAAAGATAGCTAAAATTAATGGCAAAATACCAAGATACAAGGTTGGTTCTTGACCGTTGATGTATTTAAAACCTAAGTCTGGCAGTAAGTACCAAAGCCAGTCAAAAGGGGTCTGGCTATTAATTTGAGCAGCTGAGAAACTCAAGCCACCAGAGCGTCCACTCAGGGCAGTTATTGTCTGTGATGGCAAAATCTGAAAAGCTGAAATCAAAAAACCCAAAACAGCCATCACCAAAATACTTCCAATTAAAATTAAAGCCTTCTGAGAAAATTTAAAACTTACAATATCTTTCCACGCATTAAACAGAACATATAATCCTCCCCCAACAAAACCCAAGATAACCCATTGCGGCTGGCCAGAGATTAAGGCGTAACCAGTTAAAACTCCGCCCAATAAAATCGACCAGTACTTACCCTCTCCAACTTTCGCCAAACAAAAAAGAAGCATTGGCAAAACAAACATCGCATTAACAACAGTGATATTGTTATTCCACGGCCCCATATGAAAACCGAAAGAATAAGATATCGCGACCAACAAAGAACCTTCTTGAGAAATTTTTAATTGTCTTGCAAAAAGATAAGAAAATAAAAACAGAAGAGAAGTACTAAAAAATATTTCCAAATTGTAACCCGCAACAACGCTCCAGTGGCTAAAAATAAAATGAGTGACCGGAGAATAAAAACCGCCAACCAAATCAAGATAAGTCGGGAACCCCGACAAAATTGAATGAGACCACAAAAAATTACCGCCCAAACTTATTTGATTAGCATAAAAAGATAGTGCGGGATAAAAAGCGAATAAAGCATCTCCATTAGAATACGCTTGATTCAAAAACAGCTGCGGAATAAAAAGGGTCACCAACATCACAACACTAGCCAATAAAATCAAACCTGTTTTTTTGTTTATAATCATAACAGACACTATCGACTTCTTAGGTTTTTTAGCAATATCTGCCAAGGTCCAATTATCCCCTCCTTAATTACGAATCCTGACATCTTAGATTCACCACCACGACGAGCCTCTAGGGTTATTGGTGTCTCCACAACATCTGCCCCAGATTTAAGGATATAGTATTTTAATCCGCTAATAAATGCGTACCCAGTGAAAGTAATTTCTTTAAGATTAATCTTCTGAAGGGCTGATTTTTTTATGCAGCAGTAGCCACAAGTCCAATCCCTAATCTTAGGACTCAAAAGAATACGCAAATAGATACTCGCCCCATAACTTAAGACACGTCTTCTAAATGTCCATTCTTCAATACGGCCACCATTTATATAACGAGAGCCAATCACCATATCGTGATTCTCCCCCAATCTTAAAATTTCTGGCAAATACCGAGGATGCAATGAATAATCACCGTCCATCATTATGATGTGTTCAACATCAATTTCTTCAGACAAGATTTTGGCGAATGACGCTATGTAAGCCGCACCTAAACCATTCTTTTCTGAACGCTTGTACAACTTCAATTTTGGGAATTCACCTTGGAGTCTTTCCACTATCTGCCCAGTACCATCTGGGGAACTATCGTCTGTTACCATAATATGAATACCGGGCACGGTAGCAAAAACCTCGCGAACAAGTGGTTCAATATTATCTTTTTCGTTATAAGTTGGGATAATGACGATATCCTTCATGATCTACAATATACATTATATAAAGGCAAAGAACTAGGTTGCTAAAAAGCCTACAATGTTGTACTATATGTCCCAAGGAAAGGACCTTGAAAATGAGCAATCCAACGACGACCCGTACATCATGCCGGGTTTGTGGTCAAATGACCCTTACCCCAATCCTATCTCTTGGGAAGCTCTGCGTGTCAGACTTCACCAAGGAAGCCCAAGCAAAACAGCAAGAGCCTCTTGAAATGGTTCTTTGTGCTACTGAACATCGTGGTTGCGGATTACTCCAGCTTCGCCACACAGTTTCCCACGAAGACATGTACCGAAACTACTGGTACCGGTCTGGCGTGAACAAGACAATGACAAATGAGCTGTTCTCAATTGCTCAGCGTGTCAAAAACCTTGTCCGCCTCAACCCTGGCGATTTCGTGATCGACATCGGTGCCAACGACGGCACCCTGCTCAAGAGCTACGGAATCGAAGATCTGATGACAGTGGCCTTTGAGCCGGCCCGCAACCTGATCCCCTACACTGAAAAGAATGCGGCCGTCGTTTTCAACGACTTTTTCAGTCATGACATTTGGGCAAAGAAGTTTGGCAAAATTCAGGCCAAGGGCATCACGGCAATCGCGATGTTTTACGACCTGGAGGACCCAAACGGATTCGTCAAAGACGTGGCAAAGTGCCTCGATCCTGAAGGTGTGTTCATCATTCAGATGAGCTACCTACCTTTGATGCTGTCCCAAAACGCTTTTGACAACATCTGTCACGAACATCTGGAGTACTATTCCCTCGCTTCCCTGGAATACCTCCTGGTCCGTCACGGCCTTCAGGTTTTCGATGTCGAGATCAACGACATCAACGGTGGAAGCTTCCGGATCTACATCAAGCACAAAGAAAGCCGAGAGGTTCAAGCACCAATCGGTTCCGAGGTTCGCCTTGAAAGCCTGCGTCTGTACGAGGCCAACCTTGGTCTTGATTCTGCCCAGGCCTACCAGGCATTCTCCCAAAGGGTCGAAGGAATCAAGAAAACTATCAAGTTTTTCATTCAAGAAGAAATTTTCTACGGCAAAAAGATCTACGTCTACGGTGCCTCGACCAAGGGGAACACCCTGCTTCAATACTTTGATCTTGACCGCAAGCTCATCGGGGCCGCTGCGGAGAGAAACAAAGACAAGTGGGGTCTGTACACCATCGGAACAGGAATCCCTATCATCTCCGAAGAACAAGCCCGAAGCGAACGGCCAGATTACTTCCTGGTTCTGCCGTGGCACTTTGCGGCTGAATTCAAGGAAAGAGAACGGCAGTTCCTTGAGCGGGGCGGCAAACTCATCATGCCGCTGCCAGTTCCAACAATCATCAGTGTCGACGGCGAAAAGCCGCTTTAGAAAAAACACTGGCGGGGACCTACGGGTCCCCGCTTTTTCAATTCTTACTTAATCAACATAGGAATTAGACTATCGATTTCGGAGGCAACCATTTCAAATGATATTTCTTGAGACTGGCGCCGAGCCTCCTCATTATCAAAAATACGGGCATTAAAGATATGTACCGGTGCAGACTTGCGATTCTTTAGGTAAACAATTCGATTGAGTGGGCCGACAGGAGGTTGTTCTTTTTCTGAAACTGGACCAATAATATCTACTGTAGGAATATTAAAAGCTTCAGCGATATAAATTGGCCCCGTATCAACTCCGACAAACATGCTAAACTTTGCTATCAATGCTTTAAGCTGATCAAGGGTTATGTCTGAAACACTTAGCACAGGAACATCTGAGTCTAATTCTTTAAAAAATCCCGAGACCTCTTCTTTGTCGACCCGAGAACTTATTAAAACAATATTAGCTTCGTATTTTTTATAAAGATACTCACTCAAACGAGCAAATTTTTCACTTCCCCAATTTTTTATTTTGTTACCAGAAGAAACAGATAAACCAATTATCAACTTCTCTGGTTTAACTTTTTCCTGGATAAGCTGATCAGCCCACTGGCTCGCCTCTGAACTGTAGCCCAAGTATTTTTTTGTTGTATGCGATAATATTCCCAAAGGTTCTAGGAGTTTTAATAGCTCTCTTGGGACATAACGATCGTACTGATACTCGACAGAAACAACTAGTCTATGCAACAACCGATACAATAAAGTTTGTTGTGGACTAAATCCCCCAGTCACCTTTGGGGCAATTATCATTTTAACTCCCGCCAAATAAAGGATGGCCAGGCCACCAAATGACGGCATAGTTAATAAGCCAACATCATATGTCTTGTTTCTTAAGATTTTTATTACATGGTCAGGATCCCCGCTATTTACATACTCATCAACATCAACGTTATTTGCTAATAATTCTTTATAGTTGGGCTTACCAAGCACAGATAAGTGCCAACTTGGTTTATTTTTCTTTAAAGCACGAAAAAGTGGGGTAGTACAAACCATATCTCCTAATTGGGCTAGCGGCGCAACAATAACCGACCGGATATCAGGAGGTGTTTTTTTTGGAGATTGACGAAAAAGAGAATAACCCAAACATTTTATAAACAATCGGCCATTTTTAATCTTAGAAACAAAAGACATATTAATATTAAAAATTATTTATACACATAACCACAATCAAAAACATAAGAATTTATCTCTTTGTCTTTAAATTCTTTAACTGTTGGACAACGAGTGATAAGCTTCCAGTACAAAGAATTTTTATCTATACCCGGAAAATCTACGACCATATATTGCCCGCGGAATTCTGTTATTTTTTTTGTATAATCTCTACTTGGCGCAGTATAGAATCTTGAGTAATACTTACCCATAACCGTCAGGTCATATGCTCCAATATCATAATAGGTAATAACTTTTGTTATCTTTGGGTCTGATTGAATATAACTGACGGTATCTCTGGTGATATTTGGGACGCTACCAAAAATACTCCCAAACAAATATTCATTTAAAAATAAGATGTTATACCCCAGACCAATAATGACAAAAATAATAATGGAAAGATTCCTCAATTTTTTGCTAGTCACAGCACCTAAAATAGCAATAATTGAGACTATCCAAGATATCAAAATGAAGCTAGCTGAAAAATAGAAACCAACCGGGCCAGAACCACCTGTTAAGGGCAGCAAGAAATTAAAATCTAGGTGTTTAATCTGATTAACATATTCCGATTTGGGATTAAGTGGCAAGGCAACATGATGCACACTTAAAACAAAAGCTGTAAAACCAACAAAAACGAGTAGGCTAAAAATAATGGTCTTGCTGTATTTTTTAAAATCAAAATCTCTAAACCAACCAAACAAAACATCACTGCTTATAATTGCCGTTGGGATAATTAAAAACATTAGATATCTCTCAATGGTAAGATTGGTAAAATCAAATAAAACTAGGTAGAAAATAAGATTAAAGAATAAATAGAGATACCAGAATCTGTATTTCTTAAAGATCTCTCTTGAAAAAAGACCTGCGACAGTCGGCAACAAAAGAAGGGGTGATAACCAGACCAAAGATTTCATAACCTTAAACGCCAAATCAAAATAAGCTCGTGACCCAAAATTCAAAGATTTAAAATGCTCTGCGTATTGAATAACATTACTGAGACGATCCGAATAAATAAAATAAAACACTAAACCAACTAAAAATATTGTGCCGCCAAACTTAGCAACTTTAATAAAAATCTTCCTAGCATCAAATCTCCCAGAATCAAACAAAACAAATATGTAGTCAGCGATAATGGCCAACAAGAAAAGGATAAAACTTATTTTGCTTAAAAACCCACCGATTAAGGCCAGAGCAAAAACACCCCACCACAAATAACGCTTCTTATCTTCAAAAACATGAAGATAAGCATAATAAGAAAGCAGGCCAAAAAATGGCAAAATTGCACCGTCTATATCTATCTGCAAACCAGCAATTGCACCATAGGCACTTAAAACAAAGAGAGCAGAGCCCAACAGCGCAATGTTTACTTGCCCGGTTATTTTCTTAATAACCTTATGAACTAAAATCAAATTTAAAAAACTAAAGAACAATATGGCGTATCGAAGATTAAAAAACCCAAATGACTCCCCCACAAATCTTAGGAAGTATTTAGTTAATGGAGGATGGGGACTGACAAAGGCATTAAAAACAGGGTTGGTTAAAACCGCCCAACGATATTCATCTTGATGATAAATCTGGCCAACAGCCAACAATCGTGTCAAAAAAAACACCGCAACAATTACGAGAAATATATTAAAACTCCTATCTTTGAATGGATTGCTCATTTTTCTTCAGAACCAACAAGATTGAGACACCAAATGGATAGCCAATCACCCTAAGAAGCCAAATCTCTGCCCTGAATATAAATAATAGCAAAGTATTAATTAGATTACTATGAATATCAAAATCGGATTCTCGCCCCTCGATTTTAAACCATTTACCAACCAATCTAACCCCGGCAACAACCGGAAACAAAAAAGTATTAAAATAACTCTTTCGGACAACCTTAAGATTTTTGGCAGACTTCAACAAATTCAAAAAACTCTTCATAGAGTATCTACGATAATGATGGGCAACCTCATCCTGGACTCCCCACATCCACTGATATGCAGGCACCGTCAAAATACCATAGCCACCAGGGGCGAGGAGACGCTCTATTTCTCTTACAGCAAATGAATCATCCTTGATATGTTCAATCGTATCCAAACATAAAACACACTTGAAGCTAGCGTCGGGGAAATTCAACTTATCGCCAGAAGCTAATGAAAGATTTTTAATTCCCTTACTAGTCCCAAATTCTATTGCCTCAAGAGAGGCGTCCACACCGGAAACTTCGTAACCATCTTTCTGTAAAACCCCAACTAGGTAGCCAGAACCAGAACCAATATCCAAAATATTAAAATCATTTTTATCTTTTACATAAACAGAGAGAAGCCATCTAATCAAGCTTCTCCGCCCCTGAAACCACCAATGCGATTTCTCTACTTCAAAATAAGTTTTATAAAAATTTGATTCCATTTTTATTTATCACTAGACTCTTCTAGAACCTTGAGTTCTCTTTCCCAACCATAGTTTCCCCAATCCTTGTAGCGTTCACGTAGTTCATCATTTTCAAAACCAGGGTGGCAACCAACTTCTATGATTTTGGTGGGCCGGGTATAGCTTAATTCTTTAGCAAAATTTATGTCACCACTAGTGATACCGCCAGCATTTAAAAAACCAACAAACAGATCGTTCCTCTTTAGCCCATTCCTATCGATCTTCGAATAAGCAAAATGGGAAAAAGAGCGTAGCACAAGAGATTGGACCCGACGAACAATACCACCGCTAGCACCAAAGGGTTCATTCACAATTCTAATATACGGGATATCGTATTCTTTGGCCAATTTTATGAAAACATCTAACACTTTTGGCAAAAGATGTAAGTGTTGATGGCTATTAATAAACTTGGGGGTCACACCACTATCCAAACATCTTTTAATCTGAAGACGGGATTCTTTTTCTATATCATTAATATCGACAAGCCCCAAAACATATCTAATAAAAAACACCCTATGATCTTTATGCAAAAATCCATTCTTGCCGACAAGCGTAGTAATATCTTCTTTTTTAGAAAGAGGGGTTTCTTCGACCAAAACAACATGAACCCCAATATCAAATTGAGGTGATTCCTTAATTAATTTCACGGCATCAAAAAAAGCATCCCCAGCTGGCATAAGAGATGCTCCGCTTATCCACCCACTCTTGAGGGCTATCAAAATACCTTCGTTAACCCGCTCATTGAGACCTAAATCATCGGCAATAATTCTAATTTTAGCCATGAATTTTACCTAAGACCGTTTAATCCATACGATGAGAGCGAAGAGGAATCATTATCCATATTCAAAGAATCAGAAACAATATAAAGCGGGCGACCCTTTATTTCATTAAACATCTTGTACAGGTACTCACCAACAACGCCCAAAACCAAGAGTTGAATACTGCCAAGTAGCAATATAAGTATCACTACAGTAGCCCAGCCAGCCAGCAATGGATTGGGGTTTGTGTAATGATCCACGGCAACATAACCAGCAAAAATAATACTAAATATAAAGATGAATGTCCCTGTCCAAAAAGCCAAGCGTAAAGGAAAAGCTGAAAATGATGTCACCCCACTCATGATTAGCCTGACAAGCCTGCGTATTGTGTATTTAGGAGCACCAGCAACTCTTTCTTCTGCAACATATTGAATATACTTCTTTTTGAAACCCACCCACTGAACGAGACCACGCAAAAATCTTTCTTTTTCTGGTAAGCGCTTTAGAACAGAAATAACCCTTCTATTATAAATCGCGAAGTCAGATGCATTTTTAAATTCAAGGTTAGTAATCGCACTTAAGAATTTATAAAATAATTTTCCAACAAAAGCTCGGAGGACCGAATTCTGCTTGTTTTGAGTCCTTTCTCCAATAACTATGTCGAAGCCCTGTTCAATAGCTTTAATAAATTCGGGGATTAGGGCTGGTGGGTGCTGAAGATCCCCATCCATTGTGACGACCATCTCTCCGCTTGAAAAATCCATGCCGGCGTTAAAGGCGGCTTGATGTCCAAAATTTCTCGAAAACCTTATTGCTTTTATGTTTGCATTATTTTTAGAAGCATCCTGTATCAAACTATAGGTTTTGTCGGTTGAGCCATCGTCAACAAAAACAAATTCATAAGTCTTGCCAAGCCCACCACAAACTTCCTGAAGTTTATTCAGTAACAATGGGAAAGCCTCTTCTTCATTAAAAAGTGGCACTACAATAGATAGTTGAGGAGAAGTCATTTGTTTATTATAATACCATAAAATATACTATTTAGCAATCCGGCACAAGTCGATACCATAGGCATAGAACTCATGTCGGCGTGGACTAGTAAAATGCTTCATGGTTGTCTGATTAGTGGGGCGACCCTTAATGATATAGCCATCCTCTGGGAAAAAAGAATAATTAGTCTGAGCGATTAGACTCCCCCAGCCCGACATGGGCAAAAAATAATCCCCATACGGTCTTTCTGTATTCTCTAGGAACTCTATGAATTTTTCTTGAGGAAAGGCCGACTTGTTAATGGAAATTAGGCCCGGATTCATTAAACCCGCTTGCCTGTCTTCTAGATGGTATTTTTCAGAATATTCTTTTTTAACTTTTAAATCATAAGATCCGTACTGTTTTGAAACCATTGCGTCAAAGGAGGTTTTACCATTAATAAAATCAATGAGCTCGATAGGTTTTTTAAAAAACAAAACATCCCCATCCAAAAGAACAACTTTTTCTGTGTTACTCAGCAAATAACAATCAATGAGCTGAAGCGAAACCTTGTTCCCCTGTTCATCAAATTTTTTAACAAGCGACGTATAGCCAGGTTTTGTTTGTAGCCTTTTCCTGGCTTCGGATTTAAATATCACCTCAACACTAGAAAATCTTTCTTCTAAAATCCTGCCTGATCTTTGGGTCATTGTGCCATCATCATGGATAATAAACTTTGGATAAAAACCTGTATGTTTTAAGAAAGAACGAATTGACCATTCAATCATTTGGACATCAGGTTCTTGGCACAACATGTGGACCTCAAAATTATCAAATTCTTTTTTGGTATAGGGTGACAAATTGGCCAATACCATGCCTCCGAAGAAACGATATTTAAAATAACTAAAATAAAAACCCACCGGATAACGACGGGTCAATAAGTTCGACAAGAAAAACAATTCCTTCTTAAAATTTCTGTACATAGCTCAATAGACTAGCCTGCCCACCTGTAATATACTTTGGTATACCAAATATACCTCATTATTGAGCACAATCAAACATGGAAACATCTATTTTTTTCAAAGGTCAAGACCAAACATTAGAGCTATACACCAGGATTCTTTGTGACATTAGACCTGAACAAACAGAAATTATTTACATATTTGGACAAACAAAAGACAATGAATCGTTGGTGCTGGATGAAGTCTCGGAATTGTGGAATAAAATGGGAGTCTCGACAAAAATAATGATTGATCAAGGGACGACGAACCATGGATATCCTGGTTACCATACATGGCTTAGTGCTCTATTAAAAAACGGAGTTCCTGCCGAAAATATTATTCCGCTTGATATACCGGCTGATTTAAATACCCTAACCGAATCTGAGGCATTAACGGATTACATGTCTCAGAAAAAGATAAGTTCTGCAACCATTATTTGCCCTCCCTTTCACCAAGTAAGAGCCTTCTCCACCTTGGTTAGTTCGATAATTAAAAAGAACTTAAGTATAAAAATATACAACAAACCATCAGACCCAAAAGACTGGCAAGCAAATGTTTTTCATTCCCAGGGTGTACTAGAGGCTAGCCGCAAAGAACTAATCCAAGAAGAAACAAAAAGGATAGAGACCTACCACAAAAAAGGCGACATTCTGTCTGTCAAAGAAATTCTAGAATATCTAGATTCTAGAAAATAAAAAATCTCTAAGAACGGAAGTTGTCCGTCCTTAGAGATCAAAGTGTTCTTCTCAAGATGTGACCGGGAAGGCCTTGGCCCATCGAGTGCTCGTACTGAGCAATCTGGCCGGCCTGATAGTAAGGGATGCCCAGCTTCGTTCGAACTTCCCTCTCAACCCAGTCTCGTCTTACAACCAGCTCTTCTGAGCTGATATAGTCCGTGTAAACATAAGCGACATACCCGCCATCCGGCTTCCCTTTGTAGTACTCGGCTGTAACCGAGAAATCAACATCAAGACTGTACAAACGATCATTGTTAATGGTGTAGACCCAAACGCCCGGAAGCGTAGGGTGCGGCACTGCATCATCATGATACGGTGTACCAAAGTAGGTAGTAATGACAGTAACGTCAAAATCGTGAGGACGAACATTGATGAGCCAGTCTTTCACGTTTTCAATCGTCTCTGGCGATTCACCAGGATGACCGATAGACATGAGGGCCTTAACTTTCAGGTTATACCTATCCGCAATCTCCATGCATCGCGTGTTCTGTTCAAGTGTCGCACTTTTACGAATGTTTTTGAGAATCTTGGGACTGGCAGCTTCAAAGCCAACCAATATTCTCCGGAAACCAGCCTGGTACATCAAATCAGCCTGCTCTTCGGTTAAAAGCTGTGACTTGATGAATCCACGGAAATGAAATGAGACTCCCAATTCCTCTTGGAGCTTGATCAGACCACGCAGAAGATTGGAAAACTCTGGATTAACATTGAGCTCATCATCATGGAACATCAGCGCCTCGGCGCCGTATTCATGGTAGATGTGCCTGATCTCATCAAGCACGTTCTGGGTAGAACGAAGCCTGATCCTTCGGAATGATGGCGAAAGGCGTCCGCCACAAAATCCACAACCAAAGGGACAACCAAGCTGCAAAATGACGTTTAAAGCGTTTTTGCCGTCAACGTCATGATGATAACTTGCGACATCAACCAAATCCCTCGCAGGGAATGGTAATGTAGACAGTTGCTCCTCGTTCAAAAATAGCTGCGACTTTGGGTCATCAGCATCAATAAACTTTGGGGCAGAATCCTCAAGAGCCAAGAAGATCGCCTCTTCCCCATCACCAGCAACAAAAACATCGAAGCTACTTAAGATCTTGTCGAAACTCTTTCCGGCTCGGCCACCAACAATTCCACGATCTCTCTCTCGCCGCCAAGCAGCGTGAGTCAGGGTTACATGGGGACCACCCAAGATGATTTTTGAGGATGGACTATTTTTGCGAATTTCTTCGCTGATAGATACCGCCGCTGGCAACTGAGGCGTTGTGGCGGTAATACCGTAAACAGTGTTTTTGGAAGCTGACGAAAAGTAGGTCAGCAAGACTTGCCGTGGGTTGGTTATCCCGGAAAGATCCAGGACATCGGGCTTGTAGCCACGATCCCTCAAGACCGCAGCCACCCGGAGAATCCCCAAGGGCATAAAGACCCGCTCATCCAACAAAAATGGAGATGGCGGGATGATCAGACAAATTGGTTTTTCCATCACTCCGCCTTGGTTAAATTGACAAAGAGCCACAACAAAACATGGCCCAGATTATCACGAAAAAAAGTTTAAGTAAACGAGACCAGGACTAAACAAATTGAGACAAAAAGTTAGCAATATTAACAGCTCGCCTGTTCCAGGTTTTACCAGAAACATCTTCGTAAGCCTGATTAGATAATTTATCTTGAAGCTCAGGATTACTCAAAACATATTTAATATTTTTAAACAAAATATCAGGGCTATCTGGCGCAACCAAAACAGAATTACTTTCATTAAGAACTTCTCTCAAAACAGGCAAATCCGAAGCAATAATTACCCGACGCGAAGCCATGTACTCAAACAATTTTAAGGGAGATGTGAATTTGTCCGAAACTGATTCTTCCCCAGAGTTTGGCAAAACCAGAACATCTGCCGCCTGAAGATACCGAGGAATATCTTTGTGTGGCTTGTGACCAACAATTATTATGTTTTTACGACTAGAATATTTTTTATTAAATTGATTAATCCCGCGTTCTGTTCCACCAATAAAAACAAAGAAGGTGTCTGGCAAATAGCGGGCAGACTCAGCCAGCGTGATGGCACCTTTTTTCTCAAAAAGGTGCCCGGAATACATAACGATGTCCCCCGTCAATGGCAGCCCCACACCCACCCTGGATTCTGTCTTAGATAATTGTTTTCCAAAAACTTCCAAATCAACAGCATCTGGAGCCACCATAATATTCACTGGGTCAAAACCTTCTCGTATAAAAACCTGTCTCAATGAATCGCTTATGACAATAATTCTGACTTTTTTATTTTTAAACCTACGATAATAAAATCTGCGAGCATCAGAAAATGTATGCGCCTCAAAGCACAAATTATTTCTTAAAAAACTCAATAAAAATATAGGCAACTCGTCTCTGGAATAAACAAAATCGCTCTTCGCAAAAAAGGCACACCAAGCCAGACTAACTGCTGAGAAAAAATTCTTGAGGTGGAACGCAAATTTATTTAAAAAACTAGGTAAATAAAAATCTAGCGCCCATAATCTTTTTGCTTTAAAAGTTTCCTCAACAGAATAATACTCAAATATATTTTGCCTAATTGCCCTGCTAATACGGTAGGGGAAAAAAAGTGAAACATCTATACCGGCCAACGAAAAAGCTCGACACATATTAATTATCTGTATTCCATAAGCTCTTTCTGTCGGAAGTCTAACATTGGCTAGATATGTAATTCTCATCCTTAATTAAGGTAATGATTGTTATCCTACTTATTCTTTTTTTTAAGATAGATTATTGTCTTTTTTAATCCTTCTTCGAGTTCTATTTTGGGCCAATCATTTAATGCCTTCTTCATAAATGTTACGTCTGGCACTCTGTAGATAATTTCGCCATCTATCCTTAATGGCTTATGAGCGATTTTTGCTTCCTTTATAATCTTCTTTATGGTCTTGGCTAGGTCTATTATTTTAACCGACTTACCCGAGCCAATATTCATAGGCCGACCGTTTGCTTCCTCTGTGAAGAATGCTTCCAGGCACAGCCTGACATTATCATCAACGTAAACAAAATTTCTTGTTTGGCTACCGTCACCAAAAACACCCATTTCCCCACCACCTAGAGCATTATTTAAAAATATAGGGACAACAAAACCAAACTGGCTATCGTCTTGTCTGGGACCATAGACGTTAAAGAATCTTGGAATAACGACAGGGATATTAAATTTTTTAGAAAAAGCAATCAGATAAACCTCGGCAAATATTTTAACTAAACCGTAGGGCCACTGACTCTGATAACGATCATACTCTGACATTGGCATCTTTATTGGCTCACCGTAAACCTCCGAAGAAGAGGCGAATAAAATCTTCTTAGCACCATACTTCTGAGAAAGTTTAGCTATGTTTTTTATGCCATCTATGTCATCAAAAACACCTAGCGGGTCAAGACTTGTTCTTTCCACTCCAACCATGGCCGCATAATGCATTACGTAGTCTGGCATCGCATCTTTAAATATCTTTTCTATTTTAGATAAATTATTAACATCCACATTAAAAAATGAAAAATTACTAGAGCCAACGAGATGTTTAATGTTATCCATTTTCCCAGTGGATAAATTATCCAAACAAATTACTGTCCCTCCTTTTTTTATAATCAAATCAATCATGTGAGAGCCGACAAAGCCGGCGCCACCGGTAACCAAGAACTTCTTGCCCCTAACAAGCTTTCCAAAGATAATCTTAGACATTATTTTATTAATTTATGACTCATTAACTTCGCTGAACAATCTAAACATTTTTTTTGAAATTACACCATTGCTAAAATTCTTCTCTACAAATTCTCTCCCTGACCTGCCAAGCATTATCGACTTTTCGGGGTTATCAACCAACTCGACTATTGCGGACCTTAATTGTTCAATACTGTCAGGGGCCACCATTAAACCAGTTTTACCATCTAACAACACCTCGTAGATTGATCCGGTATTCGTAGAGATTACAGGCAAACCACAAAGAGATGCCTCCGCGATTGAATAGCCGAACTGCTCCTCCCAGCCCTGATAAGGAATACTTGGGTACAAGAAAATATCGGCTGAATTGTAAATTATGGGCAACCGATCATTTTCTATCCAAGGAATAAACACCACATCACTCTCCAGAGACAATTCTTGAACCTTTTTATCAAGCTCTTTTTTATACTCCCCACTCCCAACAATCAAAAACTTAATAGGATAAGCTGATTTTAATTTACTGATTATATCCAAAACCAAGTGAATCCCCTTGCGATAACCGAGAGCACCAACAAATAAAAATACTTTTTTATTTTCTAGACCATATTTTTGAGAAAATTCTTTATGATCTAGTCCAGGTTTAAATTTTTCTGGATTAAATCCAGCATGGAGAAACGTTCCGATTTTTAAATTACCGCCAAAGGTTCTTAAAATATCTTCGGCTTTGTGCATTCCACAAATTGCCCCATCGCTCAACCAGACATTCATGCTAATAATAGCTTTTTTGATAAATAATTTGGAACCTTTATCCTTATTTTCATATGGAATATTTTCCCAATAATTAAAAACGAATTTTATGCCCAATAATTTTGACCATAAAGCATTGTAGGTCGTAGACAGGAGGTTAGGCTCCCCAGTGCTAAACATAACGTCAATTCCTTTTGTAAATTTTAAATACAATAAGCGAAAAACAAAAAACGGCATCCACCCCTTGAAAAGACCGCCAATGATTGGAAAATTTGAATGATGGAAAAAGGCAGGAGAGTGATATATCTCAAAACCCTCTTTCTTGAATGGCTTAAATTTAACGGTGCCATTTTTTGCAGTCCAATTGCTTGGAAGAATAAAAGCCAACTTATCTTTTTCTGGGTAAGAATTGAAAACTTCAAATAAATTTTCTCTGGTATAAGTGTACCCCGTTACGAGAACTCTCATGTTTATTTATTTTTTTTAACCTTTAGGACGAACTGGCCAGCAAACAAGCTTGGCCAGAGCTTAAGGATTTTAGTTAATTTACCAGGAAATATAATGTGTCTTTCATCTTCTATTTCCAAATAATTTTCTGCCAAAATCTTCTTTAAGTATGCGTAGGTGAAGAATCGAATATGACCAAAGTCCAACATCCCTTGATCAGTATAAGCAAACTTACCGAACAAAAACTTAACTCGGTGAGTCCAGGTCATAAAATTTGGAGTTGATATGATGATATGGCCACCGACCTTAAGAGCCCCACGAGCAGAAGCCAAGACTTTTGATGGGTCAAAAACGTGTTCTAAAACCTCTGTGCAAACCAATAGATCATAGTCATTTTTCCGGAGAGCATCTGGCCATTCTTTCTCTACGTCTAAAACATAAACGTAATCTAGTTTCTTGCGAGCTTCCTCTGCCGCAGCAGCTGATATCTCAACACCATCAACATTGTTACCCCTATCCTTGATCAGCTTACCAAGATATCCGCTAGCACAACCGACGTCTAAAACCCTTAAGCCCCCAGAGTCTCCGACCAAACCAAGAATGCGCCTTAAGCGTGTGTGGCCAATGCCATAATGAATACTTTTATTTTGATAATAATCCTCTCTCATAAATACAATTAATTAAATCTCCTGCTATTATTTTTTCCTTTAAAGCCCGGCTGAACAAATCCCCACCATTTGAACCGATTTTAAACCTTAAATCCCTTGAATTAGCTAGTTCTCTTATCTTGTTGGCCAAATCCTTCGGATCTCCTTTCTGGCACAGGATAACATTTTCTTCGTCTTTTAGTAACTCCTGAATTGCTTCCGTCCTGGCTGTTACAATCGGCTTACTCATAGCCAAGGCTTCAAAAATTTTATTTGGGATAACCAGGCCAGTCTTAATTTTTTCACCAAAAACACCAAGGCAGATATCGGATTGAGTCATAAAATCTGCCAGCTCCGAATATCCAACTCTATCGATAAAAGTTATATTTTTAACGCCTATCTTTTTGGCCAAATCAATGTCTTTGTCATAAGTCTGGCCTCGGCCGATCAAGTTAAAGTGTATCGACTCATTTTCCAAAATCTTGGCAGCCTCAATAATATACCGAACACCCTGAAGAGGAATATAGTTGCCGTGGAAATGGACAACAACCTTTTCGTTTAAGGGGTCAGGTCTTGGATAAAAAACGGACGAATCACTGCCGACAAAAACCCTTTTAAACTTACCGACGGGTAAACCAAATGTTTCAACGAAAAAATTTATGTGAGCGTTCGTATCCAAAAGAACCATGTCTGCCAAAAGACAAGAATATCTATCTAGGAATTTGTAATAAAAAGCAGATAAGCTTTTAGGCGAAGATGTGCCTCTGTCTAAAACGTGCCCGCCATAATGAGAGGTAAAGGCATCAAATACTATAGGTTTCCTGGTAAGAATTTTTGCAAGAAACATAACTTCCTGACCAGGGAAGCCAACGACCATCAAATCAAAATCTTTCTTGAGTCGAAAATACTTAAAAACAAGTCTTAAATATTTTAAGATCGAACGAGACCTATCAGAACACTCTACCACCTCAACACCATTGTCTTTTAGTCCCCTTATTAATACCCTGTTTCTGGAATACTGAGGGTCATAGGCACCGAAATAAATAATTTTCATTTATGAATTAGCGACGGAAACAATCTTTTTAATCAATCCGTCTAAATTATGATTTTTTATTACATAATCCCTCAAGCCACTGTCCAAATCAGAACGTGATTGATCTTTTATCTTATCGGCTAGATCAACCGCATTTTTACCATCGAAGACAAGATGGTGGGGCAAGAATCCTTTCGCTGCATCATTTGAACTCAGGACCTTCAAACCACAAGCCATCGCCTCTAAAATTGTCTTATCTAGACTTCCTGTATTAGACATATGTATGAACATGTCTTGTTTAGCATACAAGCCTGGCAAATTAAAATGGTCAACTTTACCAAGGAATGAGACCTGGGAATTTAGATCATTGACAGATACTGATTCCACTAAGCCACCTAGATAATCGATGTCTTTATCGAGTGCTGGCTCACCAACAATAGACAAATGGAAAGGCACCCCTTCATTGTGTAAAATTTTAGCAGCAGAAATTAAAACTTCGTAATTTTTTACAGGTGCGATGCGACCAACAGTTATAATTTTTAATTCTTCTTTATTTTTTTCTATATTTTCTGGCCTAAATACATCAGTATCAATTCCGTGCCCCGTAACGATCAGCTTCGAAGAAGGAAGACGGAAGCTTTCTTTGGAGGCTGTCAAAATTACCGTAGCGAAAAAGCTGGCAACTCTTAACTTCCAAGTTACAGATTTGTGGGTATACCACAAAATGACCTTCTTCCCTCGAAGGCGCCAGTACCAACCGCCCAATACCGCCCAAATAGGATTCATGTGGACAAGGACGGTATCGTAATTATTGTGATTTCTAAAAACATAAGAATAGAAATTTAAAAACCTAGAAATCCTAGAATTACCATTCTCCTTGCCCATACTAGACACACTTACCCCCTTCAAATAATATTCACCTTTTTCCAAGCAAAGAACAGAACAATTGATCTGGTCGCCAAGCCGTTGAAGCCAAGGAATAAAGAATCCCAAAGCAACATCATGCTTATCTACTTTTTGAGTAATCACCAACAACCTATTGTGATTAGATTTTTTCAAAAAATCTGCGTAATCACGTATAGCCTCCTCCTTACCAAACCGAGAAGCTGTTGCCCGAGCAGATTCCACAATTTTATTTAAATGATCATTATGAATAGTGCGAACCAAAACATCTGCCATATCATTTGGATTCCAATCACAGAAAAAACCGTTTTTGCCATCTTCTACAATATCCAGCATCAGACCGACTCTTGTTGTCACAATAGGTAGCCCACAAGCCATCGCCTCAACCGCTGAACGAGGGCCTCCTTCGTTAAAAGAAGAGTTGACGAAGACCCTGGATTCTCGCAATAACTTAATTTTTTCTTCCTCTGATACCCAACCTGAAAAAGAAACATTTTTAGATAAGCCAATTTTTTCGGTCAAAAACTTAAGGGGTTTTTCAAGAGGGCCAGCACCGACAATCAAAATAGAAACATCTGGTTTGGTCTTTTTTATCAAAGCAATCGCCCTTAGTAGGCCCGGGATACCTTTGTTTTTTTCTAATCTGGCAACAGTAATAAAATCATACTTCTTTGAGGTCTCTAATGGTTTAAATTTTTCAAGATCAATATACATGCTGGGCACGTATCTAATTTTCGAAGAAGGGATTCCGGCCCAATTCAAAAAACCAGGAACCTGATTCTGGTTTACAACCCTAACCCATAATGCTCTCGCGGCATCAAGGCCAATGAATAAGCGCGTATACAATCGATAGAGATATTCTTTTGTCGTTGCTGATTTGGGATACCCAGGCACGTGATGAACCTCAAGGACATAGGGAATACCTGTTAAAAAATACAGAATGAAAGCCCCAATTCCATTATAAAAAGGAGGAAAATCTTGAACCGTCATTAAATCAAAATGATACTTACGTGAAATAGAAAAACCCTTACTGATAAAAAACAGAGGGTGCAACCATAACGGCCAAGTAGAAACATGGATATGAACATTCCCAAAAAGATTTGTCACAACCGGCCCATTAATCTTGGGGACGATAATATCGATTCTTCCAAAATGATGGTGCAAGCCATCTAGGGTGTGGTAAAAAGCACCCTGTTTACCCTGGGCTAAATTTTTACCCGAACCAATCCCTGTAATCATTAACAAGTTTTTGTTCATAGGCTGGAAAGTAGGGCGATAGTTTCATCAAACATTTTTTCTACGCTAAAATGTGAGGCTGTTTTTTTACCTTCTTCTATAAAATGTTCTTGCATTTCGGGATTGTTTGAAATAGCCCTAATCACTTCTACCAAATTAAACTCATCGTTATATTTAACCATCATGCCGTTTTCCCCCTGATGAATTATTTCTTTGTTGCCTCCTGAATTTGTAGTAATTAAAGGAACCCCTGCAATCATCGCCTCTAAAATCTGATGAGAAAAACCTTCGTAACCAGTATTTAAAATGGCAATGTCTGAAGCAGCCAAATAAACAGCAATATCAGATAAATTTTTCTTTCCAGCAAGAATAACTTTTCTTTCTAATCTTAAATTCCTGACCATGGTTTCGAGGATACCTTTGTCGGGACCAGAACCAACAATGACCAACTTAAAGAAAGGACTAACTTCGGCCAGCTTGGGCATAATCTTAATCAGCATCCTGAAACCCTTCCAAGGAACTAATCTGCCCCAAGTAAACAAGATATTGCCCGTGACGCCGACCTTGGCCTTAGCTTCTTCTTTTGATAAGCCAGATGCCCTGAAGTCCGAACCATTGTAAACAACTTTTATTTTATCATTTGGAATTCCCCAGCCCTGAACAATCTCGCTCAAATACTCAGACGGCACAATTACAATGTTTGCTCCTTTGCAAACGGAGTATTGCAAAGAGTGAAGAACCCCAACCCAGCCCGACTTCTTTGATTTCTGAAAATCATTTAAAAGCAAAGGGGTTTTACCTCTCCCAATCGCCCGTTCCCAAGCAGCATCCCCAACAATCTTAACGGCAAATTTTCTTCTAAAAACACGGGCAGCAAAACGTGCTGGAACACCGGCGCTTACTGCATTAAGAGCAAACACAACTTCGCAATTTCTAGCTTCGATTAAAACCTTAAGACCATATATTAAATGCTTAATTCCCTTGGGCCATTTTGCCCAAATCCTGACGACCTTATAGGGGCAATTTTTATCTTCTTCATTTTTCCAAACCGAAGAATAAGTAATAACTATAACCCTGTTGGTCTTAGCCAAACGAGAAGCTATAGTTTGAGAATAAGAAGCTGGGCCGCCAATATCTGGCGGGAAAACGCCGGTTGCTATGATTATATTTCGAGTGGAATCCATTATAAAAAATTAAACCTAATTATGTGCCATAAAGCAGCAACTCCGTCGTGCCAAGTAATTTTTTTACCTTCTAGATAAGTTCTGCCATTGTAGGATATACCCACCTCGTATATTCTCAATTTACATTTTGCGGAGTAGGCCGTCAATTCTGGCTCTATGCCAAATCTTCCAGATCTCAAAAGGGGCAAGATAAGATCTATGGACTTGCGATTAAAAACCTTAAACCCACATTCCATATCCGAAAGATTAAGCCCAGTACAAACATTAGAAACAAAAGTCAAAAACCTATTAGCCACATAATGTGAAAAATGCAGAACCCTTCGAGGATAAGAACTAATAAACCTAGATCCAAAAACAACATCTGCCCTACCATCAATGATGGGCTGAAGTAAAACAGGATAATCCACAGGATCATACTCTAAGTCCGCATCCTGAATAATAAGAACGTCGCCTGTTGCGGCGGCCATGCCTGCCTTAACAGCCACCCCCTTCCCACAGTTATCCTTTAAAAAAATAACCTTGTGTTTGGGGGCAAGGTTCTTAAGTATCTCTGGGGTCCCATCAGTAGAACCATCATCAACAATCAAAATTTCTTTTTCAAAAGTAATATTCGAATTCTCCACGCTAGCAACAACTTTGGCTATGGTATCTTGTTCGTTGTAAACCGGAATAACGATGCTAATTTTTTGTAACTGATTCATGGATATTTCTAAAATTTTCAGCAATTATATTCCAATCATATTTATTTCTAACCATCTCTTGTCCGGCCTTGGACATTTTATCGCTAAGTTCTTTGTTAGATATAACTTCGACTATCTTGCGACCAATATCTTGACTGTCCCCAACCAAACAGAACAACCCTGTTTCACCATCCGTAATAAAATCTGGTATTCCCCCAACCTTAGTTCCGACAACAGGCACACCCACGGCCATGGCCTCTAAAAACGATACCCCTAAACCCTCTGATAAAGAAGGCCGGACAAAAACATCAGCGAGAGCAAGGTAGCGAGAGACTTCTTTGTTGTCTATGGCCCCAACAAAAATTACCTCAGAGTCTAAGCCCAATTCTGTGGTCAATTTTTTAAGTTCTGGCTCTAGGCTCAATTTCGGCTCAGCATCACCAACAATTAAAAGTTTAACCTTGCCCATAAAATTGCTCTTAACAAAAAGCATGGCCCTAATTAAATCCGAGAGACCATTTTTCTCAACCAATCGAGACACTGTAATAATTACTTTTTCATCCCCCAAACTAAGAGTATTCCTTAAATTATTATCCGCAGGGCTTATGGAAAAATCGACTCCATTCGGAAGATAAAATATTTTATCCTTACTAACGCCTTGGGAAACAAGGAAGTCCCTTAGGTAGCTGCTGATGACTGTAAAATAATCAGCCGAACTAAAAATAAATTTTCGAAACAAACGGACAAAAAAAGATTGCTTAGAAAAATCCTTACCTTCTTGAAGATTCACAACAAGGGGCTGATTTAATGAGCCAGAAATCTTGAGCAGCCAGCCGGCCCCCGCAGCCTGTGAAGCCTGCAGGACATAGACCATATCGTATCTATCCAAAGAGAGCATCTTTCTGGCTTTAAAAAAAATAGCTAGTGGTAGAAAATTCTTAGGAAGAAATAAATCAAAGAGTGAATAAGAGTTACCGACCCTAAACACACTAACATTCCCTATCTTTTCTGTTGCGGAAAGATTTGGATTTGTTCTGGCCGTTATGAGGTCAAAAGAGAATTCAGGAAGATGTTCGGTTAGATATTTTATAGACAACTCAGCTCCACCGATTAAGGGCAAATAAGATGTTGCAAGGATTAAAATTTTTCTGCTCGAAATAGTCTCCTGGCCGTGCTTTAATCGGCCTTGGTTTTCTGTTGATTTCTCCTGCATATATGCTAATATTTTACCATAAATGGACTCTCACATCAATGCTTTTGGTGCAGTGAATTCCGGCCCCAAAAAGAAGGTCCTCTTTATTATTACTCAATCTGAACTTGGTGGTGCTCAGCAGTTTATTCTCCAGTTTATAAGTCAGGCAAAAAAAGAGTCATATGATTTTACTGTAGCCGTTGGGGCCAACGGGGACAGATCATTGGCGGACACTTTGGCAAGCATGAATATCAATGTTTGCACTCTACCGTCTTTAAAAAGAAACATCAGCCCATTTTCGGATCTTCTATCGATCCGTCAAATCAAAAAACTAATCCAAAAAATAGAGCCAGACACGCTTTTCTTGAGTAGCTCAAAGGCTGGTTTCATCGGGTCTCTTGCAGCTCAATCATGCAATCCAAGACCAAAAGTAATATACCGCATTGGTGGCTGGAGTTTTAATGACCCTCGACCAAACTGGCAAAAAAGTTTGTGGCGTTTTCTAGAAAAACTAAGTGCCCGCTGGAAAGACATTATTATTGTTAATAATAACCACGACCTTAACCAGGCCAAAGAAATGGGCATCAAGCCCACTCAAGATGTTGTTCTAATTCACAATGGCCTTGATCCATACAAAATAGATTTTTTGTCTCGAGACGGTGCCCGCGTCAAGCTTGGCTTATCATTAGAACCAAAAATAATTGGCACTATCGCCAACTTCTACCCAGCGAAAGGCCTAGAATATCTGATTGATGCTGCAGCCCAACTGAAACAAGAAAACATCCTTTGGTGCATCATCGGAAACGGAACCAACAAAGCCAAGTTTGAAAAACTTATAGGCGAAAAGAATCTCAAAGACAAAGTCTTCCTTGCTAGCCGCAGAGAGCCCGCTGCAAGCTTCTTAAACGCCTTTGACCTATTTCTCTTGCCCTCGGTTAAAGAAGGCTTCCCTTGGGCCGTTTTGGAGGCAATGGCAGCAAAATTACCCATCATTGCCACAAGAGTCGGCGCCGTACCAGAGATAATCCAAGATGGAACAAACGGTTTTATTATTGAACCAAGAAACCCTGACCAAATAGCTGGAAAAGTTATGACCTTATTAAACAATGAGTCCCGAGCCAAAGAAATGGGAATCCAAGCCCACCAAAGACTCTTGTTTGCTTTTAATATCGACTCGACGATTCGACAAATAGAAAAGCTAATCTAGCAAATGAAGTTTCTAAAAATTACGCTTCTTGTCGCTATTTTTATTGCCGCGGGGGCAATCTTTACTCACAGCCTGAGCTCGATCAACCAAGACATTGGCCGGCATCTTAAAACCGGCCAAATAATCTGGGACACACACAGCATCCCCAAGACCAACTTATTCTCTTATACCGAGCCAGAAACACACTTCATTAATCACCACTGGTTAAGCGAGGTTGTTTTTTATTTACTTAATATTTATATAGGACTTAAGGGCCTGATACTATTCAAGGTCGGAGTCCTTCTTTTAGCTCTTTGGCTTCTCTGGCGAGGAGTGTCTAATAAGGTTGAAGCGCTACCTTTTACTGTTGCCACCCTTTTGGGATTACTGGTTATCCTCGACAGGACTGATGTTCGACCAGAAATATTTAGCTATCTATTTTTGGCCTATTTTTTATTTGCTATTTTAAAATCCAAATATTCCCAAACATCAAAATGGCTTTATGCTCTGCCCGTAGCCCAAATATTTTGGACCAACATGCATATCTACTTCATTCTTGGGCCAGCCCTAATTGGTCTGTATGCACTGGAAAGGTGGGCCAACAAGGAATCAGATTGGTCTTTTGTTGCAAAGATAACGGGACTATCCCTGGTTGCCACATTAATCAATCCCAATGGAATTTTTGGTGCCCTGGCCCCTCTAACTATTTTTAATAATTACGGCTACAGTATTGCAGAAAACCAATCCGTTTTATTCCTAAAAAATTACGGGATACTCCTGACCCAAATAAATATATTCATTTTAACCCTAGTATTGTTCTGGCTAAGCTACATACCGACTATCAAAAAAATTGGTACTAGGGGGTATATATTTGAAATTGGAACCGGTCTCGCCTTCTCAGTCCTAGGTTTTGATATGATTAGAAACTTTGGACCATACGCAATAATATTGATTCCCATTCTGGCTTTAAATATTCAGGCATGGCTATCGCCCGTTTTTAGTAAGCCAAAAATTTTAAACTTTTTTTACGCCCTACTTATTCTTATCTGCATACTCGTTATCAATTCAGTAGTCCATAGTAATTTTTACCGCTGGGCCGATTCAAGAGAAAATTTTGGTTTAAGCATTTCCACCAGTGCTGAAGGTGGTGTTAATTTTGTTAAAAAAAATAAAATCTTTGGGCCAGTATTTAATAATTTTGATGTTGGCAGTTATTTAATTTGGAAACTCTACCCAGATCAAAAAGTATTTGTTGATGGACGGCCAGAAGCTTACACCCCAAAATTTTTCTCTGACATCTACAAACCAATGCAAGAGAATCCAGATATTTGGAATTATTATGCCAACGATATCTACCGCATAAACTATATCTTCTTTGACTACCACGATATTACACCTTGGGCCCAAACGTTCCTGTCTTTTATCTCTCAAGACAAAAACTGGCCACTTATATACCAAGATGATTCTGTGGCTATTTTTATCCGCAATAGTAAAGAAAATTCCCCAATCATCAATAAGTACAAAAAAACACCCAACCAATAGCTGGTGCTTATTTAACTATCATACCCTGCAGAATCTCGATATTTTTTTGGTTTGAATCAGATGGATATATAGCTTGCAATTTAACTAAATAATCCAAGGCTTCGCTTAATCTTTTCTGCTTAAGATAAATTTGAGCAATATTGCCGTAGGCATAGTGGAAATTTTTATCTTTATTGATTGCCTCTTTATACAAAAGCACAGCGTCTTCTAATCGGTTCTGATCTCTGGCTATGTTGCCGAGGTTGTAATATGGTGCTGGTTGAGCAGGATCCACCTCTACGGCCCTTTGATAAAACGGCAAAGCAGAAACAATATCACCCCTATCTGAATACAAATTACCTAGATTATTAAGAACCCTAACGTCCTTAGGCTCATAATACAAAATATTTTTATAAAAAGATTCCGTGTCTCCCCAAATCAAATTCCTTCTAATCGTTTGCACCCCAAAAAAGAAACAGTAAACCACAACGACTAAAACCAGTATCGGTCGCCACGAAACTTTTTCTTTCTCGATCCAAGACCACAAATTATTAAGGTACCAAGCGAGGACACTGAAAAAACCAAACAAAGCAAAATAAAGCCAATGCTCATATATCCTCGCGTTAATGGGTGCAATACCAGAGGTCGGCAAAAGACTAATAAAAAATATTCCCAATCCAAAAAACCAAACACCAAAAGAAGATACGAGTGGGGCACCTAAGACATTCGCTGATTTATGCCGCTGGGATAATTTGGTATTTTTAGATTTTGATTTTTCTTTTCTGTATAAGACAATAAGCAAAACCAAGGCTGCCAAAATCAACAACAAACCCAACCAAGACCAGCCGTTAAAAATACTCAGACTCACAGGAATATCCCGGTCCATGTGCAGCCCTGTTGGCCAAATAATCATGCGGAGGTAGACCAAAATAACATGAAAAAAAGTATAGAGCCGATAAGCCAAATTCTCACTATAAATATTCTGCTGATTATTATAAAAATTAAGCGTATTCTGAAAATTCAAAGTCGTAAGACGCAAGATACCATAGACAACCGAGACTCCGGCAAATGGCAATATATCTATAAATGATTTTTTAAATCTATCCATAAACAAACCCTTATACTCAAAAGCAATTAAGGCGACACCAAGATAAACCGGGAATAGTACTGCTGTCTCTCTTGATAATACGGCCAATACGGCCACGATCAACGCCCACCAAGTCTTTCTGTTAAAATAAAGCACCATAGCAGCCAACATAAACATTACCGACAATGGGTCGCCTCGGCCAGAAATATAAGCAACAGCCTCAGTCTGTAATGGATGAATCAGAAACAACAACCCTGCAATAAAGGCCGCTCTTCTTGATTGAAGCCACTGTGACAATAAGTAAAAAATTAACAAAGCGCTAACAACATGGATACCGTTAGAAACAAGATGATATGAAACTGGATCAGTACCAGAGAATATATAATTAAAAAGAAAAGTAACAAACAAAAAAGGACGATAATAATTAGAAACTTGGCCAATACCAGCCAGGACATCGTGAGTAAAGATGAATTTTACATTCTCCCATGTCAGGGCATGCAAGGATGGGTTGCTAACTATCCAATCCACATCATCCCAAAAAAGAATATTGTGCAAATTAAATGCATACAAAAATAAACCAAGACCCAAAAGGGCCACCACGGATCCAATATTTTTCTTAAAAAATTCTCCAAATTTAATCACCTATCTATTCTAACAGCTGCAAAAACAACCCGCAATTACCCTAACCAAAAACCGCCCGAAGGCGGTTTTTGGTTAGGAACGTTAGATCCTAAGAACTAACTAGACGTTAGAACTGGGCGTTCAATGACTGTGATGAGTTAAGTGTCTTAACTAAGTAGTCGTTGAACCAGTCATCCGTACTAGTAGAGTGGCTGACAGATGAAGAGTCAGTCCAGACCAAGGAAGCTGATGTGGCTGCCATGGTTGTAGCATCATCTGGAGCGCTTGCTGTGGTTGATGGGTTAGCAATCTTAGCAACGATTGAGTCGCCAGTACCAACACCAGAAGCGATATTCACTACGAGTTCGTAAGTGTGACCACCTACAGATCTTTCGTTGGTGAATGTGAAGGCCATGGTACCAGTGCCGCCAGTTCCAGATTGGAAGTTGTAGCTAGCAGTAGCAAATGCGCCAGCAGAAGTGATGTCATTACCATCTTCTAAGAGTTTAATCGTAGAAGTAGCTCCGAAAACTGGGCCAGCTGCAGTAGTAACTGTGAAAGCCATTTTCTTGAACTTTACAGTGTTTGCTGCAGTGATAGCAGTTCTGAAGATAGTCTTATCGCCAGCAGCCAATAATGTACTGTCTAGGTTAACATTAGAGAATACTGGGTAAGAAGCCACAACACGGTTGTCGTTACCGGTGTAAGTAGAGGCAGAAAGACCATTAGTGGTGGTGATAGCACCAGCACTTGTTCGGTATTTCAAACCATCTAATCGTACGATTACAGTTCCGTAAGTGTCGTTAGCGCCATTACCGACAGAAGCGAGAGAGACTTTAACTGTATAAGTCTTAACACCTGCTGCCTGAGTAAGAGTGCGATTTAGACCAGTGAAGGAAGCTGAACCTGTACTTCCGTTGACGGTTGCTGATCCGACTTCAGTTGCACCTTCGAATAAACGGAGGGTAGCAACAGCACCGGTTGAAGAAGCTAAAGTTGAAGAAAGATCAACATAAACTTCATCGAGGGTAAAGTCGTCATAGGCAGGGGTGATAGTGAACTGATAAGCATTGTCTACAGTTGAACCACCAGCACGAAGTGCAGCAGTAGCAATAGAACCATTACTTACAGTCAAAGCACCAGTCTGCACAGTGATAGTTTGACCAACTACAGCACTTGAAGTGACTGAAGTGCTTGAACCGGTAGTGATACCAGCAGCATCCATGTCAAGACTCAAAGCGTGAGTAGCGGTTTCACCTGATGGGACATTGGCCCAGACTTCAACCTGATAGGTCTTGGTCTTTGGCAATGTGAAGTTTACTGAGTAACTGTTGGATGCAGTAGCCGACAATGTCGCCTTTGCAGGTGAAGTGTAGATTACAGAACCAGCATCATTCCAAACCTTGATGTATGCATCAGTGAGGTCAGAAATTAAGAAAGTACCAGTAACACTGTCTCCATCGATGTTGATGGTGTTCATGTTGACGTCTTCTGAAGAAGATTGAGTCAAAGTGAAGTGACCAACTTTAACACCAGTAGCAGGTGAAGTAACACTCTGGTTAGCAAATCCAGTGTATTTAGCACCAGAAAGTGAACCAGTTCTTACAGTCAAGGTGTTACCAGTCTTAGCAGTAACGTCAGTGTAACCAAGTGAGGTCAAGCGCTGAACGTTTGAAGTTTGAGCGACAATGTTAGCAATGATGGTGTCGTTAGCAGTGGTGTTATCAGTGCCGTCAGCATCGTAGATATCCGATCGGATTTCCAAGATACGTGGTTGGCCTGGGTTAACAATTGCTGAAGAACCAAGACTGAATTCAGTGTAGGTAGTGGTCCATGAGTCTTCGTTCAAAGACTGAGTTGAACCAACCTGTACGCCATCCAAGAAGAGGGCGCCATTTCGTAACTGACCTACGTTTGAAGCAGTGGTTGTACCACCGTTGCTTGAAGTGAAGCTAGCGCGAAGAGTTTCGATCTTCATGCGTTCACCGTTTGCTTTCAATTCGAATTTAGCTAAAGCGACACCTGAAGCACCTTTTACAACATCTCCTGATGCAGAAGTGTTGAGTTTGGTGATTGTGAGTGTGCCAGAACTAATAGTCTGTTGACCAGCGCTGACAGGGAAAGTACCGGTAGCTTTAACTGGCTGGAGGTACTGACTGTCAACAGTGAAGAAATCTGGAGCCTGTCGGAGAGAAGCAGTGAAGTTTCGGCTTGATCCGTTAAGGACATCGGCCATAACTTTCAATACTCGACCGCCAGTTTCAAGTTTCACTGGAGCATTCGAAAGATCGAATACAACATAACCATTAGCATCAGACTGAGAAACAGCTGAACCAACCATCAAGCCATCGACATAAAGGCGATAGTTTTGAAGATCAGTGGTGTAAACAGAACCGATGACACGAAGCTGCAAAGCCTTCATAGATACAAAGCGAGTACCAACAGTGGCAGTATCCTGCCAGATGACAACATCACTTGCTGGATCAAGAGCGGCATTTGTGCTTGGGGTGACTGAGGTAGACAAAGAAACAGTAGCCAAATCAGCGTTAGCAACGTTGAAGAGGTTACCAGAAATGTTAACAGATGAACCGTTAACAGATTTCAAAGCAACACCAACAGTTTGGCCAGTTGAAGATGAAAGGTCAGCTCGAACTGAAATATTTCGAGAACCGTTCACAGCAAACAAACCAGTTGAACTACTGTCGTTGAATGAAATCATTCCGTTGGTAACAGTTGCAGCATCAGTTAAACGCTTAATGCCATCGTAAAGATAGACATTGGTCAAATCTGTATCGGCTGAAACACCCAATCTCTGGAGGGAGATACTTGTAACAGTACCAGAACCAGTGAACATGAAGTGTGCCAAATCTGCTGCGGCCTGTGATTTTACCAAAGTACCAGAAGCTGGGTTATCAGAAGCTAAGCTTGCTGAAACAGCACCGGTTGGAGTTGGGGTTGCACCTGGGGTACGTACATATGGAGGAATCTGACTCAATGAAGTGTAGTCAGAACCCATGGTGTACCAAGTGGCTTCTCTGTTGTTTACGCAGAAGACCTTCTTGAAGAAGTTGGCATCCTGAGCAACAGCGGCATCACCAGTCATAACAACATGGTGAAGGGTAGCAGTGTCTTCGCCACTGACTTCGACTGCATAGACAGCCTGATCATTTGATTCGCAATTGCGGAACAACTGAGTGGTTGGGAATGCATCGCGGGCAGCTGCTGAAACACTCTTCACGTTTGCAAAGCCACCGAGGTGGGCGTACATAGCGAAGATAGCTGGGTTCAAGAACAATCTCTTGTAACCATAGGCATTAACGATGTATACGTCTGGATCAGAAGAACCAGAAGCACTAATCATGTTGCCTTCTGTAAGGCCGTAGTCTGAAGGAACAGCAGCCTGTGCAGCCAAAGGTGCAAGGTATGCAGCTCCTGATAGCGTCAATAAAGTCGCTACCGAAGTAAGAGCGGAAACAGTTTTTGTAAAAACTGATCGGGCTCCGATTAAGTTATTAGACATTTTGTTTTTACTATTTACATCTGTTTTGTGATCCTAGTGCCGATCGCCGAAGCGAGGGTACTTAATAAATCACAGAACAGGATTTTAATTACTAAACTAAACACTGAAACCAACACTTTAAAAACTCCTTATGCTTTTCCTCGACCAAGCAATTAAGAAGCCTTTATTCCTAACTTAAACTAAACACAATCATAAAGTGGGGAATTGAAGAACCTTCTCTATCGAGAACAATCTTTTCTTTTAGCCTATTTTTCAATGTTCGATCCTGGGCTTTCTGCCTCTGGCAACTAGTTTTCGTATTGCTAGTTTACAGAGGTAGGAAGCTCACTTAACCCAAATATAACCAGTAGCGGTTATAATTAAGGAATTTATTGGGTTTATTACATAGATTTTGGCTGTTTTACTTGCTTATTCTTGCCTTATCCGATGCCTGTTAATACTAGCGCAACCGGGACCAAAAGTCAATATATCTTTGTTATATTTGCTGTTTATAAGTACAGCTGGGATTGATCCCAATATAACCTCTTCCTAGCAATTGTATATCGTTTGAAAATCCAAACAAGGGCTAAATTGTGGATAAATCACGCTCCCACCGTTATTTCATCCTTCATTTTTTGAAAAGTCTTATCTCCGATACCTTTAACGTTGATGACGTCCTCTATTTTCAAAAATGGTCCGTTGGCCGTCCGGTAATCTATGATCTTTTGGGCATAGGCCGGTCCGACGCCAGTAATCCTTTCAAGCTCGCTCAAGTTGGCAGTGTTTATATTCACCTTGGACGCCGAAGGAACAGGAGCTAGCGATTGGGTAAGGGGTGTCTGGGTTGGAGTGATTTGAGGTGTCACCGAATATACTAGCGGGGGCTCAAAAGAAGTTGGTGACACGACTGCAATTGCCGGGGTTGTATCGGGACCACTTATGGGGCCTGGCGGTGTCACTAGTTGCTGGTCTATTGGTACTACGCCTCGAAGGAGTTTATTGTTACCAGCGGCAGGAGAACTAACTAGTGACACGGAGGTGACATTGGTGACATTTTTAAATGTCACCTGTTTTTCTGATGTCACCATGCTTGTCACCATGTCACCATGTGACAATTCGCCTGAAATAAGCTCCTTATCAAGAATCGAGGCGAGAGAGGCCAAAGACAAAGGAGGGCTATAGCTAAAAAACAGAGTGACAACAAAAATAGTACCTAGGGCCCCAAGAAGCAAAAGCTTGTTTCGGAGTTGGTCCATTCTTTTGTCTTAAATGACCTATCAATTATACCGCAGAATAGTATACAGCTCCACCCTCAAACCTCTTTGAAATTCTCCCGATGTCGCTGAGCTCTTTGAGCCCACGCTTTACTGTCCGAGAAGATAGAGCACTGAACTGATTGATAACCTCCTTGGTCCGACAATCAGGTGCTTGTTTTACAAATTCTAATATTTTTTCTTGGGCCCGACTTAATTCAATCTTTTCTTTGGGCTTATCCCTTGGAACAGGAACAGCCTCTGCGGTTTTGGTCACCACAGGCCCCGTCTTATTGATAACCTCGACAACAGGATTTAATTTTTTTCTATTTTTCGAATTTATACCTCTGGTCAATTGAAGGATTAGCTTCAAAACCAATTCACGAGAAATGCTAAGTGGTACGACATCTGCTTTTTCTAAATACAGAATCTCTTGCAATGTTTTTTCTAAAGATCTTAAGCTACGCAAGTAATCAAAGCCATCAACACCGGGAAGAGACGAGCCATAAACAATGTGGTCCCTCAGTATATTTTCCATTTCCTCATTTAGTCTTTTGCTGAAAAACAAATCCGTCACAGAATTTTGTGTACGAAATAGGGAAGTCATCATTTGAATAAACTGCTCCTGTTCTTGAGTGTCCATTTGGAGATTTATGAACTCTTTGTACATAAAAAATAAAAAAATAACAATGGGGGAGGCAGGGGAGTTATAGCTTTGAAAAAGTTATAACTCCAATTTCTAAACCCTAATTTCTAATTTCTAAACCCCTAACTTGTATTATTTTTCTTTGTTTGGATCAATTAGAAATTAGGTTAATTAGAGCACTTTTCTATCCATGGCTCCCCTGCCTCGGAACAAAAAAGTTATCCACAGGTCTATTAAGGTTTTGTAAAGTTGGTACCATGGGCTCTTGATATACAATCTGGCCATTAAAATAAAAATCGGGACCAACAAAGTGGTCCCGATTTTTATTTATTGCCTATCTCCTACTTCACTCCGACAACTTCGACTTCAAATATTAAAGTTGAATTCGCTGGAATCAATCCATTGCCAACATCCTGAGATCCATAGCCGAGAGTTGGAGGGATAATCAACTTTCTCTTTCCTCCGACTTTCATTCCGGCGACGCCTTCATCCCAGCCCTTAATAACCTGACCTGAGCCAAGCTGAAAACTGAATGGCTCATTACGATCATACGAACTGTCGAATTTTTTACCGCTAACTAGTGTGCCGGTGTACTGAACAGAGACCATTTGTCCGGTCTTAGCGACTGAACCTGTGCCCACAACCTCGTCTTGATACTGAAGACCGGAGGCAGTTTTAACCACAGGGCCAGCAGGAGCAACCGATGAAGCTGGAGTTGCACTAACAGATGCTTCCTGGCTTGGCGTAGCCGAAGGTGAAGCATCGTAAAGACTTGCTGTGCCACCATTACCTTTACGCATAAACAACCAAGCGCCGACAGCCACAATCGCGATAACTATGATATACATAAACACGTTTTTCATATTGTTAATTGTTTTATTAATTAATTTACTGCCCCTTTTGGTTAACTGGATACAATGCCTGGTCTATATTTCGATCAAAACAAATCCTTCCTACGCCATGCTGCCAATTGTCATAAGGCGATGCGTTTGGTGCTGTTACAGATTTTTCGGTGGTGTCTCCGTTAAAAGTTGCGCACAACTGGAAAGAGTGTGGGCCAATCAAAAGATATTCGTATTTTTGTCCTTGAGGATCAACTGGGACCATGAACGAAGAAATTGGGTCATTCAATTGCTCCAAAGTCTTAGGTAAAGATCCTTTTTGTTGATACCAACTGTAAACCAAATAACTCTGAATATTCTGTAGATCAGAAACTTTTTGCTCGTCAAATCTAACCAACCTTTGATTTTGAGGTGAACCAGCAAGATAAAAACCGTAACCCAAAGAAAGCACAACAATACCAACAATAATAGCCTGAAATACCATGCGAGGATACGCACGGTCTCTTAGCTCAGAAAGGTAGTAGAAAAGAACAGACCCAGCTATAAAGAACACTGTTAAAACCTTGAGGATAAAAGGCGTAGTTAAATCACCATTCAAAAAACTCTGAATTAAAGTGATTAAATCCCCTATGATAACTAGGCCAGCGACAAACACAGTAAAATAAAGCAACCAGCGACGGACACGAATATCTCTTTTCGCAGGCTCATTAACAACGTCCTTGTGCAAGACTCTACTAGCCCAGAAAAACACAGGGAAAGCCACAATCAAGACAGCCAAAGCCGAACGAATCAGGCTATAATTAGCGGAAGCCAAACTAGCCCCATACCGCAAAACGTCCGGGAACTTGATATCGATATATGAGTAAATCAAGGCCCCAAAACTCCCAGCACTCATAACCAAAGTGACTAGTCCCAAAAGGTACAAAAAGACATCTCTAGGCGCTGAACGACCAACTTGTGTGTTTGTATCCATATTTTTTATTTTTAGAATACCAAATTTGAGTTAAAACAACTACTAGCTAAGGGTAGTGCCTGCAGGCATTTCTTTGTCGAGTGTAACCAATGATAAGGCTTCTCCGTCTTCACTCTTAGTATGGGTAGCCAGAACCATACCGTTGGACTCAAGGCCCATCATCATCCTTGACTCCAGGTTAGAAATAACCACAATCTGGCGACCAACCAAATCTGCAGGTTGGTAGAACTTGGCGATACCAGACAATATCTGCCTTTGCTCTGAACCAAGGTTCACCTGCAATTTCAGTAATTTCTCAGAACCTTCAACCAGTTCAGCGCTCAAGACTCGCCCAACTTTTAATTCTACTTTTTTAAAATCATCGATTGTAATCATTCCGGTATTATATCACAAACAAGTGCATGCACTAATAAAACAAAAGCATGATTAAGCATATGGAATTTGCCTGGACAATACATATGAAAGGGGGTGGATTTTATTGAGTATATTAGTATGGATTATTTTTGGCGCACTAGCTGGCTGGATTGCATCGACACTAATGGGATCATCTAGCGGATTATTGTGGGATATAGTTTTAGGGATCGTTGGGGCTGGCTTGGGTGGTATGGTTATGGGCCTCTTTGGCCAAGCCGGCATTAGTGGCTTCAATTTATATAGCATCGTTGTCGCGATTGTTGGTGCTATAATTTTGATTGCCATTGCTCGAGCTTTTACTGGCAACAGACGCATACAGTAATTAAATCACGCAAAATAAAACAGCCCGATAATTATCGGGCTGTTTTATTTTGCAAAGACCAACTTTTAGATCTGTTGAACTAGGGCCAAATTAGTCGAACCAATTTTACCAAACGGAACACCGGCACTGATAACATAGTAGTCCCCTTTTTTAAGTTTTATAACTGGGTTTGAAAGGGCTGTTTTCTGAGCAACCTTAATCAAGTCATCGACATCAGAAATCTCTTCGGTCACGTTCCCCGATATGCCGTAAGAAAAATTAAGCCGATGAATGGTTCTCTGATTTGGGGAAAGAGCAATAATCGGTTGTGCGTGTCGATGGCAAGAAATCTTTCGAGCAGACCAGCCACTATTGGTAAACACAACTATTAATTTTGCACTGACGCGGTCAGCCAACTTAACGACTGAAGCACTAACAGCATCAGTCACACTCACTGCTTCGTCAAATTCTCTTTTGGCAACTTGGGGGGCCATAACCTTAATGATATCCGCCATAACCTGGACCGCTTCAGCCGGGAATTTACCCGATGCTGTTTCACCAGAAAGCATTACAGCGTCAGTACCATCCAGAATCGCATTGGCCACGTCACTAACCTCAGCCCTTGTCGGCATGTGGCTATATGTCATAGATTCAAGCATCTGGGTGGCCGTAATGACCGGCTTGGCCATGGCCAAGCCCTTAAGGATTAAGCTCTTTTGAATTTGAGGCAATTCGGCCAATGGGACAGCAAAACCAAGGTCACCACGAGCCACCATTATCCCTCCGGCAACATTAAGAATTTCGTCGATATTGTTCACCCCCGCCCGAGTTTCTATTTTGGCAATTACCAACGGTCTATTGGCTTCAGGTAACAACTTTAGGACCGACTCAACATCCTTCTTTGTTTGAACAAAAGAAACAGCAATGGCATCAGCGCCCAAATCGACAAGAGTCTTTATGTCTTCTTTGTCTTTTGGACTAAGCTTGAAGTCAGAAATAGCTAAACCTTGAGCCGAAAATCCCTTCTTTGAAATTAATTCTCCACCGATAATTACCTTGGCCAAAACGCCATCGGGGATTTTCTTTTCAACAACCAATTTAAGAGTCCCATCAGCAATGTAAATCTCCGCCCCTTTTTGCAGGTTATTTAAAATTTCTGGAAAATTAAGCGAGACCTCCTTATCGCTACCCTCAACCGTCTTTGAAACAACCTTAATCGTTTGTCCTTCTTTGAGAATAACCCCAGGCGCAACGGTGCCAATTCTTATTTTAGGCCCAGCCAAATCGCCCATAATGGCCAAAGGGCGCCCAATCAGAGCCTCAGCTTCTCTAATGTATTTAAAACTTTTTTCGGATTCTTCTCTTGAACGATGAGAAAAATTCAACCGAAAAACATCGACTCCTTTTTGAGCCAATTTCAAAACCATTTCCGCATTATCACTGGCCGGACCAAGCGTCGCAACAATCTTAACTTTTTTGGTGTGTATATTATTCATGGGATGTATACTATACAAAAAAAATCCGCTTTTTTCAAGCGGATTTTTTTTGTATAGTATATTATATTTTTTCTTGAATTGCTTTTATCCAACCGGATAGTTGCCGGGCCAACATTGAGCTAGCTTTTACTCTTATCCTCAGCAGTCCATATTCCGCCTTTTTAATGTTCCTTTTCTTCCTTTTTTTCTTGGTTTTTTGTGAGTAAATTCTTGAAAATACTGACTCTGGAAAACCCGTCACATTGGACCAATAATTCACAGCTCGGCCCTTTTCGCCGTCTAGTAAAATATCACACAAAACATCAGCCTCCCCCAATTGACCAACATCCATCAGCCACTTCAAAAATAGCTTAATTAGATATGGGTCCGAACTTGTAAACTTAACTCCTTTTTTAACATCGCGATCACTAACTCTTTCTCGCCAATAAAGCATTATGCCCATCAACCACAATTCTCTTTTAGATAAATCTTTTATGTCTTTAGCGGAACTTTTTTCTATTTTTTCTATTGCTTCATTAACCTTTTTTGATCTTACTTGTGAACCCTTGATGATAGCCTCGGCTCTCTTTTTTTCCAAACGCTTAATTTGAGCTTCCGATAATTTAATATCTTTGAACCAGTAAGACAGTGTAGCTTTTGGAACCCGAACAAACTTTTGAATTTCCGTATAAGAATAGCCGCCTCGTCGAAGCGAAACAGCCAAATTTTTTCGCTGATTAATCTCGTGCTGAACCATGATAGGTATTATTACTTTAATGATAGGATTTTACCTTGAATTTGTAAACAACAATATATACCAAAATAAAACCGCCCCGATAAATCGGGGCGGTTTTATTTTGGTAATTACATACCAGAAACATCAGTAGCTTGAGGGCCTTTTGGACCATCGCCTAATGTGTATGATACGCGCTGACCTTCTTGCAAAGATTCGATTCTTGCACCACCGATAACGGCAGTAGCATGAAAGAACAAATCTTCTTTTCCTGCAGGTAATTCTGACTTGTCATCAGGAGTGATGAAGCCAAAACCTTTGTCAGTAACTAATCGTTTGATTGTACCTTGACTCATATTTGTTTTGTTAATAGTTGAATTCGCAAATTTAACTATTGAGGAAGTCGACGACTCTTCTTTAGAAATAAGTGTTTTTGCTTACCTGAAGCATACCACTAATCCCCCAGGCTGTATATAGCCAGCCCACAAATTAGTGTCCAAGCTCTAACGTGTCGTCAATTCTAATTTGCTCAACGAATTCCGGCACGTGACTGACCAAAATCATAGCTCCTTCGTATTTGTCTAAAGCAGCCGCAATTACAGGTAAATGGCGGAAATTTATATGGTTTGTGGGTTCGTCCAGAATCAAAAGGCCAGGTTTCTGCATCACCAAACGAGCAAAAGCAACTAACCCTTTTTGACCCTCAGAGAGACTGCCAACTTTGGTGTTAACAACATCTCCTGTAATTAAGAATCCGGCCGCAATTGAACGAATCTCTTGCTCATCGAGACCTTTGGCAGCTGAACGCAGTGATTGCAAAACCGTGTCTTCAAAATTCAATGTAGAAAAATCTTGGCGATAATAACCAACAGTAATCCCCTCAGCAATTTTTGCTCCTTTGGCAGTACCGGAAGCCAATGATTCCAAGAGTGTGCTTTTCCCAATACCATTAGGACCAGCTAGTAGTAAGTGGCGATTCTTTTTTAATTTAACATCTACTTTTTTCTGGACTGGTTTATGATTTTTAAAAACACCAACCGAAGTTAAAACAACAATGTCGCCGATTAAATCTTTTTGAGCCGGAATCGTAAACTGGCGAATCGTTTTGTCTTCTTTGCGGACTTCAACCTGTTCTTCTTCCATCTCTTCAGCGTCTTCGCGCATGCGCTTAGCCAAAACACGCAAGCGTCCACCTTTCATGGCAAAGAAGTTGGCCTTTTCTTTCTTTTCAATCGCCTCTTTTGCCAAACGAGCATTGGCACTATTTTCTTTCTCAATACGAGCTGCAATCTGCTCAACCACGTTTGTGTAGTTGCCCTGATATTGTTCTACTTTTCGAGTACGCAAATCTAAATACAAAACACCTTGAGTAAACGCATTCAAGAAATCAGCATCGTGAGAAATAACTAAGCAAGTTTTTTTGTAATCAATCAAAAACTGACGCAAGTGATTAATGCCCGCTTTGTCCAAATTGTTTGTTGGCTCATCCAACAAAAGAACATCGGCATCTTGAATTAATGCTGAAGCCAACAACAATCGGGCTTGCTGACCACCAGAAAAAGAGCGAACGATTCTATCGTGAGGGGCATTCAAATTTACGACCTCCAAAACATCGTCGATACGAGGGTCAATATCATAAACTTTCTCTTTAAAACATTTTTCAAAAAATTCACGGACGGTTAAATCTAATTGATCACGTGGAATAACTTGGCGAGAAATCGCAATGGTTAAACCGTCAGCCAAAACAACTCTTCCGGATTCTGGCTTTAGAGTGCCGAAGATAAGTCCAAAAATTGTACTCTTCCCCGCGCCATTCTGGCCCATGATTGTCATTTTCATTCCTCGACGAATCGAAAAATCCACCTCTTCCAAGATGGGTTTATTGTGCCCGTATTCAAACCTTACTTTTTCAAATCTGATGATTCCCTCGCCAGCCATAAAAATAGTTATTTATTGAGGTACTACTATAACATATTTTTTGTACTTCATCAATTTTTTGTATGAAAAAGGCCCCAACGGATGGTGGCTCGCTGGAGCCTTTTCCGTTGGGGCCGTGAGGCCGACTTACACTACCTAGGTAGTACCTGAACATAACCGAGACGTTTCTTACCGTCTTGCATTACTTCATAAATCTTCGCTGGCGGTGGACCACCATGATAACTTTTGAAAATGGTAGTCGAGACATCGTTGGCAACTATTGAAGCGGCACCGGGGACTTGAAAAATGTAACGACCATCGAGCACCAATCCGATGATGCCCTTGCCTGCAGTGTCGTACTCATGGGGGATATGCGTAATCTTTGATTCGGTGTTCTCGCGAGCGAGCTGAGCGAGACTCTGCCTGAGCACCGCATTCTCTGACTTGAGGGTTTGATTCTGTCTCGTCAGAGACAAAACCGTCACGATGGAAATGATGATTACACCCAGCAATGAAGCATAGAAAATCTTCTCGATTGCCTTGCCACCTACAGCCATATCCTCTCCTCGCGCCTCAGCGCATCCTGAAATTACGCTTACGGAATTCCGAACAAAGAACAGCAACCACCCCATGGGCAATCACTGCAGAAATTGGATTGACCAGAGCGACGAGTTGGACCGACGGATTAAGAACCATGTTCACCGTCGTTAATAGATAGGCGAATGCCCACATAGCCCAAGATCGAGGCATCTCTTTAAATGGGTCGTGATACACGCCGTCCCAAGTCGGTATAAGAGCCACGAACAATGCCACGAGAACAATCATGTTTGCCCATGATGCTTCTCGAAACATATACCACACGATTGCGGCAATGACCCCAAACAACAGTGACCAACCTCCCGTTCTGCCTGGGGCCGAGAACTTTCCTTTCGCTAGCGCGTAAAAGAAAACAATCGAACACCCTGTGGTGCCGATAAACAATTGCGCCGTTGCTATCAAGTCCTTGCTCATCTCCCGAAACGTCAGGGTGTTGAGCACCATGAGAAACATCGTAATGCTCCAAGTCGTGATGTTGGGGCGAGTCAGCCCCTGCTTCATCTGCTTGGTGTAGAAAAAGAATGCGGTGCCATGGATAATGACAACCGCCGCTGCGATGGCGAGCCTGACATGTTCCACGGTCTTCCCCCTGATTGAAAAGGTTCAGCTTTAGTCTTAATTATAGCACGTTTTTAGGCTAAAAGTCAATAGTATGATACACTAATAAACACATGGAAACTAAGGCTTCTACAATCTGGGATGTCGTGGTTATTGGCGGTGGACCAGCGGGAATGATGGCCGCTGGAACCGCAGGAATTAACGGCAAAAAGGTTTTATTAATTGAAAAGAATGCCACACTCGGCAAGAAGCTTTTGATTACCGGTGGTGGCCGATGTAATGTTACCAATGCCGAACCCGACACTCGCAAACTATTAGAAAAATTTGGCAAAGACGGTAAGTTTTTATTTTCCGCTTTCTCGCAATTTGATACCACCCAAGCTTTAGAATTTTTTAATTCTCGAGGCATGACCACTAAAGTTGAAAATGAGTTACGCGTCTTCCCTACTAGCGACAAGGCCCAATCGGTTTGGAATGTTTTGAGCGACTACATGCGTGAAGGCAATGTCACAATAAAAACCTACACTGCCGTTGAAAATTTTGTAATGAATAAAAATGGCTCGATTGAAGCCGTCCGAATCATGGGCGACGAAATTAAAGCCAAGTCTTTCATTCTTGCTACTGGTGGTAAGTCTCATCCTGAAACCGGTTCAACTGGTGATGGCTTTGGTTGGTTAAAAGATTTAGGCCACAATGTTATTGAATCAAATCCATCTCTCGTACCAGTTAAACTAAGCGAGTCTTGGGTCAAAGAACTTTCCGGTATTAGTTTGCCGATGGTTAAGTTCTCTTTGATGCAAAATAACTACAAACAAAGTACCCACAAAGGTAAACTTCTTTTTACTCATTTTGGAATTAGCGGTCCTGGTGTTTTAAATATGTCCGGCGAAATCCGAGAGCGCTTGGAATACGCCCCCGTTACTCTTGTTGCTGACTTACTCCCCTCTCTCGATCACAAACAAGTTGATACAGCGATTTTAGAATCATTCAAAGGCGAGATTAATAAAAAGTTCAAAAATATTTCTAGCGAACTATTTCCTAATGCCTTAATGCAAACTCTTGGCATCCTTGCTGATATCGATCCAGAAACACCTTGCCACAGCGTCAGTCGCGAAGCCCGTTTGAACCTGGTCCAACTAATCAAAGCCTTGCCAATGCGAGTCTCAGGCCTATTAGGCACTGAGAAAGCCGTTATCACTTCCGGTGGTATTGCTTTAGAAGAAATTGATTTCAAAACAATGCGCTCTCGCAAAATTCAAAATCTTTTTGTCACCGGTGATATTTTAAACATCGCCCGCCCCACCGGCGGTTATTCTCTCCAACTCTGCTGGACCACCGGCTTCGTCGCCGGCAAAAATGCGTAAAAAAAAGAGCCCGCACGAAGCGGGCTCGATAGTTTTGGATACAACATGTATCAGCTATTTCTTGATGCCAGTGTACCACCAAATAGTTCTCCCCGAAGTAATTGAAGACCAAGATGCGGGAGTGTCTCCACAAAAGAAGGTGATTTTATCCCTGTAATCAGTCGTGGCAATAACGACTTGATACTGCCAGTCATTCTGACCATGTCGCCACTGAGTAATACTTGGATATTTTCTGGCCAAATCTGGGTCAGCTTCATTCGCAGCAGCTGCGGCGTATGGATCTGGTTTCAAACCCAGAACATCATAAACCTTCTCAAAATCTTTCCCAACCTGAACTTCATCGGGGTCGATTCTGAAAAAAGTTATCTCCACCTCGGCTGGCCCAGCAGCGGGCACAGAGGAAAATTTGCACTCACTGGTTTCGTTGATCCACCCATACAGCTTAAAAGCTTCTTCGGGACGACGATACCGATTAACCTTCACTGTTCTTGTGATGATGTCTTTGACATGGAAACGAGTTGTCTCCGCACCAAGACTCAGAACATAGAGAGTTGGATCATCTCTTGTTTCCTTCGGTGGAGGTGGTAGGTCAACTTTATCCAGCACTGGTGGTGATGGCGGAGGCGGAGAAGGTGGAGGTGGAGCGGGTATGGCCGGAATATTTTCGGCCATAGAAAATAAGCCCGTAAGGTCAGCATCCGAACCTGTTGTTCCCTCTTGATTGTAATGCAATACCAACTGGCTAGTACCTTCTCTCAGGGCTCCGAAAGTCATCGTATAGTGAAAAATCTCACCGACTTTGACAGGGCGTATCTTCCGATCGTAAATAAGCGCGATAGTCTGGTTTTCGTAACCAACATCATCAGAAACGTAATTGATCACCCGTCCATTATCGTCTGTCAGATAAATAGACCTGGGCATTACGACTGAAGCATCGAGCGAACTGTTGGGCCCAGCAGAAAAATGTAAAACCGTTCGATCGGGTGCAACTTGAACTTTGTCTACACGAATTTCAATGTCATCCATAAAACTCGTGAGTTTTATGGATGACGAATCACCAAAATAGCTCGAGGATGTTTTCTTGGCGCCAACCTGCTTCTGAAACTCTTCGGCCGTTGCCGGATCGAAGTCCTTCAGAGGTTTGCCTGTGTCAGGATCGAACTTCAAGCCCTTGGGGAAAGCCTTAATCTTCCCATCAGGCATTTTCAGGTACACGGCCTGCGCTTTCCCAGAAAAAGGATTGAACAAGCTTGATGTGTAAGGCGATGAGACAAAGTACATGACCACGAACCACGCCGCCATGAGGCCTGCCAACATCGGGACCCATTTCTTGTTTCGCTTGGCCATGCTGGCCAGAATCTTGTTGATGACCATGCAGACCATGGCAGCGAACACAACGGCAATAATCTTGCCGATATATTCGCTGATGCCGTAATCAGACATGACGTTGGTGATACTTGAGTAGACCCACCAGAACGTCAGAATGTCAGCGATGATCAGACTGACCCAAACGCCGATGCCGGCACCGACTAGGGTAAGGATTACTCCTGTGGCTTTTCTCTTGTCCATAACTACTCCTTAGTGAGAATGATGATTGTTGCGATGCTGGATCTTCTTCCCAACCATCAGCAGAATACCGAGACCGAAAATGGAAAGGCCAGCACCAACCAAGAGACCCATCACAGGGCTCCGGCCCTGGTCTTTGGCAATCCTGTAGCCGAGACCAGCCGAAACAACAACGAGGGCCAACACAGTGGCGACAACTTCAGCACTTGCACCCATAGCACTTTCTCCTTAGCGATTTGTTAACGTGCGACCATAAGGAGCATGCGCTCCCTGGTGGGGCTATAATAAAGCAGAAATGGTTTTACGTCAAGAGAATTATGACTTTAGTCGAGAGGCTATTTCGGACATTTCGTCTGTGAGGACGACGAGAGTTTTGGTATTTAAGTATTCTAAGCCAGAAGTAATTTTGTCGCGCATATAGTCGGAGCGTTCACCGATTGTCGCCGTGAAGACAATCAAATCAACTCCACCCAATAAGGCAGAATAAGCACCTATATATTTTTTAACAGCACGAGCGTACACAAATAAGGCTTGGGTTGCATTAGCGTCACCTGATTTTTCTAAATCAATTAATTCTTTTACAAAAGGTGTCTGACCACTCAAGCCCAACAAGCCAGATTTTTTATAAAACATTTCTTCTAGAGAATTGGCATCCATCCCCTTTTTCAAAAGATACAAAACAGCTGAAGCATCAATATTGCCGACGCGCGAACCCATTGGTACGCCCTCCAAAGGCGTAAAGCCCATCGAAGTATCAACTGGCTGGCCATTCTTTAATGCGGTGATTGTGGAACCACTACCCAAATGACAGATGATTATTTTTTCAGGAATACCGCCTTCTGATTTTTGTAATGTACTTAAAACTGAAGCCATCGAAATACCGTGATAGCCGTAGCGGTAAATTTCGTTTTGTTCAGTTACGTCTTTAGGCAAACCATACAACTTGGCCTCAATTGGCATTGATTTATAAAAAGCACTGTCAGAAATTCCCATCAATGGAATCTCTCCGGACCAAGCCTTAATCTTTTTTAATTCCTCAAGGACAGGAGCAATGTGCAACGGAGCCATGGTCTGAGCCTCAGTTAATTTAGAAACGTAGGTATCATCAATCAATCTGTCTTCTTGGAAAAAAGTTCCAGGGGCAACGACCCTAATCCCTATCTTGGCGATATCAGCAATATCAGTGCCAGAAATTTTAATCAAAAAGATGCCCGCATCATTGTAATCAGAATCGGTTACTTCAATTTCTTTTTTGTCAGCACCCTGCCAGAAGTTACCGATGAATCCGGTGCTGGTTTTTTCTAAATGAATGCCACAAAGTTCGGCTTCACCATAAAGCGCACACTTCTTGGACGAACTACCTAAATTAATAACTAAATTTTTCTTTTCCATTCCCATTGGTCAATTTCTTCAGGGTCGACGCCATTCTTACGAATGAATTCGCTGTGCTGTTGAATCTTGGTTTTATATTGAGCAATAATATCATCTGCTTTGTTGGCGTCCACTACCCCACTCTTCATTAATCTTTCATAAGCATCAATGACCAAATGATAACGACTGGTCTGGTTACGGATATGCATATCGAATGGCGTGGTCGTAGAACCGTTTTCAATATAGCCATGAACGGAGAAACGAGAACTGGCTTCGCCTGAATCAAACAAAATCTGTTTTAAGGTTTGAGGGTAACCGTGGAAATTAAATATTACCGGCTTATCACTTGTGAAATATTCATCAAATCTTAATGGCTCTTTGCAATCAGCGTTACCCATACCCAAAGAAGACAACTCCATGATGCTTACGAACCTGATCTTCACTTCTGGGGTGTGATTCTTGATCATCGTCATTGCCGCCAAAGCTTCCTTAGTCAAATATTCTCCAACACCACTGAAAACAATGTCCGGGCTCGCATCGCTGGCGAAATCCCAAATCATCATCCCGTTTTCTAACTGACGAGCCGCTAGCTCTGGGGTTAGCCAACGTGGTTCAAGGGTTTTACCGGCCACGATAACATTGATGCCATTTTTGGAATTTAAACATTTTTCCACTACAGCCAAGGTTGAATTACCATCTGGCGGGAAATACACATGAGCATTGCAACCATTCTTTTGTAAAATATCGGTGATGAATCCGGGATTCTGGTGCGAGAAACCGTTATGTTCTTGGCGCCAACCAGAAGAAGTCAAAATATAATTGATTGATGGGACTGCTCCACGCCATGGGAATTCTTTAGATTGTTTCAAAAACTTGGCGTATTGATCCAACATACTGGAAACAATCTGCACAAAGGCTTCATAGGTCGCAAAGATTCCATGTCGGCCTGTTAAAACATAGCCCTGCATCAAACCTTGCAAAGAATGTTCACTAAGCATTTCAATTACTCGGCCATTAGGCTTCATGTCTTTGTCCCATTCTTTGATTGGCCACACAAAAGCGCGTGAAGTAGTCTGGAAAACTGTGTCTAATTTATTGGAATAGGTTTCATCTGGCGAGAATAATCTAAAATTTTCTTGCTCTTTATTTAATTTAAAAACTTCGTTCAAATATAGACCAGTTCGGACCATAGAACTGGAACCAACCGTACCGGGAACCGCAGAATCTTCAGCAAACTCATCCACCTTTGGTAAAATTAAATCTTTTGTGACTTCTCCACCAAAAGTGTGCCGATTTGAACCCATTTTAAATCCTTCTTCAGGGATGATAGATTTAACTTCTTCACAAAAACCAGTCTCGGGATTAAATAATTCTTCAATTTTGTAAGACTGCAACCATTTTTCTAAAGCTTTTAATTCTGTCTTATCAGATTTGGCTAACGGCGCCACAACTTGGTGGGCCAAAGCATTGCCTTCAATTTTTTCACCCTTTATTTTTTTTATACCTGTCCAACCTTTTGGTGTGCGCAAAATAATCATCGGCATACGTGGTGACACAATCGCCTGACCGCTGCGGGCTGAGGTCTGGATAGAACGAATCATGCGGTAGGCGTTGTCCAAAGTGTCTACCATTTTTTCGTAAATCACCTTGTCGGTGCCTTCGACAATTAAAGGCTCATAGCCATAACCATAGAACAAGGACTTTAATTCTCGATTCGACATTCTACCAAAAATAGTTGGGCCAGAAATCTTGTAGCCATTCAAATGAAGCACTGGCAACACGGCCCCATTCGTTGCTGGGTCAATAAATTTATTCAAATGCCAAGCTGTGCCCGTTGGACCAGTTTCGGCTTCACCATCACCCACCAAACAAGTCACAATCAAGTCTGGGTTATCCAGAATAGCACCATAAGAAGTCGATAATGAATAACCCAATTCCCCGCCTTCAAGAATTACGCCTGGTGCGCCTGGGTTAGAGTGACTTGGAAAACCATATGGCCAACTAAACTGACTAGCGAGATAGCCCAAACCTTCAACGTTAGCGATAGCGGATGGATAGAACTTATTCAACGTACCTTCCATGTACAAATTCGCCTGCAATGCTGGAAAGCCATGCCCTGGACCCAAAACAAACATCATGTCGATGCTGTGCTTTTTAATTAAATAGTTAAGGTTGGCGTATAAAAAGTTAATCCCTGGGCAAGTCCCCCAATGACCAAGCAAGCGAGGTTTAATATCATCCGAAGTGAGTTTATCAGATAATAAAAAGTTATCCCTCAAATAAATCTGTGCTGCCGAAACGTAGTTTGCTGCCCGAACATATTTCTTGATAGATTCAACATCATTCATATGCCAATATTATACCCCCTTTTCAAAATAAGGCCTAGCCAAACCAAAAACCCGCCACGAATGACGGGTTTTTGGTTGATTGTATTTATTAATTACCCGTTGGAATTGTGATATTAACGCCCGCAGTATTGGACTGAGAGCGATTATTCACAAACCACCAAGTCCCAAAACCGACTACAATCAAAATGAGTACGACCATCAAGATTGTGCTTATTCCTCCATCATTGTTTCTGTCGTCCATGTGTATAAAGACGAGTACGGACCTCATCTTAATTAAAACTACTGCGCTGTTTTAGCCTGAGGGAAGGAAACTTTTTCTCCACCGGTTAATGTTATGGCATTAAGCATGGCGGCAAGCTGAGCTCTCACACTGATTCTGTCAGCATCGGTAAATTGCTTAATTGAGCCTGCCGGATAGTTGGCAAATTGCGTTTCTCCAATTCTACTTTCAAGTTCATAGCAAGACTTGCCAGACCAAAGACGATATTGGGCACCAGAAGAATAATGACCAGCGGCGGCGTCACCCAAAGGCGAGAACACGCTAGTGGCATAGTTCGCACTAGTAAATGAAACTGGGGTAAGACTTGTGTAGCCAGTTGGTAAAGTATTCAAACATTGTTCCTTTGTTGAAAGATCTTTGCGTTGTGCGATACGTAACCCAGCACTCTCAAAATTAGTGCCTTTGTAGGTATCGTTGTTGCTATAGAGACAATAATCAAAACCAGTTTCGCAAGGTGGGATGTAAGACTTAACCACGATCTGGGCTGGTGTAGTCGCTAGGCCGAAATCAGAAGAAGAATAGGAAACCTTAATGTCTTTGTCTGAGACACTCTGGTTGTATTGAATCATTGTTGCTGTTGCAACTGGACTAGGAGTTGGACTTGGTGATACGGCTATCTTGTCGTCTGGTTTCCAAAACAACCAGAATCCGAGAATAGCAGCGACTGCCACCACGGCAACCACCGTCAAAATATTTTCTTTGTTCATACTTTTGTATATTAATTACCTTGATAATTAAGACGGGGCAACCCATGAATTGTTACAGCTAGAGAATAGCCTTCCCTATCGCCTGAGAGATATTTGTATAGCCGTCTTTCTTTAGTAATCGAGCTAAACCCTTGTTAATCACACCAATTTGCTGGGGACCCATAAATATAATGCCAGTAATCAATTGGGCCAAAGACGCACCGGCTTTAATTTTCTTGTAAGCATCCTCGGCGGTGAAAACGCCACCCACACCAATCAAGATAAATCTTTCTCGATAGTTCTGATAAGCATAGGCCAACAATTCATTTGATTTATCTTCCAATGGCTTACCACTAAAATTACCAACGCCGGCATTCTTAATTTCTTCTGAATCAAAAGCAGGATTACTACGATCTTTGGCGAGGTTAGAAAAAACTAATCCTTTGATAACTGGGAACGGGGCAGCGGTCTCTGCAATACTTTTTACATCTTCGAATGTTCGTTCTAATGGCATTTTAATAAACACTGGGCGGCTCAAGCCAAGCTCGCTCAATCTGGTCAAAGTTTTAGTTAAACCGGTTATAGAATCCAAGCGGTCTTCCAAATTCTGGATGTTCAACAAATTAGGGCAACTAATGTTCAATTCGTAGTAATCAAAAGTTTTGAATTTGTCGGCTTCTTTAAAACCGGTCATCAAATCATCCACCATGGCCTCAAAATTAGGGTAAGGCTTGTTGGTTGCACCAATACTGACACCACGAGGCGCGCCCGTATGATTGGGTTTAACTTTAGCCAACACTTTGTTCACGCTTTCGTTTTTAAATCCCTTATTAACCAGCAACGACTTTGATTTTGGTAAACGTCCCAGCATTGGTAGTGGGTTACCCGCGTATGGTTCATGGGTTAAAGTCCCAACAGTATTAAAACCAAATCCAACGCTTGGCAAAATTTCTACCAAATCTGCATCGTAATCAAAACCGGCTGCCAGACCAATTGGATTCTTAAAATTAAGTCCCGCCAAATTCTGTTCAAGAATTGGGCTCTTGTAGCTCCACATCTTTTTTAAAATCCCCTTCACCCAATTGCTCCGGCCCAAAAACCTTCCCTGCTCAAGAAACAAATCGTGTATCTTATCCGCCGGAAACAAAAACAACACCGGCTTAATTAAATTTCTGTAAATAATTCCTGTAAAATAAGACATTTTATTTAGATTCCATCATTTCCATTGCCTCCAAAACCCATTCACTGCGAAGTTTATCTTTCATGGCACGCATTTCGTCTGGGGTGAACCAGCCAACTGATAGAACTTGGCCTTCTTGGGCTTGGGGTTCGCCGTTGGTAATCTCGGCTTCAAAAGCATGTCTGGCTGGTAAAGAAATATTGGCCTGAAAAATATCTATCTTTCGAATAAGCTTAACGTCAACGCCAACTTCTTCTTTGGCTTCTCGAATAGCTGTTTCTTCAATACTTTCTCCTTCATCCACCTTCCCTGCTGGCCAGTTATATAACCCGTAATTAGTTTTCTTATTTTCTTGGACCAAAAGATACTTGCCATCTTTTTTTATGACCACCCCAGCCACAACCGGCAACATAACAGCTTTTTTATCGCTCATATATTTATTTTAAAGATTTTACGAAATAATAAAACCAGGGGGTTCCGTCTTGCTCAATATCCTCATTTATTTTAACCACCTCAAAATTATTTTCCTTAAGAATGTTCGCAAATTCTTCTTTTTCGTAAAACGCAAAATACCTCTTGGTTCCGGTTGTTTTGGATTCAATGTAACCCTCATCCATGCCCTTTTTCTGTTTCACGGAAATAAAACCGACACCGTTTGGTTTAATAACTCTTCTGGCTTCAGCTAGAATCTTTGGCATGTCGGCCTTAGGAACATGCAAAAATGTTGCAGCGGCCCAGAATCCGTCAAAATGATTATCTGAGAATTCAAGATTATAGAAATCACCAACTTTAAATTTTCCTTCTGGGACAAGCTCCTGTGCAATTTTTAACATCCCTTCGGAAGCATCTATCCCAACGTGGTCAAAACCAAGACCAATAAGCACTTTTGAATCACGGCCCGTGCCACAACCAATTTCCAAAACACTCTTGCTTGAACCAAACATGGACTCAAAAATCCCATACTCCTTGGTGTACATCGTCACCGAATTTCGAGAATGGTATTCCTCGGCTATATTGTTGTATGCATCGACTGTTGCTTGGTCTGCCATATGTTTATTATCGATTAATCATACTTGAATAGTGTTCAATCATAAAATCATGGTAGAAACTATTTTCAGAAATGTATTTGTAGACATTTTTTGTTTTGTCTGGAGATTCATTGGCAAACTCACTGCAAAGCTTGGCAATCTCGGCTTCGTTATCGATTGATAGTTCAAATTCTTTGATTGTCTCGTCTTTAAATTTAAAAACAAAGATAATTTCTTCGGATCCAACTACTTCATTCCAAAAACCAGGGCTGAGACCTGTTTTTATTAAATCAATATATTCCTGCAACTTTTCAGCCGGTATTTTTAATTTCTTCTTCTCGACTATCTCCACACCCAAACCCGCCAACTGTTCGTCGGTTATATTGCCTGCACCCATTAAATAACTCAAATAATAATTCATAATTTATTTTTCCAAATAAACTTTAAATGCTTTCTGCAAATTAGGAATCAAGGAAGATTTTTTGTAATCTTTTGGATTAATCCATTCAAAAGCATCGTGGTCCTTACTTAACTTAACTTTGCTTGTAGTTGTTTTGCATTTAAAAAATATTGCCACAATCTGCCATTGTTCTCCTCGAACAACTGGTCGCCACTCGCCGACATAAAAAGGTTGGCCGATTTTAACCTTCAGACCAGTTTCTTCTTTTATTTCACGGACCAAACATTCATCAAACGGCCTTCCAACTTCCATTCTTCCACCTGGCAAATCAAACTTAGCCACATTGGTTCCATCAACATATTTATTCGACTCACGCAAAATCAAAACCTTCCCCTGCTTGTTTACTATGAGCGCTTTTGTCGCAACAAAGAGTTTTGTTTCCATTATTTTACCTCGTATTCCCAACCTGGTTTCCAAGCATGGGTTTTGCGCCAGTCTTCAGTAAAGGCTTGGTCCCAGGTTTTACCATTCAATAATACTTCGAGGGCTAGTTGGGGAGCTTTGTGGCCGACAATGGCAACTGATTTGCCGTCATAGTTCTTTTTTAGAAAATCCAAGAAGTCAGCAATGCGGGCTTTTACATCTTCATAGCTCTCGCCTTCTGGAAAGCGTTCGGTAATCATTTTCTCCTGCATTGGTTCCACTACCTCAGAAAGTTGGGCATTGTATGTGCCGTAGTTACATTCACGCAATCGAGCATCAACAACGATAGGATAGACGCCTTCCCAAGTTAAATGAGCCGAATCAACGGCCCGTTTCAAATCCGAACAAAAGACAACATCAAACTTTTTATCTTTTGTTTGCTCGGCTAATTCTTTTGATTGCTTAATCCCCAACTCCGACAATTCCACATCATACATACCCGAAGAAACATGCTTCTCATTATCCGTCGTCGTCCCGTGCACAAAATAGGTTATTTTTATGGACATGTTTTTATTATTTTGATTGTTGTGTCATGTTTTTATAGAGAATATTTAAACTTATATTAATCCCTAAATAAGCAAGTAGAGAGCTATGACACGTTTCTACTTAAATAACTTTTTTATCCTACTTCTTTACAGAAACCCTCAAGCCATAAGTCTTTATTATTTCATCATAATCTATCCCGTATATCTTATATAATTCACCTGTGCTACTTTCTGATTTTGATGCAGATACCCACTTATTCTTCCATGCTTTTTCAAAATATTCTTTGTAATTATAAATGACCATAATATTCCTAGATAAACCGCAATAATTTTTTTCTCCCATATCTACACTCGCTAGGTTTTGCATAAAATCTTTCGGTATAATATTGTCGAGTTGAGCCAATGTTGTTATCCCAAGATCTCGCAATTCTTCAATTATATCTTCTGCCATGTCATCATGAGGACCAAATCTTGGGTCCATGTTATTAATGCTTTTAAAATTGGTATCGAAATACTGCCTTAAAGAGACAGTATCGATTGGTATTTCTAAATTCCCTTTTTCAGTCTCACTAACAACTTCTTGTTGATGTTCTAGTATCTCATTTGATATTCGATTGAACTCATTGTCTGCTATTTCTAATAAACCGGACAATAATGTGAAATTCCTTTTAATCTTACGCGGTAAAATAGCACTTGGTTTATAGACCTGCTTATGCCCAATTTGTGCCCATGCATGTTGAAGAACCGTACTAATCTGAAGCTCTGCCTTGAGGCCACCAAACTGTTCATACTCTGGCAATTTTAGACGATTATCTGGTAATGAGATTAGCCAATGATGGGATCTGTAGCCGACTCTGTCTGTCCCCAACCTATCTTCAACACTTAATTGTTCTGCTAAAAAATTTTCAGCGATAACGCTTTCTATTGTCTCGATGTCCTTATAAACGTAAGTTATGATTCGGACACCGGCCAAATCTTGAACTTCACCCAAACTTTCAAAAGATAATTTTTCTAATTTTTTCTCAAGACTAACTGATGATTTTGCCCGACACTCAACCGACAAATAACTAAGGCCTTTAACGTTGAGAATATCTTCAATTATATTTTTTAGACGTATTGAGAAATTCTTATATTGTTCTCTTTTTGAGCCGTACTCCTCAATGAAATTTTTTATTTGCTCTTGATCCATATTTGTAAATATTATTTTAGTAATAACAGAACATCTGCACCATACTGTGATAACAAAAATTAACTAGTCAATTTGTTAAAAAAATTATACTGCTCACTGGCAATCTTGATTGAAACGTTACCATCTGTCCCAAAACTCACAAACGGGACCGTAACCACCTCAACCGTACTCTTCTTTATTACTTTTTTCCAGTTGCCGAGGACTTGGCCGTTTATAACCACCACGGGCTGAAGCATGCCGTTGCCACCGGGGTTTATCTTTTCCTTGTGTACGGATTCAAGGACTGCGTCACGGTCACGATAAGCCACTATGTATTCATCAAAAGCCGGTAACAAGAAAGCCGACTGAGAATTTCTAATTGACCTAATTGGTCTAATTTCTAAAGCTGAAAAATAATAATCCTTCCCTTCGATTGTTTCTTTGGTTAATTTCTTTCCATTCAACTCAATCCCACGTTTAATATCTTTGATTGGTAAACCAGACCACCAGTTGAGATCTTTGATTTGAGCAGGGCCATGACTGGTAAAATACCGCAGAGTTAATTCTTTGATGGCTTCTTCACGAGAAAATTCTTTTCCTTTGGGCACCCATTCATCAAACAAAGCAAGGGTTTGTTGTTTGCCTTCACGAGGACCACAAACAATTAAACCTTCGTGGGCCAAACGATATGTAATATGTAAACCAATACTGTTGGCGGTTTTGATGCCGGCTTTTTCTAAAATTTGATAAAGCGCTTCCCGAGTTAAGTGCTTGTTGCCTTTCAAGGCTTTGGTGAATAGATCTTTGGATTGTTTAATAATCTCTGGAGTGATTCCCAATCTGTCGCTTCTGTCGTTATAGGTATTATTTAAACGGGGCGTTAAAAGAGAATGCATCCAGCGTGCATCTTCCGCCGCCACAAAATGAATCGTCCCCCGCATCGGCCACAACCGAATTATTTCTCCTTTACTGATTGCCTTTTCTATATCTGCCACCTTAGGATTCCCCGCCATGCGTAACCCAATCGCCCACAACGAAGCGTTATAGTCCTGCGCCTGCATCGCCCCCATCCAAGAAACAACCTCTTTCACGGTCTTAAATCTCCTATCACTAATCCCCTGATTTTTTAACCGCATCTGCGGAATATCTAGGATGGTCATTTATTTAATAAGTCTATCTTCTTTTGTAGGTAATCTGAAAAATATCCTTTATATCTATTTTGCAATTCTGGGATCTTCCAATCATCGCCAGTAACCCTGCCGCGACAATCTGGGGACCCACACTTACAATCAAAGCCATAGTCAGACGAATCAATCATCGCATAATCAACTGTTATTTCTTCGCCTGGTTCGATATCTCTCATTGCCACAACCCCCAGCGGGCTCTTGATCCCGCAATTAGAATTACAAGAATGATTTATATGATCTGAATCTTCTGACTCACTGCCATTGGTGGCGGCGAAATACAAATCGTCATCAATCTGAATCATGTGATCCAAACCACTATCATAAATCTCGTTAGCTCTTTTTAAATCAACATATTCCCCAAAGCCATTTGTGTAATCGGCAACAATCTCATCTTTGTTTATTTTCTCAATCGCAAAAAGGCCCTTACCGGCCATCTCGCTTTCTCTCAACTGAACTTTTAGTGAAGTATATGAAGCCATTAATTTTTATTCAACACTGGTCTAATTGATTCAAACAAGAACACCGCTGAGATTGCTCCTAGGATGTGCCAAATGGCGTGCCCTTGCAAGATACTGTTGGGATTACACCAAACGCCCGTGATATCCAAACTCCAGATTATAAACGCAATGACGAGAGTCGCAAGACTAGCCCAGAAATATTTATTGAAAAGGTTTTGTTTCCAAAGCGTAATAATCAAAGCCAAAACCAATCCCGTAAAAATGTATCGGCGCAAAACCGGCACTGAAACCAGAATTGAAATTAAAACGGCATTCCCGGCCAAAAAATAACCGAGAAAATATTTTCGAGTTTGTTTTAAAACCGCCAACAAAACAAAGGTCACCAAGAAATACATCCCCGCCACATCAATAGTTTGGCCAACAAAATCTAATCGGGCGTGATAGTAGGCCGAACCAAGCCCAATCAATCCCAAAAGCACGGCATAAATATAGCCCCATGAGTTTCGATACTTATACGCCACAAAAATCCCCGCCAAAACAAAAGCCAGCGAAGAAATCGTATTCGCCGGCTGGAACACCGCCCCCACGTGCAGACTTTCGCAAAAACAATGATTAGGATAACAAGTGGCCCACATTATATTGCTGATTTAATAATCTGGTAGGCTTCCTCGATTTGGTCAGAGAGATTTGATTTAGAGGTATCAAATGTATAAGTAAAATTAAAATCTAAATTTTGATGTAATGGTTTGCGAAATTCATAATTCCCAATTGCTTCATCGGCATCTTTAAATAACCAAGTATGTTTATAGTTTCTAAGTTTGTTTAAAATAAACTCTTCTGGTGGATTTATGTGAATCCAGATAAGCGGAATTGAAGTTTTGGCAGAAAAATTTTCGATCTCCTTTCTCCTCTCAGGCTTAGAGCAATCTGCGTCAATTGCCACACCATATCCTTTGATAATAAAGTCTCTTACAACGATTAAAGCCATTTCTTGAACTCCTTTGTAACTAAAGCCTTTTTCTTTCAACATTTTTCTCATTTCATCGCTTGAGATTCTTACTAAGCCAAACTTTTCAGCTAAAGGCTTAACAACAGTGGTTTTGCCGGCTCCAACTATCCCAACAGGACAAAGCAAAAACTGCTTCCCTTTTTCTTCTGGGATTTCAATCGTCTTTGAATACTCCTCTGCAAATTCTTTATATTGTTCCTTTGGTAAATCGTTCATAATCGTGAATCTATCATAAATAAAAACAAAACAGACCACAAGCGGGTCTGGAATTAAAAAAGGCCCGCGGATGAGGCGGGCCTTGGCCTTTCTCGTCGCGGGCTCACTGTTCAAATTCGTCGGGTTCGACGGAGACCATCCAGATCAACATGTTGCCGGCACCGGCCTTATAAGACACGACGAAAGTCCTGCCTCCAACAAAGTTGAACTTCGAGTCCTTTCTGTCGTGACGTTGAAGTTCATTCATCATGTTGGTTGGCACTTGCCAACCACCAGCAGAATCACAGACAATCAAACGAGCACCGTTGTACAGACCTTCTCCAATGGCGGCACGGACGGCTTGTCCATTGGGCGCAGTTTCAGGTGTCAGACTCTGACCTCGCAAGAACTTCGGTGGCTCTTGGCTGAATTCATTGAAAGACACGAAGGTGTACTTCCGACCCTCAAGCATCTTTGCGAGACGATCAGCGACCTTTAGGATGTTACTTACCGCCAACATCCCGAACCAATCCTTTGTTTCAACAACAGTCACATCCCCTTCTTCGACTTCGTTCATTCGATTCTCCTTAAAAATACAATAACACGTTTTAACGCTACTAGTCAAACAAATTAAAATGGCCGGGCACTGAGGCCCGGCCAAAAAACCCTGAGGCTTTTACTGCTTTGAAGCGAGTTCTTTTTCGTCTTCGATCAAGCTGGAGACACCACTAGCGACATTCAGCACACCCTGAACTTCAGAGATGCCAAGACGACGCTTGTTGGAGATGTCATAGACACCACCCTTGCTTTCAGAGTGTTCTCCATCCACACCTCGAACCGACAAACCGATCTCGGCGCAGATGGCCTTGAAATCAGGCGCCTGACTCAAGAGTGGCAACTTCACATGCACGCTAGCGCGCATGGCAGTGCCAAGGTTGGTCGGACAACTCGAAAGATACCCGAGGTGATCAGAGTAAGCGAACTCGAGCTTCTTCTCGAGAGTCTCGATTGCTGTGGCGAGACGAGCGAAGACCTCACGGATGTTGCCACCCTGTTGCATCGAAATGATGCGGAGCTGGTCTTCTTCGTTCACCCAGACCAAGAAACGCTTGTCGGCGGAATGAAAAATTCCACGACCTTCTGGCCAATCACGATTGGCGCCAGCACTTGCAAGGAACCGATCTCCTTGCTTGAACAAGAAATGATCATCCTGTAGCTTTTGACGAACTTCTTCGGACATGCCAGCGAGCGGATAGTAGGTACCCGCCAAATCGCCGGTGAGAGTCGAAAGAGCATCGACAACGCGACGTTCAACTTCCAAACGCTGTTCACGGGTAATCCCCGGAGCGAATGGGAAACCCTTGAGATTGCGCCCGACACGGATACGAGTTGAAACGATCGATTCCCCGGTTGGGTCAAGATCGCCAATCTCACCGAGATGTGCAATATCAAGATCTCTCTTGTGTTGATCTTCCGTTCCATGACCATGGTATTCATTGATCACAGGGTCGAACAACGGCGCGAACAAAGAGTAGGACTCCTCGTCGGCTGAATAGACACCGACACTGCTGTCTGGGTTCTCATCACCAGAGCGAGTCAGGTCAGCCAAAACTAAACCAGAAGGAGAAACGACATCCTTCAGCTTCTCCTTGACCTCTGGGGTCAAGAACTTTTTCATCAACGATTGTTGTTCTGTGTTGTCCATTGTTTTGTGTCTCCTCAGGCGACTTTGTTATATTCGCTTGGCTATAATACACAAATATAAACAATATTCAAATAGCCGTGCTCACATTTTATGCCGTCAAGAGTGTCCAATTGACTGTGGACAACATTACTTGTTACAATTGACACATGATAACCTAACTCAAATAAACATATGCACGATCTACAAGAAAAATTATTAGCGCTGGCAGGAGAAAACGATCTAGCCAACATGAGTCTTAGGGAAATAGGCAAACTAATCAATGAAACATCACCCCAAAAAATTAAACATCATCTTCTCCAGCTGGAAAAGAACGGTCTCATCCAAATGGATCGCTTGGCCAAAGTCATGGTTAAAACGAGACCTGGCGCGTTACAGCGCAATTCCCTATTGGCTATCCCCATCCTTGGTACTGCCAACTGCGGACCAGCCACTGCATACGCCGATCAAGAAGCTCAAGGTTATCTCCGTGTCTCGGGAAAACTCCTAAGCAAGAAAAAAGGTATATTCGCCATCAAAGCTTCGGGCCATTCCATGAACAAGGCCAACATCAACGGTGAAAATGTTGAGGATGGTGATTATGTTTTAGTCGATCCAACTTTTAGTAGTGTCCACAACGGTGATTATGTCTTGTCTATCATTGATGGCATGGCTAACATCAAACGCTATTTCAAAGACAGTGACAACCAGCGCATTATCCTCCTTTCTGAATCCAGTGCTAGCTTTGCTCCAATTTTTATTCACCGCGATGACTTAGACAACTACTTAGTAAACGGCAAAGTCATCCAGGTAATCAAAAAACCAAAAACCGCCTGGTCGCGGTTCAAGAAGTTTGTCTACAAAGATTCTCCTAGCTACAACTAGATCTTGGGCGTAATTGCCCGAGTCTGACTAGCCCTCAAACTGCCGAGTTTAATATCACCGATTCTAATTCGCTTGAGCGAAGTGATTGTGTATTTGAGTTCACTGAGCATGACTCTGATTTGATGGCGCTTACCTTCAATCAAAATCACGGATAGAGTATTTGGGTTTATAATCTTGGCTTTGGCTGGCAACAACTTACCTAGACCTTCTGTCTTCATGCCTGATGCAAAAATGTCAGGAATACCGGCTCGAATATTTTCTTTTACCTCAACCACGTATTCTTTTTCGTATTTAGTGTCTTTTGATAAAACTTCACGAGCAAAACGGCCATCATTGGTTAAAAGCAAAAGCCCTTCAGATTCTTTATCTAATCTTCCGATAGGATAAAGCCCTCTTTCTTCCCAAAGAGTAATGACGCTCTTTTTGCCTTTTAAGTCCTGGGTGGCTAACCCACGAGGTTTATAGTAAGCCAAATATTCAAACTTTTTTTGTTCACCTTTTACCACGACTTTGTCGCTTTCTTGGACCATTGTCCCTGCCTCTGCTTTTTTGCCATTGATAAAAACCTTACCTTCCTCAACAAGAAGATCGGCCTCACGTCGTGAAGCCAATCCTAGCTCTCTAACATATTTATTAATTCTGATTGGGTATTCCATTATTTTATAGCTGCGGTGGGACCAACAAATGACCTTAGGCTCAACTTTACTCTTTTATTATGAATTTGACAAATTATAATAATTAATCTCGAATAAAAAACCTGATATTGGTTGACAAAAAAAATCAAAATATGTTAAGTTTGGGGCCAGTAAGACAAGCAACTTAACAAGCAATTAGGACAGGAGCTCCCATGTCAGCAGCCTTTCGCAGAAAGTTTGAGTTCAACAAAGACAGACATCTGCATCTTGGCGTTGAAAGAGAATGCTTCTTCGTCAAAGATGGAATCATCTCCCCACTCGCTCCGAAGTTCATTCCCGAACTGCCCAACAATGGCTTGTACGGATATGAACTCTCAGCCTGCCAGCTGGAGACTCGGACCAAACCCCATCCAGTCCAGATGATCGGTGATGCCCTCATCGATCTAAGGAACATGTTGGAAAAAGACCGGGTGCGCCTTGGCTTCGAGGTGCTCCACCAAGAAGTGGCTCCGTTCGACATGCCACTCGACATCTATCCCGATCCAACTGGTCGATACCAGAAAATCACGAAGGATATGACAGTGGAAAAGATCCGGGCAGCTTGCCGGGTCGCTGGCACACATGTCCACGTCGGTATGGGCTCGCCAAGACAGGCCATTCGCGCCTACAACGCGGCCATCAAACACATCCCCGAACTGTGCGCAGCCGGCGACAAATCCAACGGCGAACGCCTCAAGATCTACAAGATCATGGCGCCGAATTTCCAGCCACCCACCTACAAGAACTGGGGCGATTTCGAGAAGTACGCCAACAAGAACGGGTTCTGGAAGAAACCACGGAACTGCTGGCACATCATCCGCATTTCGACTCACGGCACAATTGAATTCAGAATGTTTGGCGCAACGCCAGACGTGACTGAAATTCTCGCCTGGGCCATTCGGTGTCACCAGATCTGCAAAGACGCGCTGCTTTAAACCCCCGGGCGGGACCTTCTGGTCCCGCCCGTTTTATTTAAAAATTGACTTTTATAAGGCTCTGAGCTAAAATGCTGTCACTGCACCTTCGTGCGGGCACTTCGTTCAGTGGCTAGGACAGCGGTCTCCAAAACCGCATACGGGAGTTCGACTCTCCCAGTGCCCGCCAACCCTCCCTTACCAACGGGAGGGCATTTTTTTATTAAAAGAGGGGCGACCAGATGGTCGCCCCTTTGTTTTTTGTTTCGTCGAAATTAGTACACGACAACACCCATCTTGTCTTGAACAGCTTCAAGCGTGGGCCGAATGATTGCCCGAGCCCTGATACCACCCTCATGAAGAATTTCTCGGACCATCGCATCCTTGCTAGCCAGATCAGCCCGAGCCGCCTGAAACGGTTCAAGAACAGCAGCGATACTGTCAACAAGAATCCCTTTACAGGTCCTGCACCCGATATTGCCCCCAAGGCAAAGATTGGCAATGGTTCTCTTTTCCCGTTCAAATGGTGTCACAATTTCGTGCACAGGATAAACCGAGCGACAACGATTGTAAGGATCTCCAGGATCGGAGACCCTCAACCTCTGAGTATCAGTGACGCCTCGCGCATGATATCGCTTCGAAATTTCATCTCGCGTGTAATTGATGTCGATTGTGTTGTCGGAATCAGACTTGCTCATCTTCCGGCCATCGAGGCCTGGAACCATAACCATGTCTTTCATCATCTCCGGCACCACAAACGTTTGACCAAACCGGTTGTTGAACCGTCGAGCAAGCTCACGTGCCAGCTCGACGTTCGGCTCCTGATCTTCCCCGACAGGCACAAGTGTCGCCTGGGGACCAAGGATATCAGCCGCCATCAAAACAGGATACGTGAGCATACCGAGGTTAACCTTCTCCTTGGAGTTGCGGACAAGATCCTTGAGAGTTGCGATGCCCTCAAGTTCGTTCATCGGCTGGAGCATACTCAGAAGAAGACTGAGTTCCGAAATTTCCGGAACACTCGACTGAGCGTAGATGATCGACTTGTTCGGATCGAGTCCAGCTGCGAGGTAATCCTTGGTGATCTCGATGAGATTCCGACGGAGCTCTTCCGGATCCTTCAGGGTTGTGAGAGTGTGAAGATCGGCGATGAAATACAGACCCTGATAGCCCTGCGACTGGAAATCCACGAAATTCCTCACTGCCCCCAAGAAATTACCGAAGTGCAATCGTGCCGTCGCACGGATGCCTGACAAAACTATCTCCTTGGTCATGACTCTACCCTTCTGCGAGTTTTAAAGGTTCGTCTCGCTATAAAAACTGGCCTGAGATTAACATCACTTTTTTAATTCGTCAAGAATGATAATATTACCTACTCAAGAAGAAGGAGACTCCAGAATAAATCATATTTATAGCGAAATAAACAAAAATTAAGGTAAATATTTTAAAAATAATGGGTACTGTTTTTGGGTGAGAAAGTAAGTGACGGAAACAATGGAACACATAAGCAATAGCAACAGTGGTTCCAACCCAAGCAATTTCATAAAAAGTAATAAACAAATATTGACCCCCAGGAACTTGTTGGCCAAGGGCAATGGCTTTTGGTATACACACAGTTATCCAAAACATCCAAAGAGCCCCATTCGTAAAAATCATGGCTGCAATCTGCCAGCCCCCGAAATGTATTTTGTGTTCAATGTCTAAAGTTGCGATTGCCCACAACCGCTTGGCAATCCAAAGCAGAACAATTGCGCCAACAAATGAAAATGAGTAGAAAAAAGCCTTGGATAAGCCAAGGGATGAGAGGAGAATTAAGTTTATTAATGCGACAGAGGTTTCGGCTATGGTTGCCCACCAAATAATTCGCCAACTCCCCATGAAGCCAGACTGAATTATCTCTGTAAAAGTTGCCGCCAAAACTGGGCCGGGTATAACACCGCCAATAACACCAAGGATGACTGCTGCGATTAATTCCTGCAACATCGTCAGGTGCTTAGTTTGGTTACACCCCAAACATTAAAACCAATAACATAACTATACTTTTAAAAAATAACTAGTCAAGTGGTTACGCACTACTAGTCGATGAATTCACCGATGATACCAGCATCGTCTCCGACTTTTGTTTTTGGTTGTGGGAACAATATGCACTCGTTGTTAAGGGCGGTTCTTTGCACGTCACCGTCAAACATAAACGGCTCGCCTGCAGGGAGAAGGTCAAAGGTTCTAAACTCTTTTGAAAATCTAAAATTATCATTTTTCTTAGAGATAATCTCTTTAACCCTAAGATGTCTCTGAGAAACATTAGAGTACTCAACTCTTTTTTCTATGCAACCAAAATACTGTAAAAATTGATAAATAGAATTCTCGGCCAAGCCGAGGAATGACTCATGTTTATTGGTTGTTCCGCATTCAATACAAATACCGATCTTCCCCTTCTTGTGCATATAGCCGTCAGTTCCCCCGCCCAAATTACTAAAACCGCTGGCCACAATAGGAAAATCCATCTTGCTGACTAAGTCGTAGCCGTTTTCTTCAGTGATGGCGAACTGATCGCCTGATTCACTATTATAAGAGTGTAAGTCCAAAAGAGCTTCGCACTCGTCCAGAATATCCATCAATTCAACGGCCCTTTTATCTTCATAGGTGTCCCCCGTGTTTTCTCTAAAAAATAGGCGGTTTAGATTCTTGTCCACCATTCGAACATTTTTTTCTATGGCTGGTGGATTAGCATAAACAAAATAAGCTATTCCTGATTCTATTTCTAATTCTTTTATAAATTTATCCAATGTCAAAATACCAACCTTTTCGTTGCCGTGAACACCAGCAAAAACGGCAACCGTTTTACCTGGGAGTTTGCCAACTTTCTTAACGATTGAATCAGTGCCCATGTTTTAAGTCTTTTGATAAAGCTATTTTCTCCAACGTGGAGCGAATTTAACCATGTAGGTGTAAAACTTGGCCATCAATTTGTTGGTGCCTCCTTTTACCATACTTTCGTAGCAAACTCTCTGGAATTCTTTTACATCATTACCTTCGTAGCACAACTTTCCGTTTTTGTAGCAGAGACTGCAATACTTATCGGATTCTCTCTGACCCTTATCTTTACTAAACGGCATCAAGCAACTCTCACAATTTTTACCATTTTGTATTGGCACAAATTTGTTTATTAATTATTTGCTTTGTTGTTTTATTAAATTACGAACCTTGAGAATCTCATTAGCATAATCACTGCGCAACTGAACTCTTGCTGGGCTGTCTGGCTGTTTTTCGATATCGCCAGCATCCAGATAAAGCCACTCCAAAACGTCGTGCAAATAACCGATATCATGGAATCCAGCATCTACATAAAATTTAGTTTTTTCGAAGTTGTGCCGATCTTCATCTTCTGTCTGCTGATTCGCCCACTTAAAAAACAAGTCGTTCGCCTCAACAACTTCTGGGTCTTCAAGATCCAAAGCATCGGGGCTACCAATGCCGACCTCAACGAACTTTTTATAGACTTCTAAAACCTGCTCCCTCGTAACCCTTTCCGGAGTTTTGATTTGTTCAGGCATAATACCTACACACTAAAATAAAATACGCCCGACTACAAGAGGGCGTATTTTATTAGTCGCAATTATTTAGCTGCCAGACTAGGATTCGAACCTAGATTGATGGATTCAGAGTCCACATTCCTACCATTAGAAGATCTGGCAAATATCAACCCACCTGACCATAATACGCCGAAAACAGCCATTTTTCAATGCCCTTGACAATATTGGTCCAACTGTGCTATGCTTTAAATACACCAAGGAGGTGGCTCGTGGGACCCAGGTTCACCAACCTCTCGGACGGTCCGTAAGGCCGTCACCCCTGTCGCGAAAGCGGCGGGGGAATTTTTTTACCGATTATACCTTCAAAAATCTTCTGATGGCAATGTAGCTAGAGATAACACCCAATGCGACACCCATCACTAAGAGCAACGGAACAAACTCAAATACGTTGGATACAAAGTAGCCAATAAGACTAATCCCTGGTATCAAGACACCCATCTTCGAAGAGATGAACCAAAGAGTTGGATAGAAAACAAGAATTGCAATCGTGGCAGAAAATATTCCATACAATCCACCTTCAATTAAATATGGGGCTTTGATGTGCCAATTAGAACCACCAACCAAACGCATAATTTCAATCTCGCTTTTTTGATTGTAAATTGTGAGGCGAATGGTGTTGAAGGTTACCATGACAGCAATAAAGGCCAAGACCAAAGTAACCACTAACCCCCAATTACCAACTCCGCGGGAAATGCTTTGAACACGATTTATAACAGCTTCGTTCTCGTAAAAGTTAATCTTGTCGACTACAGATCTGAATTTATTACCCTCTAAAAAAGTTACGACGGAAGAATACTGATTGGAATCTTTAGCTTTTATGTTCAAAGAAGCCTGGAGAGGGTTATCAGATAACTCTGCCAAAGATTGCTGAATCAAAGCATCACCAGCATGCTTTTCTTTAAAATCAGCCAATGCTTTTTCTTTTGAAATATAAACAACTTGGGCGATGGTTGGCTGAGATTCCAAATCCTTTTTCACGGCCATCACCTGATCGTCTGAAGCATCGTTTTTAAAATAAGCAGTAACATCAACCTTATCTTCAAGGCCGGTAACAATTTGACTAGAAATATAATTTAAAACCATCAATCCCGAAAACAACAATAAAACCAGAGCCATTACACCTGTGGTTCCAAAACTTAAATAACTATTGCGCTTAAAATTCAACCACCCACTTCTGAAAATTCGATTAAAGGCTTTTCTCATTTAGATAATATATTTACCTTGTTCAATTTGATCACGAACAACTTTCCCTTTTTCCATGCTAATAACCCGTCGACCAACAGCATTAACCACTTCGCGGTTGTGAGTAGCCAAGATTACAGTTGTCCCGAATTCATTGATCTTCATTAGCAATTTTACCACATCGTAGCTATTGACCATATCAAGGTTGCCCGTTGGCTCATCGGCCAAAAGAATTCTTGGGCGATGGATCAATGCACGAGCAATAGCCAAGCGCTGCCTTTCTCCGCCAGATAATTGATGCGGGAAGTTTTTAGCCTTATCAGACAAACCGACAATATTCAAAACTTTTGGCACATCTTCGTTAATTTCTTCGTTTTCGGCACCAGAAACCTCAAGAGCAAAGGCTACATTTTCAAAAGCGTTCTTTCGAGACAATAATTTAAAATCCTGGAAAATAGTTCCGATTTTGCGACGAAGCATTGGAACTTCAGAAGTATTTAATTCGGCAATATTTATTCCATCAATAGATATTTCACCTTGGGTTGGCTTAAGTTCGCGAGTCATTAATCTCAACAAGGTTGACTTGCCTGCGCCAGAAGGACCAACCAAAGAAACAAATTCACCGTCTTTTATTTCTAAATTAATATCATCTAGAGCAGTGAACCCATCGGCGTAAATTGAGGAAATATTTTTAAGTTCAATCATTATGGTAGTTCTTTCTCACCTTCAATAAATTTATCGAGCCCGCCATCGAGCACTTTATCTGGTTGAGAAGTTTTAACTCCTGTTCTGTGGTCTTTAACCATTTGGTAAGGATTGAGGACATAGGACCTGATCTGGCTACCCCACTCGATTGCCATCTGGGGTTTTAGCTGGGAGAGTTCTTGAGCTTTTTCGGATTCCATCTTTTGAGCTAAGCGTGAGGTCAAAACCTGCATCGCTTTCTCCTTATTCTGAGCTTGGGATCGTTCTGATTGCACCGCCACTGCAATACCGGTTGGGATGTGAGTAATGCGAACGGCTGTTTCCAGTTTATTCACATTTTGCCCACCGGGACCCGATGAGCGATATGTATCGACCCTCAAATCGTTAACATTTATTTGGAAATGCTTAGCGATAACTTCGGGCATGAATTCAACTAGTGCAAACGAAGTGTGTCGCAAATCCTTTGACGAATATGGAGAGATACGGACCAACCGATGCACTCCTGATTCGCGGCGAATCTTTTCATAACAATTTGGACCAGCAATTTCGGCGACAGCATTCTTTGTGCCATCCTTCTCGCCAAAAGTCTGACTCAAAACAGAAAA
>JAGOSO010000011.1 GCA_018062285.1 Minisyncoccota bacterium | reverse complement strand
GGGCAACAAAACCCCAGTGAAATCACGACAGCCGCCATTGCAAAGCATATGGGCGTAACGCAAGGAGCCTTGTTTCGGCATTACGCCACGAAAGATGATCTATGGCAGGCTGTTATGGAGTGGGTTTCTATCCGTTTGCTTGATCGTTTGGACGAGGCTGCGAGGGGGGCGTCTTCGCCGATAGAGTCTATGAAGGCAATGTTTCTCAGCCACATAGAATTCGTTGCCGATCATCCTGGTGTGCCGCGCATGATGTTTGGCGAGCTTCAACACTCAGAGTCAACTCCTGCAAAACGTATGGCCCAGACACTTATTAAAAACTATAGGGAACGTCTTTGTGCTGTGATTGAAGAGGGGAAGAAATGCGGTGAAGTATCACCTTCTCTTGATGCAGAAGCCGCCGCTGTTCTTTTTATTGGCATGGTACAAGGCCTTGTCATGCAATCTCTTATATCCGGTGATATGGGTTCTATGCGTGTTGCGGGCCCTTCATTGTTTGCAATCTATCAGCGTGGAGTCGCAGTAAAAGCATGAAAAAACTTTCTCCCATCACACGAAGGAAAATTGGAATCATCCTTATCTTGCTTCCGCTGGTTTTGACGTTTGTATATGTGGGAGTCAGGTCAGGCCCTCTTGCTCCGGTTTCTGTGACAACGGTAAAAGTTGGCATCAAAGAGATTTCTCCTTCCTTGTTTGGAATAGGAACCGTTGAGGCTCGGTATTCCCACAAAATAGGGCCAACAACGGCGGGGCGCATCAAAAATCTAAATGTTGATGTTGGAGAGGCTGTTCAGGCTAGGCAATTGCTTGGCGAAATGGATTCCGTTGATCTCGAAAGCCGCTCATCGTCTCAGTCCTCAAACATTAGGCGAGCCGAGGCACTTCTAAAGCAGTCCGAGGCAACATATGGCTACGCTCGTGATGAGGCCAAAAGAGCAGAAAAACTATTCCCTGCCGGAGCCGTGAGTAAATCTCTCCTTGATGCAAAGCGTCAAGAACTGCGAGTGGCCGAAACTGCTTGGATGGCCGCCAAGGAAGATCTCACTCGAACAAAATCAGATTATGATACGATTGCAAACCAGCTTGATAACGCACAATTGATAGCTCCGATCGATGGTATTGTTGTTCTAAGAAATGCAGAAATTGGAACAACAGTTGTTGCGGGGCAGACGATCTATGAAATCATTGATCCTAAATCAATCTGGATCAACGCCAGATTTGACCAGATCAGTTCTTCGGGGCTAGAAAAGGGGCTCTCCGCACAGATTGTTCTTCGCTCAAGGAATGGGGAGTCTCTCATCGGCCATATTCTCTATGTCGAACCAAAAGCGGATTCCGTGACTGAAGAAACTTTGGCAAAGGTTATCTTTGACACGATCCCCAATCCCCTCCCTCCATTAGGAGAGCTTGCCGAAGTGACCGTAGAGTTACCCCCTCTTCCTCCTTCCCCAACAATTCCGAATGCCTCTATCCAGAATGTAAATGGAAAAACAGGTGTCTGGGAAATAAAAGACGTGAATCTTTCTTTTGTTCCTGTAACTCTGGGAAGCGCAGATTTGGATGGACAGGTTCAGGTTAAGAACGGCCTGAAGGGAGGAGAGAACATTATTCTCTACAGCGAGAAACTCCTCTCCCATCTAAGCCGCATCCGTATAGTTGATAAAATCCATAAGGCCGAACCATGATTAGCCTTGCTGGCCGTGACATTCTTCATGCTTGGGGAAAATTCGTCTTTACCGGCATCGGGCTTGGCCTTCTGATCGGTGTTACGCTTGTTATGGCCGGAGTTTATCGCGGCATGGTCGATGATGGAAAGGCTCTGCTTGATAACAGTCGATCGGACTTGTGGGTTGTACAGAAAGACACACTTGGCCCTTATGCGGAGTCATCAAGCATCAATGACGATATTTATCGCTCTATTTTTCTAATGCCCGGAGTTAACAAAGCCACAAATGTTACCTATCTGACCATGCAAGTTAAAAAGGAAACCCAAGATGTAAGAGCGATGGTTGTTGGAATAATGGCAAATTCCGAACCAACCTCGTCTGGCTGGCCCCCTTACCTCATCGCGGGGAGACATATAACACGATCTCATTACGAGGCCGTTGCCGATGTCAAAACAGGGTTTCATTTAGGAGACAAAATTGTCATTCGCCGCAACAAATATGAGGTGGTGGGGCTGACGCGACGCATGGTCTCTTCTAGCGGAGATCCCATGATCTTTATCCCGCTCAAAGATGCGCAGGAGGCGCAATTTCTGAAAGACAATGATGCCATTTTGCAAAATCGCCGCCGGACTTCAGAGAATCCTATATTCAATCAACCAGCGATCCCAAATCTTCTTGAGTCAACCATCACCGCCCAAAGCACAAACAGTTTTGTGAATGCCATTTTGGTCAAAGTCTCTCCCCTATATTCTCCAGAAGACGTGGCAAACAATATTGCGCGCTGGAAAAGACTGACCGTTTATACGAGAGATCAAATGGAAACAATATTGGTCGGAAAACTGATTGCCACCTCCGCAAAACAAATCGCCATGTTTCTTGTAATTCTGGCCGTGGTAAGTGCAGCCATTGTAGCGTTCATTATTTATACCCTCACGATGGATAAAATACGCCAGATCGCGGTGCTTAAGCTGATTGGAACAAGAAACAGTACAATCGCATCTATGATCTTGCAGCAGTCTTTGGCTCTGGGTTTTATCGGGTTTATCGTAGGGAAGATCACGGCAACATTCGCAGCACCTGCTTTCCCTAAATATGTACTCCTCATCCCTCAGGACTCTATCGTGGGATTTTTTATTGTGATGCTGATTTGTACATTGGCGAGCATCGTCGCTATTCGGATCGCGATCAAAGTTGATCCGGCAGAAGCTATCGGGGGATAAAGTGGCAGGAAAAGGCATTCGCATTGAAGGGCTAAAGAAACGATATGGCGATGGCGATACGGCAGTTTATGCCTTGAAAGGCGTAGATATGAAGGTTGATGCCGGAGAGGTTGTCGGATTAATAGGCCCGTCCGGCTCTGGAAAAACAACACTCCTAAAATGTCTGGGCGCGGTTATTGATCCAACAGAAGGGCGTATGACCTTGGGCGATGAAGTTATCTTTGACAACGGCTGGAAGGTTGACGATCTGCGGGCATTACGCCGCGATAAAATCGGGTTTGTGTTTCAAGCACCATATCTTATTCCCTTTCTTGATGTGACCGACAATGTCGCTCTTTTGCCCATGCTTGCAGGTGTTCCAAACGAAGAAGCGCGGAAAAGGGCGCGCGACTTACTTGCCGCTTTGGATGTTCAGCATAGAGCAGATGCCATGCCCTCTCAGCTTTCTGGCGGCGAACAACAGCGTGTGGCGATAGCGCGGGGGCTGGTGAACCATCCCCCCATTATTCTTGCCGATGAACCAACGGCGCCTCTTGACTCCGAACGCGCCATGGCTGTTATCCGTATCCTTAACAGTATGGCGCGGGAATATGAGACGGCCATTATTGTGGTCACACACGACGAGAAAATTATTCCAACCTTCAAACGCATCTATCACATTCGAGATGGGATTACCCATGAAGAGGTGGGGGAAGGAAGAAATATTGACTAATATAACAGGGCATTTGCTTAATAGATAAGAAGACATAGATAATACGGCCTCATCAGAAATCGAACGCCGCTGCCATCTCTATCATGCGGAGATTCTCTGAATTTGCGCTCGTAGGAGCGGAGCTTGGTTCTAATTTTCTTTAGATCAATGGGCCTTTCATTCTTCATATTTTAATATTCCATTCTGTACAAACTAATGGTCGCTATCTTTGCTGTTTTGTAGGAATCCAGGGTATACAAAGGCACTTTTTAGAAATTCGCAATCTCGCTCGGAAACACCGACAGATCTCATTGTGCTGTACCAATATGTTTGGACCTGTTCGGCCATACTATCAACGATTTCTTTTGCTTCATCTTTTTTGAGAAGGAATCTACCGCTTTGCGAGAGAATATTTTTAACGTTGGCAAGGCGGCCTAGATCTCCGCACGCCATCGCAAGGTCACGCCGCTCAATACTTAGAAGCGCAGATGGTGTTAAATCATATGCTGGTGATAATTTCCAATCAACAGTTTTGGCGATAAAAGCATGATTGCGTGGATGGTCATCTGTGTTCGATATCAGAGCATTAAAAACCATGCGACGAAATAGCTCTTTTGCATCCTCAGCTGGATTGGAACATATTCGGCGTAATTCTTCTGCTAACAAAACATATGACCATTTTTCTCTAGATTGATGATTGTCTTCAGCGCGTAGGACTGTGAGAGCACTAATCATGCGGGATCGGGTGTACCCTTCATCAGCCTTTTCTCGATCAAAACGTTTTACAAGAAGAACATCGCGGCCTCCGATAGTAGTGATGCAACTTTCTGCTGTTTTGAGGCCACATAATTTTGCTAAATGCAGCATCGAGTTCTCAACGCGGGCACTGTTCCACTTATCATCTTGACGATTAAACTTGGCAAGCCAAAGACCCTCACTGTCTTCTACCACTGCCTTAGGCCGTGCTCCCCCCATTGATGTTCCTGCGAGCATCAAATCTAGTATCTGAGCTTCTGCATTTTCAGGAGAGATGTCATCTTCTCTTATAATTGCATCTGCAATTTCTTGCAGTTTTGTAAGGTCTAAAGTTTGGTTGAATTCGCGTTTTGGGGCTGGTGGTTCTTGATTAAGACCGAAACCAAGGGCTCCCGCACGGTCATCTGGTGAGTAGAGCAAGTAGTCAATTTCACCCAATTGTATTTTTCCAGAGTGGCGCTCAATTATTCGTCTGCCCCAATAATCGGGGCCAGCATCACGCAAAGATCCGAATACACCATTTAAAGAAGTTGTCTCAAATACCGTATCTGTCAATTTGAGTTCAATCGGATCAAAGGGGACAGCATCTGCACGCGAGAGATAGGACTTTCCGTAGACAAATTTTCCTGTTGGGACACCTTGGCGATTGGGAGTAATCGTGAAGCGCCCTGCCGTTATAGGTGACACCTGTCCTGGTAAAGTAATATACGCATAACATTCGGAAGAATCAGAAGTCATTGTCTAGTTGTCCTTTTGCTGTCTTCGATCGAGCACGGGTTTTTTCTTGGGATTGTGCGAGCTGTAGCCCTTCGCGATCATAGCTAGGATCGGCTACGGTATCCATGTGATTTAAGAGATCGTATGTCCATAGTAAGGCAATATAAACTCCAGCCGAACTAGAAACTTTTCCTTTTTCAGCATCGGCCACAGCTCGAACACCTGCTCCAATTTTCTCTGCCACATCGGCAATCGTCAGATTGCGCCTTACTCTTGCTGTCCGTAGATCAGCACCCAGCCTTGCCAGTCTTTGCTCGACAGCATATGGAGGATTATCAAAGAGTGGTGTCTTTTTTCTCATCTGTTTGCCTATTAGGTTAATTTTAGTATAAGGCAGTGATGAGGTGA
>JAGOSO010000008.1 GCA_018062285.1 Minisyncoccota bacterium | reverse complement strand
TTGGTTTTGATCGCCCAAAGGTTAATCAGTTGTTGGGTATAAATTAATGAAACACGAGCTGCCAAAATTAAATTATGGTTACGACGCCTTAGAGCCTTACATCGATGCCAAAACGATGGAGATTCAGTACACCAAGCATCACCAGACTTACGTTGATAAGCTTAATACCGCTTTAGAAAAATACCCTGATCTACAAGGCCGACCAATCGAAGAGCTACTAATGGCCTTCAAGGATTTGGCCGTAGATGAAGCTGACCGTACTGCTATACGCAATCATGGGGGAGGACACTGCAACCATTCTTTATTCTGGAAATATCTTGATCCAGCTAATGTTAAAGACGAGCTTTTAGAAAAAGAAATTGTTTCTGTTTTTGGTTCAGTTGAAGAATTTAAAAAACAGTTCACTGACTCCGCCACTAAGTTATTTGGTTCTGGTTGGACTTGGTTGGTTCGCAACAATGAAACTTCAAAATTAGAAATTAAAAATCTTCCGATGCAGGATGCGCCAATCATGCTCGGGCTTCAGCCAATCCTTGGTTTGGACGTTTGGGAGCATGCTTATTATCTGAAATGCCAAAACCGTCGGGTTGAATATGTCGAGAATTTTTGGAAAGTCGTTAAGATCATCTAAATAAAAAGACCTCTAAGTTTATAAAAACACAGAGGTCTTTTTATTTTTCTAAAAAAATAGGTCAGGTTGTTCTCTCGCGCGAGAGAGAACAACCTGACCTTGTGTCACCGCCCCTTCTTGCACGGGGGCGGGGTGCGCCCACCGTTACACGGCGGAAGCGGGATGGTCGTGCCGGGGGGCAAGACGCTCGGGTTCGGCTCAGGGCTATCCGGTCGATAGACCGGAGTCGGCTGGCGCCGACCGACGTCAGCCGGTGACACCGCCGGTAGCTGATGCGGCGGGTTCGGCGGCAGGTCGACGCGCATCGGCTCGCGCGTTTCAACGAGGTTGTATCGCTGAGTCGGAGAGCAGCACTCTTCACTGTCGCCGGTCAGCTTGCGAGCCATGATGGTCGCTGCTTCACCGGTCGCATCGATGCGAAGCGATGAGCCGCCGTTGTTGGCCATCGGCACTGGCTTGGTGGCCGGCGTAGGCGCCTTCGGCGGGGCGGGGGGCTTCGATGCCGGCGGGTTCGTTGTTTTCTTGTCGTCCGGCTTCGGTGCCGGTTCGCAGCCCTTCGGCGGACACTTCGCCGGCTTCTTCCCTTGCGGAGTGCAGGGGAACGCCACGATCGTGTCCGGCTGGCCCATCTTGCTGGCCAGTTCGATGAGTGGCGCGTCGGCGCAGCCAACCAGCGTTTTCGCCGGCGGCTTGTTGGCGAAGGGGTTGTTGGCCCCACACGCCGTGAGGGTCAAACCAGCGGCAGCAATGGCCACCGCGAGAACGGACTTCTTCATACAGCCTCCTGAATGGGAAAGGTCTTTCGTTGACTTGCCTTTATACAATAGCATACATGAGCCACATTTGTCAAATCAATAAACCTAGACAAAAAGCCATAATAAATCTATTATATTGGGGTTTAGTTGGGCGGGAGGAGGTTCCGATGAGAAGGTTTTGGGGCGTGTTTCTGACCAGTCTTCTCTCCGTCGGGGCTGGTTTAGTCGGTCTTGTTCTTGGTTATTCTGCAAGTCTTCCAGAGTTGGGGGCTTGGGTTCTTGGAGCTTTTGTTGCAGTGATGGTGATAATCATTGCCAGAATGTATCGAGAGATGAGTCAATAAAAGAGGGGGAGTGGAGAGTGCATCGAGATAATTTTGAAAGTTTCTTGAGACGAGCCATCGCCGATAGCGAATTCCCAACCGAAGAGTCCTTGGTTACTAATTCCGTTGTGGTGGATGTTTGTGCAGCCCTTAACAAAGAAGTGCATGTTTCTAACGAGAGGATGTTTTTGGTTGTTCCTCTTGTTCGCGATTTGGTCCATGAAGTTCATGGTGGGATGATTTTACCAAAAACCCCCATCTATCGAAGACACGTTGCTGTCATCGTTTCTTTGATTGATAGTTTCCGTGGATGAAATTTATGCCGGCGGGGTTCGCTCCTCCGGTTTTTTTATTGCCATGAAGGAAGCCAGACGTGGTTCATGAAACTAGATTGCGAGATGCTGAGACCATAGGATAATGGGGCAAAATAGATAAAAAATAATCCCGCAATTAGGCCGATGACAATAACTGTTCGAATATTATTTTGCTCCTTGTCTTCGGTGGATTTACCAAACCAATAAGCAAGCATTAAAATCGCTAAGATGTAGGCTGTAAGGTAGTGGTAAAGGAACATTACTCGGTCAATACCCATGAAAGGTAAAAGATTAATAGTGTAGCCTGCCAAAAGAATTATGATTATTTTGTTCCGGTTTATTTTGCGGCCAAACATGGACAGGATTGAATAAAGAAGGGCAATGGTTGAGGCGTACCAGACTATTGGGTTACCAATAAGGTAAATTCTTTCTGTGCCACCGCCGGTCACATCGGAACCATTCCAATAGTAGATAGGACGAACCATAAATGGCCAGGTGTACCATTTGGAACCATAAGGATGTGTGGCCGTAAGGCTCTTGTTTGCTGTGTACATCTCTTTGTTTAATTCGATAAACTTTTGGAAAATGTTGAGAGGTTTTAGTCCGGTGTCTGTAGCGAAGTAGGAGCCCTCCAGAGAGCTTTGAAAGGCTGGTGTCATGAAACCGTCTCCATCTCCAGTTTTAGTAAGTAGGGAGAAGTGAATTGTGAAGATAGAAAAATAAACAAATAGAGGAATTCCAAAATAGAAGACAAATAATTTCCAGATATTTTTCCAGCCACGGTATTTAATAATATGGGCAAGTTCGGATATTCCAGCCACTGCCAAAAAAGATAATCCCGTCCATTTTATAGAAATAGCTAGACCAGCAAAAACAGACATCAGTATCAAACTAAACCAACCACCCCTGTTTTTATGTCGGAAATATAACCAAAGGGCGGTGAAGCCAAAAAGAAGCAGGAATGGGTCAAGAAGGATATAACGAGATTGGGTAAGGAGGGCATTGTCCAACGCTACCAATAGGCCTGCCAAAAAAGAAGCGTTTCTCTTTATCCCTAGTTCACAAGCCAATAGGAATATGACCAGAGGAAGTAAGGCTCCAGCCAGATTAGGCAGGAATCTTAACAATAGGTATTTGTTATCAGGAAATTTTTGACCTATTTGAGCAAAACTGTATTCTGGAGAAAAATTAAAAGCTTTGGCAAAGCCGGCGATGATTAATTTTCCTCCGGGTGGGTGGATGTCGAAATGGTATTGGTGGGTGTAGTACGAAGAAATAAATTTACCAAAGTGAACCTCATCAAAGACTGTTTCTTTGGGGTGCCCAAAAAAAGCAAAATGAACACCGAAGCTGACAACCAGGAGAATAATTAAGCTTGTCTTTTTGGACATTGTATTTATGATATAACAATAGATAATCAATTTCCATCTATTATATCAACTTGTTGATTGAATCATTGTCGGATTTGTTGTAGATTGAGAATTGTAAATTATCTCTAATTTTTATTATGTTTGATTTGATTATAATCGGCGGCTCAGTGGCAGCCACAACGGCGGGGGTTTATGCGGCTCGACGCGGTCTTGATTTTAAAATAATCACCAAGGAGTTTGGTGGAGAAGTAGCCACCTCTGGCACTATTGAAAATTGGCCAGGGATTGCTACAATCGACGGTCTTGCTTTGGCGGACCAGTTTAAGTCCCACCTTGCGGCAAACCATGTGGTGCCAGAAGAGGGTGTTGAGGTTGTAAGTATTGTAAAAAATGTTGATGGAAGTTTTTCGGTTGAGGCCGGCGAGCAAAAATTCGAAGCCAAGTCCCTTATTGTGACAACAGGTGTTCACCCTCGTGAGCTGGGGATACCGGGTGAAAAAGAATTTAGGAATAAGGGTGTAACCTATTGTACGACCTGCGATGGCCCATTATTCCAAGATAAAATTACGACCGTGGTGGGCGGAGGAAACTCTGCTTTGGAATCAGCTTTGATGCTGGCCGAGATTGCTTCGAAGGTCTATCTTATAAACAAGAATAACCAGTTTAAAGGCGAACAAGTTTTAATAGACAAAGTCACATCCCACAAAAACATTCAGGTTGTTTACGGAGCCAAGACGGCAGAGATAAAAGGTGAACAACTTGTTTCTGAAATTGTGTATACTGATTCAAGTGGCACATCGCAAGCTTTAAAAACAGACGGGATATTTATTCATATTGGTATGATTCCTAATTCCGGGATCGTTCCAAAGGATGTTTTGAAAGATGGTTTTGGCCAGATCATGGTCGACGATCATTGTGCCACCAATGTTGCTGGGTTATTTGCGGCGGGTGATGTAACTAATGTGCCTTTTAAACAAATTGTAATTGCGGCTGGACAAGGATGCATAGCAGCTTTATCCGTCGTCGAATACTTAAATAGAAAATGATTTATATCGGAGCTGACCATCGGGGTTTTGAACTAAAAGAGAAGTTGAAAGAGTTTTTTGATGAACTCAATTTTGAATATGAAGATGTTGGTGCTTTAGAGCATGACCCCGAAGATGACTACCCAGAGTTTGCCGTAAAGGTTGCTAAAAGTATTATTGATCACGAGGACCGGGGGATTGTTATTTGTGGTTCCGGTGTTGGTGTTGATGAGGTGGCTAATAAAGTTTCTGGTATTCGTTGTGGCCTTGCTATTAACAAAGAACAAATTAGAGCTGCTCGTCACGATGATGATATTAACGTCTTGGCTCTTGCTGCTGATCACACCTCCGAAGAAGATGTTAAAGAGATTGTAAAAATATTTTTAGATACTGATTTTTCTGGCGAAGAAAGATACAAGAAGAGAATTCACGAAGTCGAAGAAATAGAAGAAGAATATTAGCGCTTGCGACAAAGAGAATTTACTCTTTCGCCCCAGACCCGGGAAACCAGTCCCGTCGGTTTCCCCAGAGGGGCCCCTTCCGCTACTGGGGCTTAAAGAATAAATTCTCTTTGTCCTTGCATACACATGAATTTAGAGGGACTGAATATTAAAGGGGAAATCACGACCGCAGATGCGGATCGTGTTCGTTATAGTCGAGATGCTAGCATCTTTAAAGTTAAGCCAGAAGCTGTTGTTTATCCAAAAGATTATGAGGATTTGAAAAATTTAGTGAAGTGGGTGAATGAGCACAAAAAAAACCAACCGGAACTGTCTTTAACTGCTCGTTCGGCTGGGACTGACATGTCTGGCGGTCCACTGTCTGAATCTATCGTCTTGGATTTTATGAAGCACTTTAATCATGTGCTTGAGGTCGGTGAGGATTATGCAATCACTGAACCAGGTGTTTTTTATCGTGACTTTGAAAAAGAAACTTTAGCTAAGTGCTTATTGTTGCCTTCTTATCCAGCATCACGCGAGTTGTGTGCTATGGGCGGGATTGTTTCTAATAATTCCGGTGGAGAAAAATCTTTAAGTTATGGTAAGACCGAAAGATATGTCGAAGAATTAAATGTCGTTTTGTCTGATGGAAACGAATACGTTTTTAATGCTTTAAGTATGGAACAGTTGGAGGCTAAGAAATCCCAACAAGATTTTGAGGGCAAGATCTATCGGGAGATGCATGAATTGCTTGAGTCTAATTACGACATCATTCAAAAATCCAAACCAAACGTTTCAAAAAATTCAGCCGGTTACTATCTCTGGAATGTCTATGACAGAAAAACTTTTGATTTAAATAAGCTATTTGTTGGTTCACAGGGCACTCTTGGTTTAGTGTCAAAGATTAAGCTCAAGCTCATTAAGCCCAAGAAGTTTTCAAAATTATTGGTGATATTTTTGAATGACCTAGCCCCATTGGGAGATTTGGTGAACGAGGTGATGAAATTTAAGCCAGAAAGTTTTGAAACTTATGATGATCAGACACTTAAGCTGGCCCTCCGTTTTTTGCCGGGTTTAATAAAGAGCATGAAAGGAAGTGCTATCTCTCTGTTCTTTAAATTTTTACCAGAAGCTGAAATGATTTTGACTGGTGGTTTGCCGAAATTGGTTTTGTTGGCAGAGTTTACTAGTGATGTTGAATCTGAGGTAGACGACAAATTAGAAAAGGCCCAACTGGCAGTTGGTAAGTTTGGTGAAGTAAAGACTCACGTTACCAAAGACATGGAGGAGGCCGAAAAGTATTGGACAATTCGCCGAGAGAGCTTTGCCTTGCTTAGGAAGCATTCTGGCAACGAACACACCGCCCCATTCGTTGATGATATTATTGTCCACGTTGATCAGCTGCCATTTTTTATACCCAAGTTAAATGAATTGGTTGGGCAATACAAAGGATTAACATACACCATAGCTGGCCATGCCGGAGACGCTAATTTTCATGTGATTCCTTTGATGGATTTTCACAGTGAAGAAAACAGAAGTGTGATACCGGAGTTGTCAGAAAAGGTTTATGATTTAGTTTCTTTATTGCATGGTTCGATCACTGCCGAACACAATGATGGCTTGATTCGTACACCGTACTTATCGAAGATGTATGGCCCGGAGATAATTGAATTGTTCAAGAAAACAAAGAATATTTTTGATCCTCAGAATATTTTTAACCCTAATAAAAAAGTTGGTGGATCTCTTGAGTATTCACTCGCCCATATTATAAAAGAATGATTGAGGTTGTCCCATCAATTTTAGTTGATACAAAAGAAGAGCTCGAGGCTAAAATTAAAAAGCTCGAACTTGTTGCTGGCCGTGTCCATATTGATATAATGGACGGCTCGTTTGGTTTGCGTAAGACGGGGTTCGGGCACGAAGATGTTGCTTCTCTTAATACTGGCCTAGTGATAGATGTGCATTTGATGGTAATTCATCCCCAAAGTTATTTGCCTCATTGGTTTTTGCCAAAAGTCGATAGGATTTTTATATCAGCTGAAGCAGAGGGGGAGCTCAAAGATTTGTTAATTATGATTAAGGCTCAAGGGAAAAAGGCTGGGCTGGTCTTAAATCCTGAAACAAGCATCGATGCTGTTTATGAATGTTTGGAAGTGGTAGACTGTATTCAGTTTATGGCCGTGCACCCTGGCACGAACGGAGGATTGTTTTTGAGTGATGTGGTTGAGAAGATAATTAATTTTCATGATTTGTACCCTGACACATTGATTTCTGTGGATGGGGGAATGAATCCGGCCACTTCTCAATTGGTTCGTGGTGTTGGTGCTCAGGTGATTGTTTCTGGCAGCTATGTTTCTAGCGCCGAAGACCCAGCTAAAGCAATGGCCGAACTTAAAGAAGGTGGCCTGCAGTAACTAATAAAATTATGAAATTCGATATTATCACAATTGGTTCTGCCTCAAGAGATGTTTTTTTAAATTCACCAGAATTTAAAGTTGCTTCTAATTCTGAATACGCCACGGGCCAGGCCATGGTCTTGCCTTTTGGTTCTAAGATAGAAGTTAACAAAATTGTTTTTACTACCGGCGGGAGTGGCATCAATACAGCTGTTACTTTTGCCAGACAGGGTTTTAAAACCGCTTGTATTGCTGTTATTGGTGATGACCTCAATGCATCCTCAATCGTAGAAGAGATGGCCGCTGAAGGGGTCGACACTAGTTTTTTCCAAAAACACTCTAGTGGTTTAACCGCTTATTCAACTATTTTGGTTCAGGATAACGGAGAAAGAACCATACTGTCTTTTAAAGGGGAGGGGCAATATTTTGAATCTGCAGATGTGTCGTTTGATAAATTGGAATCGGATTGGTTGGTGATTGGTAGTTTGGGCGGTCATTATGAGTTGCTGGAGAAGGCGGTTGATTGGGCTTCATCAAAAAATATTAAAATTGCTTTTAACCCTGGAACAAAGGAGTTGCCTTTTGGTTTAGAAAAATTGAAACCAATTTTAGCCAAATGCAATGTTGTTTCAATGAACCAAGAAGAAGCTGCTCAATTGTTTGGTTTGGAAATTTATCAAAAAGAAGAAATATTTAAAGAGGCGAGAGTTATCAATGACGAGATATTTATAATGACCAATGGTCACGATGGTGTAGAAGTTTCTGATGGCCAAAATATTTACAGTGCTGGTGTCCCCGATTCCCCAATCGTTGAAAGAACTGGGGCGGGGGACGCGTTTATTTCTGGATTCGTGGCTGAGTATTATCGTTCAGGTGATATCCCAAAATCAATTCAATTAGCGACCGCCAATTCTTCTTCAGTCGTTACTCAATATGGTGCCAAAGCTGGCATCCTCAAAAAAGGAAACAACGGCTCATGGCCGTTGGTCGAAGTCTCTAAAAAATAAAAGCACCCCGTGTTAGGGGGTGGTGGGGGCACCAACGAGACTCATTCAAGGGTGATCGTCATCACCTCGCGCTTTGTCTGGTCAGTGCCCCTCGGCCGCTTGTGCAAGAGAACCATCGTGCTTCCGACGTGGGCTTCTCGTTTTTGCTGAGATGCCAGTCACCCCTAGTCGCTCCGTAGTCCTCAGAAGGCGAACACATCGCCTGTTTAGACCCGTCTACTCTGATTGGCTTACCCGACAGCCTTTCGCATTAGACGGCTCATGCACTTTTTCTTGGTGCTAGGGGCTTAGAGGCTCTCGAAGCCTCTGCTCCATCTTTCCGTCGTCATCGCGACCTCTCTGGCCGATCTCGGCCTGCTTCTCAGAATCCGGGCTTCAAGGTGCCGGTGACCTAACGGGCTAGCCAGCGGCCTTAGCGCTGTGCCCATGTCGTCGCTGTTCGCGCATGTTGTCCTCCGGCCGGGCCGCGGGGTTACCGCGCGCCGGCGCCGGCGCCGATCGTCTTGGGGTGCATCTGCAGCAGCAAAGCGAAAAGGTTATCGGCGGCGAAAGCCGTCGAGCCCTTGTTGAGGGTCCTCATACCTGGCACTCCTTGTAAACGTACGTGAGCATTAAGTATAGCATATTCACCAATAATGTCAAGAGGGTGGAAAAGTGGCTGGAAAACCCTATAAAATAAGGCTAAAATAAGAATATGAATAACTTAGAGCAACTGGCGGGTGTATTGGGCACTTCAACAGAAGCGCTTTCTGGTTTGGATACCAAGATGGCTTTTATTTCTAATAAATCTGGAGTTTTAAATGATATCTCTTTGGCCGGCCCAAGCTTTACATCCGAAGAGTTAATCGAAATCGATAAAAAATTGGCAGCTGATTATGGAAGCCAACTCGATCAGGCAGTTCTAAAAGTTTTTAAACCACAGCCAGGATTTTTTATTAAGAAAGAAAAAATAAAAGAAATCTTGGCTAAACAACCACCACAATCTTTGTTAGATCATTTTGGATACAAGGATATTGCTGAGTTGTTAGATAAAGAAGGTTTCGCTTCAGTGGTCGCATCTTTGCGATTTACTCAAACAGAAGAATGGATGCATCAATTTTTTGATGTGGCTTATCGCGATTTAAAATTGGAAGATTTTGAAGACCGAGAAGTTGAGATTAAAACCCTAGATTCTAAGTGGTTGGATATTGCTCAAAAATTTATTGGCAAAAAATTGCATAACGTCAGCCACCTTAAGGAATATGGAGTCATCTTTATTAGTCCCGAGGAGGTTAATCGGCCAGGTGAAACTCTTCGTAATTTTTTGTTGCTTCTGCATTATCTGCACGAGGTTCCTTTTTATTCTAATTTGTTCCGTAAGTTTTCTAGTGATCCTGATTTTATTACAAAGTTGCAATCGTTACTACGAGGTGACGTACCAATTTTATCGGAATCTTTATCTTCAAAAACTTGGATGATAGTCCAAAGGTATTTAGCTAAAGACAATCCCAATGATTCACGCCTAGCTGCGCACCATGTTAACCCTGAAGCTGAGCATTGGTATTTGGTTGGCCAAGATTTATTAAAAGTAGAATCAGAGCTTGGATTGGCTGGTATTTCTAAGTGGATTGATTCTGATTGGTCAGATTCTAATTTAGTTGATTTGGTGATGTCGCTGGTTGCTAATGGAGAAATTAGATACAACTATCATCAGCGTGAGGCATTGTGGAATCGCATTTTTGTTGGTTACTTTGGCCGCGACAAAATGAATGCTATGATTGAGGAAAATATTATCAAAGGGTTTATAGAACTTTAAAAAAATAGCTAGCATTGCCCTTTCGGACACGCGTCAAAATCCTGCTGGATTTTGCGCTCATTCTCAGTCCGTCGACTTCCGATAGGTCCTCAAAGACAATGCCAACTATTTTTTAAAAATTATGAATTTAAAAAATTATTTAAAAGAGGCACGAGAAGGGCACTACGCGATTGGGCATTTTAATTTTGCTACGGAGGATGTTTTGAAATCTATTGTTTCTGCTGCTAAAGAATCGGGGGCACCTTGTGTGATGGTGGGAACATCGGAAGGTGAGGCTGATTTTGTGGGTTTGAAAGAAGCCGTGGCTTTAGTGCGTGCGGTGAGTGATGATTTTACTTATCCCGTTTTTCTAAACGCTGATCATTTTAAATCTTTTGAAAAGTGTAAGGCCGCTATTGATGCAGGCTATGATTCTGTTATAGCAGATGGATCAAAATTGTCGTTAGAAGAAAATCTAGCCTTCGCTAAACAGGTGGTTGAATATGCCCATTCTGTAAATCCTGATATTTCTGTTGAGGGTGAACTTGGGTATTTGAAGGGATCTTCAGAAGTTCAGACTAGTATTGAGATCAGCGCTGAAGATTATTCTAAGCCAGAAGAGGTGGCTAATTTTGTTTCTCAGGCAGGCGTGGATCGAATGGCTGTCGTATTTGGAAATATCCATGGCATCGTTACTCAACAAGCCGAGAAGTTGGATATTGAACATTTTTCTAAGATTGTTTCGGCTTGCCCTGGCGTGCCTTACGTTTTGCATGGTGCTTCTGGTTTAAGCGACGAAGACGTGAAGGCTTCAATAGAAGCGGGGATTACTAACGTACATTTTAATACAGAGTTGCGGGTGGCTTACCACGATAAATTAAAAGAAGAGATGTCTGATCCGTCTATGACCAATGAGACTACCCCTTATAAATATTTGAGCCCCGCAGCCGAAGAGGTTAAGAAGCTTGTTATTGCTAAACTTGCCATATTTAAGTAAGGGTTGTATATTTTTGGAATGCTAACTGGGGTGATAGTTTTGGTCATTGCACTTTATGGAGCTTATTTTGCGGGGCTCATTCTGGCTGTGATGTACTCTAGTGGCCCAGATAGTTTTAAACCGGCGTTGCGCAAAAGATTTAAGCTTATTTCGGCTGCTCTTTGGTTCAGTTGGTTTCCTCCGGCAGGTTTCATTTTGGCGAGCTATCTTTTCCCTTCGTATGAAACGCGTATCGCGTTGTCCTTGCTGGGTTTCACGGGGCTTTTGTTGTATGTGCTGATTGTTGTTTTGGTCCCGACATTTATAAGGAAAAAGCCGCCATTTCCACCTACGGAATGAGGGGTCTTTGCGGGCCCCTCATCTTTTTGTTGATTTTATAATATAAGTATGATATTCTATTAAAGCTTTAAATATCCATAGATTCTATGACATCCCACCAGTCCAAAATTGAATTAAACGCTGAACTTCGCACCATAACTGGCCGCAAAGTTAAACAGGTTCGTGAATCCGGTCTTATTCCGGCAGTTTTGTATGGTAAGGGTCAAGAACCTATCTCACTACAAGTTCCTAGTAAAGATTTCCGAAAAGCTCTAAAGAGTGCCGGTGAATCTACTCTTGTTTATTTGAGTGTTGATGGTCAGGCCTATCCTACTATTATCCATGATATTGCTCGTCACCCAGCTTCAGATGAGGTTATTCACGCCGACTTCTATAAGGTTAATCTTTCCCAGAAAATTAAGACGATGGTCCCTGTTGCTTTTATCGGTGAGTCTCAAGCAGTTAAGGATGGTGGTATATTGATTCGTAACATGAACGAAGTAGAAGTTGAAGCTTTACCACAAGATTTGCCACACGAAATTTCTTTTGATATTTCTTCTTTGCTTGCTTTCGGCGACCAGATTTTAATTAAAGATGCTAAGGTTGATAAGAAAGTATCTCTCCTTGGTAACGCCGAAGATATCGTCGCTGCTGTTCAGGCTCCTATTTCCGAAGAAGCTTTGGCTGCATCACTTGAATCTGGTACTGAAACTGTTGACGATGTTAAGATTGTTGAAAAAGAAAAGAAGGATGACGAAATCCTTGACGAAGCTGAAGCTCCAGCTGCTGCCCCAACTGAATAATCTATATTATGAAACAAGATTTACACCCTACATATTATCCTAAGGCTAAAGTCACTTGCGCTTGTGGCAATACTTGGCATGTTGGTTCAACTGTTGAAGATATTCGCGTTAACGTTTGTTCTAAGTGCCATCCATTCTATACTGGTCAAGAAAAGATCGTCGATACTCGTGGCCGCGTTGAAAAATTCCAAAAGAGAGTCGCTGCTGCCAAAAAGCCAGCCACTAAAAAAACAGATAAGTAGATTACCCACAGAAACGCCCGCTCGGGCGTTTCTGTAATATATATGTCGGACGAAATTCCACAATACGATTGGAAGCAATGGCAAAATCATCAGAAGCCTAAGGCCGCTGGTTCTAAACCTGGTCATGAGGCTATTATTGAAATTCGCGCAGGTGTTGGTGGTGATGAATCTGCCTTGTTTGCTGCTCAAATCGCTGGAATGTATAAAAAATACGCAGCCATTAAGGGTTGGGGTTTTGAGGTGATCGATTCCAACATGAATTCTTTGGGGGGTTATAAATCTCTTGTTTTTGAATTGCATGGTTCTGACGCCTACGAAAAGATGAAATATGAATCTGGTGCTCATCGTGTTCAGCGTGTGCCGGATACAGAAAAGTCTGGGCGTGTGCACACTTCTACTATTACTGTTGCTGTCTTGGCTAAAGCCAAGGAGAGTGAATTAGTAATTCGTCCAGATGAAATTGAAGTTAGTTTTTCTCGTGCCGGTGGCCCAGGTGGTCAAAACGTAAATAAAGTTGAAACAGCTGTTCGTATTTTACATAAACCATCTGGTATCGTTATTTCCTCTCGTTCTGAACGTAGTCAGCAAGCTAACCGTGAAAAGGGGATGGAAGTTTTACGTTCCAAATTATTAGAAATTAAAAAGATGGAAGAGACGGGTAATGTTTCCGAAGAACGTCGTAAACAAGTTGGTACTGGCGACCGTTCTGAAAAGATTCGTACCTACAACTTCCCTCAAGACCGCATTACTGACCACCGCATCAAAAAGAGTTGGGGTAACATCGAAAAGATTCTTGCTGGTAACCTTGACCCTGTTTTCGACGCTCTTACAGAAGGAATGGTGACTGCTGGGACTGACAAATAAAATATTAATAAGCCCGCCTCTAAGTAGGCGGGCTTATTTGACTAAATACAATATTAATTGTAGAATATTTTAATCTTTAACAATTTATACTGAGCCAGACAGTTTTCTGGTAAAGAGGGGTAGTGCCTATGGCTCAAGCGCCGCAAGTATCGAAGAACAGGGACCTTTCGATTCAGGAAGTCGAAAAGCTTAGGTCCAAAGTTAAGGCGACACTCACCTTTGCTTTTGTCCTGGTTTGCATTCGAGTTTTGATTGCACTGGAAGTTTATTTCCAGATCAGTCAGGTTCAATCCCACGCCCTAAAGCAGTTCCTTGCGATGTTTGCTATAGGCGCAGGTGGCTTGATGTTTTACGCTATGATTCTTCTTCATTTGTCAGTGCCAAAACTGGCAGAAGCATGGCGCGCATTTGCGGCTCGTCGCTACGGTCCTTTTTATCAGACCTTCCACGAGGAAGGTTATGAGGCTCCCTGGCAATGTGGTATTTGGAAATTCCTTACCGCACCTAGCCTTCAGGGGTTGGAGGATTCTCTTGTTGATGGTCTTCGGGCTGCTCGAACCGTCATTGATCGAGAACGTCGCCAAGAGCGATGGGACCGCACAAATGTCTGGCTGAGGAAACAATTCGATGCCATCTTGGACGACTTTAGTGTTCCTCAAGAGCGTCGAGTTGGCTATCTCAGCTTGTTTGAGACTTCGGCCAATCCTCGAAAGAGGCGAGAGTATCTACAGGTGATGGCTCATAAGTTGGCTCTTCAGGAGTGGTTGGCAAAACATCCAGCCGTTGAAGTATCGGCGGCCGAGACTACACACTCTCACCCATCGAGCGAAGACATTGAATTGCGGTCCATGGAGGTCAGAGCTTCGCACCTCACTAATCCAAAAGCCCTCTATCTGTATCAGCGGGCCAAGGACTTGAAGAGTCGGCGCGAACGCATCAGGTTGCTGGGCGAAGCCTTGCGTGAAGATGAGAGTGGGGCCGAAAAAAATACGGCTTCACAAACACCCGTGCGGCAAGAAGCACCCAAGGTGCAACACGAAATCAAGCACGTGTTCCTTCAGGAGTTTGTTCGCGAGAGACTTTCTGGAATGAAGTTTCTTGTGGGCGGAGGAGTTGATTGGGAGATGTGTCGAGAGGTTGTGTTGGTGCCGCTTCAGCCTGGTCGGAGAGATGCCCGTTTCAATAAGCATTATTTTGCCGAGGACACCGTTAGGGAAACAGTCGAGAGGCAGTATCGCCTCAGCACCGGTAGGCCGTTCAGGCCTGCCGAATTCAAGAGGGCTGTCTCAAGGTTAATCGACTTGGGTGTCCTGGTGACCAAGGCTAAGACAGATGAGAGGACCATCTCCTTGTCTACCAGAACTAAAGGATCTGGGACCTCCCAAGGAGCCGAGATCGTCTCGATGATACTCAAGCTCAAGAGGGAGCTGAGTGGTCTTGGTTAGTTCCGCGACTCGCATCTTCGGATGCGGGTCGTTTTTATTTTTATTTACTAAAGTTGATTTGTGTTGTATTATCTGCGAAGGTTCGGGAGGACCCTTTGATGAAGAAGCAAAAAAGAGAAGAGAGAAAGAAGCGCCTCCAAGGCATAAGGGAAAGGTTCGGAAGCGGGGAAACAGTTCAGCTCAATCGAGAGAGTTACCTTGAGCTCGTAGAAGATGTCCGAAGGATTGCTTTCAGTGAGTCCAATGAGGAGCTCGCTCAGTTGCGCGATGAAAATCGCCAATTGGATCTAGCGACGGGCCACCTGGACGAGATTTATCTGGGGTCGGTAGCTCAGAGAAAGAGCATTGAAAGGGACTTGAGATTCTATAGGGATCAGGCGGACGTTGCCGGCCAAGCTCTGGAGGGTGTCAGAGCTGATCTTGTGGAAAAGCGGGCAGCTGGCAATGAGAGCGAGCGACAGGTTCGCCAGAGAGACAAACTCATCTTCGCTCTCATGTTGCCATGGTTTGCTTCTTTGGGTACTGTTGGTACCCAGGAGGTCCTGGAAGAATTTTTGAAGTCGGCTCGAGTTGGTATCGACCCATCGATCTACCCGGACATCCATCGCGTTCTCAATGCCCAGCTTGCTGAGACCATGGAGCGGGGCAAGATGACCGGCGCACCAGAAGACAATGGTCTTGAGATCATCAAGATGGCGATCGCAAGTTTCATTGTTGAGGCCAGGGTCGCATTCCCAAAATTAGATACGCCCTAGACATCAGGTCCCGCCATCGTGCGGTCCCATGATGTCGGGGCCTTTTGTTTTTGACAGGGGGCTTGATTAACTATAATAAACCGTGTAATATATAGAGACACATGAATACCCTTACAGACAACCTTATTTCGTACGATGACATGCTCAAGGCCGGAGCTCATTTTGGACGCAAAAAGACCGTTTATAATCCAAAGATGGCCCCTTACGTTTATACCGTTCGTGATGGTATTTGTATCATCGACCTTTTAAAAACTCAGTCAGAATTACTCAATACCGTTAAGTTTTTGAAGAAAACTGCCGAAAACGGTGGCCTAATACTTTTTGTAGGTTTGACCAAGCAATCATCTGGCGGCATCAAAGAGCTCGCTGTTTCATTGAATATGCCATACGTCGTTGATCGATGGATTGGTGGTACTTTGACCAATTTCAAGATTATCAATGATCGTGTAAAAAAACTTGAAGAAATGGAAAAGGGCTTGAAGGCTGGGCTTTACGATAAGTACACCAAGAAAGAACGCTTGATGTTGACCCGTGAAATGAACAAGATGTCTACCCATTTTGAGGGCTTAAAGAAGCTTACTCGTATGCCTGATGTTGTTTTTGTATCTTCATTGAAAGAGAGCGCCTTACCGTTGCATGAATCAAAGAAAATGGGCGTAGCTCGTATTGCTATAACTAATACCGATTCAAATCCTAAATCAGTGGACTATTCTATCCCTGCAAATGATCGCTCTAAGAAGTCAGTTGATCTCATACTCGAAGCTCTTAAACGAGAATTGTCAGCAACAACTAACCAGTAATTGGGGCCTATTGATTAGGGCTTAGTAAGTTTTATCTAAGTTCTAGCTTCTAAGTTCCTGTTTCAAAAATGGCAGATATTAGCATCGACCAGATCAAATCATTAAGAGACGAGACCGGTTTATCGGTCGCAGATATCAAGAAAGCTCTAACTGAAGCTGGCGGCGATGTTGATAAGACTCGTGAGTTGCTCTCTTCTCGTGGTGGCGATATTGCTGCTAAAAAGGCTGGCCGCGAACTCAAGGCCGGTATTGTAGACTCCTATATCCATAACAATAAGCTTTCTGGCTGCATGTTGGAATTGCTTTGTGAAACTGATTTTGTTAGTCGTGGCGAGGTTTTTCAGGCCTTATCTCACGATATAGCATTGCATATAACCGCCATGAAGCCTCAGAACGTAGAAGAATTGATGGACCAGATGTTCATTAAGAACCCTGAGCAATCTATTCGTGATCTCATTACTTCGCATGTCGCCAAGCTAGGTGAAAACATCCAGATTGGCAGATTCGAAGTATTTCAAATCTAGCCCGTATGTTCATCATAATTCCATTAGTACTTATAGGCCTTTCTCTTCTGGGTATGGTCATCATAGTTCGTGGAAAGATGACGTATCTTAGAAAGCTATCTCCTGAATCTCACCAAGTGAGCGATAATATTTTTGAGGATTTTTTCCCAGAAATAGTCGAGTGGTTTAATGGGATCCCATGGCATCACTATTATCAGGTTAGCCTACAGGAGCTAGAGAAGGGCTTGCGTAGGATGCGTCTGGTTTTTCTCAAAATAGATAATGTGGCCATGAAACTAATCCAAAAGGTTAGACATACTCATATTACCACCCAACTAGAGCATGAAGCTTCTGTGCAGCTTGAAAATACGGAAGTCGCTATTCAGGGGGAGAAAGAGTTGGTGGTGGAACCAACAGCTGAGGATTTGAAAGGACAAGAACAACAGCTTATAATAGAGATTGCTCAGGATCCAAAGAATGCTGCATTGTACGAGAATTTAGGTGACTTGTATTTGAAGATGGGCAATGAGCAAGATGCAAAGGAGGCCTTTGAGGCAGGGTTAAGCTTTGGCCCAGATAATCAAGTCCTGGCAAGAAAGTATTCTGTTATTTTGAAAAATATAGCCAGTAAAGAAGTCGTTAATTAAGCCGGCGTAGCTCAGTGGTAGAGCAACTGTTTTGTAAACAGTAGGTCGTCAGTTCAATCCTGACCGCCGGCTCAGTGTGGTAAAATGAGTAGTAGGGGAATGGGGGTGTGGTGGAGTGGTCAATCACAACAGACTGTAAATCTGTCGGCCGTGTGCCTTCGCAGGTTCGAATCCTGCCGCCCCCACAGTGAGGATATGAAGTAGCCGAACGAGGAGGCGGAGAGAATACATTTATGTATTCTCGTGCGGATTCGAATGTCGGAGCTTGTCGCTAAAGGCGACGCGAGACGGGGTCGCGGGGCTTGCGAAGCAAGAACCTGTGACAGAATCCTGCCGCCCCCACACTTAGGATGTGAAACAGGCGTTACTTAAAAATAATTTAGCCGTTGTAGCTCAGTTGGTAGAGCACCTCCATGGTAAGGAGGGGGTCCCCAGTTCAAATCTGGGCAACGGCTCAAGGTAGTTAATTAACAAATAATTACGTAATATACTCTAGTATTTAAGTATTTAAGTACTGAAACTGTTACGTGGTTCAATCCATTTTATGCCGCAGCCAAATCTTTTACGGCTTAAGTGTACTGTTTGTAAAAATGCAAACTACTACACTAGTAAGAATAAAAAGAAGGTGGAAAGGAAGATTGAGTTGAAGAAGTTTTGTAAGAAATGCAAAAAGCGAACTCCGCACAAAGAAGCTCGCATGACCGGCTAGGTCGGTCAGAGGGGATGTCGTTCAACGGTAGGACTCTGGTCTCCAAAACCAGGTATCGGGGTTCAAATCCTCGCGTCCCCGCCAAAACAAAAAGTCGTTCTTCGGGACGACTTTTTGTTTTGTTTTCTAAATGCCCAGAAGAGGTGTTTGCTTGGGTCCATAAACATGCACCAAGGAATCGAAAGGAAACACTTCTACTATAATATAGTGAGGAGCTTGCCCCCCCCCTAATAAAAAATCACTGCTAGATGCAGTGATTTTTTATTAGGGGGTAAGGATGAGGTGGAATTACTATTCAGATTCGATACTTACTTTGACTGGGGTGAAACCGTCCTTACTGTGTTCTATTTTTTTAAGTATGGCTTCTACTTCTTCTATCTTGTACATCCGATAGTTATTCACAGGGTTGCGGTAGGCACGGAGCTTACCTTTTTGATCCCAGTTGCGAACCGTCAAGGGGCTAACACCGATCAAGCGAGCGACTTCGTTAACCGTTAGGAATTTCTTTGGCATATGTGTTTGGGTTATAAATTTAAGGTTTTATTTACTCCTATCATCGATAGAGCTTGATAGGCTATTGATAGAACTTCTATCGATTCTTATCAAAGATTTTGGTCACATCCTTTAGTAACCTTTTATAAGGATAGCATACCTTTATTCTTTGAAAATGCTCATTGTTGATAATCCGAACATTTTATCTGCCTACTATGTATATTAATTACTTATTTGTAAAAATTTTGATTTTTCTATTGAAAAATTTAACAGAGTTGTCCACATTTTTTTAATATCGGATGGTACACTTTATCTAGATTTGAAGCGAAGAATTCTATCTATCCGATATGGTATCGGATAGATAGAAAAAGTTTAAAAATTGAATGCACGCCGAATCGTCAGTGTCAGTATAAAAACACTTACCCCTCCGTGGTGGGAGGGGTAAGAGGAATGCACGCCTTGGCCCCGTCTAGAAACGAAGCTTATGGCCCATTAAGTATAGCGTAAAAAAGGGTTTCAATCAATCAAAAAATTCTAAGAATTTTATAAGCAAAAGATGTCAGATTATCAGCCTAAAAAATCTCCTTCTCAGTGGATCTCAATCCAAGAGGCTTCTCACCATGCTCCTTACTCACAGGAGTATCTAAGTCTTTTGGCTCGAAGAGGGAAAATATTTGCTAAAAAAATCGGTCGCAATTGGTATACCACTCACGAGGCATTGGCGAGCTATGTTTCTGAGCAGGCCCTGTTATCTCCGTTATCAAAACAGATTTCAGCTTCAGTCGATTTGGCCTCTGCTCCTTCCAATTTGGTTGATGAGTTTAAGCGCCTTAACCCCCAAGCTTTTCCGAATGAAAATTCTAGTAAGCCTGTTATGCCAGTTCCCGTTAAGGAACCTGTCGTTGAGCCAGCCCCACAGACACCTATAATTTCGGTTCCCGTTCAGCCAGTTTCCAAAGATAATTCTGTTCTAGAAAAATTAGACAAACTCTCTGATTCTTTGGAGACTTTTGCTTCACGGGTTACTGATGCCATTCCAAAAATCGCCAACAATCAGGTAAGCCAAACTATTGTTCGCGAGAATCCAGAAGTAGAGCAATTCATGCACGAAGTTAAGCAGTCATCCTCCTACAAGATTAGACAGTTTAACGCTTTGTCTAAATCGATGGTACGTTCACCGGTTCGATTAACCACGATAATGGTTTCAGCTGTGGTTGTCCTATTTGTTCTTATTGGTGGCTTCAGTTTTGGGCAGGTTGATATGGTTGCTCAAAAAATCAAAAAGTCTTTTACTGATGCAACTACCTTGCAGGGACATTTTGCCGGCACTCATGCTAACGAGGTTTTGGTTTTGGATAAGGCCGGTAATGTCTCTATTTATGGACACATTGAGACTCAGGGTCAGCTTCGTAGTCATGCCCCAGATGGCGTCGAACCAATCGTTATCGACTCGATGACCAAGGTGGAAAACCTTAATTCTGATTATTTTGACAATTTAGATTCTAAAGACTTTACTCTTGCGTTCGTTACCAAGAACGGGAATCTTACCTATGAAGACGTTAACCTTGAGGGTAGTGTCGAGGTCGGGAAGACATTAACCGTTAAAGGGGCAACAAAATTGTCTGACTCTCTTCAGGTGTATGGAAGCCTAGGCGTCATGTCTGATGCGGTTTTTGGCAAAAATGTGACTCTTAACAGCGGTGACTTGGTAATTGCCAAAGGGACAATCAAGATTTCAAACATGTCTTTGGTCAAAAATCTTAACGCCGAGTATTTGGATGGTCTCAAGAAAGGCGGAATCACTTTAGATTTTGTCACTTCTAATGGGGCTTCAACTGCCAATACTATTTCAATTGGTGGTTTGAATGCTAGTGGAACAGGATTCTTTAATGGTGGAGTTTGGGGATCCACCGGTAGTTTCGGTACTGTGGGCACCTCAGATTTGGCTGTAAGCAAGATTGCCATCCTTGGAGATAAGACCAACCCAACTGCTGGGACTTTTCAGGTATACAGCAGCCAATTTACGGTGGATGCTAATGGAAACACCAAGATTGCCGGTTCTGCGACAATGGGCAGCCTTATCGTTAACGGTTTAGTTGGTTCTAGTCTTGTTCCTTCTTCTAGTTCTTATAATCTTGGGTCTAGCAACAATCGATGGGGCAATATATATGCCGTTGATGGTAATTTTACAGGCAACGTAACTATTTCGAACTTGAGTTTGCCAGGAGTCACTTCGGCGTCTTTCGTTATTAATTCAGACAATGCAACGGCAGACACAGAGGACTCATATTTAAGATTTAGCCGTGGATCAGTTACGCCAAGTGCGATTCTTGCTTGGGACGCAACAAACAAGCAATTTAATTTCAATCAGCCCGTCAACGTTGCGAGTTCGTCCTTCTCTGTCTCCGGCCAATCATCTTTCTCTTCTGCTTCCGCATCTCTCGGCTTTGAATCAAACTACATCAAGACAGACTCTATCTCTAACTCAACTGGTACTTTAACCATCAACGCTTTCACTTTGGGCGGTTTGGTAACAGGAAACAACCAGAGTATCACTGGTTTAAATCAACTAATCTCTACAATCGCTTCAGTTTCATCGAACTTTGAAGTAGGTGGTTATGCCAGTATCGGTGGAAACATCACCACCAAGGGCATTTTGGTGGGCTCTGGAACCGGTTCCAACTCATTTGCTGGTAGCTTGGACATTGCAAGTGGTTTAAGGGCGGCCCAAATCACGGGTACTGGATTGATGATTAATGGCAACGGAGTGATTACTGGGACTTTCAATGCTGCTTCAACTAGTCTTTCTTCTTTGACGGTTAGTGGACAGTCTAATTTTGGAAATGCGTCTTCGTCTGGAACATTCGAGGCCGCAAATAATTTAATAGCCAATAATGTTTTGCAGGTTGGGGGAACATCTGCGGTTGGATACTCTAGATTTGGAACAGGTGTTACCACTCACGGACTTTCAACGTCATCGGACCTAGTTGTCACTGGTGGTCTTGAGGTTCAGGGGGCTACTTATTTATCTACTATTGATTTGGGTGTCGCTTCTGTTTCTGGAAATTTTGAAATAGGTGGGGTCCTTAAGGCCTCTGATGGTTCTGCTGTTGCACCAAGCTACACTTTTACTAATGATAGGAACACTGGTTTATATCGTGTCGGTAGTGATACCCTTGGTTTTGCAACAGGTGGGATCCAGAGTTTGAGTATTTCCTCCACTGGCGCCTCTTTATCTGTGCCATTTGAAGTTAATGGATACGCTTCTATTTCTGGCAACGTGATTGTGGGTGGGACGTTTGCTGGTTCCTCCGCTGGTTCCAACTCCTTCGCTGGTAGCTTGGACATTGTTAAGGGTTTGAGAGCAGCACAAATCACTGGTACTGGATTGATGATTAATGGTAACGGAGTGATTACTGGCAGTTTGGATGCTGGTGCGACAAACGTTTCTTCTTTGACTGTCTCCGGCCAATCATCTTTCTCTTCTGCTTCCGCATCTCTCGGCTTTGAATCAAACTACATCAAGACAGACTCTATCTCTAACTCAACTGGTACTTTAACCATCAACGCTTTCACTTTGGGCGGTTTGGTAACAGGAAACAACCAGAGTATCACTGGTTTAAATCAACTAATCTCTACAATCGCTTCAGTTTCATCGAACTTTGAAGTAGGTGGTTATGCCAGTATCGGTGGAAACATCACCACCAAGGGCATTTTGGTGGGCTCTGGAACCGGTTCCAACTCATTTGCTGGTAGCTTGGACATTGTTAAGGGTTTGAGAGCAGCCAATTTTACTCAGGTTGGCTCTTCAGTCAATTATTTCAATGGCAATCTTGGCATAGGAACAAGTTCACCGCTAACCAAGCTTGAGATACAAGGCACCGCATCTGCATCAAACTTGTTGACTGTTGGTTCTTTGCAGGTTGCCAACGGGGGAGCCACAGTTAGTTATTCACGCTTTGGCAATAATGCAACAACTCATAGTTTATCTGGCGCAAATGGCTTGTTAATTTCTGGCAACTTGGAAGTCGACGGCATTACTTATTTTGACAATGGCCTCATAATCACTGGTGGAACTTCTGTTTCTAGTGATTTTGAAGTTGGTGGTGCCATTAAGGCATCTGACGGGACTGCGATTAGCCCAAGTTATTCTTTCAAAAATGATATTGATACTGGTTTGTTTAGAATTGGCACAAACAATATTGGTTTTGCAACAGGTGGTGTATTGAGACTAAATGTTCAAGATAGCGGAGCTTCGGCTTCAGTTGTTTTTGAGGGCGGAGTTATTAAGGGAACTATTTTCACTGGCGATGGTGCTGTTGTCTTGCAATCCGGTGGTTCTAATACCTTGACTTTGGATACTGGTGGTTCAGCCGCTATCAATATTGGTACAACTAATGCAAGTTCGATTGCAATTTCTCGTTCAGGAGTTGTTACTGTTTTGGGCGATGATTTGCGTGTCTCTGGCAACGATATCAGAAGTTCTGACGATGTTTCCAGAATAACTCTAGGCACCACAACAAGCGTTAATGCAACCTTGCTTGATTTGTCTGGCAATCTTAAGATCACAGGCGGTAATATTCAAGATTCTTCAACTGCCAATCGTTTGTCTTTCACCACCACCGGCGCCACTGGCCTATTAAGTATCACTGGTTATGCTTCTGTCTCTCAAGACTTTGAAGCAGTTGGTAAAATAATCGGTGGTGGCGTGTTGCAGGTTGCTGGTTCTAATACCACCTCTTATTCAAGAATCGGTACAGCAACAACCACTCACGGCCTTTCTGCTTCTAATGATTTGTTAGTGTCTGGTAATCTTGAAGTTGATGGCGTTGCATACTTTGACAGCTCATCTCTTATCGCCGGTGCTGCTTCTATTTCATCGAACTTTGAAGTAGGTGGTTATGCCAGTATCGGTGGAAACATCACCACCAAGGGCATTTTGGTGGGCTCTGGAACCGGTTCCAACTCATTTGCTGGATCATTGAATATCGCCAAATCTTTAATTGTAACCAATGGGATAACAGGAGGAACTTTCAATACTATTGGCCAATTCTTCTCTTCTGGCACTGGTTCCAACTCCTTCGCTGGTAGTTTGGATCTTACAAAAGGGCTTAATGTTAATAACGGTGCCTTGCGTGTAACTAGTGGCGGTAATATAGGCATCAACACAACTTCCCCAGCAGCTCGTCTGGATGTTATTGGTCAGATTCGTTCTACTAACTTGGTTTCTTCGGGGGTTGGTCAGTTTGGCGGTACTTCCACAGTTTCATATTCACGATTTGGCACAGGGGTAACGTCTCACTCTAATTATATTTCGGCAAATGATGATCTCCTTGTTTCTGGTGATTTGGAAGTAAATGCTTCTGCTGCTTTTGATGGAAATGTGGTTATCGGTGATGCCACAGATGGCTCAGATTTATTAAAAATAAATTCAAGAATTAATTCGGATCTTATTCCAAGTGACGCTAACAAAAATATTGGAGGCGCATCTAACCGGTGGAACACTGCATATTTCAGTACCATAGATGTTTTAACCCTTTCTGTTGCATCAGTTTCAATTTCTGGCACTTCCAATGCTGCTTTCACAATAAATTCTGATAACGCAACAGCAGATACGGAAAATTCACAATTGGTATTTAGCCGTGGAACGTCTACTCCAAATGCGCAAATCGGTTGGGACACTGCTTCCAAGAGGTTTGAATTCAATTTCCCAATCTTTGTTCAAACAACTGACACCTTAGAACCAGCAAACAACTTCACTAGACTAACTTTAAAGGCAGCAGCCGATCAGGGTGCTAAGAATTACTTTGAAATTCAAAACAATTCAGGAAGTAACTTGTTTGTTGTTGGCGCTGGTGGTGTCATTTCTGCTTCTGGCTCCTTCCAGGCTGGTGGTGGCTCTGTTGCAACGGCTAGTTACTCACGTTTTGGCACAAGCACCACCACTCATGGCCTTTCTGCTATGAATGATTTGTTGATTTCAGGAAAGCTTGAAGTTGTTTCACCTGCTTTCTTTAACTCAACAGCATCTATCGCAACAAACTTTGAAGTTGGTGGCTATGCTTCAATTGGTGGTAACGGAACTATCAGGGGCACATTGGATGTCGCTGGCAACACAACTTTGACTGGGACACTTATTGGTAATTCAGCAGGTTCGAATAGTTTCCTTGGCTCGCTAGATATAACAAAGGGATTACGCGCCGCCCAAATCACTGGTTCTGGCTTAGTAATTAATGGTAATGGCAGTTTCACCGGCACCTTGAGCGCTGGGGCAACCACTTTGTCTTCTCTTTCTACTACTGGCCGCGCTGACTTTGGGGCAAATGCATCAGTTTCCCAAACTTTAGAGGCCACGACACTTAAGGCCACTATTTTCACTGGCGATGGTGCTGTTAGTTTGTTGTCTGGTGGTTCTCAGACTTTACGTATTGATGCCGGCGGTGCTGCCGCACTTAACATAGGTGATGCAAATGCTTCCTCCTTAACTCTTTCTAGAAACGGGATAATTACAGTTATAAACGACGATTTGAGAGTAATCGGCAACGACATTCAGGATTCTGCTTCTACTGCACGTTTAACTTTTGCCACTGGCTATTCTAAATTTAACGATGACATTCAGATTGAAGGCGGGGATATTCGTGATTCTTCAACTGCCAATCGTTTGTCTTTCACCACCACCGGCGCCACTGGCCTATTAAGTATCACTGGTTATGCTTCTGTCTCTCAAGACTTTGAAGCAGTTGGTAAAATAATCGGTGGTGGCGTGTTGCAGGTTGCTGGTTCTAATACCACCTCTTATTCAAGAATCGGTACAGCAACAACCACTCACGGCCTTTCTGCTTCTAATGATTTGTTAGTGTCTGGTAATCTTGAAGTTGATGGCGTTGCATACTTTGATTCTGGTACTTTGATTGCTCAAAATGCTTCTGTGTCTGGTAATTTCGAAGTGGGCCTCGATAAGCTATTTGTTAACGGAACAAGTGGCAATGTCGGAATTGGCACCAATCTTCCATTCACTAAATTTGAAGTCCAAGGCACTGCTTCTGCCTCAAACTTATTGACCGTAGGTTCTTTGCAGGTGGCAAATGGCGGAGCCACTGTTAGTTATTCTAGATTTGGCACATCAACAACCACTCACGGCCTTTCTGCTTCTAATGATTTGCTTGTTTCTGGTAACTTCGAAACTGATGGAAATATTTTCACAGATGGTAATTTAACTGTGGCCGGTACTTTAACCGCGGGGGCAATTAGTTACAGCACTGCTTCTGTATCCAATAATTTCCAAGTCGGTGGTGTGATCAAAGCTGCTGATGGCACAGCTTCATTCCCAAGCTATACCTTCACCAACAACATGAACACCGGCCTATACCGTGTCGGTACCAACGTCCTCGGTTTCACCACTGGTGGCACTCAACGTTTCCGAATCGGGGATACTGGCGCTTCTTTGTCTGTCCCATTTGAATTAACTGCCACAGCCTCTA
>JAGOSO010000004.1:70545-90774 GCA_018062285.1 Minisyncoccota bacterium | reverse complement strand
ACCCCCACCCCCACCGCCGCCAGATGAAGGTGTAGGCGTTGGTGTGCTTGATGGAGCCGATGGCGTAGCAGACGACTCATTTGATACTGCAATTATGTCACCCACGGCATCCTTGGCTTCTATTTTGAAAGTGTAAGAAACATCTGCCGTTAGCCCTGTTCTAGTGGAAGAAGTAGTGTTCCCGACATTCGAACAAGAATAAGACCCGCCTCCAGACTTTATACAGACGTTATAACCACCAACGGACAAGCCCTGGTAAGCAGCTGCGGCTGACCAAGATAAGGCAACCTGATTTACCCCAGGTGTGGCAGAATTTAAAACTGGAGCGGTAACCTTAGGATAATATAAAAATCCAGAATTAAGCCTGAAATCTGCGACTGAAGAACTTCCGATGGCTACATCACCGACATTCCCGGTCAAAATATAATTACCAGAACTTGAAGATGAAACCGCCCCAAAACTCCCGTGTTGAGCATCTAGGACTTTAAAATTGGTTGATGACATACTTGAACCTTGAGAGAATTCTGCATCAGCATTTTTTAAGAAAAAAAAGAAAAACAACACAAAAGCTGTTAGTAAAAAAATCGAGTAACTAAGTTTGTTATACTTATCCATCGCTTGAGATTTATTAGAATTATACCATTAATAAAATAGACACAGCCAGAGAGGCTGTGTCTATTTTATTTAAGACAAGAAATTACTTGCCAATGTTGATTGGAGCGACTTCGATAATCTTATTAGCGGTTTCATCGTACAGAATTGCTTTCTTAGCGTTTGTATAGATGAATACTCGATCACCAGTTTTTGCACTAGCAAAGAAGGGCTGATCTTTGAGTTTTGATGGGTCAGCAACAGTTGCAATAGTTGGTTGCTCGTTTGTTGGAAGAACGATCAATTGACCAAGTTTAGCAACAAGAGCTGCATTCTCTTTGTCGGTGACTGCCTGAGGATTTTGTTTCAAGGTTTGATACTGGTGATAAAAATAATAACCAGAACCAGCACAAGCAACGGCAACAATAACCAAAACTGCTGTAATATTCTTTTGAATAAAATTCATATTTATTGCTATGTTTAGAGATTAGTATTCGACCTTGCGCTGAGTATAGTATTTACTTCTCTAAAATTCAAGAATAGCCTGTTGATTACTTACTTTTTAAAGATAAAATCACTATGGATTATTTACAAAATAATGCTAATATTCTCTAGGTTTCTTAACAAATACACCGACCAAAAGGAAGGAGTCTCCGATGAGTGTCAGGAAATGGTTTGAGAGCACCAAGATTCAAAACCACCCCACGTGGCTAAGAAGAATGATTTCTGACCCATTCTCAGTGCCTCCTATCTACGGAGACATTTCGGCTGCAGGTGGATGCAACCATCGTTGTCTACATTGCGCCCCATCGATTCTCGAGTACAAACATAACTATCTTGGTCTACCGATTTTCACCCGCTTCTTCTCAGAAGCAGTTGAACTGAGAAAAACAGATCCGGATGGTCTAGGCATCAAGAGTGTTCAGTTTGCAGGCGAAGGTGAGCCTGCTCTTGAAAAAGATCTGGATAAAATTTGTGCCCAAGCCCGAATGTCGGGAATTGATGTAGCGATGCTTTCAAATGGCATTGCCTTCACAGAAGATCGTGCTCAAGCAATTTTGCCCTCAGTGAATATCTATCTGCAATTTAGCGTTAACGCTGGTACGGCTGAGACATATACAGCGTTCCATCAAACCAACCCACGAGACTGGGAAAAACTTTGGTCAAACATCGAGCGTGTCGTAAGACTGAAGCAGGAGCTAAAAAGCAACTGTGAAATCGGCATCAACATGACAGTCACCATCAAGGGTGCCTTCAACAAATCGAGAGTCTGGGTACCGCCGAATTGGCCAGAGGCTGAAAATCTAATCAAGCGAGCCAGCGACGCTGGCGTGGACTATGTCTGCTTTAAGCCTTACAGCCAGTTACCACAAAATCATGAAACATCTGAACTCTTTGGTGATATGGACTATGAACCGGTTCTTGATGAGATCATCGAGACTGGCACCAAGCTTCGTGAGCAATATGAAAGAGAGGGCTTCGAAGTCATTTTTCGTTTCAGCCGTTTCAAAGAATACACTACGGCAGACCGTGGTTACGAAGTTTGCCATTCCACCCCAACGCTGTGGTTCTATTTGCAGGCCGATGGATTGCTTCTCAGCTGTCAGAATCACTGGCTTCAGTCATCCCAGCTAGCAAGCTGGCAGAACAGTCAGTTTTATTTGGGCAATGTGCGTGGACAAAGCATCAGAGAAATCTGGTATGGCGAACGTCGACGACAACACCTCCAATCAATGAAGACTTTTGACATCAGTGTTTGTCGCAAAGGATGCCACCCTGACAAAGAAAACCGGTACCTGTATTGGCTACTTGGTCTTTCAAAACAAGAACAAGAAGCCGAACTAACAAGACTCGAAAAACAAATCTCCATCAATGGACTCCCCCATCGCGGTAACATTCTATAGCACGGACTGCCCAATAGGCAGTCCGTTTTTTATTTTGACTTTAAGGAGTAAATATAGCAGAATATTAATCTACTGAAAGAAGAGAACCTTAACAAAACGTTTGGAGGACCATATGGATCTTAGACCAATTGTCCTTCCGGACAATTCAACCTATATCGCAGCTTTCCTGACATTCAACTGTCAGTTGCGCTGCCCTTACTGTATCAACTTCCATGGCGATGATCTCATTAAAAATCGTCGCCTTTCTGGCAAGGATTGGATTAAAGGATTGAACCGCTTGGTAACACGACCCAACCTGCCAATAACCCTACAAGGCGGAGAACCAACCGTCCACAAAAATTTCTATGAAATTGTGGACGGGGTCAAAACGGAATCCAGGCTTGAGCTTTTGACCAATCTAGAAATAGATATTACAAAATTCAGAAGCCTAGTTCCAGCACATCGCTTCATGCGTGGTGACGGTTACCCAGCAATTCGTGTTAGCTATCATCATGGCCAAAGCGACTTTGAAAATCTCGTGGACAAGGTCCTGCATCTCTCTCGTCGCGGATACTCTATTGCGATCTGGGAAGTTGGGCATCCCGATTTCATTGTTGACGTTGCCAAAAGGAAACACTTGGCGAAACAACTTGGAGTGGACTACAGAATTAAAGAATTCCTTGGACCATGGAAAGGTAAGAACTATGGCACCATGGGATATCCCGATGCTGTAAATAGTGGTCGGCTTCGTTCTTGCGAGTGTCGGACCTCTGAATTACTAATCGCTCCTGATGGAAACATCTTTAGGTGCCACTCCGATCTTTACTCTGGTCGTGGACCAATCGGAAACATTCTTGACCCAGAGCCACCGGAACTTGGTCAGTGGAGACACTGCTCCGTTTTTGGGAAATGCAATAGTTGCGATATCCGTGTTCAAGCCAAGCCCTACAAAGCAGTTGGCCACACCAGTGTCGAAATCAAAAACATCAGCACGCCACAAGGCATTACCACACCAAACAACACAGTCAGAAACACTTATGGAAAGACTTCTTAGCGGGCCCAATGGGCCCGCTCTTTTTTTGACATAAATCCTTACAAAAGCTACTATTTTCTCAATCCTCAATCACCCAAACATGTTTAAACGTTTTGACCGAACAAAGATAAAAACTCGACCTCTAGCAAAAAGAAAAAACAAAATATTTGTTAAGGATATTAAGCTTCCAAAAATAGAAACAGACAGATACTATGATCCGGAGTTGGACCAGCTTGTTAAAGACATATTGACCGCACACAGAAAAGGTAAACAGATTATACTAAGCATGGGGGCCCATCCAATCAAATTGGGTTATTCTAAAATATTCATAGACCTAATGGAGAGTGGTTTAATTACTCACCTAGCAACAAATGGGGCGGTCGCTATCCATGATTTTGAACTTGCTTACATAGGTGCCACCAGTGAAGACGTTGAGAAAAACATCAAAGACGGGTCATTTGGTCTTTGGGATGAACCTGGCAATTTTATGAATCAGGCTGCTGAGTGGGGTGCTAGCCATAACCAGGGATTAGGCGAAACCATCGGGCAATTTATCAACCAAGATAAACCATGGCCAATGCCGCACAAGGATATAAGTATCTTTGCTGCAGCGCATCGTTTAAAAATACCAGCAACAATTCACAAACAAATCGGTTGCGACATTACAGATGAGTACCCTAATGTTAATTTCTCTGCCTTGGGTCAAACTTCTGGTATAGATTTTGATATTCACGTAAACAGCATTTCTAATCTTCAAAACGGAGTCTTTGTTTGTGTGGGATCACAAATAATGGCACCAGAAGTCTATTTGAAATCATTATCAATGGCCAGAAATGTAGCGACCCAAAAAGGTAAAAAAATAAACAAATTTACCACCGCAGTTTTTGATAACCACGATTTGGGTAACTGGCGAAACGATAAAAATGTTGTTAATTATAAAAATGAACAAACCTTAAAAAACGAACGCTATTATTATCGACCAATGAAAAGCATATTGGTCCGAACGATAAAGGATGGTGGCAAAAGCTTCTATATCAAAGGCGACTTCAACGACACTCTCCCAATTTTCCACCACAGACTAACTAAAAAATAAAAAAATCCTCACCTGCGCAGCTACTGCAGGTGAGGTAAGCGTCACTCTTTACGAGCGAGTGTTGAGGACATCAGCGAAACGTATTTCATCGCCCGCTTCATGTCTTCGACCGAAAGGTACTTTTTGACAATACCTGCCGGGGTCACGACGTCGATCCGTGAGTCTTCCAGCGGATCGCCGTAGTTTACAAAAAGGAACCCGAACTCTTTCGGAGTCATCACCTCAATGAGGACCGGCCCGTCACAACTAAGTGCCTGCCTGAGTCCCGGCAAAACTTCATCGGGGCAAGACATCCTGAAAGCCTTGATACCGAACGCACGTGCAACTTGCTGCAAGTCCGGCGCAGAATACCCATTGACTTCAGTGGTCGTACCAATGTACCGAGAACCGTAACTCTTCCGCTGAGTGTTCGCCATCAACCCGAATTCCTGGTTGTTGAGGACGACAATAAACAAGGGAACTTTCTGGTGAGCAATGTTCTCCAGAAGACCAATGGTCTGCTGGATCCCGCCGTCACCCAAAATGCAAACAACTGGTTCCTTGCCGATGGCATAAGACAGACCATAGGCAATAGGCAAACCAGAACCGATACTGCCGGTCCCACAGTTTGTGAAAGCACGCTGTCCTTCTTTGACCTTGAAACAGGTCATCATCAGGATGTTGTTGACCCCACAGTCCCCCACAATTTTGCTGTTGGGAGGGAGAACGTCGGAAAGAATCTTCATGAATGCCCGTGGGTTAACCAACGGACCATCCCATTCTTCATCTTCCCGCATAACCGCCGGATGCTTCTCCTTGTACTCAACCCGCACCCACTCTTGCCACTCCGAGATGTCGGGATACTTAAAACAATCCTGCAACTGGCTGAACGTCTCGAAGAAATCTCTGAGGTTTGCGTAAATAGTATGGTCAACGTGGCGACCACCAGAAGGACTGTTCTCCTTGGAAAGCTCTGCCGCGCTGATGTCTACCATCGCGATCCTTGCTCCACGAGCAAACGCCGAATAATCCATTGTTGTCACACGAGGTGGCAACCACGAACCGAGCGAGATGATGAGGTCTGCGTTTTGAACTGCGAAATTACCAGCCCGTGTCGCATAGTCCCCCACAGTCCCCACAAAAGCGGGGTGATCATGCGGGAACGAATCGAGTCCGCCCCAACTGAGCACTACCGGCGCACCAATGAGCTCGACGAAGACTTTAGCCTCAAGGGTCGTGCCAGACCCACGAACACCACCACCGATCAGGACCACAGGCCGCTTTGCTTCATTGATCATGAGAATCAACTCACGAACTTGTCCTCGAAGAAGACTCCCTTTGAAGAGATTTTCCTCTTCACGAATTTCCTCTTCAGGATTGAAACCGACAAGACTGTCCGCATCAACTTCCATCCCCTGCATGTTCTTGGGGATGTCGATGAAGACGGGACCAGGTCGACCGGTCTTGGCCATGAACACCGCTCGCTCAAGGTGATACCGGATATATTCCGGGGCCTCCACAAGCGCAGCGTATTTGGTCATCGGATCAAGCATCGCCACGTGAGGCGCTTCCTGCGTCCCGCTTTGCCGTTTCTCTTTGAACTTGTCCTTGCCGTAACCACGATAGATGCTCTGCATGTCGGTCTGACCGGCGATGAAGAGACATGGGATCGAGTCTTGGAAAGCACCGAGGACCCCAGTTGCCAAATTGCTGACACCCGGGCCACCACCTACGAGACAAACCGCAAAACCTTTCTCGCGGGAGTAACCCTCAGTTGCCATGGCTGCCGATCGCTCGTCATTCACATGGACGAAGTGCAACAAGTCCTGCTTCTGAAATTCGCCCATGCGATCCATCAGGACACCAACAGTTCCACCGACCAACCCGAAGATGTCTTTGACACCGAGCGAAACGATGAAATTCAAAACGTAATCTGCCACCTTCATCTTCTTCATTCCCTGCTCCTATCCTGTTAAAGTGCCGCCAAAATCATGCCAATATGATACTACATATTGGCAAAAAATCAAGGATAAAAAATTAAAAGGGCGGCACCAAAGTGCCGCCAAAAACCTTCTTACCACCTACTTCAAATCCATGCAACTTTCAGACTCCGCATCGATGTAGCCGACGATGGGGTTAATTCGAGAAACCCACGTGGCATGACCATCCACGATACGCAGATGAATTGAATCCAATGGATTGAGAAACCCACCGAGTTCGAGGATGCTGACACCGAGAAGCTTGGCCACTCCAAGTTCAATCTTGGGCGAATGACCACAGAACAAAATCTTCCCGTTGTCTTCAACACTACCCAATTGCTTAATCCCTCTTGCCGCCTCATCAGCAATAAATGGCAAGCAGTCTTCGGGTGAATCTGCGGGGAACACGCCCCCAAGACTCTCCAACAAGCAGTAGGTGTGATTGAGGTAATACCCCAACCATCGTCCCCGCTCAAGATGGAGACGGTTAACCTGTTCTTGTAGACCAGCAGAGATCGCCTGCGAGTTCAGCAAGGCCATGGTGCCAAAATTCTCCTGATTAAGAAACGGGAACATCAGTGACAGTGTATCTCTTGTTCGTCGTTTTTCCGTGTGGTACATTCCATTGGAAGCGGCCCACACCACACCAAACTCTCGACAAAGTAATCGACCATACTGCTGAGTGATCATCGCACCAGGGTCCGAGAGCCCACTGTTGTTTGAGCCGGATTTCGGTCCGTGACGCATCAAAATCACATTAACGCCGTTAACGGAATTATTTGAATAACGCCACTGTTTGGCAATATGATCTTCTCGTCCAAGTCGCATTCCAATACCTCCAAAAAAATACTTGCAGGAATAATCAATACCATAAATTTAGCATGCCGGTCAAGAATATTACCACTATGAATAAATCCAAATTCACTAAAAAAGATTGCGAGAAAGCCATCTCTCGAATCGTTAAAATTTTTGGCAAAAGTTTAGGAGATTCTTCCTTCAGTTTTATGGTCTATGGATCTTATATAAATACATGGCGCAATGGCATGAGTGATATTGACGGTATTATATATTTCAAAAAAACATCTTTTCTTAAAATTCTATCTGACAAAAATCTAAAGAAAATACACTTAAATTTAAGAAATTTATATAAAAAAATCCCCTTCTCAAAAACTCCTGGTTTCTTGAGCGATATCAGGGTGCTAGATAGTATTCATGGAAGTGATGGTCGTTTTATGATTCATGATTCCTTATCATTTAAAACCCTTCTGACACCGGACAAGGTTTTAATGATTCATGGCAACAACTTTACCAAAGACTTGAATCCTGTGTCTCTTTTTAATCTTGATGAATTCAATCTTGCCATGGGACTACAGTCACTTAGGAATTACCTAATTTTTGAATTAGCAAAAACAAAAACAGAAGCATCAAAGGGCGCAGATGAAAATGCTTTAAAAACACTTAGAGTTTTGCCCAGGATAGCAACGAAAATGCTAGGAGAATCTTCTTACTCAATATCTGATGGACTCGATACCTTACAGCGACATTTTCCAAAAATAAACTATCAACCGCTAAGAGATATCAATAATATCGTTGAAGACTATGCAAAACTTGATAAATACTTAGCCTCTTGGCATGACACTGGAGTTGAATCTTTTATCAATTGTTGGCGATGTTACGAAGAGACACTCATTTCTCTAATGACCACACTCCCGATGCTTGGGAAGCATTAAAAACCATCTCCAAGACGATGGTTTTTAAATTGACAAATTGCCTAATAATCTATACTATATAGGCACGTTTTTGAGCGAAAGTCCCTTAACAAATGGAGTGAGAGAAAATGCGGATCGCGTTCGTCATGTACAACGTTCTCAGCACTGAGAGAATGTCGGTGATGTTGCTGTCGGCTCTTGCCAAACAGCACTATCCCCATGCTGAATGCGAGATTTTCGTCTACACAGACGGGAGGCTCGGCGATCAGCTAAAGACATTCTTGCCCGACATCGTGGCCTTTACGACCATGACTGGCGAGCACATGCACTACTTGAAAATTGCTCGAGAAATTCGAGAAATTGAACTCCGAATCGGGAAGAAAATGTTCCTGATCATGGGCGGTCCACACTGCACTTTTGCGCCTCAGGTTTTGAAGGGCAGCCCCCTCGATGCCATCGGCGTAGGAGAATGCGAAGACATGTGGCCTCAACTGCTTGGGCACCTCGAAGCTGGGAGAAATCCCGACGACCTGCCCAATCTTGTGACCCAGAGCAACTACGACCGTGTCGTGGTCCCCGCCAATCTAAAGAATGAAAGGTATGTGAGTTTCCGAGCGACTAATCTCAAAGAAAGAACTTGTCATGATCCCATCAACCACATCGGTTGCTTGGATCACCTGCCTTTCTTGGACTGGAAGCTATTCTTGTCGAGGACAGACTTTGAAAAGAGAAACGGGGTTTTGAAAAGAACCCTGATGACTCGTCGAGGTTGCCCTTACCCTTGCACCTACTGCTTCAATCGAACCTTCAATGCACTTCATGAAGGCCAGACTATTCACAACTTCAGTATCGACAGGGTTATCGCAGAGTGTAAGTGGGTTGGTGAAAACTGGCCCACTGAATTCTGGAAATTCTACGATGACATCTTCACTTTTTCAAGCAAGAAAAAAGAAGGTGACAGACTGCGTGAGTTTGCAGAAAAATGGCGCCGAGAAATCGATCTGCCGTTCTTCTGTCTGACGAGAGCCGACATCGTGGCTCGAGATCCAGAAATCCTGGATCTACTCCACGAAGCTGGTTGCAAATCACTTACGATGTCAATTGAAGGTGGCAATGAATATGTTAGAAATCGAGTCTTGGAGCGTTCGATGTCGGACGAAGACGTTATCTTCGCCCATCGTCGCGCTTGGGATCTCGGTATCTACACTTTCAGCAATGTCATCATGTCTGTCCCGATCAGTCTAGAGGAAGTAAATAAAAACAACCTCCCGGCACGATCACTGGACAGAGACATCGAGTCAGTTGCCCTCTGCCTCAAAGCAAAGGTCCACTTCCTCGAATGCCCCATCTTGATGCCATACCCCGGCACCAAGCTCTACGAGTATTGTTTGGCCAATGGGTTCTTCGACGGTCGATTCACTGACATTCCGCAAAGCTATCAAAACCGATCAACCCTGGACTGCTTCACTGACAAAGAGAAGCGTGCAACCCAGAATCTGGTTTTCCTAGCGATGTGGTGTGTCTGGCTCGGCAGTCGCAAAAATACATTCGTCAGAAAAGTTATTTCTCCGATTTTCTTCAAGCTGGTCACCAAGTTCCTTATCTTTCTGCCCTGGAACTGGTGCACCAAGCTTTACTTCTTGATGTATGGCACGTTACAGCAGTGGCTATGCGTCACAGAAATCTACGAACCCAAATATCGCTCTCCTTTCAAGGCTCTTGGAAGCGGGTTCTGGGGACGTCTCTACTACGAGTACCTCAAACAATTTCCTAAACCTACCAAGGTGGAGGGCAATGGTTAATGGCCGAGAAGACTTCGTACTTGAAGGAACTCAACACCGATGAATTGATCGCGCTAGTTTTTCTGGTGGATCAAGACAAAACCACCGACGAGCTGGAGCGACTAATCGACACCTCCGACTTTGTCGCACTTTGGCAATCCAGCAAGACTCGATACAAAAAACTGATCCAACACTACCCCAACGAAGAAGAAGAGAGATTCTTTATCCTCGCGACGTTAGAGGCGGTTCACGGATTTGATCCATTCTCGATCAACACAAAGACATTGAAGGAATCTCTTCTGCCCTTTGTTCAAAAGCTAGCTCTCAGCTAACAAGACCGAAGCCACCTAAGGGGAGGGAACGCAGTTCTCTCCCCTCTTTTATTACTTCTAAAAGCACTTTTGTCTAAATATTTTTATATGTTACGATAACGACAATATGGATTCTCTGACTATTATATTGCCCGCATACAAAGATGCACGCTCGATTACTGATGTATACAAATCAGTAAAAAATGCAGTAATCAAAAATAATATTAACGACCACGAAATCATTGTCGTTACCGATTCTCTAGATAACACTTACGACATAGTTCAAGATCTCGCCAAATCAGATCCCAACATCCAAATACTTCATAGACCAATAAACACTGGCCTTGGCTCTAAATATAGAGAAGCTTTAAAATCCGCCAGTAAAAAATATGTAACCTGGGTACCCACCCACGGACTGACAGAAGATCAATCAATATCTGAAATTTTTTCGCACTTAGGTAATCCCGGATCTGTTATTTCTTACCCAATTAACATGCAATCCCGCCCACTCATTGCTAGGTTTGTTTCTAAATCTTTTGTAATTCTTTGCAATATTTTATTTGGACTAAATATTAAATACTACAATGGAATATCAATTCACCAATTAGACACTCTTAAAAAAATACCCCTAACTGCTACTAATAATGCGATACTGGCCGAAATGAATGCCTATATTTTAAAATCAGGAGTTAACTACATTGAAATTCCGCAGACAATAAAAGACCAAACTAACCACAAGGGTCGTTCTTTCAATATGGATAGCGCCTTGAAATGCTTTCGGACTGTCGCCCTGACAGCTTGGAACATAAGAATAAAAGGAGTTCGTATTAGCTAACTGGCAATAGGGACTAAGTATTTTTGATTGCAACTAAACTGACTATTTTTCTTTTAATAACCACGGCTTTATCATTAAACAGACCCGAAAAATCTTTTTTACTTAATAAGTTCAAATTTTCTTCTCTTGAGAAAAAATCTAGTCCGACAGATTTTAAGATCTTTCTGTAAATAGAAACCGGCAACCAATGGAGTAATGGTATGCCTGTATGAACTTCTATTGGGAAAAACCTATCTGGGGTTGTTACAAAAACTTTTTTACCAACCCTCATTATTTCATTTATAAACTGTTGCTGATTATCTCTCGAGCCAACATGCTCTGCTGTGGCACTGGAAAAAACAATATCAAACGATTTATCGCCGAATGGAATTTTTTTACCATCGGCCTTAATAAATTTTAATCCTGGATATTTACTTTCGAGATAAGAGGCATCTTCAACTCCAAGGGCGGTGATGTTTTGCGGCCAAGGATACAATTCTTCAAAATAATTATCCGCGTGGTTAACCAAATCTCCAGTCACACCCACGTCCAAAATCTTAGTTTGTTCCGTTGGGTTCATGTGCTTCATGAATAGCTCAAAAACCCCCTTACGAACATACAAGGAAGCGAACCCAGAAAAGTGTCTCCAAGAAGCATAATATTTAACACCACGCATTTGATTATAATAGCAAATCTCTGTTAGTATTCAAACGGTTCGTTAACAAATAAGGAGTACTAATGGCCGATGTAGTGGTAATTTATCCCCGAACGGGCTTAGACAAACGAGGAGTGACCGTCACTCTTCCTTTGGCAATTCTGTCTGCCGCGTCCGGGTTGATTGGTGAATTTAGTGTCACCGTCATCGACCAACGCGTCACAGACAACTGGGAAGAGGTCCTACTCAAAGAACTCCGTCAGAGACCCCTCTGCGTTGCTCTATCGAGCATGACCGGAACTCAGATTTTTTACGGACTTCAAATCTCTCATTTTGTGAAAGCGTTCAATCCTGATATCCCTATTCTTTGGGGTGGAATGCACGCAACACTGATGGGAGAACAGACGCTTCGCGACCGCGATATCGACTTCATCATCAAAGGTGAAGGAGAGATTGCCTTTCGTGATTTCGTGAGGGAGCTTGCCGGCAAAAGAAAATTCGATAAAGTTGCTGGCCTCGGTTGGAAAGATACGCATGGCGCTCTCAGAATCAACCCCGAAGGCCCTGCACTAGACCTAAACACTCTCCCACCAATTCCCTACCACCTAGTGGACATCGAAGAATACACGACACCCAGCTATCATCAGTACGACGGTGTTCGCAGACTTCTCCCTTTCCAGGGCAGTCGCGGTTGCCCATTCAAATGTACGTTCTGTTCCGAACCCGCGTTGACGAAAGTCTACCGGATGCTGAAGCCAGAACTGTTCTACACACAGACAATGGAACTGGTCCAAAAGTACAACTTGGATCACATAACCTTTTATGACGAAGAATTTTTCGTTAACTTTCGTTGGGCAACACAAGTTGCTGAGCTCATCAACGGCCAGTACACATGGTGGGTTCAAAGCCGAGCCAACGATCTCCTTAAGGTTGATCTGAAAAAGATGGAGAGATGCGGGATGCTTATCGTCGCTCCTGGTCTTGAGTCTGGTTCAGACAGAATCCTGAAGGAAATCAAAAAAGGCGAAACGGTGGCAGAATACGTCATCGCCAACAAAGCTTTAGCCCAAACAGGAATCATCCCGCAATACAACTTCATGATGGGCTTCCCCACAGAGACCCAAGAAGACGTTAATGACACCGTTGACCTTGCCCTCAAACTCATCGAGGACAATCCGCGGGCGGTCATTCACTCATTCTCTGCTTTTACTCCCCTACCAGGGACAGAACTACTGGCAACATCAGTGCGTGATCACGGATTCAAGATGCCAGATACACTCGAGGGTTGGATTGGAATTGTTCGTCGCCGACTTCCAACCCCTTGGCAACAAGCGAAAAGAGAGCTCTACGAGAACCTCATGTATACCTCTATGTACATCAGCGGACAAAACAAACGCGTCTGGCTGAAAATGTACTGGTGGGCACCATCATTCTTGTTTGATCTCTACAGCCGGCTAGTAAAGTGGCGCTGGCGCAAACGCAAGTTCAAAAACACATTCGACATCAAGATCGCTCGACGCCAACACAAAAGCGTCAGCCCTATTGATTTCGAAGAAACATTTAAACCGAGAGGTTGAAATCGATAAGGGCCGCAGCCATCGCTGCGGCCCTCTTTTATTACTTAATGTTTTTAGAAGCCATATCAGCAAAAATCTCAAGCCATTTTTTTCCGTCTTCACTATCAGGGTCCAGTACAAGCTCCTGTTTAACAGCATCTTTGGCCTCTTGGAGGTGGCCGAGCCCGAAGTGCGTAGCCGCCAGCAAACTATATGTTTCAGATGTTGCCCATCCGTTATCTATTGCATTTTTAAAAAATAATAGGGCCATCTGAGAATTTGCATTCTCCCTGTCAGACCTTGTCAGCATTATCCTTCCCATAACCAACCAAATCTTTCCTCTTTGGGGCCAATCAGAAACAATCTCTGAATAAATATCCATAGCACGATCCGTTTGTCCAAGCATAGCTAAAAGATCTGCACCAGCAGTTTTTTCATCTGGGTCATCTGAATTTGTTAGGTAATTTAATTTCTGCGGTGCATTATTGGTTGTAATCTGGAATTTATTTATCACATCTTTGTTGCCGCTGTTATTCCGAACAAAAATCACAACCCTATTATCAGCATAAACTAAAGGCCAATCTGAATCCTGCATTCTTTTCCAAATAAAATCACGTAGACCAGCAACCCCATCATAATGATTTAAAATAATTGTATTAAACTGATATTTTTCAAAAGCAGAACGCCATTTTGAATCATCATTAAAAATAGGTAGATAAACGTCCCTGAAGAAAGATGCAGAGTAAGCATCCCTGAAACGATTATCCGCAAAAACCTTCTCTTCGGGATACAAATTATAAATCAAATAACTACCGATATCGGTATCGTTTAATATTGGCCCCCTTAGCCCTTGATTCTTAAAAAATTTTGCTGAACTTTGAGATAACGGAGTTATGCCAACGGTTATTTCATCGTATGCAGATATGGTCAATCGCCCAAAAGTCATGAAATAAAATAAAATCACTATTAACCCCGCTGGAATAGCCCTTCTGGACAATGGCCATTTTTCTGAAATATTATTTTTCAAATAAACAAACTGTTCATTAAAATTAGAAGAAACTGTTGGCAAAAACATTAATCCAAACAACGGCAAACTCCTTACTACAAAAAAACCAAGAAAAGCAGTCGCTGCACTAGCAAAAAAATAAAAAATTGGTTTATTTTTAAGCGAAAATATCGGCTTACGTCTTAGAGCAAAAATAAAACTTGCAACCAAAAGTGCGGCCATTTGGCCATAGATCGCAACGGAAATATTGCTCCACCGAGGCGACGACGCCAACAAGCTAGGGACAGAGACTGTTTCTGCACTAGAGACAGGTGAATCCTCGGTTGAATTAAGCCTAAAACTAGAGAAAGCTCTTTGTAAACCAAATGGATTTATGGCAAGCATTAAAGTCAAAGCAAGTAAAAGTACGACCAGCTTACGAACTAATTTTTCTTTCAAAAAAGACCCATGATTATGAATTATTTTTTCAAACAAAAACCCGGCGACAATCATAGGTCCCGTCACACAAAAAAGATGCATATTTGTCCACAATAATTGTATCGGTATAAGCCAAAATATTAAATTTTTTTGAGGATTATCTTCTAGGTCGCTTAATGCATACAAATAGAGTGCAATAAAAAAATAACTAAACAATTCTGGTCTTAATCCTGCTCTACCAATAAAAACAAATATCGTCGGTATCGACAAAATAGAGACTAGCCAAAAATCAGCCTTTCTTAAAGAAACTTTAAAAAGGATACAGAATGTAACAAGCATTAAAAGAACCTTAAAAATAGTCATGCCATTCCATCCAACAATTTTTTGTAACACATAATAAAAAACCCCGGATAACCAATGGTGATTTGAGAACGGCTGGTCAGGCTCAACGTATGAGTAGACATTTTTTGTCAAAACATCAAAGTCCCCACCTAGAACCATCTCTCCATTTTTCATTTGCCTTGGGAGATCGTCGGCTGCTGGCAAATTCATTCTATACAAAACAAAAGAACCATAAAAAACAAGGAGTGTTAAAAAAAAGGTCAGCCTAATTTGTTTTGAGGTCATATTCTTCGAGACTCTAATTCCCTATAAACAATTCTGGAAATCTCGCTAATTGTTTCGGCCAATCTAGAGAAATCTTGGCCACGAGTCATAACACATAACAAGTATGGGTTTTTATCAAAATAAACGATACCGCAGTCATGGAGCTGTTTGACGCCTCCCTGAAAACCAGTCCTCTCTCCAAATTTATGGGCCACTGGTATTCCGCTTGGTACACCAGCAACCAAACCATCCCTATAATCGACATCCACCAAAAATGATAGGGCCAATTCCGAAATCTCTCTTGTTTCAAAAAAGGATGAATAATAAATCTGCGCAAATATTGATGAGTAACTCTTTACCGATATCGTTTCATCAATAAGACTTTTCGGATCAACAATACCCAGATCAACATAAACATCCTTGAGGAGATCATTCTCTGGAGAAAGTTGATGCAAATATTCTAACAAAACATAATAAGCCTTATTGTCTGAATACTTAATCATATGCCTCAGCAGATCCTCAATGGTGTATCTTACCCCCTCCTTTATAGGATCTTTCACGCTAATGTTCTGTTCTAGCTTGTCTCTCCTCTGTAAGTCTTGGTACACCAGTTCTGTTTTTAGTGTCCCCGGTTTATCCTCTTCAAAATTTAAATAAGCCAATAAGACTGGGAGCTTTAACAAACTGGCAGGAGAAAACTTTTCATGCTCCTCAATACCAAGCGTTGGCCCATTTTCTAAATCGCGGAAATACACAGAGACAGAAGAAACATCTCCATTTTTCCTGTGATCATCTATGTATTGAGATAATTTTAATTTTAAAGAAGCATAGCTCGATTTTTTAATTGAATATTCAAATCCACACCTAAACCCATTTCCAACAAATCTAAATTTGGAATAATCACAGTATGAACCAAAAAGGTTATTTTTGACAAAAAAATAACCTAGACAAAACCCGCCCAATAATAAAATTACCGCCAAAAATTTATTGATCGATGGCCTCATGTTTGGTCTGATAATGCTAACAAATTAATTACTAATTGGGAATAACCAAGCCCAATAGTATTAAGGTGTTGGTGTTACCTCTGGAGTTGCTTCCGGAGTTGGAGTTGGTAAATCTGACGGTGTTGGTGTTACCTCTGGAGTTGCTTCCGGAGTTGGAGTTGGTAAATCTGACGGTGTTGGTGTTACCTCTGGAGTTGCTTCCGGAGTTGGAGTTGAGGTGACCAGGGCCTTAGAGTTGAACACCTTGGCGCTCCTAACCGCGAATGCAATCCAGCTAAACCTTAGGTCTCCAGGAGAAGCACCATTTAATTTAATTGTGAATCCTTTTGTTGATTTGTTTGTGACAACATATTTAATATTGCTATTTAATATTGTATCGGCAGTCAATGAATCGCTCGCTTCGATAGAAATATTGGCATTAACAATTGGCTGTTCAAGATAATCCTTATCGAACACCACGTCAACACTTTCGGCACCTTCCTTAACCATCGCAAAACCGGCAGTGTCGGCATTAAAGTAAGGTCTACCAACAAACCAGACATCACTTATTATAGACATTGCGTCTTCAGATGATCCGATCGTATTTACAACGAGTGACCCCCGAAGAGTGGTCGCACCGTTAACACTCAAACCACCGATACTCAACAGGCTATTTTCGGACAACTGTGAACTGGCCAATGCACTAAATCGATTATCTGTATTTATGGACACACTTGCCAATCGATCAAAACCGAAACTCAAACTGGCCAATCTGCTTTCGATACTAGTGAATTGAGAACCTCTAATATCATTACTGAATATTGTGCCGGCTGTTAGTGTGCCAAATGATGAACTGCCAATAACCGATAGGCCGCCCAAGACACTGACACCTGATCCAAACTCAGCTGAACCAGAAGCTGTGAACAAATTCGCACTCAAAGAATTTTGAATAGTTAAATCGCCCATCGAAGCACGTGACAACAATCCAGAATATTGACTAGACAAACTAGCAATTGTGCTACTCATGTTATCCAATCCAACAATTTCTCTAGCGCTGATTTTACCAGCGATAAGTTCACCAGAGAAGAAACCATTACCTAAGTTGTCGAATGATATAAACGGAGATGAACCAGAAGCTGTATTACCAAATCCACCATAAGAACTTGATGCATTACCACCGATTATGAACTTGCCCGTATCACCCAACAATAACTTTATGTCATTGTTTACTGCATCAATAGAATTTACGGAAAGAGAATCAGACAGAATATGTGGTGTAATTATTTCTACCCCAGCAGCAATACGATCCACGATTAAGTCAGAGTAACTTTCACTGGCCATCAAACTATTCCCACTCATCATACTATCCAAAACCAATTTATTAGATGGTCTGTTTTCAATCAAACTAGTGAACGACTCGGCAATTGAATCAATCGACTCACCATTAAAGTACCCTTGTTTTACAAACACAACAACAATACCCATTGGCCCACCACCATCATAACCAGTCAAAGCAATACCTATGACTGGGCCTGCTTTGGTTGCCTTCATGCCCATACCTGGGACATTTGAAGAAGTGATATAGTCACCAGGCTTAATTGCACCGTTCGCAATCGTAACCTTAACTGGAACACGACCAGTCAAAGCAAGAGGAACAGCCTTTGCGGCAGAAGAGGATATATCACCACCCATAACCATGTTTGGTTTTGTAGAAATTACACCCAACAAATTAGGGTCATAGGGTTTAACGCTCATCTTCACACCAGCCTCAATCGACGGATCGATAGAAACAACGTCAGTCGCTTGAATCAATGGGTCATTTGTATAGTAAATTTCGGCCAAGTCGGCTCCACCAGCACCTCGAACTGTCCAAACACGAACTTCCCCTCGGGCACCATTACCGCCGGCACCGCCATTACCAACACCAGCACTTGCTGTTGTGATACCACCACCGCCACCACCGCCGCCAGGGATACCACCATTGCCCCCGTTACCACCCAAAGCTCCAGCCGTACTATTGGCTGCACCGCCGCCGCCACCACCTTGTCCACCAATAAACCCAAGACCAGCTGCGTTATTAGAATTTGCACCAATACCTCCGGCGCCACTATTTGCAGCACCTGCCGTACCACCGCCGCCAGGAGTAATAGCATTGGCCTTACCGCCGGCTCCACCAAGTACGCCAGCGCCAGCGCCAGCATTGTTTTTTGATCCGCCGCCACCACCGCCGCCAGCACCCATATAACTACCACCGCCATTACCGCCAGCAGCGTTAAGACCAGCACCGCCGCCACCGCCACCGCCCCAAGTTGCAGAACCTCCATTGTTACCAGTTGTTGCACCTCCGGCGCCGCCACCATAAGAACCAGCTGCGTTTGCACCGTTTGTCGCACCACCTAGAGGGCCGCCACCGGCACCACCAGCTGTTGCTGTTGGGTTTGAGCCTGCCGCTGCGCCACCACCGCCGCCGCCACCGGTACCCCTAGCTACTGCACCAATGTTACCGCCACGACCATAACCTCCGCCGTAAGCCGTTAAGAAAGCACCGAAAGTTGCGTTTCCCCCAGCTGTACCGTTGGTCCCTGCAGCATTATTTACACCAGCACCAGCAGCACCACCCGCAGGAACAGAAACTGAAACATTTGCTGCAATATCATTACCCGAACCAGCTGTAAATGTTTTAGTTGCCCATGCCGCACCACCACCACCGCCGCCGCCAGCTCTGTTGATTGCAGTGTTGGCTGAGGCACCACCACCACCGCCGCCACCAGCACCAATGGCCGCCACAATGATAACCTGGGCATCGGAATTATAAGTATAGGTAGAGTTTGAAGTGTAAACATCTTCACGGGCATCACCGCAGGAACCAGTAGAAACAACACCCGAAGCATCATTCTTCAAGCAACCAGCAACATTAAGACTTGCTAATTTTAATGTTCCAGAAATAGATGCCGTGCCGCCTACTTCAAGAGTTGTATCGATTAAATTACCTGCATTTATACCAAAACTCTTGCTTGTGTTGTCCCATGCTAATTTGGTTGAACCAGAAGCAGTCGATGAATCCTTAAAGAAAGCCAACTGACCGGCAATCATGCCAGACTGGAAACTAATCCCGCCACCGCCGCCAGCGTCAGTTCCACAACCAAACTGTCCGGCATCCCATGTCAACTTTCCAGTTACGGCATCACAATTTTGCAATCCCCCGCCCTGGTAAGAATTTGCGGTGAGGCCTTTGGATAAATTCAATGAGCCAGCAAATGAATTGGATCCGGTGCCGGTGGAAAACAATTGCGCCAATGTCGTGACGTTACCAGTTGCATGCAAGCCCAATGCTGTATTCAAGCTTCCCGCAAATGAGTTAGAAGCAGTAGTGGTTTGAGTAATCGCACCAGAGATAGAAGCAGCACCACCAACCTCAAATGTTGTATCTACAGCAGCACCAGAATTGATACCCAATCTCTTGTTTGTGCTATCCCAACTTAATTTTGCTGATCCGGAGGCAGTTGATGCGTCCTTATAGAAGGTTATCTGCCCAGCGGCCAACCCTGCCTGCCAAGCAACACCACCGGCTCCACCAGTCTGATCAGTCTGACAAGAGAATTGTCCATTATTCCAAACAATCTTACCGGTTGTATTATCACAATTTGTTAAACCGGCGCCTTGATATGAATTTGCATTTAAGCCCTTAGCAAGATTCAAACTTCCAGCAAATGAGTTGGAGCCGGTGCCAGTTGAGATAAACATACCGGCAGTGTCGATGCTGTTAGTGGCATGGATACCCTTAGATGAATTAATACTTCCAGAGAAAGAACTGGAACCAGTACCACCGACGG
>JAGOSO010000004.1:0-70445 GCA_018062285.1 Minisyncoccota bacterium | reverse complement strand
ACCTGTTAAACCAAGGGTGCCTTTGATAGTGGCATTGCCACCGATGGATGCAGTACTACTTAATTCAAATGGGGCAGAGAAAGTTGCGCCACCAGAGAATGTCCAGAGACCAGATATGGTTTGGGCAATACTTCGAGAGGCGGGACCATTCAGATAATCAATAGAGAGAAACGAAGAAGAAGCGGCACTAGAAAGATCAAATCCGCTGGGCGAAAAAGTTAATTGCGTTGCGTGGGTGGCAGTACTAGAACCCTCACCCATCAGCAAACCGAAGAAACTTGAACCACCTGTTCCTGAAATATTTTGACAGCCAAATTGGCCACCAGAGTAGCTGAGAGCGTGACTAGAGTCTCCGCAGTTTGCCAATCCTCCACCTTGATAAGAATTAGCAGTTAAACCCTTTGACACAGCGAGAGATCCCGCAAATGAAGATGAGCCAACCCCATAGAACCCAGCATTACCACCGATAGAAGCAATGCCACCGATTTCAAAATTTAATGAGATAGAAGCATTTCCTTGAACTTGAAATTTAGTTGTTGGGCTTACCGTTCCAACACCAACATTCCCACCATTAATGGCCAGGTAAGCACCGCCGGAAACTGATGCATAAGCCCCGACCTCGAAAGCACCGGAAACTGATGCTGTTAGATTTGTGTAATTGAGAGTATTTACAGTAAGAGTGTTCGCAACTAATCCCTTGGAGACATTAAGGCTTCCAGCAAAAGAATTGGAACCAGTAAAACTAGAATTTATACTGTTAGATAAGGTGACAGCACCGTTAACAAACAACTGGTTACCAATTTCTGTATTACCAGAGATAAGAAGGTCAGAAGCAGAAGATAAACCACGAGATGTGGTTGAACTACCCAAACGAGAATAAGAAACAGCGGGGACTGAGCCTTTACCAAAATTTAAGGCGCCAGAAGAAACAAGATCGCCGGTATTATCGACGTAGAACTTAGTGGCACCAGATTCTTGGAAATTTATAAATTTGCCACCGGCTGTGTCATTAACAAAAATCGATGGGTTACTGGATGAGTCAGAATCAGCACTAGCCGGAGCAAGAGATATTGATGTTCCGCCAACCCCTGTCTGATCGGTACCGCAAGAAAACTGCCCATTCGAATAAAGTAATTTTTGGTTACTACTTACACAGGTACCCAATCCTCCACCTTGATAAGAATTTGCGGTGATACCTTTTGAAATAGTTAAGGACCCAGCAAATGAGCTAGAGCCCGTACCGCCAGAGATTAATAAACCACTGGAATTAATATTTCCACCCAAAGATAAGGTGCCAGAAATTGAAGCCGTCCCACCAACCTCAAGATTTGAGTCAATCAATCCACCCGCATTTATACCCAACTTACTGTTTGACCCAGTGAGCTCAAAATTACCGGCGACAGAAGCATCGGCATCAAAAAATGCTTGGCCAAAAGATTCTAAAATTCCACTGGTCAACAAATCAGCTGGGGCAGAAAGACCATGAGAAGTAACTGCGGCACCAAAACGTGAATAAGAAACAGTCGCGAGTGTACCAAATTGACCAACACCACTAGCATTGATAAAGCGTCCGCCATGAACTGAATCAGCATTCACAGCAAAACCAGCAGAAACAATTCTCTGACGAGGTGTTAGTGTTTCAAAACTGGCATTGTCAGAAGAAACCTGAACTTCAAGATAATAATTTGAGGTTGAATCAAAATCTAAATCCAAACTATTAAACCCAGCAGATGTGTCCCCAAGAAGAGTGTTAAAAACACCTTGTGTAACTTTTATTGCAATTCCGGAAGATCCAGAAGTCCACAACTGCGAGCCAGAAGCAGAAGAATTGTAAATCGAAAATTTAAAATAATAATTTGTGCCACTGCTCCCAAGAAGATCGCCGGATGAATTTGAAAGTCTTCCTTGGAAACTTAACAGGCGCGGTACAGCAGCAGAAATATTTCCCGTACTGGTAAACAAAAACCCGACAACAAAAATAGTCGTCAGGGTTCTAGAAAAAAACGTTCTTAAGTGCCTTCCTTTGAGCATGTATATCAGATGAATTGTATTTATGAAATAAATACAATTCATCTGATAATAATTTTAACATTTTATGAGTCTCTCCACCTACTATGTTATCAACAATTAATCGTTTTTTGAGAATAAAATAAGATCTCTATAAAAAAGTTTTATAGATTTTTGCAAAGAAAGAATGGAAAAGAAATATTTAAAGTCGATGAGGGCTCTAACTAACCACCCAGAAACACCATACAGTGTTTTATTTTTACCTAGACGAGCCACAACAAACTTTCCGCCCGCCGGTGCAACCCAATAGTCATAATTTGGAACATAATCCAGAAGCTTTTTGTTAAAAACTGATCGATAAATATTTTTTGCCACAATCTCACCTTGTTCTTTTGCGACATAAGCAAGACCTGGAACCGATTTCTGTGTTACGGGATCAATAAATTCAGCACAATCCCCTAAAGCAAAAATGTTTTTAAAATTTTTACACATCATCGTTCCACCGACTGTTATTTTCCCCGCATTATTAAAGATTAAGCCATTTATGCCACTAGCCAAAATGTTTGGCTTAACACCAGCAGTCCAAATAACGGCAGAGCCAGAAACAACCTGACCATTACTAAGTTTTACAGACTCAGAGGATACACTCTCCACAACAGAATTACACATCAAGACAACACCTATCTGAGTAAGACGAGACCCTATTATTTTTCTTTCAGAATCCTTTGTCGCAGGTAAAATACACGAAGAAGACTCAAACAAAACAGAAGAAAAATAACGTCCATTTAGCCCATATTTAGGGCCTATTTTTTTTGCATAAATCGCCAACTCAGAAGCAAGCTCTATCCCAGTAAAACCTGCCCCGATTATAAGGAATTTTATGGGCAAAGATCTTTGGCCAACAGAAGCTTCTAGGAATGTTTTTTCTAATTTGGAATGCAATGCGACAGCATCATTCACAGTCTTGAATGGATAAGCATATTCGACAACACCTGGAATGCCAAAATCATATGCTTGAGAACCAAGAGATACCACCAAATAGTCATAATTCAAAACCTTCCCGCCAATCAAAGCAACCTCTGATGATTCGACGTTTACAGAAGCAATTTCAGCTTGAATATAATTGATATTTTTATTTTCAAAAATATCTTGATAAGGAATTGAGACGGCCTTTCTCAATTTTAAAGCAAAAGGATCGTCGGTCGGCTGGTTTGCTGATGCAATTTCGTATAATGCAGGAGTAAAAGTGTGATACGAGTTACGATCAATTATGGTTATAGAAGCTTCTCCTTTAAATTTTTTAGCACAATCAAGAGCGCACCTTATACCACCAAATCCTCCACCCAAAATTAATATTTTTATCATTAAATCTTAAAAATAATTGAGCGGGTTAACGGTTCCTTCAAAATAGTTAAAATACAATTGACCGCTCTTCTTGTCACTAACATAAGTAAAGAAATCTTTATAGATAGACAGGTGCAAATGCGAACCAGTTACTGCGCCGGTGTTGCCTTCATAGCCTATAACCTGTCCGACTGTTACCTGCGACCCAACCTGCAAGAAAGAGAGCGAACTCATGTGCCCATAAATACTAACCAAGTTGTACTTTGTAGGGTGCTTAATCGCAACCCAATTACCCCAACCGTCATTTTTACCATTAGCGATAATCTCCCCATCAGCAATAGCTTTTATTGGGCTGCCATACCCCGTGGCCATATCAATACCATTATGTCCGGCACCGCCATATGGAGCGCTGGACCTTCCACATCTTGCGTAAGACGTACATCCATAACCTTGTGTGTTGCGGTATGGGCTTTCGGGCCAAGCAAACAAGCCTTTCTTTGTTTTTGGAAGATTACTATCGGCAGTAACGTGAACAATATATAACCCGCCTTGAATAATATGGGTTTCTAACTCCCGCATCTGATTAAAAAATATTGACTCTTGTTGCTCTGTGGCTATCAACAACTTCTGATATTGAGCTTCTTGGCCCTTTGTTACCTTAAGGAGCTTATTCTTGTCGGTCTGCGCAGCGGCCAAAGCAATCCTTTGGGCATCCTCTTGTTGCTTCATGTCTTGTAGGTCTTTTTTCTTATCTTCCAAATCATTTTTTTGCTCAGACAGATTCTTCTGGGTTTGCTTAAACTCATCAATCAAAGCCATCAACTTACTATTTACAGTAAGAGCATACTCTTCTTGGTTAAAGTAATCCGAGAGACTAGAATTTTTCATTAAAACACCGACAAATGTCTCGTTATCTCTTTTTGCTAAATACAAAAGCAACTGACCAATCGTTGCTTTTTGGTATTCTATTTTTTCTTGAGTGGTTTTAATATTCCCCTGAACATTAACGATCTCTATCTGGGTTTTATCTATTTTTTTACCAAGCAGAGCGATTTGATTATTAATCGCTCCTATTTGATTTTGGAGATTTTGAATTTGCGCTTTTAGTGTATCTGCTTGAGCTTTAGTTTGAGCGATTGTCCCCCTATACTGTTCAGCCTGAGCCTCAAGTGCCTCAATTTGAGCCCTAAGCTGATTTATCTTGTCTTGGTTCGCATCTGCAAAAACAGAATTTGCCCCTATTATGAAAAATAAGAAAAAACAGCCGAGTAAAACTTTGAATCTATTTGGCATCTTTTTTAACTTAAAAGATTTATGGCCGACTTTATTCTTTCTATGGCCTCTTCCTTTCCTAATGCAAAAATCAACTGAACTGGGTCTGGCGATTTTTCTTTGCCTGATAATGCCGCCCGCAATGGCCAATAGACTAAGCCTCTATTCCCATCAGCTAAAGCATCGAGCTGAGTTCTCAGAACCTCACTGTCAACAAAATCCCAGTTCTCCAACACACCCAACGAGCGCTCAATAGATTCTTTAGTAACGTTCTGCTCTGAATCTTTCCAATTCAAAAGCTCCTTTTCGTAAACGGGCGTTTGCCACAAATATGAGAATGCTTGCGCATCACTTAATTTTTCAAGTCTTTCAGTAACCAATGGCACGGCGGCATCAGAAATTTCAGTTATGCCACTTATTTTTCTAAACTCATCCGGCGACAACCTTTTAATATACTGACAATTAATCCAATTTAATTTTTTAGTATCGAAAATCGCTCCAGATTTGTGGACTTTGGCCAAATCAAACTCAGTCACCATTTCTTCGCGACTCAAAACATCTTTACTAAATGTATAACCCAATCCGCCCAAAAAATTAACAATTGCATCAGGCAAATAATCAGTTTTGTATTCAATTAAAGCCATCGCGCCGTGCCGTTTGGACAATTTGGACCGATCAGGACCCAATATTAATGGCAGATGAGCGAACAATGGCGGCGTTTGGCCCAATGCTTCATAGACCAAAATCTGTTTTGGTGTATTTGAGATATGGTCTTCGCCACGAATAACATGAGTGATCTCCATCTCAGCGTCATCAACGACAGCAGCAAAATTATACAAGGGGTCATCAACTGTACGGGCGATACTAAAATCACCCAGCAAAGATGCCTTGAATTCAATTGGGCCACGGATAACGTCATCAAAGACAATTTTTCGATCTGATTTATCATCAACGGCCAAACGAATAATTCCGCCACCTTCTTTTCCTAATGGTAAATTCTTGTGAGTACACTCATGGCGTGGTGGTTGTTTTTCAAACTCTTGACGCTGACGTTCAGCTTCCAGTTCTTCTTGAGAATGATGGCAATAAAAAGCTTTGCCCTCGCCCAGTAATTTTTCTAATGCTTTTCGATAGGTCGCAGTGCGTTCGCTTTGATGCAAGACCTCATCTTCCCAACCTAAACCTAACCAAGTAAGGGCATCGAAAATACTTTTTTCATATTCTTTCGTGGAACGTTCTTTGTCGGTGTCTTCAATTCTAAGATAAAACTTTCCGCCCATCTTCTTGGCGCAAAGCCAATTATACAAAGCTGACTGACCGGTTCCAATATGTAAAAACCCCGTTGGGGACGGTGCAAGACGAACCTTTATTTGGCTTTTATTCATGACTTTCATTATACCTTTTATTTGGGTTGTCAGCAAAGCCTAAAATGCTAGTATTGTTTAGAAATTAGAAATTCAAATCTATGCACGTTTTGGAAGTATTACCTCTTGCCGTTCTCCCCCCGCAAATACCTCAGATTTTAAGTTACTACCACGAAGAATCTTTACCCAAGGGCGCTATCGTCAATGTGCCAATGAACAACCGATCGGTTCAAGCTGTTGTTATTGATTCGTATGATTTGGATCAACAGAAATTATTAGTCAAAAAATCACTCTTCCAACTCAAAAAAATAACTAAAGTCCTTAGCAAAGAACCCGCCATCGCCGAATGGCAATTCAAAACGGCACTGTGGATGGCCAACCGTTATGTTGCTCCTCTCGGTTTGTGCATGAAAACAGTCCTACCTCCATTCTTCTTAAAGCCTCGCTATCCTATTGATACAAAAATAGACACACCTACACCCCCACTCAAGATTCCACCTTCATGGGTGGTTACCCGCGCTCAAGATTCAGCCCGCCACATCCAAACGTTAATTAAAAACGATACTTCGGGTTCAACATTAATAATTGTTCCAGATCAGTCATACCTCCCCTATTTCCAAAAAGAATTTGAAAAATTGAACCCTAGTGTTATCACTTCCGCAACCGGAAATCCTGAATTCTACAAGGTTTGGAAGGACGTATCTTTGCAAAACACCAAAATGGTCATCGGGACCAGACAAGCCCTGTTTTTACCGTTCCAAAAGTTAAATCGAGTGATTGTTGTTGACCCCCTTCACGAATTCTATAAATCAGATATGAGTCCAAAGTACTGGACCCCTGAATTAGCTGAAATTATTGCCAGTAATAACAATGCTCGCTATATCGCGCTCTCTCCGCTGCTTGGCGTTGATGCTTACGAAAAATCATTACAAAAAACCATCCAGACCAGTGACGCTTCCAGACCATGGCCAGCCAAAATATCAGTTATTGATTTAGCCGCTGAATTTAAGCAAGGCTATATTGTCGGGGCTTTAACACCAGATGCCCGCGATATCATGCGCGAAGTCTTAAAAAACAAAGGCAAAGTACTTATCGTTTCTGCCCGCCGTGGTTATGGTGGAATTTTGTTATGCCAAAAATGTAGTTATTCGTTTAAATGCCCGAATTGCGACTTGCCAATGCGTATTCACCAGAGCATTACCTTGTCTTTGCTTTGCCACCACTGCAATCATTCTCAACCTTATCCATACTCTTGCCCCAACTGTCACAGCTCCCAAGTAAAAGCCACCGGGCCAGCCGGTGGGCAAAAGATATTTGAAGAACTTCAGAAAATGATTACGTTTGGCCAATTAGATAAAACCCAAATCCTTTTAATGGACTCTGACGTTACCAAAAACCAAACCGAAGAAGACGAGGTGGTTGAAGAAATGCAAAAAAGTGGGCCAAAAATATTAATCGCCACACAAAAAATCCTTAGTTACAGTTACACCCTTAAGTTTGACGCCATAATTATCCCCCAACTTGATGCTCTCGCGGTCGGTTCTGATTTCCAGACCACCGAACGCTTGTGGTACCACCTTGAAAAGCTAGCCGACTTTGAGCCAGACAAGATTGTTGCTCAAACTTTCAACCAACTAAACCTATTACAAAATTTATCTCGTCACGATTACACCGAACTTTATAACACCGAGCTCTCCGCCCGCAAAGCTTTCTGGTATCCACCGTTTTGCCGAATAATTAAACTGACCTACTCACACAAAGACCACAAAAAAGTCGTCATCTCCGCTCGCACCACCATTGAAAAATTAAAAATGGCCTCAACCCACATTAAGGCCCAAGACAAAATCCGCATCACCGACACTTCCCGTCTCTTCCTCAAAAAAGAACGTGGAATTTTTACCTACAATATCATTATTAAAATCTCCCCCGACTTCCCACCCCGCGACCTCCTCCGTTATGTTCCGACCCAATGGATGATTGATGTAGATCCTAGAACAATAACGTAACTCAACGGCTCAAGCGGTTGAGCCGTTGAAAATAAAATCAGCCGATGCACACAAGGCACATCGGCTGTAAGGGCACAAGACAAAAGAAAGAAGGTTTAGGCTGCCTACGACAGTGAAACCACTTCACGAGCACGGATGATGCCATCCCGATCGTCAGCGAGGTACCTGCTGACATATAACTCGACACCGTCGTACCAGCGGGCGCCAGGCACGCTGCCATCCGACCAGCGCGAACCAGCCGAAAGTGTCACGTTCTTGATGTCGAGGTGGCCACCAGTCTTCCAGTGGAACCAACCCTCGAGAGCAATCCTCTCCGGCTCGGTGATACAGTTGATGTTCCGTTCGGCCAAATAGTTAGCCGAGAGATTCTTCAGTTCTTCGTCAGCCTCGACTCGGTCACGGAGCCAAACGACGTACGGACCGTTCGCGGTCGTACGGGCCTCCTTGCCAATGTCGAGAACCTTGTCGATGTTGTCGCACCACTTACAAGTCTTGAACTTGGTCGTGAATGTGTCGAACATCTTCTGGGCCGAGAGTTCCGGAACCCGGACCACGCCCCAGCCGAAACCCTGACGTTGGGGTGGAAGCTGGATTCCCGAAAGGTCTACGATCAAACCATAGACCTCTCGAAAGTGTTTCCGCCAATCAGCGAGGAACGCCTTGGTATCGATGCCAGTGGCGTAGGTCACGCCACCATTAGCGAGACCTGAGGCGCTGACCTTACGGTCACGCTCGACGAGCACAAGTTCGCCAGACATAATCCTCTTGGCGCCGGCCTGACCGCCAATCTTGTTGCCAAGATCGATAGCCTGACGGATAGTAAGATCTTCAAAATCAGACATAACACACTCCTCTCCCGCACTACGCAGGATGGATTTGGCCGCACTATGCGGCGGTTAAAGTACTGGACCTCTTTATTATACAACATAATATGCTGAGCTGTCAAATTTAAGCGGGTTTGATGTTGTCGCACCCGCTTAAATTTAAGAATTCATACGCCAAGGACAAAGAGACAATACCGACACAATTCGTCTCTTAAAATCCTTAACTGGAATAGCAAAACTGTCGTACGCTTCGGCATCGTCGAGAGGAATCAACAACCAATCCTCTTTACCAAACAAAGGGTTCTGGAAAGTTAGCAGCTTAGCCTCAGCAATTTCACAGGCTGTCGCATATTTAATGTTTTCCCCCAGTTCATCTTTGGTCTTTCGCCAATCAGATTCTTTTTGGGCCCATATGCTGAGCTGCTCGACTCTAAGCTTAAAGTATTTCTCTGGCACATAACCAAGAAAATTACCCAAGACGGCCTGATCAGGCTCCATTTTTTTACCCAAAACATCATCTTCCCAATCGGCAAAAACTACACCAGCCTTTGGGTCTGTCTCGGAGCACCTAAGAAGCATTTCCTTGTAAGCGGTTCGGGGTATGCCTTCTGCATCAATAAAAGTGGTGTTGAAAGTAATCCACCAATTAACTCGAAATCCGTTTCGAGAAAAAAGCGAGAGAATGGCGGGAATTTCCTCTTGCAAAACTCTTAGCTCTTTTTTCGTGGGAATGAATTTATCGCCCTGTTCTTTGTATCTTTTTTTGAGCATACTTGAAACACACCACTGTGTCAGAATATTTACGGGCTTGCCATTGAGTATGCAGTCCTCAAGATAACGATTCACCCACTCATTAATCTTAAGGTTGTTATACCTTACAAGCTTGGAGCGTTTACGCAATTCAGATAAAACATTTTCGACTTGTCGCATTTTCTTCCTCCCAAAAAAAAGTCCAGACAAAAATTGGAAAAGAACATTTTTAATCAACCCAATACGATATTTGAGTTGGTTAAGTCTGCCCTCTTTTAATTTTTTCTTTTTATAACTCATAAAATAAACTTGCTTGGGTCCCCGACCGGACTTGCACCGGCAACCAATGCCTTCACAGGGCACCGCTCTTCTATTGAGCTACGGGGACCATATTGCAGGGAGGCGAACCTCCCTATGGGTTGTGCGGGCCCATACCGCCTAAAGTACTCATACTTCTTCCTCCCTTACGGAAAGTTTCTTCGAAAACGAAAAAACTCCCGTTCTTTTCTTACTTCGGCACTATGCCAAAGCGAAAAAAGAACGAGAGTTTTAAAAATTAATTTAAACATCCCGCGGTCCCATCTTTTATTCTCGACGCCTTATTCAGGAGATCAAGCACTTGATTAGATTGTTCACGATGGAGTGACCCACCGTTTGGTTTATATCCTCTTGCGAGGCTTTCTCACCAACCGCTCCGAAAGTGTGTTCAATAATGATTCTGGGTCCAGCTTGCACTGTCCTGGACTCGCTCTTACCTTCCTCATTACCTACTCTTCTTTCGTGTTAATGCGTTTCAAAAAATATTCAGTTGTTAATATAAACATTATACACTCACACCAAAAGACTGTCAAATTGGATAACTAAAAGGCTTAACAAAACCAATATCTAACTAAGTTTCTAACGGGCCTTTGCAATAAAATGCGATGATGCCTGAAAGTTAGCTTTTACCCGCCAAAGCTTTACGCGAAGGCTGGGGAATCTACTAATAACTAGAGATACGAGATACTGGCTTTATTAAGCCCCCAATACGGTCGAATAGAAGAGATACTGACTGTATACCTACATTATATACCCATCAGCCAAATAAGTCAACCCCTCACTTGAAAGGCTTCATTTTATAAGCAATAAGGCCAAATAACGGCTAATCCCGATCAATTTCAGGCTTTGCTAATAACTTTAATCTACTCAACCCAAAGCCTTTCAAGTGAGGGGTCCAGGGCCTCAAAATGGCCATATTTTATAGGTTTTTATCTCTGTTTTTGTTATTAATTCTCCTTTGAACCCTCAACGCCCAGCTATCAAGAGGATTATCAATCTTATATTCCGGGTGAGCCTTTAGCCATTTGGAGATATCTGTCCACTTTAAACCATGGAAGCCAAACTGATCTGTCCAGTCTGCGCCATCAACTTCATTAGATTCGAAGCTAAATTTTTTCGCCACATCAACCGGAGCAAACCTGATCCCCTTGCTCTCTAGGTATTCTCTTTTTTGAACACAAATAATCCAATCCTCATTAAGATCGTATTTTTCTCCTGAAATTTCTGGGACAAAAATATTTTCATCTTTTTGTAAAAATTCTAGAAGTTTTTTACTTCTTAGGCTAAATCCGCCGTTTCCAACAACATAATTCCCATCTTTCCAAAGTGGAGCTCCAACATAGTCGTATTCCAAAAATCTATCGTCCCAAGCATCTGGGTTAAGAATAAAACCATCATGCTGTATCAAAAGAACAAAGTCAGTATCAATGTAATCGTTAAGTTTTTTTAAAATAAATTCAGAATATTCCCTGATAGATTTTACGGGCTCTATTTTTACTACATGAGAATTATCACTATCCAGAGAAGTTAGTAATTTAATTTTTGCAAATTCAAAATCTTTAGTACAAATTTCTTCGGCCTGAATTAACCGATTGATATCAACATCGTCTAGGCCAAACAACGTAACATTGTCCAATTTTTTCATTTAATAATCGTAGCAAAATAAAACTAAATAAAAAAGCGGGTTTGAGCTTACTGTGGCCTTCGGAGTCGAAGACGTAGTAGGCTCGCACCCGCTGTGGCTAATTCTTGCAGCTATTCCTCAAGAGAAACAAAGCCGCAATAGTCAGAACTAAGCCTGAAACAATCCAGGCTGATGGCAATGACACGTACTGTGCTAAAGCACCGGTAACTAACAGCCCGATTATTCCACCAACTCGCATAGACATCGAATCGCACGACGCAATGGTCGCTCGCTTGTCTTGGGGAATGTTGTCTTGCAGATATGTTTCTTTGAGAGGATCGAGCATTCCACGGGCGATTTCGTGGCCCATGAAAACTGCAAACGCTGTGCCAAACAATGGCGACAAGACAGTTCCAACAATACCAAACCCGACAACAATCTGAATCAGGGCGATGGACTTACGCTCGTCTTTTATTTTTCCAAGGAACCATGGCGCGATAGAAGCACCAATCATCAGGCAGATAGATATCCCTGCCTTAACATAGCCGAGCTCCACCTGAGACGACAGGCTCCCACGGAAAAAGGGCTGCCACTGCATGTTGGGCGCCTGAACAGCGAACCACTGGAACATGCCGACAACCAAAATGAATCGAACTGGCTTGCTACTGAGACTGTAGCGCACGCTATCAACAACTGTTTCTTTCATTCTCGCCAAGTCATCAGCAAAAGAAAGATCTTTTTTCTTGAAATCCTCTTTCATGAAGACCATAGCCAGACAACCAGCTGAGAGCATCACGCTACCAGCCATAAACCATGGCAACGGTAACCAGATAGTTCCAAGAAATGCTCCAGATATTGCCGAAACGATACCAATGATATTCCCCAACTGTTGCTTGCGAGCAAAGATTGGGGCGAATGATCCCGTGAAACCTTGTTGCTTCAAACGATCAACCATCCAAGCATTGAATGCTCCGCTGGAAAAAGTCTGGCCTACCGCACTAACAACTTCAGCCAAAACAAATCCCCAGAAGGACTGGGCGAATCCGTAAATCAACATCCCAACGCCAAAAAGGCAACAGGAAATCACATACGACTTCTTCCGGCCGTAGATATCCGCAAACGCTCCCGTAGGAAGTTCACAAACAAACAACGTCACCCAGAAGAAAAAATTCACCAAATTGATTTCCATGTAGTTCAGGCCCTTGAGGAGCAAGAACGTCACATAGAAAGCTGAGATGAATGAAATCCCAAAAGATGTTGTGCTCTGGAGCAACAAATACTGCCTGACCGTTTCTTTCATTTCTTTCGTCACACTGACCTCCTGGTTGTAAAAGTACGGACTTAGATAGAACTAAAACGCCTCGGTCTATCTAACCGAGGCGCTCTTGATAAGTTAAAAATTGAGAGGTTATTTTATATCAACATCGCCTTGGTTAAACAAACAGTTGTTGTTCCACTTTTCATAAGAAAAGGCACCCAAATTAATAGGGGTGACAAACTGCATATTTAATTGGCGTTTATGAATTATCATAATACTTAAATAATACCACACAATCAGTAATCGGGCAAGGGAGTTATCCCCAGATATAGACAGAAAGTCTATATTTCAGTAATATTTGAAGTATGGAAATCACCAAGATCCCCCATCAGGTCTTAGCCAAAAAGACCGAGACAATATCAGCAGAAGACATTAAATCTGGCAAATACGCCCAGCTTATTTTGGATATGAAAAAAGCCATGATTGAAAACATGGGGGTTGGTTTAGCTGCTAATCAAATTGGTTTAGATTTAAGCATCTTCGTTATCGACGCTAAACAAGCAAAAGAAAACAAAGTCCCAGAAGCTTACTTTAATCCTGAAATCACCGAATACTCATCCGACTTAGAAGACCTAGAAGAAGGCTGTCTCTCTATCCCCGGCTTTTATCACGAAATCGCCCGCTCAAAAAAAATCATGTTCAAAGCCCTCGACGAATCCGGCAAAAAAGTAAAATTCAAAGCCAAAGGCTTTTTGGCCCGTATCCTCCAACACGAAACCGACCACCTAAATGGAATGACGATTAAAAATAGGGCCGTTTAAAATTGAGAACCTACCTTTTCCCCCAGACCCATGAAACCAGTCCCGTCGGTTTCCCCACTGCTGTGGGACCCCTTCCACTACTGGGTCAAAAGATAGGTTCTCAATTTACACTATATAATTATCGATGTACTTAAAAAAATAAAGCCCCAGTACCGCAATTACATATGCAATACTGGGGATAGCCACTTCTTGATCCTAACAACTTTCTACCCGCAACCACGGCCACCGAAGCAATGCCGAGTCGTGACTGATTGTTGCAGCTGCTGCTTCTGATGCTCCTGCCTTGAAATCGTTGGAGCAAAGACAAACAGAACAAACGGGATCAGACAGATGGCCGAGAATAGACCTGCGAGCAACAAACCTTCTCGATCTCGAGTCATGCAAATCTCCTGTATTTAAATAATACAATAAAATAAAAATATAGTCAATATATGAGAACAATCTTCTTTGGGACTTCAGAATTTGCAGTGCCGGCACTTGAGGCTTTGAATAAAGAAGGCTTTGATTTAACCGTAGTTACAATGCCCGACCAACCATCTGGTCGAAAAAAGATTATTACCTCCCCTGTTATTAAGGCTGTCGCGGATAAGCTTGGGTTAAAAACATTTCAGCCAGCAACGCTAAAAGACGATGCCTTCTTTGAAGAATTCAAAGCTCTCGCTCCTGATATTTGTGTCGTCGCAGCCTACGGCAAAATAATCCCGGAAAAATATTTAGAGATTCCAAAACACTTTTTAAATATTCACCCTTCGCTCTTGCCTAAATACCGTGGACCAACACCAGTGCAAACTGCGGTATTAAACGGCGATGAAACGACCGGCGTGAGTATCATGCAGGTTGATAAAGACGTGGATCATGGCCCAATTTTTAAACAAACAGAAACTCCTATTGAGCCAGATGAAACTTATTCTTTGTTACATGACCGTTTAGCCGAAGAAGGCGCTCAGCTTTTAGTTGAAGTTATTAAAAACATTGAAACAATAAAACCAGAAGCCCAAGACGACACCCAAGCCACCTTCACCAAAATATTTGAACGCCCTGATGGCCGAATTGATTGGACCCGCTCAGCTGGAGAAATCCATAACCAAATCCGCGCTCTAAATCCCGAACCAGGCACTTGGACAATGTGGAACGAAAAAATTATTAATATCAAAAAAGCCGAACGTATCGAGGGCAAACTTACACTCTCTATTATTCAGCTTGAAGGCAAAAAAGAAACCACTCTCTCTGAATTCCTCCATGGCCACCCCGATTTTAATGTCTCACAATTAAAATAACGTTGACTGTGGATATATAAAATAATACTATATGAATATGGAAATAAACGAACCACAAAGCGAAAAACAGCTGTACGAAGCTAAATTAAAATCAGCGCAAGAAATAGTTGATCGCGCAGAGATAGAACTTAGCAAGGCTGAGGGTGATCAAGTAATCATCTGGACAAATCGTGTCGAGCAAGCCAAGCAAGAAGTTGAAAGAATAAAAGAAGAACACAGATCAAAAGGAAACATCGCCGCTTAACTAATAACCCCGCCATTCGGCGGGGTTATTAGTTAAATTAAAAGAGCCCCGCGCAGGTCCCGACTACGCGGGGCCCGAACGGGGCGGTTACTGGCAACTACTTGCGCGGGATGACAGTCGGAACGACCGACTGCGTTGCCGTTGTGCCGAGGTGGTACTGCCACTCGACATACTCGTACCCAGGGTAGGTGACACCCTCGATCTTGATCATTGGTACACGAACACGCATCTTCCGTACCGTGCTTTCCGGAAGACTCGGGTTTTCCTTCGTCAGGAAGATCCCGTGGCCGTCCTGCACCGGAACGAGAATCGAAGTCCGCGGAAGATTGCGATCCGCGAAGTCGAAGACCCGCCCTTCGACCGACGACCCCTTGATGGTCGTCTTGTACGTGTAGGCCAGAGCGTATACCTGGCCTTCCTTGATGCCGTCGCTGTCCGAGCTCACCCACGACGTGTAGGCAAACCCGAGAACCAAGACGAGCGCCAAAGTGGCCGCTGCCCTCACAAGCTTCTGACTCGTTGTCATAACTGTCTCCTGGCCCTTATTGGCCTTGAATATCTTAATAATAGCATACCTGTATGAAAATGTCAAACCACGTCAATTGAAGCAAAAAAATACGGTAAGGTCTGCGAATGCAGACCTTACCGTTGTACATGTGTCACAGATCATCTCTGGGTTCGAGCGGAGTCTCAGCCTTTCGATCGCGCTCCCGCTCTCTCTTCGGCCTGCTTGTAGGCGGGGATGTAGTCCATGCTCTGATCAAGACTGAAAAGCCAACTGATCACAGCCGCACCAATGTTCAAACCACGGCCCACAATTGGCCTCTCACTACCCCTGCAATTGCGAGGAGCCGTGCCGGTCGCAACCCAACCACGGTACGGAACTTCATTTTCCGGTGGCCGCTCAATGGTCAACTCTGAGGTGACTTCATGCCTAAGAGCGTGAGCCACCGGCTGACCGTACATCGTGACACGAAATTCAACCTGCACTTTCCTTGGACCACTGACGGAAGAATACTCCTGCGCCAAGGGCACAGAAACGTAGGCTCCAAACGAGGAGATGTCTCTCTGTCCTCGACCTCGGACAAAAACCTCAGACTTGAGTCCCATCTTTGCCAAAGCCTCTTTGTAGAGATTGGCCTCGGCGATGGCGGATTCCTGTTCTTCTCCAGCGATATTGCCAAACCCAACGGGCATGACCACGACTTCTTCGCCCATGCTCTTGCCGAACTCCGGCCCAAGACCCCTGAAGCCGGATGAATTGATGGGCAAATCAATGAAACTGAAACCTCGACGCTGGATAGGACCAGTAAACGAGAACTCCTCGAAACCAGCGCACAACAGCGCAACCCTCACCCAATTGCTCAATTCCTTGCTCGTCATAACCACCTCACTTTGAGCAATATAATACTTAATATTTAAATTATTGTCAATTAATATTTTGTCTAGCGATTTAAAAAAATAATAAAAATACGGCCAGTCTGCGAATTCGCAGACTGGCCGTTATGGTAATAACTACCACTTATCGCTGGCGCCACCGCCGCCGGACATCCCTCCCCCAAAAGGACTGGAGAAAGAAGAGCCAGAATCATTACGACTGCTCTCCTGGCGATTCTTGAGCGCAGCCGCAGCCACTGCTGCTGCGGCGATACGAGCGAGCCTTCGCTCTTCCTCTTCTGCCGCCTCTTTCCGCCGGCGTTCAGCCTCATCGATATCGTGCTGCATGGAACCAATTGCGGAATCAAGCGAATCCTTGGCAACAAGATAGTTCTGATGCCAGGAAAGAGTCGGGAGGTCACCCTGCGGAGGAGTGACCACGAGGAACTGCTGAGCCAGCTTCAGGGCTGACTTGAATTTTGCCCTAGCAGAAGCAGACACATCGCTGTCCCCAACGATCGACTCGCCCTTCTTCTTGGCAGAGGCCACTTCTGACGGGACCTTACCGACTCCCGCCTTAGCCTCCTTGATGTCTTCGAGGTGATTATCGATAACCATCCGAGCGCCCTGAATCATGCTAACCACACTATTCAAGGAAAGAAGATGGAACAACCAATCAGGTTGAAGCCCGTCTGCCCTCAAATCTGCCTCCGCCTTTTTGAGCGGATCCTCAACACTCATGATTGCTGTGGCCACAATCTTGTTTATTTCAGGAACCATGACAGCCTCGGCCGAATGCCGAGCCGCCGTTAGCCCATCGATGATCCCCATCATTTTCCCGACGACCTCCTGGACTGAACGTCGATTCGACTCAAGAGATTCCTTGGTCTTCAAAACCTGGTTGGCTCTATCGCCAACCTCATCAACCTTCTCATCGATCTCATCGATAGAACGCTTCAACTGTTTGAGTTGGTCAATGCTGTTTTGTGGCGACTCAAGTCGAGAGAAGAGATGCTTCTCCTGCTTGATACTGAACTGCGCCCACTGAAGTGCCTTTTCAGCTTCGGCGAGTGCGGACGGTTTGTAAATCGTCCGCATCACATCGAGCATGGCCGCAGACGCGTCAACAATTTCCTCAGCCACCCGAATTTTGGTGGAAACAGCCTTCGAATAATTGTTGATGTGGTAGGTTAAGCTTTCGATAGCTTCTCGGAGCTCACGACGAGTCTTTGCTCGGATGAACAAAAAACCGATCAATCCAATCAAGACACCGAAGGGGAGAACCACGTACAAGAAAAAGTCCCCGACCTTCGCCCAGAACAAATCGCTTTCGCGGGCTTTGATATCCGCGAGACGTTTCTCTTCGAGCACCCTTGCTTTGTAGGCCTCGGCTTGCGCCTTGGCCTCTTCGGCTCTCTGGGCTTGTGTCTTCGTGCCCAAGCGCTGAATGATGGCATCGGTCACGGCGTTGAGACCGCCGAACCACTTAGTGTCCTTGAAAAAGGGCCGGCCAACAGTTCGCAGGGTTTCTCCACAAAAACCATCGGTCAAATCCCCCTCAAGGCCGTAGCCAACATGGATTCGCGACTGACGATCATTCGGAGCAACAGCGACGATGACGCCCTTGTCGACACCTTTCACACCAACCTTCCACTGATCAAACAACCTGTTGGCGTAATCGAGAATTTCCGGATAACCCTGAAGACTCGGAATCGTCACGATCACGATCTGTGTATCGGTCTGTGCCTGAAAGGCACGGACCTTCTGTTCGAGCTGAGCCTCTTCCGAGTCACTCAGAACATTGGCCATGTCCTGCACAAACTTACCAGGGACCGGAGCCGGAATCGTCTGAGCATTAAGCCCACAAACTGATCCGAGGATCAACACCAAAAGAAATCCCATTACTTTTTTCACTACCTGCCTCCGTCTTGTTGGTTGTAAAAGTTCCTTCCTAAATACCATTTAAGCCCTACGTGTGAAAATCCTTTTTAAAGATTCTCAGACGTAGGGCTTAAATATTTTTATCTTAGTCAATCAGCGGAGCGAGAGTTTTGTAGTAGTCGAGCTCAGCTTTAGTGACTGGGGCAACTTGATCGATGGTGACACCCAATCGGGCGACGGCCATAGGGGTTAAGTAGCGCTTGTTCTTTCCGGTAATCTGGAAGACGTCGCGATTAAGTGGAGATTCCTGATAGACATACTGGTTAGACGGATAGAAATTAAATTCTTTTCGACTAATAGTAATGATATCTTCGGTTCGATCACCATAGAATTCGAAGATTTTTTTAGTATCAACGACTTGGCGAACCAATCCACCTTGGGTTAAATAATAGACGGATGAACTGCCCTGAACCTTAACCAAGTCGGCGCGTGGATATTTATCCAACTGAGCCTGACTAATTGATTGCACCATATCTAATTTATAACCGTAGTCATAAAAGATAGCGAGTGATGGGATAAGATGTTTTTGACCATTTACCAATTCATAGATGTCACCAGATTTTGGAACAGAAACCAAGTTAATCTTCTGGCCAGACAAATTCTTTGGTGCAATAGAGTTGCTAATAGTGGCAGTTAAATTTGAATTTGAGTTGCCATTAGCGTCCGCAGCAGTAGAACTACCAGTACTAGAAACTGGAGTATTACTGAAGATGTCAAAATTGAAACTGTTTGGAACGGCATTATAGTTGTGTGGGACATATGCCTTAGCTGGGGCACAAGAAACACCAACAATAGATAAACCAGTACAAACAATAGCTTGGGGATCTTTAGCTGGAATAGGCTGATAAGCAAAGACTGAAGCCATTGGTGAGGCCACCAAAGCTAGGGTCAACGGCAATATAAGTTGTAACTTGATAGTTTTAGTCATGGGTATATATTATCATGTTTTTGTATAAATGTCAATATGGCTATTTCGGGGCCGTTTGGGGATAAATAAGGCCCTAAAACCTTGCAATTATGCTACAATGAAGTCATGGAATCCCCTTCCTCAATACTAAAGGTTGAGAATCTATCTGTTACTCTAGATGGGCAAAAAATCCTTAAAGATGTTTCTTTTGATTTAAATAGCGGGGACACTTTGGCCATAGTTGGCCCAAATGGTGCTGGCAAATCAGTTCTCTTGCGTTCTTTACTAAAACTGGTCCCCCACACCGGCACCATCACCTGGTCAAAAGATATAAAAATAAACTACATACCACAAAGGTTCACGATTGATCGTGACTTTCCACTAACCGTCAGAGAATTCTTACAATTTAAAACCAAAAATCATCGCGCGATATTATCCGCTCTTCGGTCGGTTGGCATTACCGATGAACATCACATAAACCACCATCTTTTAAATCAAAGATTGGGCTGGTTGTCAGGAGGCCAAATTCAACGCGTGTTAATTGCTTGGGCAATCATTGATCAGCCCGACGTAATTCTTTTTGATGAACCGACGGCCGGAATAGATGTTGGTGGCGAAGAAACAATTTACCATCTCATCAAAAAACTGAAGGACGATAAGGATTTAACGATCTTGATAATTTCACACGACATAAACATTGTCTACAAATACGCCACTACAGTTTTGTGCCTAAACAAAGAACTCATTTGTTATGGATCCCCGACTGACGCCCTCGACCCCGCCTCTCTTAAAGCTCTGTATGGTGAAGCATCTTTCTTTGCCCATAAACACCCCACAAAATGATTTCTCAATTCTTTCTACAACTAATAATCGGTGGGGCTATCGGAATTGGCGCGGGTTATATTGGTTCATTTTTGATTCTTCGTCGGATGGCCTTAGTTGGTGATGCCCTATCCCACGTCGCTCTTCCTGGTTTAGCCTTGGCCCTATTGTTTAACTTCAATCCTTTCCTTGGTGCTTTCGGAGCTTTATTTATTGCTATTGTTTCTATTTGGTTTTTAGAAAAAAACACCAGTCTTCCGTCAGAAACTTTGGTCGGAATATTTTTTACTACGGCTTTGGCTCTAGGTATCATGCTAACCCCGGAACCAGAACTCCTTGAAGCCCTATTTGGAAATATCGGCAACGTTACCCGAACAGATTTATACATCACCCTACCCATCATTGCCCTGGTCGTCATTGCTCTTAAACTAATCTCTAAACCCTTAACCTTAAGCACGATTTCCAAAGAACTAACTCAGTCAATGAAGGTGCCTGTTAACGCAATCAACTTCCTGTTTTTGTTAATGGTGGCTGTTATTGTCGCCCTTGGAATAAAAGTTACGGGCACCTTACTTATGGGTGCCTTGGTTATTATCCCTGCCGCCGCCGCTCGCAATGTCGCTTTAGATTTTTCTAAATACACCTTAATGTCGACCGTGCTTGGTGGTGTTGCTTCTATCGCTGGGATTATAATTTCTCACCAGTACGGAATTGCCCCTGGTCCAGTCGTTGTTCTTTCGGGAGGTGTACTCTTTTTAATATCTCTCCTATTTAAACGCTAATAACTCTCTTCTATACTTAAAGCTTAAAAACCTTATTTAAATAAGGTTTTTAAGCTTTAAGTAAGTGAGCGTGCTTACTTGACTTTTATCTAAATTTAGTATATAATTAAAGTCTACAGTCGATTCCCGGTAGCTTTACAACCAAGAAACACAACAGAGCCGAAGGGCTCATTGGAGTTCACATGAACCGCATCACAAAGATCATCTTGGGGGCAATCGCCCTCTTCGTTCTCATCGCTCCCGCAACCGCAACCGCACAGACCAACAACAACGTCTCGGCCTCCGCGTCGATCACGTACATGCCGTACGTGTCCCTGCGAGGCGCCACGTACGACGCGGGCTCCGTCAACAAGAATGGGCTCTCGTCGAACACGTACGACCCGCGGACGGGAAACGGAACGTCTTCATTCACCCGCACGACTGAGCTCATCAAGATCGAGCCGGCGCGAAAGCCAATGATGAAATTCGACGGCGAAGTGATTTCGAAGAAAACAAACTTCGGCGTCGCCGTCAGCGGATGGAAGTACACCGGCGACACTGCTAGCACCAATGGGCTCGCCGGCAACGGCGACTCCCTGAACATCTGGCAACAGAGCATGTACTCCGAAGGTGGAGCCGAATACTCGGCCTCGTCGTCGTGGAAGATGGATCTGTTTGAAGCGGGGCTCACGTACAAACACGAGGGCTTGCGTACAACGACGAAGTTCTCCGCCGGCGGAATGTACACCAAGATGGGGAATGATAACTCCCTATCGGAGGCTCACCAGTACAATAGTTTTTCCGAGGGTGAGAAGATGATGGCAGGCTTCGGCCACGAAGAGGTCGTGGTGTCCTCAACGGGCAACATGGACTTCAAGGGCTTCGGCCCGCAAGCCGGCGTCGACCTCACCGCCCACGTCGGTCCGTTGAACCTACACAGCTCGACCAAAGTCGGGTATGTGTTCGGGGAACAAACGGAAAAGGCAGAATGGAAGTATCAGAGCGAGTACTCGTTCTGGTACGGCGTCGGCCAGAAAGCTGGTGGGAACTCCCTCAACAAAGGCTCCATCCCCCTCAACACCAGCACGAAAGTGGCCATGTCGGTTTTCCAACAAGAGCTCGGCGCAAGCCTCAAGCTCTGGAAACTGGAAGTCGGCACCGGATTCTATGTCGCTTCATTCCATGGACTGGCCGATCAGGCCAGCTACAACGGAATGCTTGGTTCGTGGGGAAAGTCCCCTGCCTCGACGACGCCGACTCTGGTCGGCGCGACGGCCACGATCAAGCTCGTTTTCTAGAGCTTGCAGAAACACACACGACGGGCGAGGCCAAATGGTCTCGCCCGTTTTTTCATACAAGCCTGCCGGCAGGCAGGCTTGTATGAAAAACTGTTTTAGAGTAAAATGTCTAAGTTCTAATAACTAACTACTATCCTATGGCAATCCCCGTCAACGACCTGAAACCAAAGACATATTTCATCTACGAAGGTGCACCTTATATTGTCCTTTCGACGCATCACCTAAAGATGCAGCAACGCCGGCCAACAGTTCAGGTTAATATGCGCAATCTAATTAACGGCAAGAATCTAGAGCGCAATTTTGCCCAATCAGATATTTTTGAACCAGCCGATGTTGAGCGTCAAGTTGTTAAATTCCTATATGCCCATCGTGATCAATATTGGTTCTCTTACGAAAAAGATCCAGCCAAACGGTTTGAATTAAAATCTGAAATCATTGGTGATGGAGCTAAATTCTTAAAGGCCAACACCATGATTGACGCTATCTCTTTTGAAGGCGAGATCATCAGTATCGAATTGCCTATCAAGATGGAATTCAAAGTTACTGAAGCCCCTCCTGCCATCCGTGGTGATACCGCCCAAGGTGGTGTTAAGCAAGTCACTATTGAAACTGGCGCATCTGTTAATGCTCCTTTATTCATCGATTCTGGCGACATCATTATGATCAACACTCAGACCGGCGACTATGTCGAACGTGTCGAAAAAGGAAAGTAATTCCAAATTAAAAATAGCCCCGAGAGGGGCTATTTTTAATCGTAATGCTTTTGGAAAACAAGAAGAAAGATTGGTATCAAAGCCCAGTAGAATAGAGCGTGCTGATTACCGAAGATTGGCAATATTGTTTTTGGTATTCTGCTGGCAATATCATAGAAACTTGGGGCGAGGTTTAAGATTATGGAAACAATAAAACCTAGCTGAACTATCCCCATCAAAACAACTGCCACAAAAGATGACTCCCCCAAATGGAAACGTGATTTCAGAATCGATCTATTTAACAACCCAAACACAATTGCGTAAAGCAAAATAAACACGAACACTCTCAAGGTTTGCAGGTCGGATGTTAGTGATTGATGTTTTAACAACCAACCAAAATAAGGGAACATCGCCTGCAAAGCGAAAGCCACATAAATCGAAAGAACAGAAATAAGAGTTCTGGTTCTACCAAGGGTCAACGCCAACAATAAAACCCCAACAATTACAAAAATAGCGAATAACATTGCCGGGCTCAAAGAAGATGGATTTAATGTGCTTAATGCTGGCGTAGCTTCACCCACCTTTTCTGTCGCCGTTTTTATAGCCGCTTGTCCTGCTGCCTGAGTCGCCGACTTAGCCACCTCATTCAAAAATGGGAAATGTAAACCCTTAAAGAAATTTAGGACAATATCCATGTCTAATAATTGTAACATAAAAACAGGGCCTAGGCCCTGTTTTTATGTTACCTAATTTTTAGGTTAACCACGAGGTCCCCGGGTGGTTGGCCGCCTTTGCCAGCGTTACCGCCTTGAGGGACGACAATGTTGTAGGAATGTGGAAGACTGGCAGGTAAACGAACCTCGAGGGTTCGACGAGCTTTGGTGCGACCGCCACCTTTGCAAACAGTACATTCTTTTTCTGGCATGCGACCACGGCCACGGCAAGTTGGGCAAGCGGTAATGGTTGAGAAATTACCGAACATGCTTCGGGCCTGCTGACGAACTTGGCCAGCACCCTTACAAGTCTGACAAGTAACTATTTTATAACCCTTAGCGACACCTTCGCCCTTACACTCTTCGCAAGCATCTTGGATGTCGTATTCCATGGTACGAGTAGTACCCAAATCTTTTTTACTGACAGTAACTTCTATAAATAAATCTTCGCCTTTTCTTTCTTGGTCATGTTGAGGCTGACGAGCACCGCCAAACATTTCAGAAAACATTTCAAAAATATCTTCTGAGTTACCACGACGTTCGCCACGGCCTTGGTTAAACATATTCCAAATATCTTCTTGGTTAAAATTATAACCACCCTGTTGGCCGCCACCAAAACCACCATCGTTATAGGCGTAACCAAGCGTGTCGTAGTTTGAACGCTTCTGTGGATCAGAGAGAACCTGATAGGCCTCGTTTACTTCTTTGAACTTAGCCTCATCACCTGTCTTTTTATCAGGATGATGCTCGTGGGCTAACTTGCGATACGCCTTTTTAACCTCCTCGGCTGAGGCGGTTCGCGGTATTCCTAATATTGAATAGTAATCTTTAGACATTGTAGATATTATAACAAAAACCTATATTTTACGCTACTTATTATGCCCCGATTGACTTTTCTTGGCAATATGCTATACTTGAAGAACAAAGCTCCTTTTATATGGTACGATTAATTTGCTGACCGGACCGCAACAAGATAAGACTGGTCCGTGGCTCGATAGGCTGAAGTTTGGCCTAATGTCGGTATAGTGATTCAGCTTCATTATCCGACTGGTTTTTGCAAGATCTAGTGACGCTTCGCGGGTTGAAGGCAGTCAAGGCATTAGCCCTAGGCGTGGCCACCGTCCGTCACTGATACATGGGCAGCCAAGTACTGAGTGAAGATAGAATCGCTTGCGAGTAGGGTTCTTACCTCAAGAAAATGCTGTATGGGAAAAGTCCATGTCGGGAAATCCATGTGCCTCCCGATATGGCGTTGGGTAAGCCGTCGGCCGGAACGAGGCGGGTCAGCAATCTATTAGCTGGCTCGCCTCGTCAAAGTTCTTTATAAGACAATTTGCTCCTTGTTTGATGGCTCCTCGCGGCTCGTGTGGGAGCCTCTTTTTTTTCTAAAGAACCAATATCTCCGACCGAACATCTCTCTCCTCCACACGAACAACTCGTGTCTTTTTTAATACCCAAAACATCAGCAGCCCAACCCCCATTGCAATCCAAGCAAACACCCAACTAAGCCCCAGAAGAATCAAGAACAAGGCAAATGACAGAATCGGTGGGGCATATTTAAAATACGGTTTAAAGAAACTATTTATCCCGAGATAAGCCTCGCTGGCGATTTGCTGAAATATGGCCTGTTTTTGTTTTGGCGTTCCTGGTATTTTTGAACCGTACATCTGACTTGAAACCTGTTGGAAAAACGTTTGAATCTGTGACGGCAAGCGTTCTGTTTTTTCAATATCTTTTGCAATCTGACTCTGATACGCCGCAAACGATATCATCAAAAAGAATCCTATTATAATCGCATACAAACCCGACATCAATGATACTCTGATATTCAGCTTGGTTCGATTTGTCATCTCTCCTTTGACGTTATTGGCCGAGTACAGATTAAAGATTCCGAATCCAATAACAGCCAACAAGTTCAGCCAAGTAAATCCGAAGAATGCCATAAAAGTTACCCCCACGATCAGGGCAATTGATAACGCCCATCTTCGGATTGGGAATAATATGTATCCAAGCGCAATAGTGCTTATTTCCAAAACAAAGGCCAACCCGGCCGGAAAATTAAAATTTAATCCAGTTATCCCGTTAAAAGACACTGACCGGCCATAACTCCACATCCACAAACTCAACACCGCCACCAATGCATGCCAAGTAACAAGTTTATAGTTTTTATTCATCGGCTTTTTAATTTCCCAATTTTTTACCCATTTTTATACTCTGCTCACTATAACCACTTCTCTTGTATAAACTTATTGCCTGATTGCCAACACTTACATCTAGATATATATCTGAAAATCCTTCCCCCACAGCAAAGCCCTCAGCCTTTTTGAGCAACTCAGCACCAATACCTTTGTTGCGATAATCTCCCATTACAGACAAATCTGGAATATAGGCAACTTTCTTTTTATCTACGCATGGACTTTCTTCCGTATCTATTCTAACAACAACAAATCCAACGACTTTCTGGTCAACTTCTGCAACAAACAACTTCCCGCCTTGCTCTTTTATTTGAGAAAGCAGATGGTCCAAATACTCATCCTTTATAGACTCAGGATTCGCCCAATAATTAGGGCGGTGACTTACCTCCAAATTCTGTAATTCAAGAATGCACTGGACGACACTTTCTCTGTCTTCATTTTGATACTCGCGAATAACCATTTATTTAAGCAGCTCGAACTTTATAATTTTTACGATTGTCTCAAGATTAACCTTATCACCATAATACTGCCTTAGATTTTCAAGCATCACTTCTTTATTCTCATATTTTTCATGACCATCCAGATCCGCAGAATCTAAATCTTTCAACATCTTAATAGTAACGTATTTAATTGCTCCTGTCCCAACAACTTCCTTGGTGTCTGAATTTATAATCTCAAACTCATCCCCTGTCTCCAGATTCTTATCATCAAAAAGACGCCAAGTGGTAGTCTTGCTACCATCAAGAATCTTTTCAATTAAATGTGGTTTAAATTTGAGGCTTTTCATTTAAGGGCGCGAGCGAGGATTGGAACCCGCAGCGAGAAGTCGCGCAGACCCCTCAGCCAACTGTGAATGCTCGCAGGACATTCGACAGACGGTCGAGCCGGGGGTTCCAATCCGAGCGATTAGGATTCTTTGACTGGAGGTTCTTCTTTTGACCCCGACGAGCTGTCCGGGGCAGGTGTTTCTTCGGCTTTTGGCGCTTCGCCGGCTGGAGGGGTTTGTTGTTTATACAATTCACCGCCAACACGCTGAGCAGACTTAGAAAGTTCTTCGGTGGCTGATTTAATTTCAGCAACTTCTTCTAACTTAATAGTAGCACGAACCTTCTCAATCTTTTCATTCAATTCTTTCTTGTCATCATCTTTAAGTTTGGCATCGTTGTCTTTGATCATCTTTTCAGTTGAATAGGCTAAAGTTTCACCCATGTTGCGAGCCTCGGCTAATTCTTTTTTCTTAGCATCTTCGGCAGCAAACTTTTCTGCGTCAGCGGTCATGCGTTTCTTTTCATCTTCAGACAAACCAGATGAACCTTCGATGCGAATGGATTGTTCTTTGTTGGTAGCTTTGTCTTTAGCTTTAACATTCAAGATACCGTTGGCATCTATGTCGAAAGTAACTTCGATTTGTGGAACACCACGAGGAGCTGGTGGAATACCATCAAGAATGAATCTCCCAAGAGTCTTATTGTCACCAGCCATAGCGCGCTCACCTTGCAAGATGTGAATCTCAACAGATGGCTGACTATCAGCAGCCGTTGAATAGACCTGAGTCTTAGCAGCTGGGATGGTGGTGTTCTTTTCGATCATCTTAGTGAAGACGCCGCCCATGGTTTCGATACCGAGAGATAATGGGGTAACGTCGAGTAACAAGACATCGCGAATATCGCCTTGCATGATACCGCCTTGAACTGCTGCACCAAGAGCCACAACTTCGTCAGGGTTAATATCCTTATGAGGTTCTTTGCCAAATAGTTTCTTAACTTCTTCGACAATCAAAGGCATGCGGGTCTGACCACCAACCATAACAACCTCGTTAATGTCAGAAATCTTAAGACCAGCATCTTCAACAACCTGCTTAGTGATTTTGATGGAACGTTCAATTAAATCGTGGGTTAGTTCTTCTAACTTGGCGCGACTGAAATTAATGTTGAAGTGCTTTGGACCAGATGAATCAGCGGTTAAGAATGGAATGTTAACCTCAGTACTCAAAGTGCTTGATAATTCATGCTTGGCTTTTTCAGCAGCGTCTTTTAAGCGCTGAACAACAAGCTGGTCTTTGGAAACATCCATGCCACTTTCCTTTTTGAATTCATCGATGAAATACTGAATGATCTTCTGGTCGATATCATCGCCACCCAAGTGAGTATCGCCACCAGTACTCTTAACTTCGATGGTATCTTCGGATACCTCAAGAACAGAAACGTCGAAAGTTCCACCACCAAAGTCATAGACAACGATCTTTTCGTCTTTCTTTTTGTTGAAACCGTAGGCGAGTGCTGCTGCGGTTGGCTCGTTGATGACACGCTTTACTGAGAGACCGGCGATTTCACCAGCGTCTTTAGTAGCTTTGCGCTGAGCATCATCGAAATAAGCTGGAACGGTAATGATAGCTTCGGTGATCTTCTCTCCCAACTTGTCTTCGGCATCAGCTTTTAGCTTAGCGAGGATCATTGCCGAGACTTCAGCTGGCTTCTTCCAGTCATTTCCGATTTTAACTTCAACATCACCATGCTGACCTTCACGAATTTCGTAAGGCAATAGCTTTCTGTCCTTTTGAACTTCGGCATCACTAAATCGGCGACCAATTAAGCGCTTAACTGAATAGATTGTATTCTGAGGGTTGGTGACAGCTTGGCGTTTTGCAGTCACACCAACATAGCGTTCACCGTTCTTACCGACAGCCACGATTGATGGCGTAGTGCGAACACCTTCTTTGTTTTCTAAGATTCTTGGTTGGCCTGCTTCAACAACGGCCATCGCTGAATTTGTTGTTCCTAAATCGATTCCTAATATTTTAGCCATATGTTTATGTTACAAGAAAAAATATTATATCACCCGATGATGCAATATTCTTTCTGGGTATTTATTTTTTAATAATTTTTACTCTTGCAGGGCGGATTACTTTGCCATGCATCATGTAACCGGCACGAACTTGAATAATCTTTTCTCCTCCGGCTTCAGTTTCAACAGCTTCATGAAGTTCTGGGTTAAAGTCCTTACCGTTAACTTCTATCTCGTCGACACTGTATTTCCTAAATAAGTCTTTAAACTTCTTAATAATTTGCTCAAGGCCAATATCTTTGTATTCTTGAACTGCGAGCTCCAAATCATCGACAATTTCCATAGCTTCTAAGATGACATCTTCATGGGCGAATCGAGCAAATTCTTCGATTCGGCGAGCTTCGTCTTTCTTGTAATTAAGGAAGTCAGCTCGTTCTCGTTTCCAATTGTTTAAGTACTCTTCAGTTTTATCAGTTGGGACAGTTACTTCTTCGACTACTTCTTCTGCTGTTGGTTTTTGTGGTTCGTCGCTCATATTTTTATTGTTGGTTATTATTATTTATTTTTTTTAATTGATCGGTTGTGAACTTTATCAGGGCTAAATTCTTTTCATAATCCATTCTTTTTGGACCGATTAGGGTTAATGACCCAATCACGTCCCCTGGCAAAAGATATTTCGTACACATTATCGTTTCTCCTTTGATTTGCTTGAACGGATTTTCGTGGCCAATCAAGATTTGAATTGGGATACCTGATGGTGCCCCCAAGATTCTCATAAATTCTCTTTCGATTAGCTGGAACATCAGATCAAACCCTTCAAAGAAACTAGTTAACTGGAACAAGCTATCAACTTCTTGAAATTCTGGATGTTTGAATAAGCTAACTAACCCTTGCTTGAAAAACTCTGCCTCAGAAGCGATACCAGTGATTACCAAGTTACCAGACTGTTCTGACAATACTCTGGCAATTGCTTTATTGATTGCTCGGCTATCTGTTCCTGCTTTTGAAAGTGCTCTGGAAATATCATTTTTGTTTTCTGTCTTAACCTCTAGGAGCGCCGGGTGACTGAGAAGCTGATTTACATAGTATCTATAGGCTTTATCAGTTGGGACCCGCCCGCCAGAAGTGTGTTTTTGTTCTAGGTACCCATTTTCTTCCAAGTCATTCATTTCGTTTCTAATCGTCGCTGGGCTGACCTTGAGCTTTGATTTCTTACAAACCAAAGCCGAAGGAATGGGCTTGGCCGACTTCACATATTCACGAATTATGAAGTCTAGCACTGTGTTTTGTCGTTTGCTAATACTCATATTGGGTATGATATTAAATTAGCACTCTAGTGTCAAGAGTGCTAATTTGTGGATAAATAAAAAGGGCCGGTTCCAACGCGTGGAACCGGCCTTAAATCCAATTTATCTTTGAAATACTAGCGCTTAATGATAACAGCGGGCTCGCCTTCATCTTCGCCCATTGTCATCTTGTGGGGTGTCGACACTGTGAGGCCGGGACCCTGAGGTGTATCAGCCAAATGGCGGACCTGAACTGTGACGCTCGGGTTAATCAGGTTGGTGATAAAAACCTCACCACTTTCCTCGTCAACGGAAACAGCGATCCCATTTCTTCGGCACAAATTTCTCACCGGGCACCTACCTTTTTTATAATTTTCTGAAATGTGAGACTGCGAACTGGTAGCCGGAAGGCCAACTGATTAATCCGAACGGATAGACACCGATGAGCCAACCATCCCCTGTGTGGCTGAGACATGAGCCAACGGTCCACAGCTTCCCTCGCGTGTCGTAGATGTAGCCAACCACGAAAGACAGAATAGCCGATGGTCGATAGTGACCCAAGGTGAGCTCTCGCTCGACCTCAACCAGGACTTGGAAGTACTGCCCGAAAGAAACGGGGCAAAGAGCATCTTCACCACAAATCTCTACTATCCCAGGGTCCTTCAATGGCTTATCTGAAACGAGGGTTGTGAAGTGAACAACGACGTTCTTGGCTTGAGGTTCGGCCTTGTCTTGGAAGACGGTCCGAAAATCATCCGAGATGTGCGCGATGTTAATTGGCAACCTGTGACGCTTTTCAGAATTTTCAAGAAAAATGTGGCCCATATCAACTGCTTTGATGAGGGAAACATTGATCTGGCGAGAGGGAGAAAGCAGGATCATCAATCAACCCCTTTCACAACGAACCAATCTTGCGAACGATAGTGAACATGGGATCGAATGAAATGACTTCGTCTTCATGAGAACTTCCACCAAGGCCCATGGCCTGCAAGGAACGCTTTTCCAAACGGAAAAATATCCCCTTTGCCTCTTTGCGCTCGACTGGAGCCTTGTCCTTGATCACCTTGAAAATATCTCTGGGTTCAAGGCGATTGAAGGAAACATTTTCCGAGGCCTTCTCCGCCCCACGTTTCTTGGGCTTTTTCTTCTTCACCTTGCCCCTCCTAGCCATGGCTCCTCCGAATGACCTTGCGGACGATACTGTGAGACTCAAATACGACGGGCAGCCCTTTGTGGGAACTTCCTTCCAGACCTAACGAATGAATGGAATTATCGGCAAAACGCAAGAAACGTCCTTCCGCCTCAAAGGGCTTCGCCAGATAGTAAAGTTCCCTAACCTTTCCTGCCACAACATCGAACAAGCTCCCCGGAGCAAGCTCATCATACCTAATCTCAGGACCAAGTTCTTCGTCGCGTGGCCTTGCCGCCATCTCCGAAAGACGAGTAAGCAGGGCATGCGACAAATGCTCGTTCAGTTGACGATATTTACACTCCAACATCTCAGATGGAATGCCCGAGCAAAGCTGGATGATCTCATCCGTTGCTCTGGTCGACATCTTGCCTGAAAGGATGAGCAGAAATCGCTCAAAATCCTCTGTGTATCTCCTGCGAAGATCCATGGGCAGGTCAGTCGTGAAAGCTTTGGCAATTTCCTTGATGACCAAAGCAATGTTCATCTCGACAGTGTTGTCTTTTTCTCTCACACTAGCACTCCTTTGTTTAAGAACTTCCTACTCTACCTAATGCCCTATAGGATACAATCAAATATGCAAAATGTCAATTTAAAACCCCGGGCCACAAAGGCCACGGGGCTTGAGTTTTTGGTACAGACAACTACATCTGCACCCTGGTATCAGTACCGAGTTCGTAGACAAAAGTTCGGGCAGTAAAAATCCGACTACCAATGACCTTGTCCTCACTGGCTAAAGCCATCCTGTCCAAAATCCAATGGATGTCGACTTGGCCATCAGCGAGAAGAATACTGTTTCGACTGCAAAAGTTTCTTGCCCCGCAGACGATACATCCGATAAACCTTGGGTCATTAGAAGGAGAATCGTTGTCACAGAGGAGCGTGAGACCATCAGTGATCTGAACTTCGCAGTAGGTACCGCATTCGCGACCAATTACCACGATACGGTCCTTTTTCTTCTGGTAGAAAGAGAATGGCTTGAACGGGCGAGACTGCCCACGAACCAAACCAGAGAAACTCTTAACGTTACCACTTGATGCTCCTGTCATATCACCCCTCAGGAAAGAAATTCGAACCAAACTTACAAGACCATAAGATACAGCTAAATCAACAAAATGTCAATTTAAAATTACCCACATTTTTATGTCTAATAATTAGCAAAAATGTTATTATTAATAGATAAATTATGGGAAGACTCAAATCTTTTTGGAAATCATTAGGGCCGGGCTTAGTGGTTGGTGCGGCAGATGATGATCCAGCAGGAATCGCAATTTATGCTATAGCCGGAGCCAAGTTTGGACTTTCGGTTCTCTGGACAGTTTTAGGCACTTTGCCGTTTATGATTATCATCCAGCGCATGGCTGGCCGTATTGGTTTAATTTCGGGAAAGGGCCTCGCAGGAAACATGAAGAAACATTATCCAATGTGGATGCTCGTTTTTATTACTGTATTAATTTCAGTTGCCACAATCATAAATATTGGAGCTGATATTTCAGCCATGTCCGCAGCGCTCAAACTTTTGGTTCCTTTACCATCAATTATTATAGCTGTTGCACTTTCTTTAATTGTTGTCGGACTTATTATCGTTCTCCCCTATAGAACTATCGCCAAATATCTTAAATGGATTGCGGTTGTTCTTTTTTCTTATGTACTTGCCGTATTCTTTGTTTCTCCCGATTGGAGACAAATCATTATCAGTGTCTTTGTTCCACATGCACCACTAACAAAAGAATACCTTGCCATGATCGTGGCCATATTTGGTACAACAATTTCTCCTTATTTATTTTTCTGGCAAGCGTCAGAAGCTGTAGAAGAAGAACGCTTGCACAAAATCGACCACATTCATGGAATGATTCCTGATGTTAGTCCTCACTCTTCTCCTAAAACTGCGGCCCGAATGAGGAATGAAATCGGTACAATGTACACCGATGTTCGCATGGGTATGATTTTCTCGAATCTTATTACTTTCTTCATTATGATCCTTGCCGCTTCCACTCTTTTCTCACATGGCTTTAGTGAGGTTAGCAGCATAGAAGAAATGGCTAGCATCCTTAAACCTTTGGCTGGAAACTACGCCAACATTTTATTCTTGATCGGTATTTTAGCTTCAGGAATTTTAGCGATTCCGGTTTTGGCCGGGTCAGCAGCGTACGCTATCGCAGAAACTATCGGCTGGAAAGTTGGACTTGATTACACCTTTGGTAAAGCCCGACAATTCTATTTAATTTTGGTGTTGGCCACACTCTTGGGTATTGCTATACCCGCCCTTGGTCTTCAGCCAGTTAACATCCTCTACTATACTGGCATAATCTTCGGTGTTGTTTCTCCTTTTATTATTGGCCTAGTGATTCACATGGCCAATAATCCAAAGATTATGGGCAAATACACTAGCCGGTTGTCTTCTAATATTATTGCCTATATACTTCTGCTAATCATGACAGCCAGTATCTTTTTAATGTTCGTACTATAATGCTCAAAATCCACAACACCCTAACTGGCACAAAAGAAGAATTCGAACCAATCGAACAAAACAAAGTTCGAATGTTTGTTTGCGGGCCTACTGTTTATGATTACATTCACGTTGGCAATGCACGCACCTTTGTTTTCTTTGATGTCGTGGGACGATACTTGGAATTCAAAAACTTTGGATTAAATTTTGTTGAAAATATCACCGATATCGATGACAAGATTATTACCCGTGCTAAAAACGAGGGGGTGAAACCAGAAGACATTGCATTAAAGTATAAAACTGCCTTTATTGAAGATATGGGCGGATTAAAAATTGCTTCGGTTAACAACTACGCCCTAGCTTCTGAGCACATCGGTGAAATTATAAACCAAGTTAAGGGTTTGATCGAAAAAGGTTATGCCTACCCTGCCCCAGCCATAAAAGCCACCGGAGATGGCGCCGTTGAAACAAGCGGAAACCAAGATGTTTATTTTGATTTAGATAAATACAGTAAAGATTTTCCAAACGAATATGGCTCTCTTTCTAATCAAAACTTAGATGAATTAAAAGAAAACACTCGCATTGAAATGGAAGCCAACAAGCGCAGCCCTCGAGACTTCGTCCTTTGGAAGGCTCAGAACTATTCTTATGAACCGACAAACGAATCACCTTGGGGCTTAGGCCGACCGGGGTGGCACATTGAAGATACCGCCATCTCTGAAAAATACTTAGGACAGCAATACGACATCCACGGTGGCGGCCAAGATTTAATGTTCCCCCACCATGAGGCCGAGATCGCTCAACAACAAGCCTTGTCTGGCAAAATTCCATTCGTTAAGTATTGGATGCATGGCGGGTTTTTGGTAACTAAGGCGGACAAAATGTCTAAATCTTTGGGGAACGTCACTAATCTTCGAGATTTATTAAAACAACACAATCCGGAAACAATTCGTCTTTATTTTTTATCAGCTCATTACCGTTCACCACTATCTTACGATGATAAACTATTAAACCAAGCCTCAGTCGCCATTAATCGTATCGCGGATTTTTTGGCTAGGATTGGCAATGCCAGTGGTGAAGAAAATATGGAGCTTAATGATTTATTAAAAGTATGCTCTGAAAAATTCTCAACTAGTATGGACGATGATTTTAATGCACCTTCAGCAATCGCCTCTGTTTTTGAATTCATCCGAAAAACTAACCCACTAATAACCACCAATGCAATGTCGGCTTTCCAGGCCGAAACCATCAACACGTTCTTCAAGTCAACTGTCGACCGTGTCTTAGGAATTATTCCTGAACCAAAAGAACAATCTATCCCATCGGAAATTCTAGAACTAGCCGAACAGCGCGAACAACACCGCCTAGACCAAGATTGGCAAAAAGCTGATTCTGCCCGAGATCGCATCGAATCATCTGGTTTCACTATCTCTGACACACCATTTGGTCCACTAATCTCTGCTAAATAAATTCTGATAATAAAAATGGCCCCGCCAAGACTTTCGTCTAGCGGGGCTCTTTGATTGTTGGCAAACTACTGACCCTTCATGAACTCGGTCAGAGCCTGGTCGATGACGACGATTCGAGAGGCGAAAGAACGCTCTCGTGGGACAACACGAATCTTGGGTATCATCAGAACGTGCTGACGCCGAAGATACTCGTAAAACATGTCGCCTGGTTCTGCTTCGAGGAGCACAAGAACTTTCTTGCCCCATCGGAAAAGCGGATCCTCCACTTTGATCGTGTACCAGTGGACATGCTTGTCCTGATTGAATCTCTCGTTGAACTTCCGAAGGTTGGGATCGTGAATATCGACACCCTGGGCATTCCAACTCGACGGATGGAACAAGGTGAACGACACATCCAACGAACGCTGACAATCGATGGTCCGGTGATTGCTACAGCGTTGAGTCCGAAAACACGACCACATGGTCACACCATCGAAAATTCCATCAAGGAAATCAGTGACTCTTTTCTTGTCCTCTTCACTTATTTCCACAAAGGCCTCCTACTCCACTCCGTGGACGATTTCATCGAGTCCGATGTAGCGGGAGCGATCTTTGTTCTTCTCGCCCACACCAAGGGCGATGTAGTATCTTCCGTGCCAACCAGCCCCCTTCAAATGATGCTTGGCAAGACGAGCCAGCGATTTCGTGAGCTCAATCTTTTTCCAAAGATCACCCTCGAAGGTGAAGGAGGCACCCAGCTTGATGTCCCTGAAGACTGTCTCTTTGGGCACCAGTACGATTCGTGGCTTCGTACCGCTTCTGGCAATTTCCACACGCCGGCGAGTTCTTGGCATTTCACGACCACCTGAATCTTTCGAAATATCTCTCAAGGCTGTTTCTGCTGGTGACATGGATCCCCTTCTTGTCCTTAATACCACTTACAAACGGACAATTATAATAACATGAAATACCTAATCTAACAAGATGCTGATGATATCAACAGTTTTATCCACGAAGGGTTTTGTAATGGCTTGCTCGATGAATAAATTAGGATAAACTAGATTCAGTTAATAAACGGACCACATGGCAGTTATCTCTCCAGACAAACTTCCGCCACAAAGCCTAGACGCTGAGAAATCTATTCTTGGTGCTTTGATTTTGGACAAAGAAGCAATCAACAAAATTGCCGATATTATTCGCCCTGAAGATTTTTATCAGCATGGACATCAGTTAATTGCTCAAGCTGCCTTCGTCCTTTTTGAAAAGCATGAGCCAATCGATCTTCTGAGTCTTTCTAACAAGCTAAGCGAAATGGGTGCCTTAGAAAACATTGGCGGACTCGCCTATCTAACCTCTCTGGTAAACTCTGTCCCGACCTCAGCCCACATCGCCACCTACGCCAAGATTGTTCAGCGCAAAAAAATGCTTCGCGACCTAATTGATGCCGCTCACCACATGATTGGCTTAGGGTATCGCGAAGAAGAAGAAGTTGAAGACTTATTAGATGAAGCAGAGAAGAGACTTTTCGCCGTATCTTCTAAATCTTTAACCAAAAACTTTGTTGATGTCGGAGGAACATTGGACGATGCCATTGAACGTATTACCACCCAGCACGACGGAAGTCTACGTGGACACAAGACTGGGTATTTAGATCTGGACAACATGTTGGGTGGCTTCCAGAGATCAGACCTTATCATTTTAGCCGCTCGTCCATCTGTTGGTAAAACGGCTTTTGCCTTAAACATCGCCTATAACATCGCTAAGCAAAAAATCCCTGTTGGTTTGTTTAGTATGGAAATGTCCATCGACCAAGTTGTCGATCGTTTTATTTCATTAGCTTCTGGTGTCAGTCTTTGGGAAATGCGCACGGGTAAATTATCCCAGGAGAAAGACGAACTTTTGCGTGTCACCATGGCCTGCGATGAATTAAAGAACTTTCCTCTATATATCGACGATTCCCCTTCTCCAAACATTCTTCAAATGCGCGCCATGGCCCGAAGGCTTCAAGCCGAACATGGCCTTGGTATTATTATCGTCGACTATTTGCAGTTGATGTCTGGCAGAAAAAGCTACGACAGTCCTGTTCAGATGGTCACAGAAATTTCCCGTGGATTAAAAGGTTTGGCCAAAGAATTAAATATTCCTATAATTGCCCTGTCCCAGCTCTCCCGTGCCATCGAACAACGTGATGGCCATCGTCCTAAATTATCCGACCTTCGCGATTCCGGTTCCATCGAACAGGACGCCGACTTGGTAATGTTCATCCACCGCGAAGACAAAATGAAGAGTAAGGATCAAGTTGATCCAAGCAAGATCAACGTCGCTGAACTCATCGTGGCCAAACACCGTAACGGTCCAACCGGAGATATTAAATTCCGCATCGACCCAACCAGTCTTCGCTTCCACCTCGACACCCAAACAGGTTATACTGATGAATACCTAAGTGGTGGCCAAAATATCGAAGAGATTGAGTTCTAGTCTGATCCTCGCGCCCAACCCACGCCGACCCGCGTTAAAAGTCTGCTGACTTTTCCGCTCTGCCCTCGGCTACCCGCCTGCGACGGTCGGCTAAGGGTTTGGCCCTCAGATCAATCCACACAAATACAATGGACCAGAAATTTAAACAGATCGCAAAACTATTTCAAAAACTGCCAGGGGTGGGGCCGAGACAAGCGGCTAGATTCGTTTTAGCTTTGTTGGATAAACAAGATTCTGAGATAGAGGAATTGGGTTATGCAATAAGCAATCTAAAAAAGGATATCTCTTTCTGCCAACAATGTTTTAATATCAGCGATAGTGCGGTTTGTTCTGTGTGCTCTAACCCTTCGCGTGATCGCACAAAACTTCTTGTTGTTGAAAAAGTAACGGACCTAGATTCAATCGAGAAGACCGGTCTCTACAAAGGCCTCTACCACGTTCTTGGTGGAGCTATTAATCCTCTCGATGGCATCTTGCCCAACAACCTACGTATCAACGAACTAGCACGACGTATTGATGAACACGGAGACAAAAACGTAGAACTCATCTTGGCAATGAATCCTAATACCCCAGGCGAAACAACCGCTTTATATATTAAGAGTCAGTTTGCCAATAAATCAAATCTATCAATCACCCGTCTTGGTCGTGGTTTAGCTTCCGGCTCTCACCTAGAATACGCAGATGAATCAACATTAAAGCATGCTTTAGAATTTAGAAAGTAACCCTTGAATTAAAAGAGGCCGGCGTATACGCCGGCCCAATTCATTAGTCTCGACCTAGCCATTGGATTTCTTGGGGTTCATCCGACAAGGCCCTACGGCCTTATTGCCACTAGGAGAATCCACGAGATTCCCCGAGGCGCTAATCATGCACCCACAACCATTTCGACAAAAATTGTCTTTGCCGGTGCCTGGTTCGTTGGGGTAATCGTGATTGCCAAACAGGTCAGAAGACTTCATACCTTCGGGCTTATTCATGGTCTACCTCAAAACAAAGATTACAGAAAGGCAACTAATCCGTCAAACAAAAATCCCCGCTTAGGCGGAGATTTTTGTTATTTGCACCTTGGTGAAAGGCTGTCTGTGGCCCTTCTTCTTTCGGTGACGAGTCTTTGATTTATATTTGAAAACCATCTTCTTTTCGCCTTTGCCTTCTTCGATGAGAACCTTAGCGGCAACCTTAGCGCCAGAAACCATAGGCTTACCAACGGTAACCTTGTCTCCGTCAGCTAAGAGTAAAATTTCATCAAAAGTAACAGAGTCTCCAGTAACCTCGAGTTTTTCAATCATTAAAACATCGCCTTCAGCGACCTTGTATTGTTTTCCGCCTGTTTTGATTACTGCAAACATAGTAGGTATATATTAGCGCATTCTTAATTATTTGTAAAGAACCCCGAATACAGTGGTAAAACCTGCATTCGGGGGCAACCAGACATCACGTACTACACCTAATTAGGCAAAGACTTCTTCGTCTGGTTAATGGGAAATGGGTGGAACAGCAATCCGATCGCCTAGAGGACAGTCCTCCTTTCGTCCCACCCACGGTTGTAAAGATGCACAGAGCAACGAGTTCTTCGCGATTGCTCGCACGGGCCACATCACTCTGTGCTGGAAGACATCCACAAGATCGCTCTTTAAAAAACAAGTACCTTATCGTCCTCCAAAAAGTAGGAAGCGCACTATATCTCACTACCAACCACTTGCATAGTAGGTCACGGCCAGATTCGCGCTTCCTTCCAAAACCTCAAATACTTAAGAGCTTGGAAGGAAGTGGGTGGGACAAGACTGGAATCGTCTTTGCAAAAGGAACAGTGCTTTCTTCGTCCCACCCACGGTTGTTAAGATGCACAGAGCAGTCGATCTTCCGCGGTTGCCCGCATATCAAGGGACGCTCTGTGCTGGAGGACAATCTCTGGGTCAGGCCTACGGCCATTCGTTCATTCGTCCTCCAAAAGTTAGGGAGCGCATTCCACTCGTCGTCGACTTAACCAACAGTGTGTCTTTCGCGCTTCCTTCCAAAACCTCAATTGATTAAGAGCTTGGAAGGAAGTGGGTGGGACATAGTTCTTGTCTTCTGGGAAGACATCAAATTCTTCGTCCCACCCACGGTTGTAAAGATGCACAGAGCAACACCTCCAACGTGATTGCTCGCACTGTTGATTACGCTCTGTGCTGGAGGACAACACTGGCGACGCCTGTTAAGGCAAACTCTCTTTCGTCCTCCAAAAGTTCGGGGTAGACACGTACCGTCACGCCCCTGGAACAAACCCAGGAACAACACCATGTTCGTCCACCCCTTTCTAAAACATTAAATGATTAAGATCTTAGAAAGGGGTGGGTGGGACACTGAAATCAACGTCCCTAAAGAGACTCAATTTTTTACGTCCCACCCACGGTTGTAAAGATGCACAGAGCAGGCCTCCGTACGCGATTGCTCGCAGACATGGATTCGCTCTGTGCTTGGAGGACAATATCACTATCGGCCGAGATGGCCAAGGCTATGTTCATCCTCCAAAATTATCAAACTAGTTCCTGCGTGGTGACAGTATCACCCATCACCACGCAGGTTGCGAGACAGAACTCCTTACGCCCTTAATGGCAAAGTAATACTCGTCTCACATTTCTCTTGCTACGCCGCCGGATCCTCGGCCTTGGCTTCGACCTTGAGACGCTTCTCAAGACGAGTCCAATCCCGATGGAGAGCCTCGACAAAGCGCGTGATCGCCCGCCAGATCGCCATCTTGTGGATGTGCCCGTCGGTGTAACGCTTCTTGCCACCGTCGGCGATTTCCACTTCGGGATGCTTGGCCCGAAGATTGGCCTTGTAGGTGAGGAGTTTCTGCCCCCACACGCTGTCAGGCCGACGATTCATTTGGTCAGAAAACTGGTACAGCGCCTGACGAGCGGAGGGTTGCCAGTTGGCCACCTCACCACCACGCCGACGCGGGAACCTGCCATCAGGCAGGACGTGGGCACCACAGAACTTCTTGAGCTTCGAGTCCGTCTCGAAACGACGAATGTCGCCGATCGACGAAATGATTCCGGCGGCGATGACTTCGCCCATGCCTTCGATGGGCCCGAGAATTTCCTTCCAAATGGGAAGATCGTGCACGAGAGCCTTGAGTTCAGACTCCCGCTTCTTCTCTTCCTTGACCAGAGTCTTGAAAATCACATCCGTCGCCTTGAGGGCGTCGTACTGATCCTCGATGAGACCCTCCTCGTAGTGACCATCGGGTCGCATGAAAATGGCGCCGACCGCCCGCTGAGAAAGACGGTTACCCGCCTTGATACGCTCTCGCTGTGCTTCCTGCCGAGCCCGATAGGCTTCGCGCACAGCGATCATCCGGAGAGTGCCAGTCGTGAACACGTAGAACTGTTCCGGGTTGGCGTACCAAACATGGACCAAAGCAAGGCAGTCGTTCTCCTTGTCCTGATCCTCCTGCTTGTCCCGCCACTTCTTCAGGTTGAACGGCGCAAGGCCGTAGACCTCGGCCCCGATATCCTGACCACGCCGCGTAAGCGCGTAGCAGAACCGATCCCCGGAACCACCAAGGATCGAGAGCACGGTATCGCCGGCCTGATAGCCGACGTACTCGCTCGGAACCTTGATCAGGTCCGAGTCTTTGATTTCGAGCCGATGATGCTTGGCGATGTGCTCCGGAATCTGGTCCGCCGCGACCTTTTCCCACGAAAGCGGGAACTTGCCGAGAAGGAAATCCAGCTCCCCTTGCTCATCTTCGAGCTCGTAATTTGCCGACGGGGTCATGGATCCGTTTTCGAAGATCATGACCTGTGTCGGCCGAGCCTCACCTGATGCCGTGCGCTTGCGTTGATGCCGAATTGCAATCAATCTGCTCACACCTTACTCCTTCTCCGTTCCAATTAAGGAACATTGAGAGCCCCTGCCCTCTTGAAACTCACGAATAGTCATGGGCTTTAAGAGAACAGGGAGACAACATGATTATCACGCCTTCGCGCAATAAAAACTTCGTCTCCCTAATTACCAGACATTACAACTGACGCGTAGACGCATGGCTACCCTCGTCTGGTAAGTATGTTTTGTGGGTGTGACATGCCAAGTCTCGTCAAAAACAAAACAAGTCTTCTTGCGTCCCACCCACGGTTGTAAAAATGCACAGAGCAAATCCTACTTCGCGATTGCTCGCATAGCACCGTTCGCTCTGTGCTGAAGGACAATCAACACCGCGTTCTTTCGAACAGCCGTACACTCGTCCTCCAAAAATTAGGAAGCGCAATGCCATACACGTATACCAAAAAAATGGTGACAGAACGTTTTTCGCGCTTCCTTCCAAAACCTCAAATACTTAAGGGCTTGGAAGGAAGTGGGTGGGACAAAACCAGAATAGTCTCAGTGAAAAGACAACGCGCTCTTCGCCCCACCCACAGATAGTAAAATTGCACAGAGCAGAGCTCTTCGCGCGGTTGCCCGCAAAGACCGTATCGCTCTGTGCAAGAAAGACAGTACCACTGTCCCCCCTCGGAAGGGGCAATCATGACTCGTCTTTCAATGCAATACGATATCACAGTTAATATAATACGTCAATATAGACAATCTTGGATAAATGTTTGATAAAAATTAAAGAGGGGCGCACAGAGTACGCCCCAAAAAGCTATCCCTTTATCCGTCTTCGGCCTGTACCACAAACTCCTGGCCGACCACGAGGAAATGGTTTGGAACTGAACCAGATCTCCATTGTGTCCTCGTGTCCCCCCGATCGCTTCCGATTTGATCGACGAACGAGATAGTAGACTCGCTTTTTGCAAAACCAACAGGGCTTGCTAAAGGGTGTCTCCCCAGCAGGCTTGATTACCTGCTTTTCTGTAGGGTTGAAAAGAGTTCGGTCACATTCCCGGTTGGGACACTTGTGCATGTCGTACACGACAAGTTGTGGCAAACCCGTATCAGCAGGAACGGTCTTCTTTTTCTTGGCCACGGCTACTTGCCCGCCTCGTCGTCATCCTTCCTTGCTGGAATATGACCAAGCCCCATCTCTGAAGGCTTATCCTTTGAGTTGGTTTTCATGACACCAACGACGAGGAGGGCCACCGCAACGGCCACCCCCACAAGAACAATCACTACTGGGTGCACTGGATACATCTCTAATCCTCCCCATTCATCTAAAAAATAAGTCCACAAAAAGATAATACTCCGTCTCCGGAGCATTATCAAGCAAAGCATGTATCACTTGTATTTATTAGTTAATGATTATGTCTAACCATAATCATATCTCCATCTATAATTTGCCCTGTGTCTTCAAAACCATAAAATTTGTACAATCTTTGAGCCCCTTCGTTGTTCTTAGAAACATCCAAGTAAATTTTTCCAGCCATCTGCATCTGTTTACAAGCTAACATTTTATCTAGGAGAGCCTTCCCTATCCCTTTGTTTTGATATTCATCTAACACAAACAGCCGACTAAGAATTTGATCATTTTCTGCTTTGTCTTTTATTGGATAATTAACCCCTATTTTCCCAAATTCGGCATATCCAATTAGCACACCGTCTTCTTCCGCAACTAAAACTGAGCCCTTCTCTATTATTTTTTTAAAATATTTTTCTGACCGCGTTTCTTCGATCCACTTCTCTAAATCCAAAGGATTACTAAAAGGGCCACCAAAAGCATGAACATAAGTTTTGACGGACAAATCTGAGAGCTGCTTCGCGTCACTTTGAGTTGCTTCCCTGATAATCATGATTGTGTTCTTGCAGGGTAAGTAGAAAACACTGGAAAACTTTAGTGATTAAAATCTACTGTTATTTTATACAAAATCCCTTGCACGTATAACCTTGCATCTAATAGTCAATTTCAAATTTAAAACCTGGAAATAAGTTTCGAATTAATTTAGCAGTATCATTTCTATCTGGCTCGTAGCCAAATGTTTGGCTTTTACCGGAAATATTAATTGATTTCTCCTTGGAATCAACCTTAAGGAATCCACCGCCTAGACACTCAAAGCTAATTTCCGAAGAACGAAGATCGTCCTTCAAAGTCTTAAATATAGTCCCATGGTCTATGTCTATATCAGCAGCCCTAAGTACTAATTTGTAATTTTCTGAATCACCTATTTTTACAACAATAAACTTAAGCAACTTACCATCAATTTTTTCCAAAAGACTATCGCTAATTAACTCCTCTGTATTGGAGCCCAACTTAACTTCTTCTAAATCTTCTGACCCAGGAATATCAAAATAGAGTTTAAATTCTATATCTTGAATATCCTTGAGTTTATCTTCTGGACTTTTTGGTTTTTCCATAAGCTTGCAGCCCTACGGGGAATCGAACCCCGATTTAATCCTTGAGAAGGATCTGTCCTAACCGTTAGACGATAGGGCCCTTACACCTACTCAGTTTCTGCAACACAATTCCTAATTCTTCTTTTGAGTTGCAAATAGGCGTTACCTCTTAACTTAATGCTATGTTCTCTGTGCTTAGCATCAGATTGTGATCGGTAGGCTTCATAATACACTAAAACTAGTGGTTTTTTCAAATTCGTAGATGGAACCTTCCCGGAATTGTGTTGCCCCAATCTAGCTCTCAAGTCTTCTGTATATCCAAAGTACAACTCTTCGTTCTTTGTACTTTTTAAAACGTAGAAAAAATACATGATTAAAACTGAGTAGGTGTGAGGGTGGGGCCCCTTATTTAGCCAGCCATTTTTGAGACTGACGAACCAAGAGATCTTTTTTATTTTCAGGGTGACTCATGATAGCTTCGACTATTTTTTCCATGCGCATCCCCTGCGAACCTTTAACTAAAACTAGGTCATGTTCACGAATTAATTCTTTGACTTTTGATTTGGCTTCATCTGAATTTTCAAAAATATAAATATTTTCATCAGCCAATTTTAGGCCAGCTGATTCGGCAATGGCTTTAGATCGAGAACCCACACAAACTAGGATATCGGCGACACCACTGACGAATATTCCAATATCTGAATGAGACTTCTCTGAATACTCGCCCAACTCAAGCATGTCGCCCAAAACGGCTATTTTTCTCAAGGCTGGCAAGTCACGAATTGTTTCCAGAGCCAAACGGGTCGAAGCAGGCGAGGCGTTATATGTATCGTCGATAATATTTGAATTATTAATCCCATGAATAATCTTCAGGCGTCCCTTGGGGCCATGATAAGTATTTAATGCTTCACTAACTTGAACAAGATTCATGCCCAAGACACCACCTACTGCCGCAGCCGCGGCTGAACTCCAAGCTTGGGATTTGCCTAATGAGCCCTCAATTCTTACGGGCACAAAATGACCGCTTCCATTTAATTTAAAAGTTACACCAACCGGACGACCTTCTTCGTTGGTAGTATATTCAATATCTGATGCTCGGATATTGGCGCCGGTTTCAAAACCATAAGTTACAACTCGAGCTTTTGTTTTATCTTTCATCCCTAAAACCCGATGATCATCATAATTCAATATTGCAAAATCATTAGACGATAAAGATTTAACTAAATTGGATTTCTCATCAGCCAAGGCATCGGCGTTTTTAAAATATTCTACATGGACCGGAACATCACCAACCGTAGTCACCACAGAAATATGTGGTTTATATTTAATAACTAAATTTTTAATGTCATTAGGGTGATCGGCGCCATATTCCAAAACCAAAACTTCGGGATATTTGTTTGAGAAAATTAATTTTAGATATCCAATCAATAAAACCTTGGACCAGAAAAACATTGATGGTCCCTGTTTATAATATTCGTCGTCCCAACCACCAATAACTGTAAGCGGTAAGCCTAATTCATTATTTAAATTACCCGAAGCAATCCGAACTTTTTTAATTCGACTCACCACGGCACCAACAACTTCCTTAGTCGAAGTCTTTCCCGCATTACCTGTAACGCCAATAATCATTGGTTTATATTTCCAAAGATAAAGCTTCGCCAACACCCCAAGTTTCCATTTAAGTATCCCCTGCAACATATCTATATTATAGGCCATTCCACCACAAAAACCACCATTGACTTTTATACCTATTTTATGTCATAATTCAGAAACAAGGAGTCTGTATGGACAACAAGAGAAGCGAAGCCATCATGGAATGGCTGAAAAAGCACCGACCCGATCTTGCCCCGATGATCAAGCTGATACTGGAAGATCCTTTCGTGGAAAAACCCAATCAAGCATTTGCACTTCTGCTCGACATCGGGTTCGAAGCTGGGCGCCAGTTCCAGGCCGACAATGTCGGGCTCGAACTCGACAATCCAAACGTGTACTAGCGTCTCTCGCCTCGTGCGAACAAAAGGCCTCGTGCCTCTCGTTCACACGAGGCCTTTTGTTTTAAAAACATGCTTGACTAATTAATAATCTGAGTGTTATAATATTGGAAGCACTTCAACAAGGAGCCACACATGATATCGAGGATAAGAACAGTTTCACTTCTGAAGAAGTTACTGTTCTCAGGAAACCGGAAAAGCTCAGCCAGCAAGAGGCAGGCGGTCAAAAAGCTCGAACCCAAAGAGGTCGAGATCATCGACAAACTTGTCACGACTGGACTTATCGAGGCGGACCCGGAATCAGAATACGGATACCAAATCTGCGCGCGATACTGCGACCTTTTCAGAGGCGGAGCGATGTTTCGAGCATCGAGAATTCACGCAGCCTGGAAAATCTCATGTGACTTCCCTGACCCAGAGAAAGCTGCACTGGTGATGGAGATGTTCGCCAAGAAAAGAATCCTGCTGGTGAAATACCTCTCCACAGAAAAACAACCCAACGGGGACTACATCGTCTACACCACAGGGAAGAACTTCCGCACGAACGATTTCGTCCACTGGTCCGTCAGTGAAACGATTACCGCCGGCCCCAAAGCCGGTCGCAACGTCACCGGCCACTACCTCTCCCCGTCCTAACCCAAGGAGCACCAATGACCGCAAAGTTCAGTGTTTACGTTACACGAGACATTTCGGAGCACGACACCTTCGAGCAAGCATTCAAAGCCTTTTTCGAAGAAATCGACAAAATGCTCACTCGCGGAGCGCTGTCGGTCCAGCACCTGGAGACGGCGTGTTGGATCGAGGGAAGATTCGAAGCTGGTGGCGAAAAGCTGAAGTGCCCCGTCTACTTCTATGACGCACGCGACTTCGCTTACGACCATTTCGTTCTGATCTCGAAGGACGGAAAGGCCGTAATCGCCGACCCGCTCACCGCAGTCCCCGTCGAAGATGTCATCCTCCTTTTCGCAAAATCAGGGCTCGAACAGCTCGTGAACATGTCAAAGCTCTAGACCCAAGCGAATCTCAGAATCACCGGGCCCGCCCACAAAGCGGGCCTTTTTTATTTAAAAAACAATCCACCATATAATAAAAACCTCTCGAGGAATGGAATAAGCTATTGCCGACTGTTCGCAGGCCGACGGGCCGAGATCAAAGCAAAAATTCAGCAGAATTTTATGCGGGGAGGCAAGAGGTTATTCCATTCCGAGCTACCTTGTTGGCGGAATATTGTAATAATTCAAAAGATACGCAGCGATTTCGCGGAAGGTTGGAGAGAGACTGTCGGCAGCGAAGGTGATGCCTTGAGGTTTATCCATTTTAATTAAAACTACAAACTTTGGATTAGAAGCGGGAGCGAAACCGAGGAAGTCGTGAATAAAAACACCATCTTGGTATCCCCCATGGCCATCAGCAATTTGGGCGGTACCAGTTTTACCAGCAACGTCATAACCCTTAATACGAGCCTTGTCGAAACCAACATCAACAACACTGGTCAACATACTACGAATTTTGGCAGAAGTTTTTTCAGAGATTGGAATACTGGCAACTTCAGGTTGAGTGATATCTTCTTTGCCACCTTCGTGGATAATGCGATCAACAATATATGGGCGCATTAATTTACCGCCATTGGCCAAAGCTGAATAAGCAGTGATTAGTTGGATCGGAGTGACAGCAACACCCTGACCAAACGAAGCCGTAACAAAGTTAACCTGACGACCACTATACAAATTGGCCACATCCCCACTTACCTCTCCTGGCAAATCTAAACTGGTCTTCTGACCAAAGCCAAAGTTAACGGTGTAATTCAAGAAGCTTTCTTGGCCCACTAAATTTTCCACGAATGCCACACCAGTGTTTAAGGATTTTTCTAGAACTTGAGTCATTGTCACAAGACCATGAGCCTTAAGATCGAAGTTGTGAATTTGCCGACCAGCAATATCGATCACACCAGGATCAGTGAAAGTCGTATCAGGGGTAATTTTACCCAAATCTATCCCCATGGCCATGGTTATTGGCTTAAAAGAAGAGCCAGGTTCAAACATTTCTTGAACATTACGATTCATATACGAACTGGTAGGGGCTGAGCTATAAGCATTTAAATCGAAAGTTGGTTCATCTGCCATAGCAATTATTTTTCCGGTTTGTGGGTCTTGGACGATTATGCTACCGCCAGAAGCGTGCCACTTTGTTAAAACATTATGCAAGGATGATTCAATAAAAGTCTGGATATTTCTATCGATCGTCAAAATAATATCATCGGGGCGTGGAGAAGAAGTATCGCTTGTGTTTTTTTGACCACTTAATTCTTCGTCAAAATAGCTTTCAATCCCATATTGCCCCACTCGGCCATTCCCAGTGGCACCAAAACCTAAAAAGCCAATGACTTTAGACAGGAAAGAATTCGCTGGATAAAAACGATCTGTTTCGTAACGAATCCCAACCCCCTTGATGGTTAATTTATTAATGGCATCGGCTTGTTCTGTGCTAATTTTTCGAGCTAATATTTTAGCGGAAGAAGAACCACTGCCCAAAGTTTTTTTTAGATTGTCTTGATCTAATTTTAATATACCGGCAAGCTGAGTCGCGACAGAAGCGGGATCAACTAAATTTGCTGGAGTTGCATAAACTAAAGGAAATTTTTTATTTGTTGCAACAAGATAGCGTTGATCAGTAATAGTTCCCGTGGCCTTGGGGTCTTGTATAAAAATGTTACCTCGAATCAAAATATTAGAAATGTTTTGATTCTGAGCTTGAGCAGTCTGACTGTACAATGTATGGCGCATGTAAGACAGAACAAAAAGTCGCCAGCCGATGAGACTGGCGGCCACGACAATACAACCAAAAAATATCTTTATTCGTGTCGAATCATGCTTACCCATATGCAAAAATTTTTAATTACCAATTGCTCTAATTTCTAAACCATAACCCAAAAACTGAATCTAATTTTATATTTTATTTAGGTTAATTGGGGCTTAGGTCGATTAGAAATTTATTTCTGGAGTGCGACATTGCTATTCTCAAAGACATAGACAATATCTTTGGCTTCAGACATGTTTTGATTTTTGGCAAAGATCAAAGCAGTAACTGGATTTTCGGTTGCTGATTTTTCTGTCGCCAAGGAACTCTGAGATTCTGTAAGCTTTGCGATCTGACTTCTTTGCGAAGCAATCTTGTATTGACCAGAAGCAACGGCATTGGCTCCGGTAATGTAATAAGCAAAACCAAGCACAACAAGACACATTAGAGCAATATTTGAGATAGCTACTGGATTTTTAACGACTGACCAATCGAACACTGACTTTACTGGACGAACGGATGGGGAAACTGCGGTCAAGGGACATATCACGAAGGCATTCCTGCTTCGAGTATAAGTTTATTAATAAGTTTTTAAATTTTTTCTGCTACTTTCATCTTGGCACTTCTTGATCTAGGATTGGCTTGCTGTTCTGGCCAAGTCGGTCTAATCGTTCCACTCTTTGGCTGAACTATCCTTCCCGACCTAACTTGTTCTTTGAATATTTCTCTAACGATTTTATCTTCATGCCCCTGGAAAGATATAACCACTAATCTTCCGCCGGGTTTTAAGATGTCTATCGCTGCTCTAACCCCTTTTGCCACATTGCCCAGCTCATCATTGGCTACGACTCTCAATGCTTGGAAGGTTTTAGTTGCGAAGTGGATCTTACGATGCTTATACCAGTCCGGAACCGCGACACTTATGACTGAGACTAAATCTTCTGTGGTCATAATGGGGTTCTTCTTGCGATTAAGGCCGATACTTTCGGATATGCTTTGAGCAAACTGCTCTTCGCCATAATCTCGTAGTATCTGCTCAATCTCTGGAACGGTGTACAAGTTTACGATTTCGCTAGCTGGGACACCGGTGGCAGTATTGAAGCGCATGTCGAGTGGTTCGTTCTTTTTAAAAGTGAACCCTCGCCCACTACCTTCGTAATGCCATGAGGATAGGCCTAGATCGAATAATATTCCGTCTGGCACCACCCCGAGCCTTTCTGCGATCTCGGCCATGTTGGTGTAGCTGTCATTCACAACGGTGATATTGTTGTGCAATGGTGACTCCGCAAACTCTTGAGCTGTTCTGCTAGCAAGAGCGCTGTCCCATTCAATGCCTATCACCTTACCGTCAGGCATTATCCGTTCAAGGATCGCCCTAGAATGACCACCACCGTTCATTGTGGCGTCGATGTATCGTCCGCCCGCAACGGGCTCTAAATACTCAAGAACTTCATTTAAAAGTACTGGCGTATGTATCATATTCCTAGCTCTCTTAATTTTTCAGCAATGCTGTCAGAATTTTTTTCTAAATTGGCCTTGTAGTTCTCCCACTTCTCGTCATCCCATATCTCAAGGCGACTATATAAACCTGCAACCACAGCTACTTTTTTCAAACTTGCGTATGTTTTTAAATATTCTGGAACCAAGATGCGTCCCAAACCGTCGAATTCAACTTCCATTGCGCCAGACAACAATAATCTGGCAAAAGAACGAGAGTCTTGCTGAACCAAGGGCATGTTTCCGAGCTTCTCGGCCAACTTTGCCCAATATGCTGATGGGAACACGAATAAACAATTATCTAGTCCGCGGGTTATAACAGCTCCCTCACCCAATTCTTTGCGGAATTTAGAAGGAATAGAGAGTCGTTTCTTCGCGTCCAGATTGTGTTTATATTCTCCTATTAGCATATCCACTTTCACCCACTCAATACCATTACTTAGTTATAATATCCCACTTTAAAAAGGTATGCAATGTTCATAACTCGTTCTATTTTTTGGCCCTAGACAATAAGTATTTTCGCTGGTATATTTTGCCTACCACAGTTCTTAAAACTCAGGTACCACAACACTTATTCGGTGAGAGGCGCCCATGTCTTGGTTCGCAAAAAAGAAAGAGCTCAACCCCGTCACGAGAAATGGCATTGAGGCTTGGCTCAAGTCGATGGTTGTTCGTTTGTGGCCCGACGACAGAGAGCTCGCCAAGAAATTCCAAAACGCCATCTCTGAACTTCAGAAAGGAAACCCCGCCGAAGCAAAGCTCAGGATAAAGAGCATGTGCGAAGCCTACGACCAAGCGGGCAAGGGCCTGTCGACAAAACAGGTCGCTGAACACTCCCTCCTGCGAATCTGGCTCGAAGAGTTGGGTTAGGCCAACTCCCACAAAACAAAACGCCGCGTCTCAGGACGCGGCGAATTTTATTTTAATAAATAATTTAAATTACCTAGATCTAGATATTTTATAGTAATAATACCCGATCGAAACCAAAAGGGTTGCACCATAAAATATCCAGAGAGCGTGGAACCAAGGAATTTCGATTTCGCCACCAACAATAGCACCGTGGAAAACAATCAGGACCATAGCAACATCGGAAGCAACACCAACCCACTTAAACCAAGGTCTACCACGATACCAATACTGCAACTCGAAAAGCATGAAACCCAACCAAGCCAAGATCCCAAGCTTAATCCCCAGCCCCATAGTTGGCCCTAGGTAAGTAAAAAAACTTGCTGGTGGCAAACCCAATCCGCCACGCCATTGCTCCCAAGCCAATAAGCCCGGATGCAAGAAAAGAGCAACCAAAACTATTACCCGACTGGCTGGCAAGTAACCTTTCGCTGGTTCGATGTCAAAATATCTTTCTATGAAATCAACTGCGTAATGCACCCACATCAAACTAAAAGCCATAATCCCAAACAATGGGAATAGTGCATCTGCCCCGATCCCCGAAAAATCCCAACCTAAACCTTGAGCCCAAACCAAAAATGAGAAAACTGCCACAACAGCACTGAGCACCCACGGCACCGACTGAAACCATTTCATTTGTTTCATGGTATTTAACTTATTTAATTGTGCGCCCTGTTGGGATCGGACCAACGGCCTCTTCAATGTGAATGAAGCGCTCTACCACTGAGCTAAGGGCGCAAACAACAACCAAACTATACCAAACAAAAGCACCAATAGAAATAAGCGGAGCCTCAACACAATTCGAGACAATCGAGACTTTGCAGGAGTTGGTTGATATAATACTCGGCTAGCAAGCCGATCAACCAACGAACTGCAATGCGAGCTTAGCTGAGACAAAACAAGGAGCTCAGAGAGTCCTTGTTTTGTCGGAGGCGTGTCGAGAATGGATTGAGGCGAAGCGAAAATTCTATAGCCCGATCTTATTTACAATCTTCTCGTGAGGACCTTCGAGGAGAACACGAACAAAGCGATCAAACATATTGTATCGATAATCAAATTCTTCTTTGTCCATCAGGGTGAATTTAATTTCGGTGCCAATTTCAGCTTCCAGGGAGCCCAAGAAGTTGCGAAGTTTGGATCGGTTGAGATCGTCGCCAACAATAAATAAATCTGCTGGAGCATCGTATTGATTAAGCGAATCTGGATCACTTAAGAAAATCCCAGAAATAACTGCCAAACGGACACGACCCAAACCGGAAATTTTTTGAATCATTCTCTCTTTCTCCCCTGCCGATGATTTTAAAATCAAACTTCTTAATTCTGAAAAAAACTCAAAACTAGGATTCAAAGTAAAACGCTCGACCTTTGCGCGAGGTTTAGTTTTTTTAACTTTTATAATTTTCTTTTTTAATTTAACAGCCATGAATTTTTAAATAAATCTAACGGACTATTTTTTTAACAAGAGTTGTCTCTTTTAGGCTGTCTAATTCCATTTTTGTGGCTTGCGGAGACTCTTGGATGCGCTGGGAAATTTCTCGCACACTAAAATCGGCCGGAAAGTTTCGGTATAAAAATTTTAAAACCTTAACTCTGACTTTTGAACCGAACAGGTTATCAAGTATGGGCTTTGACATTTGGTGGGTAATTAACTTAGAATGGAACTATTACAAAGCGCCTATAGTCTATAAGAATAGGCTAAAAAAGTCCACCCCCTATAAACATGGAAAAAGTCTTTATCAACCCTGTCGCAAAAGAAATCTTAGTCAAAGGAGCAGCCAAAGAAGGAACCGTCGATTTGTTCTCTTACGATAACAACGGCAACAACAAATCTCTCGGCAATTTATTCGTCATCGGCAACATACAGGGTGGTGGAGCAGAAGAAAACAAAGACGACATCGATGTTGGTTATGTTTTAAACCTTGTCGCCTCCCTCGCTAAACGCGAATATTACATCAATCAAGATATCAGCCCCAAGGACGCTTTCTCTGCTGCTCTTAAAAAAATTAACGGTGTTGTCGAAGAATTTTTCAAAAACAAAGAAACCAAAATCAACATCGGTATCTTCGCTGTTGCTGGTGATCAAATCCATATTTCCAAGCTCGGAAAATTCAAAATCCTTCTCGCTCGCGAAGGCAAGAATATCGACATCTTAAATAACCTACAACTTTTTGATAAAGAATCCACTCAAGAAAAAGAATTTTCAAATATTATCTCCGGAAAGATTGTTGAAGGTGACCGCATCCTCGCTTTCTATCCAAGTCGCGCCACCACCTCACGCGAAAAGTACATCAAGGACCATTTCCTAAAATCCACACAAGAAGAATTTGCCGCTCAACTAGCAAGTATCAAAGATTCCAAACCCGACTTTGCTTGTGCTGCTCTACATATTGATATTCAAAAATGCACAGAATCTGCTGTTGCTCCCGCCATTCAACCAAAAGAACTACAAGAAGAGGAACAAGAAAAAATAATTAATGAACCAGTAAAAAAGGAATCCGCCGTATTGACTCCTGTGGCCCAGCTTGCTACTACTGACTTAGAAGACGAGGACGAACTCGAAGAAGAGTCAGCCCCTGTCGCAAAAACAATTGCTAAGCTTGCTCCAGAGCCAGCTATTCCTAAAATTATTCCTAGCGAATTTGCCAGAGGGAAAAGAGAACTTACCCTTTTTAAGCACATCCGCAGAATCAAAAACGTGAATCTTACTCCAAAAGTAAAAATGTACGCTATGGGTGGTATGGCTATTATCGCGCTTATCACAATCTTTAGTTTAAAATCATTTGTCTTTGTCGATTCTGCTACTCGCCAGCTCAACGCCACCATTTCTGAGGTTCAAAAAAATATTAAACTTGCACAGGACAAACAAACTGCTGGCGATATAGCCGACGCTCGTACTCTCTTGATGGGCTCGTTGGCTAGTATCACCCAAAGCGAATCGAGTAATGGCACATCCAAGAAAGTAGAAGACATCAAAAAACAAGTTTCCACGGCCTTAGACAGTCTCGATGGTGCGATTGATGCCACCCCAACCAAAGAAACCTTTGCTATATCACCTGATTTGGGAACCGCCAAACTCGCACTTTCTTCTGGCTCTAACTTCTATGCCTACTTGGAACAAAAAGAATCCAATTCCCTCCTCAAGATTACCCCAGATGGTTCCGTCGTCAGCACAATTCCTGTTAAAGATATATCTCCTTCGGCAATCTTCGGTAGTGATGCTTATGTCGCTCTCATTGATAGCAGTGCCAAAAAGATTACCTCCCTTTCAACTTCTAAATCCACATTGATTTCGAAGTCATTCACTTCTGACACTTTAGTGGGCCAAGAAATCTATCAAGACAACCTATACGCCTTAACCTCTAACAGTATCTTCAAAATCACTGATGCCGCACTTGGCAAGACAGACTCAACAACATGGTTATCAGACAAAGAAACCTTAGCTTCTGGCGCCTCCCTAATAGCTGTGGATGGTAATGTTTATGTTCTTTCAAATGATGGCAAACTAACCACCTACTATAAAGGAGTAAAGAAATCCGAAACCCCAACCCTAGTTGCTCCAGAAACTGGTAGCCTACTTCTCACTACAACTGATTTACCTAACTTATATCTTGTTAATACAAAATCCGGTCGTATCTATATCTTTGATAAAAAATCCGGCTCAGTTTCAAAGGTGTTAAAAGTAGCATTACCTCAACCGATAATCAGCGCCACGCTTGCAACAGACGGCACAGTATACATCTTATCGGACAACAAAATCTGGAAGATAAACTAGCTAAAAAATAAAGAACACCCGCTAGGCCCTTAGGCCCAGCGGGTGTTTTCGTTTCAGGAGATCTAGGACTCGCCCCGAAGAGTCATCCGAACGATTCCGTCGGTGATCTTCTCAATGATGGCGTTGCATTCGTCCGTGCTCGGACCAACGAGCAAGATCCGTGCTCCGGGCTTCGGGACTTCAACCCTCTGCACCACGAGCTTGTACGAACCTTCCTCAGCGGTCGCAAGAACCGCACCATCAATCTTGCCCTTGCAGCAACGATTGACGATGCTCGAAGTTACCCCTTTCGGAACGATGCCGTCGACCCAGGCCCGAGTCACGAACACTCGGGCACCCTCTCCTGATTGCACTTGCAATTGATCCATAGGCCTCCTTTGGCGTATGGCTTTTGCTTACGTTAAAGTACACTTACTGTGAGATTTTATTATACCACATAATACCGTTAATAACAAAGGCCCGAGAGGTTGTCTCGGGCCCAAAATCTATTCAGTAACTCGAAGTACGATTGCAGAAACATTGTCTTCCGAACCGTGTTCGTGATAGGCACGAGTGCAGATCGCCTTGGCGTCGAACTCTCCACCTGAGGCTATCTCCACTATCTGGTGAGTTGTAGCTTCATTCTTGCCCGCCACTCCATCAAACAAACCATCCGAACCAACGAGAACAAAGCTTCCGGAGGTAAGATGCTCACACATCAGATCTGGTTCTCGATTGAGAAATGGAAAGGAGCGATCGCCCAAAGAACGAGAAAGCTGAATACTGTCCTGAGAGTTTCGAACCATCACATAGCTGGGTCCGTCTTCCACGGCACCGCGCCTCAATGCCGATTCCCTCTCTTTGGGATTGGTACCGACATTATGCTCAGGAGAAAAAATCATCCTGCCGCTATGATCCTTGATGACAACGGGTGAATCTCCCAAAACAGCGACATGGGCGACACCTTCGCTGGTAACAAAGACGATGGATATCGTCGACCCAGAATAGCGATTCTGGGTCGCAACATGGAGACCGGCCACCACTGATGTCAGAATGCTTTGATAGTCAGCGGGCTGACCATGTTTCTGGCATTGAGTTACGAATTCAGAAACCAAGTGTTTCTTGCAAAACTCTGAGACTCCTGCACCACCATGGCCGTCCATAATAGCCAGCAAAATTCCATCAGACTGTTGTGAAACGACAACACGGTCTTCTTGGCGCGATCGTCGCCCCTGAAGAGAACAAGACGAAACTTCATATCTCATGTCAAATAACTCCTTGGGTAAATATTATACCACAGATTTTAGTAAATTAAAAGGTGGCGCCCGAAGGCGCCACCGTGTGTTTATTCCCGCAACTACTTGATGATCTTATCGCCGATCTTCACGATCGGCTTCATCCTGTTGCTTCCTGGCTCTGTCCTTGCCATTGAAGCCCCAAGAGGCCGGCCACTCATCCACTCCGGGACAAGCACCGAGAACCCAAACGACGCAAATACGTCGTTGTGATTCTTTGTATTCCCTATCATCACGTTGATATTGCCCCAGAAACCTTCAGGAATACCAGACAGAGGCAGGGCAAACATGAAGTCCCCTGTATTGGATCCTTCGGGCATCACCATCTTCTGGCTCTGAGCGCCCCGCGAAGTGTACATCCATGCTCCCGTCTCACTTCCAACGGTTGCGAAGATGTCCACGCCGTCGCGACTGGCGGCCTGATTGACTGGAACCGTGAAGTACAAAATCTTGCTATCTTGGTCCACCCAGAAATCCTTGAGACCCATGCGGTACTTGATGTTGGGCAGGGTCAACGTGATGTTGGTGGGCCCGTCGACCATGAATTTGACCGTCAGGACCTCGCTGGCATAGTCCCCGAGGTACATGTCCCAAGCATAGGCTCGAACCATGTATTGGCCGTTGGGAATCGGATTGCCAGCAAAATCCTTCATCATGAACATCCGCCCTTGGTCGAAGCAAGTTGCTCCGGCCCCGCAGGACATGTTGACCTGCATCGCTTGGCCCATCTCGTCGTACTTGTACAGATAGGCTTGGATGTAGAGGTTGCCCGACAAGGGCTGTCCATCTTCCCCCTGCACGTAAACCGACACGTACGGGGTCCCACCGGCGGGCGGGACAGTGCAAAGCGCCGGCCTCTCCTGCCCCTCCGGCTGCTGAGCCGAAATTCCCACCAACGAAATCAGGACGAGAAAAACGGTAACGCAGATTCGACGAATCATGGGTATCCTCCCGGATCCACTAAAGCTTGTTTTTAAGGTGCAGGCCGCTCATCGGCCTATCCCTGTCTGAACATTAATAATAGCACAAAAATAGGGAAAAGTCAATGCTATTAATCTAATAGAAAAGGCCCCTAAAAGGGCCTTTTCTATTACTCTGAGTATTAATTACTTGAGTTCGACGACAGCGCCGGCCTCTTCGAGTTTCTTCTTCATCTCGTCGGCTTCGGCTTTCTTGACTCCTTCCTTTACGGTTGAGCCAGCTTTGTCTGTCATGTCCTTGGCTTCTTTAAGACCAAGACCAGTGATTTCACGGAGGGCTTTGATAACTTGGATCTTTGCAGAACCAGCATCTTTCAAAACTACAGTGAAACTATCCTTCTCTTCACCTGCTTCAGCAGCACCACCGGCGGCTGGGGCTCCAGCAGCGGCGAAAGAAGCGGCTGATACGCCAAACTTTTCTTCCAATGCCTTAACCAAGTCATTTAACTCGGTGACGGTCATGGATTCAACTTGCGAAATGAAATCGTCTTTATTGATTGCCATGTTATTTTAATTAATTTGTTTTCCTGATTCCCCTTTTTAAGGAATCGGGACCCTGACCATTAGGCCGTTGGGGTTTCGACAGGAGCTGCTTCAGCTGAAGCCTCGGCTGGTACTTCTACCGCTGGGGCTTCTGAGACTGCTTCAACTACTGGCGCATCTACCGGAGCAGGCGCACCTGCACCTTTTTTCTTGGCCACTTCAGTCATTACGACATACAAGCTCGTAATAGGATATTTCATCATACCCAACAAGCGACCAATAAGAACTTCCTTCGATGGCATTTTGGCCATCTCTAAAAATTCTTCTTTTGATACGAAAGCACCGTTTACGAAAGCACCGAAAAACTTCAATGCTGGATTCTTTTTAGAGAAATCGTAAATTTTCTTGGCTAAGCCATAAGGTTCTTCCATACCAACGACTAAGCCCAAAGAGCCGGTCATTTCATAGACATTAATCGGTGCGTCTTTGGACATTTCCTTAGCAGCACGTTCGACTAAAGTCTTCTTGGTGACGACATACTCAGACTTAGATTCACGCAACAAGCGCTTCAACTGCGTCATTTGGGCGACAGAAAGACCCTTCTCTCCGACACGAGCAAACGAGGTAAAAACCGTAATCTGAGATTGCGGTAATTTAGCTTGCAGTGATTTCAACTCTTCTTTTTTCTGTACTTTGGTTTTCATGCTAAATTTGTCTGTGAGCGAAACGAACAGTTACAAATTCTTGCACCCTCACACCTAGTCGGCGAATGTCTGCGATGCCAGAATGGCTATCGCTGACTAGGTGTGAGGGTTAATTTTTGTAACCAATCACTACGTTCTTGGACAAAAAATAAAACTACGTATTAACCGTAGGAATAAAGCTTCGACCAGCCTTTGAGGGCTTGAGTGCTTCATCTCGGGGCGATTAATGCCCTGTCTACGATGTACCTACATATATTACCAATAAAGCCAAGAATAGTAAAGGCCCGCCGAAGCGGGCCTGGGTCATCCTGACTCAACTAGTCAACCAAGCTGTTTTTTTGGTAATTCTCCAAATTCCTGCGGGCAATCTCCATCTTGTCTCGCCTCGGCCTGATCACATAGACCTGCCTCATGTACCAAGGGAAATAGACGAAAATATAGAAAGCCACGAAGGCTGAAAGAGAAAAATACCAAATAGTTCCGATCCAAGAACCTTGTGAAAAATAGGTCCAGGAGTGAACCAGCCATTTCACACAAAGCAGGACGAAAGAAAAGAAATGCAATATCCGAAGAGCCGTCTTTTGCTCAGGCTCGGGATTGGTCCAAACGTCCGAAAGGAACCAGCTGACAAAAGCCATCACGAGAAGGACAAGAGTCGAGAAGGCGCTAGCCGCAACAACAAGATAACCCCAAATAGCTGTATACATGCATCCCCCTTGGAAATACCATACTACAAAACTGCCATTACGTAAAGAGCTACAGACCTAAGTACTTGCGGCGATTAACTGCGTGCTCATTTCCGGTTTTTGAGAAAATAATCTGGCTCCCATCACGAGTAGAAAGATAGTAATAATAATTTCCTTTTGGATTAAGGGCGGCTTCAATAGAATTCAATCCAGGATTTGAAATTGGGCGAATCGGAAGTCCCGCACGTGTATAAGTATTATAAGGTGAATCTATCTTAATTTCTTTGCCCACTCCAATCTGAGTAACATCACAGTCTTTTGTCTTAGATGAATTAAATATTCTGATACATGCACCATAGGCCACAGTAGCATCAATAGCTAAAGGCATTTGGATTTTAGTACGATTGTCGATGACCCCTGAAACGAGCTCCATGTCAGACTGAAGACGAGCTTCTTTCTCGATTATGGAGGCAATCGTCAAAATCTTATCTCTCATCGGAGCAGTCAATCCACCAATTAGGTCTTTGGTTTTTTCTTGGCCATTCAGTTCCATTTTTTGTTCAATTTCCCACAAAGAACTGTTGGGCTTAAAACGATAAGTATCTGGGAACAAATAACCCTCCCTTGAGCCATAGGCCGTCACAAATTCCCCTTCTTTGATTAATTTTGCGTCAGCTAAACGTTTATCAATTTCCCAAATATTAAAACCTTCGGGAATAAAAACTTCAATATCCGTTGAAACTCCCCGACCTCCAGATATTTGCATCGCTATATCATTGAGAGTCGAGCCTGTTGGGATTAAATAATCACCTGCTTTTAAATTTCTTTCTCTTCCTAACCCAGAAAGATAAAAACGGAAAACGGCCGTACTTCTTATTAAGCCTTTATTTTTTAAAACATTAGCAATAGTACTCAGACTCTGGCCAGAGCCCACATGGACACTATTCGATGTTTTGGTTGCTGAGGTCGGAACAAAAATAACCCAGCCAAGCCATAAAACTATCACAGCCACCAGAGTGGTGACTGTGATAGTGATCTGCTTTTTATGGGTCCGATAATTCATTTACCGCTTAGAGAGGTTTCTGGTTAATACCTTTTACTGGTGCAACTAGACCAGCTTCAAGTTGATGCAATTTGTCCAAGACCGTCTGGTTTTCCTTGTTAGCTTCCACGGAAAGAATTTTGTTCAACTGAGCAACGGCGTTAGGGGTGTCTTTTCTCTCTTCGTAGATAAGGGCGAGATACCAATTGGCATTAGAGTAATCTGGCTGAAGAACTAAGACTTGCTGCAATGTCGTGAAGGCTTTGTCTTTGTCGCCGTTTCGATAGTAGAGCAAACCAAGTTCAAATAACAAATTTGGTTGATCGCTATTAAACGGGGCGATCTTCTCTAATTGTTTAATTGCTTCTGGCAATTTACCTTCTTGGTCATAGACGACGCCAAGGTTATAAATAGCTAGACCAAAATTACTAGACATGTCTACGGCTTTTTTGTAATTAGTTTCGGCGAGAGCAAGGGCAGCATTGGCCTGTTGAATCAACTGGGCAGAGTCTTTATTTCCAGAAGCAGCCTGTCGCAACAGCTGAGCTTCGGTTAAGTAAAGATTGCCTATAGCATTATTGAATGATGCGTCCCCCGGTCTAAGCTCTGACGCTTTTTGATAAGCACTGGTAGCCAAAGCATCAACACCACCCACCAAACCAAGCAAGTTTTGATAGACAGCCCCAAGATTATTCCAGTTCAAAGATTCTTTTGGCCCCAACTCTGTCGCTTTCTTGGCCAAATTAATTGCAGAGGTCATATAATTTTGGATACGAGCGGCCTGTTGTGTGTCTGCCTTATCTTCTTTCTTGTTTAACTCAGCACCTAGTAAACCAAGGGCAGCTTGAGAAGCGGTGCGATAATAAGTATCACTTTGACCGTTCCAGTTAACAGCACTGACCAAGTAAGCAGATGCTTTGTTTATGTCCTTTTCGCTCAAAGCTTTGGCATACTGAACATCAGCCACATAAGCGGAGGCACCAAAATAGGCACCAACGAGAGCCAAAATTAATCCAGCAATAAAACCTAGAGATGAGACAAGGGAAACCCCAATACTGTGTTCGGCGTCGTAAGTTTTTGAGTCATTGCCCCAAAGAGACAATACGGCCAAGGCCAAAACTAGATAAGCGACAAACATCAAAGTCATGTTGAATGGGTACAAAAGCAAGGCAGCACCAACAGCACAAAGACTGGCCCAAAGATACTGAGCATTAGAACTAGTTAAGGTCTGCTTTTCTTTTATATAACGACTGACCCCCTGAACAAAGGACCAAAGCATGACAATAAGAGCCAAGACCATCACCAACCCACCACCAACAATCAAGTTAAATATTTCGGAAGTGCCAGCGAAGAATCGAGCACTGGAAATAGTCGAATTGGCCAACTGGCCAGCACCAAACTTATCAAAAGCAATCGAAAACGCAGTTGGACCATAACCAGTAGCAAAACTCTCTTTCAAAACTGATTTTGTAACATTGGTCGACAAACTAAAGGAAGGAGCGATTTCTGTTGGAAGACTATTCTTTATGGCAGTTAAGTTAAAATTAACAACCATCAAGAAGACTCCAATAACAATAACGGTCATTGGCAAAACAAATCGAGAAATAGAAAACTTTTCATGAACCAAACTTTCAAAAGTAATCCAACCAGCCATACCAACAATGGCAATAGTCCAAAGTACCCACCAATTCAAGACAACCAACAAAGCAAGGGCCATTGTCACACCGAGAATGTTAACGTATCTTAACCAGCCACGAGTCTTAATCCCACCTAGTATTGGCAAGACAATAGCAGCCAAAACACCAAGACCATTAACAGAGCCGACCATGTTGAATGCATTAGAGTCGGTGAATTTAAAGAAGCTAATATATTTTAGTATGTGTACGCCCATAACCTGCAGGAAGCCGTAGAGTAAAACCAAAGAGACAGAAACGCTGAAAATATTGACTAACCTTTGACCCTTATCTTCGGAGGAATTTACAACCAAAAAATAAATAATAGAGAAAGCACTGACCATCAACAAAGATGCGGCCAAGTTGTTCGCAGTGCCAACCAAACTACCGAAACGAGAGATTGAAAAAACTGTGCCAATGATTGTAGCAACTAGAACCGCAAGAACACCCTTGTCCAAGACATTGGAGCGCCATTCAAAGCGGCCACTTGAAACCAAAGACAACAACCATGCAATCAATCCAGTGCCAGCTACAGCCAAAACGAGCAAACTCTTGTTTAACTCAAGAACTCCCGTTGTCCAAGGCAAAAACAATACTGGAATTAAAAACACACCTACCATTAAAGACCATTTAACAATGGTCTGATAAACACTGCGTTCCCCTCCTGAACTTCTGCTACTAGTACGAGCCATCGCCAAATCTGCTTGCACCTCAGGTGCAGAGGCATTTCCCATGAAAGACATGTCCATCACAATGGACGCTTAAGGAGTCGCCTATCCGTGCATTCATCTCCGGATAGGTGGCGCCTGAAGCATCGTTTTTATTACCTAAATTATAGCAATAATAAACAAGCCCTAGCAAGGACAATATAAACAGGCGACGCCATAGAAAAACCTAAGAAATAAACTAATTTCTAATTACCTAATTCCTAATTGACCTAAGAAATAAACAAGGCCTAAAACCCTAAACTTTCCTATAAATAGAGTTAAAGATTAGATTCAGTTCTTTTGCTTCGGTCCACAGCCTCCTCAATGATTCCTTTGATTCTGGCAAAGCAACGGCCATCATCCTTAAAAAATGTTTAGATTCCCTACTCTCTTTCTTACAAATACCGATTTTGTGCTTAAAATCTTTCTGGCTTTCGGCATCATCCGCTTCAGAATAATTAGCACCGATACTTGTCCCGCATTTACCTAGCTGATTTATTAATGGTTTCGTAATTTAATTCTTAGGCAAAGACATACAAAACAAAATCACTTCCTCTCCAAACTTAGCAGTTCTTTCTTCCAAATCGTATACCTTTGGTTTTTGGCTTATTGGGCCATTGGTCATTTTTTAGAAATTAGATAATTAGGTTAATTAGAAATTTATGGGGCTGGGGTTACTTCGGGTGTCACTTCTGGGGTCGGTGTTGGTGCAGGCGTAGGATCAGGTGTCACCTCGGGAGTTGGGGTCGGTGTTGGAGCAGGTGTAGGGTCTGGTGTTACCTCGGGTGTTGGAGTTGGGCTAGCCTCTGGGGTTGGTGTCGGGGTTGGAGTTAATTCAGGAGAACCAGAAGCTGGTGGATCTTGTGGGGCTGGGGCCACTAGTGGCGTAGGTGATGGGGTTGCAACAATACTATCAAAACCCTTGCGGCGAGCGATGACCAACCAATCGAATGTGCCATTGCTTGTGCCGTTTAGTTCTTTGACCACGAATCCGAATTGACTCTTTGAATCAGTATAGAGCTGGCCTTGCATGACTGATGTTGGGGTGACAATCAACTTAATTGAGGTGCTGGCGGAAATAATAGAAGAGAATGAATAATCGAAGAATACCCTAGCTTCGCCATTTACGATCTGAGATGAACCAGAAAGCTGAATCTCTCCCCTGGTGGAATCAACACCATAGGTAGCCAAGTAATCACCATTTTCTTTCAAATCAACTTTAGAATCATCGGCAGCCTGAGCAGAATTGCCAGTGAACATATCTTTGGTGTTTTGATCGGCTGTATTTGAGATAGCGATATCACGAGTGGTCCAGTTATTAATTGCGTCAGAAACATTAGCTACAGCAAATTGTATTGCAGAGACAGCCCCATAGTAAGTTTTCTTTACGCCTTCACTGATAACGTCACCAGAAGCCCAGATTGATTGGACACGGGTCATGACAGCACTAGCCAAAGTGGCCAACACATCAACAGAAGAACTTGCATATGAAACAGTTACTTGGGCTGAACCAGTAACTGGGTGCAACAATGAATCAACAGTTAACGATAGAGATGAAACCTTGGCCTGCAAATCTTCAAAAGCAGTAGACTGTGAAGAAACTCTCTTGTCTAATTCTTGCAAACCACCAATCAGGAAAGGAGTGAAGCCAGAGTAATTAAGAGCCAGCAAACCATCGGTTGTCTCTGAAACTAAACTTGGAATAACTTCTTGGACATCCTGTGCAATCAAACCAGTCTTAACATCTGAGCGACCAATGAATGTATAGTTGGCTGGTTTCAAGCGTTTAATTATATCCATCTGACCACCATCCAAATATACGATATTGTCTTTGGATCTTCGGTCAGAACGTTGAGTATAAGAACCATCGGCGACAATACTGGCGGAATAAGTATTGGTGCCATCGTAATCAGAGCGGAATGTTGCGATTTCAGCTGAGCCTGTTGCAGAAGCTCTGTATATGTATGCCCCATACTGTCCAGATGTGCCCTGAGCAGCAAAATTACAAGCACTGGCACAAGTCGAAGCGGTGGCACCACCAACAAACACTTGGCTTGCGTTGGTGACATTCAAAACTGACGTGCTTGCTGGATCAAGATAATAACCTCCACTATCAAAATCTACGAAGGATCTAGCGTACATACCAGCATTTCCAAAATAGCCACTATACGTACCGGCAGCAGAAAGATAAATAGATGTACCGCTGGTCTTAAGTGTTGGATAAGTGTTGTCGGCGTATCCTGGCAACAAACCAGACAATTCGATAGTACCTTGCGATGGAGCAGAGTTTCGAATCAAACCAACAACATCAAGCTTTGCGGCTGGAGAGGTTGAACCAATGCCGACGTTGCCACCACTAAAATTAGTGTACCCACTTGTACCACCAGTTATATCAAGAGTAGCAGCACCATCATTATGGATACCTCCACGAGCATTCAAAACTCCTGCAATATATGTGGTGCCTCCTGAAACAAACAGCCCACCCGGCATTACGATATACGAGGAAGCATAAATGTATGGATTGGCCGCAGAGAAACGGAGGTTACCACTACCGTCCGATGCTCCAGTGATAGAAACATACCCGGCGACAGTCTCATTTGCAGCAAGAGTCAAACTATTCAAATTAGAAGTTGTATTATTGATATAGTAGGATGTGCCACCAGCCTGGACAGCTCCGTCTGCTCTGAAATTACCCGGAGTATAAACACCGCTAGTAAAACCTCCGGCATTATTTAATCTTAGATATGTATCGGTGCCTCTAGTAGCTTCTGTGCCTGCGAGATACTCAACCCCACCATTAACATTGAATGTCGCACCGCTAGTATTGGCAGTAGCTGCACAGCCACCACTAAGCATAAGACAAGACCAGGTCCCACCCATGGCCAAACCTTGGCCCGCACCGCTAGCAGTCTGTGAAACATATGCTGCCGAACCATCCGTAAACACATAAGTTCTCACTGCTCCGCCACCCAATACGGTCTGCCCAGCAACATCCAATTTCTGGGCAGGAGCTGTTGTTCCGATGCCGATATTGCCACCGTAAGGATTAAGTAATAGACCACCCGCTGTTGTATCAGCGCGATCAACTGCTTGAAGCATCATTTTACCGCCAGTGTTATCGTAGGCTGCCGCAATTCCCCAACTAACAGCAGCAGCATTACCACCCTCAAGGAACGTGGAGTTAGCGACCAAACCACCAATTGCCGAAACATTAACGTTTGGACTCTTAACGTGCAATCTGGCAGAAGGTGCCGTTGTTCCAATACCGACATTGCCACCAGTTAATTCGATATCACTATTAACAGAATCCATGCGTAGATTAACAGTACCCGTACCAAGATTGACTGCAGAATACGCTGCTGTAGTTCTATTATAAGCAATGAGATAAGCTTCCCCACCACTTATACCTATTTCCGCAGCAAGACCAGAACCCGCACTATACCAACCCTTAAACCTACCTTGTCCAGTTTCAACCTGTAAATCACCGCCACTAACATTCAATCTTGATACTGGATTCGTCGTTCCGATGCCAACATTGCCATCAGTCTTAATTCTTACTTTTTCGCTGCCACCAGCATTAAAGACCAGATAATCTCCGACCGCGCCAGAACCCAATGAAATTTGCCCTGTTGCAGATGCCCTGCCGAGCAATGAAGCGCCACCACCGGAAGATCTAAGAGCGTGATCATCAGCAATTGTTAAATCACCACTATAATAACCCGTGCCATTAACTTCTAATTTATAGCCTGGCGCAGTAGAACCAATACCGACGTTGCCACCATATTCAAACGTAACTGCTGGGTTTGATGTTATTGGACCGCCTGTGCCATATCCAAAGGATAAATCATTATTATTTGTCTGAAATAAAGCCCAATCTCCATAACCACCTCCTGTTGTGTTTTCTAGGCCAATCCACGCAGCAGTACCGGCACCATAGGCTCGAGCAATATGAAGAGGCATTACAGGATTTGTCGTACCAACACCAACATTACCGGTAGCTGTTATCTTTCCGCTTGGGAATGACACGCCCTTAGAAACATCCAATGAGCCAGCGAAGGAGTTGGAGCCAGTTGCACCACTAGTCAAAACACCATCCAAGAAAGCGGTGCCATCGATTTCAGCATTACCACTAATCAATAGGTCGTTACTTGCACTCAATGAGTGACCAGTAGCAGCTGAACCAAAGCGGGAATAACTAACAGTTGATGTTGAACCAAAGTTAGCTGGACCACCGATTGCCAATTCATTGTCTCCACGGATAGCACCACCGACGACATCCAATTTAGTGCCTGGGACGGTTGTACCAATGCCGACGCTGCCAGCAGATGTTATATAAAATGGTTGAGTGAAAACACTACCATTCCAATATTGGAAATAAACATCTGCATTACCATTAGTGGCAGTATTTACAAGCTGATACGACCTATCATTCGCCCCAAAATATGTCGGCCCGTTGGCTAAAATTAATTGTGAAAACTTTGTTACACCAGCGATCGAATCTGTTTGATGAATTATACTAATTGCATTAGCAGCCTTTGAGATTTCTAACAAATTATTTGGGTTTGTTGTCCCAATACCGACATTACCGGTACTTGAGATGAACATTCTTGAAGTTGATGCAGTCACGAAATCAATACTCCCTTTGTTCCCTGTGCCAATATTGTAAGTTCCGAATGACAATGACGAACCAGAAGCAAATGTCATCTGACCGAGAGTGTAATTTGAACCTGCGCCAGAAGTGCCAGTGGTTGAAGAAAGCTTGAATGAACCAGGACCAACATTAATATCTTTCCAACGATAAGCAGTGTTACCTAACGAATAAGTGTTATCGGTGGCTGGGTCAAAGTTTCCAGACATAGAAGCACCTGCACCAAAAGTAGTGGCGCCATCAAAATAAGTCGCCCCATCGACTTCGAGTTTGCCACTGATTAAAACATCATTAGAGGCAGACAAACTGTGACCAGTAGTCGCCGTGCCAAAACGTGAATAACTAACAGTGGCTCCGCCGTTGGCTACTTGCAAAGAACCTACGGTCAATAAGTTTGAGGCAGAAGCAGTGCCTTGGACTTCAAATTTAGTTAGAGGGGTGGTTGTGCCGATACCGACGTTACCGGTAGTTAAGATGGTCATTAAGTCGGTAGAGCTATGGATAAAATGGAAGGCGTTACCCGATGGAATTTGAAAGTTGAAAGAGGAATCTGAATTTTTCCAGTACACATCAGTCTTATTCGTTCCATTGTTCTTCCAGTACATTGAGGTATATGTGGAGCCTGCGTTATCAATTGCAAGACTGTTATCGTCACCTCCCACAATATGCATCTTAAATGTTGGATTATTCGTACCAACACCGACGTTGCCATTTTCTTGGACACGGAATAATTCAGAGGCTGAGGCAACGCGGAATAAAGCATTTGTATTACCAGATAAATCACCTGCGACATCAAGCCGTGCAGTTGGAGCAGTAGAGCCAATGCCAACATTACCCAAGAATGGGCCGCCGGAAGAAATAGTCATGACCTGATTTGGGGAATTCGTAGTGTTTCCTGTCCAGAAAGAAATTTGAGTTGAATGGCCACCATAACCGTCAAATTGAATTTTGGAATCCTGCAAATTGTAGGCGGTGTTCCAAGTGCCAATAATGCCGTTTACGCCAGCAACATCATTGTTCAAAAAGTTAATACTGTGTCCAGCGGCTGCGCCAATCATTACAGTTTGGTCAGTCGGCAAATTTCCTCCGCCATTACCACCGGTGCCAAGGTGTAAACTTCCCGAAATCGAAGCTGTTCCACCTACCTCAAATGTACTATTAAGAGTGCCTCCAGAACTTATACCCAATGAGGTTCCGAAGTAACCAGTCCTCCAGCGATATGATGGTTGGCCAAGGTCGTAAGTATTATCGGTGGCTGGGTCAAAGTTTCCAGACATAGAAGCACCGGCACCAAAAGTAGTTAGGCCATCAAAGAAAGTTGAGCCATCAACTTCAAGTTTGCCATTTATTAAGACGTCGTTTGAAGCAGACAAACTATGAGTTGTGGCCGAAGTACCGAAACGTGAATATGAAACTGTCGCAGTGCCACCGACCTGAAGAGCATTGGCAGCGATTAATTCGTCGCCAGCTTTAATGTGACCAGATACATCAAAATTGCCAGTAACAGACAGCAAACTGGCTGGTCCCGTAATATTCCCATTGAACGTAGTCAAAATACCGGTTCGGCCAATGTTAATTGCGGATGCGTTGGTACCGCCGATGTTTATAACGGCATTACCGCCAGTATCCATGGTTAAAGTATTGGCACCACCAGTGGTGAACGAAACTGCACCATCGCCAGTGAAGGTTGAGCCTTTATGGGTCGATGCTTCAAAAGTTACTGAGGAAGAGGCGCCATTGTCAGCAATTCTTAATCTTTCGGTGCCACCAAGAGTAAAGCCAAGAATATTTGAGGAAACTCGGAACAAGCCAGAATCGGTGTCATTGGCGAAAGCCAAACTTGGAACACCAGCCGTACCATCTTGAATTAAGACTTTTGAAATTGAAGCGGTACTTGAAATTTCAACCGGAGATAAGGCCGAGAAACTCGCCCCACCCGTAAATGTCCACAAACCAGAGATTGTTTGAGCGATAGAACGAGAAGCAGGACCGTTAGCGTAGTCTATTTTGATTAAGCTATCAGTGGTGCCAGAAGCAGTTACGTTAAAAGCGCCAGAGTCAAAAGTGAGACCAGTCATACCAGTCGCAATAACACTGAGACCTTCTTTAACCTTAAGGTTGGTTGAACCTGGAGCACCTTGGTCGGTAGTACAAGAGAATTTACCAGTTGTAGCGTTCCAAATAATTTTACTGGTTGTAGTGTTGCTGCAGTCTATGGTTGGAAGACCGAGACCGTAGAAGGCAGAGATAGAAGCGTAACCACCGACTTCAAGGTTTGTTGAAATGGAAGCAGTTGATCCAAAAACTGAGGCACCATCAAAATATGCAAGACCATCAGCTTCAAACTTGCCTGAGATTAGAAGATCATTAGAAGCAGACAAACTGTGACCAGTAGTCGCCGTGCCAAAACGTGAATAACTAACAGTGGCTCCGCCGTTGGCTACTTGCAAAGAACCTACAGTCAATAAGTTTGAGGCAGAAGCAGTGCCTTGGACTTCAAATTTAGTTAGAGGGGTGGTTGTGCCGATGCCGACGTTACCAGCATCAGTAAATCTAACCGTGGTGCCAGAAGCATTCATGATATCAAAGCCACCCGTTTCATAATTCTGCAATCTTAGAATCCCCGCATTGTAACCAAGCCTCATTCCGTCTGCAGAAGTGACTCCAGTGACTGCATCTGTAATTCTTAAATATGAAGTTCCATCTGCACCATATAAATTCAATAGATTTAATGGGCTAGTCGTTCCAATACCGACGTTGCCGCCATTTTTAATTATCATTTTGACAGCTGTATTGTCCCATCCAGAAACAGTGCTTCCAGCAGGGCCACTCAATGCTGCGTGGAAGGCAATATCACCAAAGTACATTCTCATCGCAGCTGCTTCTGAAGAAGTTATATATTTCCAACTTCCATCATAGTAAACATTGTTTCCATAAAGCGCTTGGTTACCTACTACGTTTTGCATAGCGACAGTATTGCCAATCTGAAGAGTTCTTGAAGACCCGTCAGCTGTCACCGGACTAGTCGTTCCAATACCGACGTTGCCGTTAATATAAGCATTGCCAGAAATAGAGGCTGTGGCAGTTAATTCAAATGGGACAGACAAAGAAGCGCCAGTATCCCCGATTCGGAAACGTTGAGTGCCACCAGTGGTGAAACCGAGGACGTTGGTACCGACACGGTATAGGCCGGTGTTTTGGTTATTTGCAAAAGTATAACTTGGTAGAGAAGCACTTCCGTCTTGAGCAAAGAATCTACTGACAGAAGCGTAGCCACCGACTTCAAAGTTTGATGAAACAGATGAAGTACTATACACAAGCGCTCCAGCAGTAAGGGTCCCTGAAACTGTAAGGTTACCATCTGCAAAAATACTTCCGTCAGTTTCGAAGTTGCCAGAAACAAGCAAATCATTAGAAGCAGAGAGACCGTGAGTGGTTGCTGATGTGCCGAATCTTGAATAACTAACAGTGGCTCCGCCGTTGGCTACTTGCAAAGAACCTACAGTCAATAAGTTTGAGGCAGAAGCAGTGCCTTGGACTTCAAATTTAGTTAGAGGGGTGGTTGTGCCGATGCCGACGTTA
>JAGOSO010000010.1 GCA_018062285.1 Minisyncoccota bacterium | reverse complement strand
AAAGTGTGTTTTTCACCAAGCACATTAGCCGAAGCCAAACCCGGTCTTATTTGGGCTAAAATAACAAGGAATACGAGATTGGCTATTAATTTTAAGTGTTTGCTCATTTTGATATTTATTCTATTAAAAGTTATTCAATTATATCATGATTAGTAGTAAGATTATGGAATATGGATTAAGGTTGCCTTATTCTAAAAATATGGTATTATATAAACATCCAATATGCGTCATTTTACTCTAATATTTACAGACATAGCCCTGCTCTACGGCTCTCTCGTCGCAATGCTTCTTTTGCGTTATGAGGGCAACTTATCCCAAAATTTTTCTCATCACTTCCTACCATTTACGATCATCTTCGCGATCTGGTTACTGGTCTTCTACATTGCCAGTCTTTACGACCAACGCACACTAAGGAATGGGATGTTTTTCTACTCTCGATTTTTTGAATCAATAATTGCCTCTTCTGTCGTATCAATCGGATTCTTCTACTTAATTCCATACTTTGGCATCGCACCAAAAACCAATCTACTTTTATTTATCGCCATATTCACCATCCTAGGGTTTGCTGGTCGATATCTATTTAACAGCATAGTTGAAACCAAATTCAAAAAAATTGCTATAGTCGTCGGAGACAATGACCAAGCCAAAGAATTAGCCGGATTCGTGAACGAAAATCCACAACTTGGTTACACTATTAAAGGAATTGTAGACACTGAACAAGTCCAAAAGCTCTCTGAGGCGATATCAATCCCAAACCTGGACACTATTGTAATTAGCCCTAAAGCCTATGAAATTCAATATGTCAGAGAAATCTTCTACAACGCACTGGGTAAAAAAATAAACTTTTGTAGTCTCGCCACATTCTACGAACTCACCACCGGCAAGGTACCACTAGATGCGATAGATCAAATTTGGTTTTTAGAAAACCTAACCGAGGGCAACAAGGGCATCTATGAAACACTTAAGAGATTCTACGATGTTTCTTTCAGTTTGATTTTTGGAACGTTATCTCTTGCACTTTATCCATTCGTTATTTTAGCTTTAAAATTAAATTCTCCAGGTCCACTGTTTTATACCCAAACAAGAATTGGCCAGCTCGGCAGACCATTCAAGATAATTAAATTCAGGACTATGAGGCCTGACGCTGAGGCCACTACTGGCGCTGTCTGGGCACGAGACGGAGATTCCAGGATTACCGGTATCGGCAAATTCTTGCGCCGAAGTAGAATCGATGAACTTCCACAAATATGGAACATCCTGAGAGGAGAAATGTCCTTAGTGGGACCACGCGCAGAAAGACCAGAATTCCACGACACCCTTAAAAAAGAAGTCCCTTTCTACGAAGAACGCTACTTAATCAAACCAGGCCTTTCTGGTTGGGCCCAAATCAATTACCCTTATGGTGCTTCAATTAAGGACTCCGCTGAAAAATTAAAGTACGACCTTTACTACATCAAAAATCGTTCTCTCCTGCTGGATCTTGGTATTATTTTAAAGACCATCCGCATCGCCTTATCCCAAGCAGGCAAATAAATAATTAAAACCCCATGCCAAGAGCATGGGGTTTTAATTATTTATAATCTACCACTGACGACCAAGTGACTCGACAAACCTTTTAGCTTCTGGCCCAAAATTCGGATCTATCTGAGCAGTTTTATGAGCTGCAATAACAGCATCATCTATTCTGCCAACCTTAGAATATGCAACGGCCAAAGAAGCAGTGTAATTAGCATTAGTTTTATTAACACTTGTTAACCCTTCATAAATAGTGACGAGATGATCAAAGTCATTTCTTTTGATATAGGTACTGGCGAGAGTTAAGTAATCCGATTCTGTTGCAACATAACCCTTCTTAATGCCTAGATCCATATCGGCTAGACCTTTTTCGGTTTGCCCTAATTGCAATTCAACAGCTCCAAGATACCAATAAGAAATGCCTACGTCCGGATTAAGAACAACGGCTTTCTGGAATTGAACCAAAGCGTTCGGGTAATCTTTTTTATTAAGATAAGCCTGACCAATTTCATAGTAAGTACGGACGAAAGTATCGGAATAACTCAAAGCCTTAAATGAATGAGCGAGAGCAATATCGTTATATGGGGACTTAGGGTCAGATTTACCTAAAATAATATTCAATCTTGACGCGTATAATTCTGGCAAATAATCAAGCGGATTTTCTTCAATGTTCTTATTTTCAAGAGTAATTGCCGACTTAAATGCATCCTGAATTTTTTCTGTATTAATATCTTCAGTTGAACTTAAATCCAAAAGATATTGGGCAAAGCGATTGCGATATTCATATCTTCCGGCCACATCATACGAAGTTGCTTTTGTGTAACTAGCTAGCGCCGCATTAGTATCATTGTTCCAACCAGCAACTATGCCTCGAGTTGTTGCATAGTTGGCATTGGATGTCTTAATGTTTGTTGTATATACCAAATACCCAGCGACAACCAAAGACAATGCCCCGACAACAGCAACAATTTCTGTTGAAAAAATTGGCTTACCCGCAACACTCTTGCCATCTTCCGCACGATTCACCCAAGACATGAATCCCAAGGCTGTGAAAAACACAATGAAGTTAGTAGAGGTATCGAAAATAAATGAATTGTGAATAGCATAAGCAACCGTCATGGCAATAAAGCCAATGGCCGGAACAGTATATTCGGGTTTATTCTTTAGTTTCCAAAAAGTTTTAAATATTACGAAAAACAAACTGAGATAAGCAATTAGACCAATAGCACCCATAGTGACCAAGATCTCAACGAACATGTTGTGAGCCCTGTCAAACAGAGTTTCGGAACCAGGGCCATTGAAAAACTTAGGGTTAAAATATTTAGAGAATGGAATGTTGAAATTCTCTGGGCCCCAACCCAAAAGAATCTTCTTTGGACTTTCACTCCAACCTTTTAGTCCAGCCTGCCAAGCCCAAAAACGAGTCTGAACAGTATAATTAGAAACTGAAAAATCTGTGACTCGTCTAAGATATGGAGAATCTTTGACAAGCGATGTATTTTTAAAAGAAAAAGCGAAGCATACAAACACAACAGCGAGTCCAACTAAACCCATAAAAACTTTGCGAGACTTGGCTGAATTAGTCTGGAAGAAATACAAGCCAGCAAAAACTAACAGACCGATACTTAAACCAGCAAGAGAACCACGGACAGCCGTCATGAAAACAGCAATGCCCATAAGGGCAGCTGAGGCAAACAAAAGGTTGCGATCTCTTATCTTTTTAGATTCAAAACCAAGAATTAAAGCAATAAAAACATTTAATATCTGATAGCCCGCAAATAAAGCCGGATTCCCAATTGTTCCAAAAATACGTTCACGTCCTCCAGACCCAATAAAGAAAGTTATGTCGGTTCTTTGACCAAAACCATAAATAGCAGATAGGACACCGACACCAACTGTTATTTTTAATAAATTAAACCACTCTTCTTTTGTTCTAAGAACAGAAGTAGCGATTAAGTAAAATACAAAATAATGCCAGAAACTATAGGCGCCACCCATCCTCTCAAGCGTCCCCCAGAAACTCTGATAGACATTTATGCTAGCAAAGGTTGAGAGAGTATACGCTGAAGTAAAAGCGAGAAATGCCCAGAAAAAATGGTCTCTTTTAGGCAAATAGGATCGGTCTTGCCAAACCAGAAGTAAAAACAAAACAGCCATGACTTCTACCACACTACGGAAAACCACAACCTTGCCAAAATGGAACGGCGAAATGTACTGAGAAAAAATAACCAACGGAGTGAGGGCTAATAGGTAGATGCCCCAGCGCAAAACTTTGACTAGCAATGGTTTATTGAACATATGGAATATAATAACTTAATCAAAAAGTTATTACAACAATTTTTATTTTAGGGTTGCGTAAGCCTGCAAAACCTCTGACACCTGATGTTTTATTGTAAAGCTGGACTTAAGTCTTTCAAAGCCCTTAAGCCCAAATTTTTGACTCAAAATCTCATCATTTAAGAGCTCAATTATTTTGTCAGACAACAACCCCTGATTGTATGGATTAACAACAAAGCCTGTTTCCTTGTCTTCCATTATTTCTGGCGTACCACCAAAGCAAGTACCGACAACTGGTTTTTTGGCGGCCATTGCTTCCATGGTAACAAGAGGGGCTGGGTCAAAATAAATAGACGGCACAGTCACAACATCTACAGCGTTAAACATGGCCGACCACTCTCTATCCTTAAGCAACCCCAAAATAACAATGTGTTGAGTTAGATTCATTTTAGAAATTACCCCTCTTATAAAATCTGCGTATTTACCGAAAGGATTTATCGCAATCGCCAAGACAGCATTCGGAACTTTTGAAATAACTGCTGGCAGGCTATTAATTAACGGCACGAGCCCTTTTGCGCTCATAGATCGGCCGGCAAACAAGATAACTTTTTTATTATTTAAAGAATACCTATTTTTAAAAGTTTTCACATCTTCTTCTGACAAATTTAAACGTGACATATCTATACCATTATAGATAGTCTGCACATTTGATATTCCATTCTGAATAAATGCTTGACCCAGAGCATCAGACACAACAAATATTTTTTTTACATTTAAAAAATAGTTTCTAATCAAGGTATTTCTAAAAGGATTATAGGCGCGACCAGCCTGACGTAGAATTTCAAAAAAACTCAACTTGTAACTATGGCCGCCGCCAGAAACAGGGTTGGCTGGATCGATAAAGTGAGTCAATCTTGAATAAGAAAAACTCATTACATCGTGGGCTGTAAAAAAAATACTAGCCCGTGAATTATCCCGAACCCACTTAAAAGCGGCATAAGAAATGTGTTTATGGATATTGTGAAAATGAACAATGTCTGGTTTCTCTGACTTTATTGTCTTTACAAACTTATTCTTAATAAATGGGTTAAAAACCCCAAGATAAGATTCTAAAAACTTACTATCATAAGATGAAAAAATTCTTATAATGCGCAGGCCTTCATGCGAACTCTCCCCTTCCATTTTTTTATCTTGAGTTGTTGTTACGACGACGACCTCGTTGCCAGCATCCTTAATGCCAAGAGAAAGATTTAGGGCGACGTGTTCGCTACCCCCTGAATGCTCCGGCGGGAAACCATCAATAATGGTCATGATTCTCATTTCTTTTTAGCAATAATTAAAACGTCTGAATAAATAATCCCTGGCGGAGTTAGACGGTCCAAGAAAAAGAAAATCTTACCCAATAAGCGAGAAACTCTTTTTTGATTTATTGATAATTTTTTATAAGGACTAAGCCAGGTAAACTTTAGGAAGGAATACATAACGGTAAAAAACCCTCCATAAGTTTGACTGTGTACTATCGAAAAACCTTGCTTCTTGCAAATCTCTTCTAACCCCTGCTGGGTATACCGGAAATAATCACCAGGATCAGCATGGACTGGTTCCAAAAATGGAGCAGTGCAAATAAAATAACTTCCTGGTTTCAAAACACGCCAAGCCTCTTCAATCAACTTAAATGGCCCAGGAACGTGCTCAAGAACCTGGTTACAAACAACGGTGTCAAAACTCTCATCCTTAAAAGGCATATTCAAAACATCACCGACGACATCGGTGTAGCCTCCAGCCTGACCATCTAAACAGACATACTCTGAAGCATTAGAAAGGATAATTGATCGATATTTGGCTACGGACCCACCACCCGCATCCAAAGCCTTGCCTTTAATATAAGGCAAGGAAAAAATAAGGGCATCTTTTGTTGATCTAATTTTGGGCCACTGTTTCATTTTTTGTTTCTTTATCATGATCTCGCAAAACATGCAGCACGTAAAAAAATGCGATTATAGTAACCGACACATACCAAAGGGATACCAGGATGACAGTACCCCACAATCCCCATTTTTTTATCAAAAACAAACCAAGAGGTATACCTATGGTCAAGGTTATGATGTGCAACCTAATCGAAAACATAACTCGATTCATTGCCCGCAAGATAGAACCAAGACCAATCCCTAGCCCCAAAATTGCTCCATAGAAAAACAAGCCAAAAACAAAAGGTATGCTTGGAAGATATTTAGTTCCATAGATTATCCTAAAAACAATTGGCGAGGCGATAGCTGCTCCAGCCGCGACAACAGTGGAAAGAGCGAAACTGTAAAGAGAAACTCTAACAAAGTTACGAGCTAATTTTTGATGACTATGAACCTGCATTTTTGGAAACTCAACATTCAAAAGAGTCCCAATTGGACTCAAAAAACTTGTTGCCAGATTCATGTAACCAAACGCGAGCTTAAAATAAGGGACTTCTCCCGGCAAGATAAATACTCCAGTTAAAAATACTGGCAAAATATTATAGAGATTCGCCAAATTACGATCAATAGCAATCCAAAAACTAAAGCCGATATATTTCCTGATGCTCACCCTGGGAACATGACTGATCAGGGTCGATACTTTAGGAATAATTGGGAATTCATTCCGGGCATTATTCCAAGAAATCAGAGATGCGACAAAGACGACAAAAGATCCCATCAAATGTCCAACGACAATACCAAAGACTTTATAGCCAAGGAGAACGAAGGTTAAGGCCAGTAATGCTCTGGCGAGGGTATCCAAAATACTAAGAGCTGTCATGACCTTAAACTTACCAACAACCTGAAGCATGATACTTGAAAAAGAATATGCCGTGGTCGAAATAATGGAAGCAATCATTATAACTGCGGCATATACGCCGATTAGATAGTTATGATAAAGGAGCTTCGCAACAAGAGGGGCAAAACATGCGCTGATAAAAACGATAACGCCCGTAATGGCGGTGATCTTGGCGAGAAATGCCAGAGCCTCATGGACATGTTTTTCGTCCTTCCTCTCGTAAGCTCCGCCCAAAATAGTAGTAACAGCGTCTTGAGCGCCAACACCCATAAAAATAGACATCAAACCAGCAAGGCTAAAAACAAGAGCATAAATACCGTAATACTCAGGTTGCAAGATACGGGCAAGAGCAATACCAACTACGGCTTGGATTATATTGCTACCCATGTTGCCAACTTGTAAAATAGCAAAGTTCTTAAAGAACTTGTGAGTAATAAAATAGGTAATACGTTCCCGAATCTTAGAGAGAGATATCATATGGGAAATATACCATTTTTAGCCTCTTTTTTCAAGTTTTTATTAATAAAAAAGCATCTCTATATCCCCACATAATTAAATTGAATATCATGCTCCCCTTTAGGCACATACAGACCATGGAATAGATAGTTAGCCATGACAGACTCAACTGGTTGCCCATCTATTGTAACACTC
>JAGOSO010000009.1 GCA_018062285.1 Minisyncoccota bacterium | reverse complement strand
ACGCCAACTGGTGCCGGCACCGTGATTCTTAGTGGCACATCTTATCCTCAATCTACGGTTACAATATACAACAACGGAAGTTCGGTTGCCTCTATCCAGGCCGGTGCAAATGCTAAATTCCAAACAACCATTAGCAATGTCCCAGCTGGATCCAACACTATCAGTTTAAGCTCCCAGGATCCTAATGGAAGAAAATCATTAACAATAAGCTTTATCGTTAATGTTACCGTCGATACTACAGTTTCTCTTACCGATGTTTTGTTACCACCTACCATTGATATAAGTTCGGCTCAGTTGGCAAAAGGTGACACTATTAGAATTTTTGGTCAGGCTCAACCAATTTCAGAAGTTAATGTGCATGTTTTTTCTGATGAAATAATCAATAAAGTTGTTGCTGATAGTGATGGTGCTTATACTCTTAGTTTTAACACTAAACCTTTGGTCGAAGATACTCACACAACAAAAGCTCGCGCCATGTTGAGTACTATCGTAAGTCCTTTTTCTCAGACACTCCAATTTATATTGGGGAAAGGCTCTATCTCCAAAACTTCTGACCTTAGCCATGATGGTAAAACCAACATCGTAGATTTTAGTATTTTGCTTTATTGGTGGAATACCTCAAACTCTAAAGGTCTTGGAGTGGCGGATTTAAACCATGACAGCAAAGTAAACATCGTAGATTTTAGTATCTTGCTGTTCCAATGGACTGGTTAAAATAATGAATAAAATAATTACAATTGCCATATTAGTTTTGACTTTTTCTTTCGGCGGATTTGCTGAAGCTAGTCAAATAGTTTTTGAAACTTCCGGGCACACTTTTTCGGTGGGGGATACATTGGTATTGCATGTATATTTAAATACTGAAGGTGCATCCATTAATGCGGTTGATCTGGGAATTTTGTACCCGGGCATATTTTCGATAAAAAGTATTTCTAAAGCTGGTTCTTTTGTTCAGATTTGGCTGAAGGAGCCAAGCTATACAAAAGATGCAATTTTCTTAAGCGGAGGGACGCCTGGTGGTGCTAATTCCAGTATTGCGACTATTGCAACGATCACACTTGAAGCTAAATCAGTGGGGGAAGGATCTCTTGGTCTTAGCCCCGCTTCGTCAGTCCTTTTAAATGATGGTTCTGGCACTAGTTCTTCGCTTTCCTTAAAGACCTCCAGACTGCAAGTTGTACCTAGAAAATCCGGCGAGTCGCCCAAGGTTGTGGGTGTTGATCTTTCTACTAAACAGACCAAATCTGATTTTATAAAACCTGGTAAATTTGACATCTCTATTGGTTCCGATCAAACAGTTTTTAGCGGTAAGCACTTTGCTTCTTTTAATTCTTTAGATTCAGGCTCGGGCGTGGATCACTATCAGATTAAAGAAGGTGATAGTGAGTATGTTCTCGCCAGAAGTCCTTATCTGCTTTCCGATCAAGATTTACACAGTGTTATTCGTGTTCGAGCTTATGATGGTGCAGGCAATTACAGAGAGACGATTTACCCTGGAATATTTAAGAGGATTTGGTGGACGATCTTAAAATTATTCCGCCATTAGTGGATAAGTAGTTAGGTTAGTAATTTATCACTGTAGTATAATTTATAAAGTAAAGAGATGATAAATAAGAAAAATATTATTGTAGGATGTTTTGCAGTTATATTATTTGCATTAATTTTTGCGTTTCCCAGTAGTTACGTAGAAGCTGCCTCACTTTATTTTTCTCCATCATCTGTCTCTAAAACTTCTGGTCAAACCTTTTCATCTGTCGTTAGAGTAAACACGGAGGGGCAAGCCATAAATGCTGCCCAGGGTTCAATTGTTTTTGATCCTGCGAAAGTTGAGGTCGTCAGCATCTCTAAATCTGGCTCAATCTTTAATTTATGGACTCAAGATCCCGTCTTTTCAAATTCTGAAGGGACCATAACTTTTGAGGGAGGAGTGCCCAATCCGGGCTACAGTGGATCATCGGGGCTTGTTTTGACAGTTTCATTCAGGGTTAAATCTGGTGGGCAAATTTCAGCATCTCTTGTTTCTGGGGCAATCTTAGCAAACGATGGATTGGGGACAAATATATTAAATGCGCTTGGTAAGCTTTCTATTTCCTCTGGACCAGAGACAACCCCAGCCCCTGCTTCGAATGATCCAAAAGTTGCCACGCCAACTTCCAGCCAAGAAGAAAATTTGTCTCCAAAAGTTGAATCTTCTACACACCCAGACACAACCAAATGGTACAACAACAATAGTCCGGCTTTTTCCTGGTCTGTTCCTTCTAATGTTTCAGGTGTAAGCTATCTTATCACTGATAAGGCAACCTCAAATCCTGGTCCAAAGAGTGACGGAGTAGTCACTAAGGCAGATTTTAGTGGTATCGCAGATGGTACTCAGTATTTCAATATTAAGTTTAAAGTAGGCAACTCTTGGGGAACTATCACTCACTATCAATTCAATATAGATACAGTCGCCCCAGCGGCATTTGAAGTTCAGTCTATAATGGCTGATGGTGTTCAGCCTCAAATAATTTTTGCGACAACTGATGCTTTGTCTGGGGTTGATCATTATGAGGTTAGACTAGGCACAGAAGGTTCCTGGGTGAATGTTTCAGTTGATGACGCAGGCAAACCCTACAAACTATCCTTTGATCGAATCGGAACCCAGACGGTATTTGTTAAAGCGATAGATAAGGCCGGGAACAGTGTCGTCGAATCAATTGAGGTTACGGCAACCGGTTCTGCTGTAGGTTCCACTGTGGGCACATGGATCGCCAAGCTCTTCAATGGCCTTGTTAATGGTCTAAGTAACTATGGTCTACTTCTTGCATTGTTGGCGGCTATCGTTGGTGTGCTCATTCTTATTTACGAATTGTTGGGCACGAACATCGACAAACTATGGCATCGATTAGATAACCGACGCGTCATTAGAAAAACCGAGCGTAAGGTAGACAACACATTCGACCATATCATTAAAGACATGCAGGAAGAGATCAAGTTCTTAGAAACAATTTCTAAACATCGCCCACTTGGCCCTGAAGAAAAATACTTGAAATCTAAAATCCAGGAATATATGAAGGGCTTAAAAAAGGGCGGGCGATAGGTGGGCCTGAAACAGGGCAGGGGACTCCCCTACGGAAAAGTAAAAAATAAGACCTCCATTAATCCACCCTCCAATAATTGGAGGGTGGATTTTCGTTCTGGCCAAGATTATAAATTTTATAAAATATTTTTTTATTTTTTAATCTACGTATTTAATTGTTAATTAAATTAAATTTATTTTAAAAATATTTTTTAAAATAAATAACATTGATAGCTGGAGGGCAATCAACCCAAGGAGCCATTGAAGGTCTCCCTGAAGCCAGTAATAGATAGAGATGGTAAATGGGTAGTGGGACGCATAAAGAGGCTCCCTAGAAGCCCCCAGGACGTTTAAGGGGGTAGTATGACTCACGTGCCCAAGGCCAAGGAAGCACTGTTTTTATATGTTTCGATAATAGCCATATTATTACTATAGATGAGTCGCATAATCTACATTGTGCGACGTACTACTAATATAAAAACCGCGCTCCCCTTAATAAAAATAGTTTTTGGAATTAATTATATTTAATTAATTTAATACAAAATAATCCTATCGCTCGTGCCCCTATCTCCTCTGGATATGTCCCTTGTTAATTAATTCTATTTAAATTAAAGTTTAATTATTAAAACCCCATAATCATGCCTAAACTCGTATTTGATATCGAAACAGTTGGTGTAGACTTTGAAGCATTGGACCATAAGTCCCAGGAACTACTTTTGGCAGGCGCTGAGGACGATGCTGAACGTCAGCTTGTCCGTGAGGGCATGGGCTTCTCACCTCTCACTGGATTTATAGTCGCCATAGCCGTACTTAATCCGGAGACTGGTAAGGGTGCTACCTATTATCAAAAACAAAACGATGAAGTCGAAGAGGACGTTGATGGTAATTTAATGGTCCCCTGTGCTGATGAAAAAGAAATTTTAAAAAAGTTTTGGGAGACATGTACTCACTACGACCAATTCATAACTTTTAATGGTCACAGCTTTGATTGCCCATTCTTAATGATTCGTTCAGCAGCCTTGAAGGTGAAACCATCTGTGAACTTAATGCAGTATCGATATGGTGACAAACCACATCTTGATATTTACGATAAACTAACCAACTACGGTGCTGTTCGTTTTAAACGCTCACTTCACCTATGGTGCCAAGCCTTCGGAATTGAAAGCTCCAAAGACAAGGGTATCACAGGCATGGAAGTCGCCCCTTATTTTAAAGCAAAGCGTTGCCGAGAGATCGCCCTCTATTGCTTTGATGATATTAAGGCCACCTCTGCCCTCTATGAATATTGGGTCAAATACATGGCCGGTAAGTAGTTTTTTATTTTGACATTGAAACTTGTTTTGGGTAAGATTGGCTCAATTGGAGGCATTCATGCTGGGTAAAAGTTCGGTGGGCGTGGAATCATTTCTTGTCGAAAGAATGCATCACCGCAGAGATGTAACTGTCAGTCGTTTCATGGACAGTATGCTGGACATAGGTCGAGCTGAAGCAGGTATCAGAGATCTTCTGTTGTCCGTTGTGAAACACAAGGGGCTAAGAAAGCACCTCCGAGAAAAGAAAGTTCTCGAGAATGTTTTCGCGCGAGGTAGCGCAGTCCTCAATCTCGCAAGTTTCACGAGGGTACTGACCAAGGAACTTCCAAGACTGGCGAAGGCATGGGAAAACAATATCGCAATAACCACAGTGCCCGGAGATGGCATCATGGGCGCGTGGTATAATTTTTCCATTGCCAGGAAGCCCACCAAGAAGCTTCCGAAGCCAAAGTATAAAACCCGCCCATAAGGCGGGTTCTTCTTTGCTGAGTAGTTGTCCCCCATTTCCAAGAGTGCTTGCGCGTGGCAATAAGGTACTGTATTCTGTAATGTGAGGTGTTTGCGATGGAAATATTGGCAAGGCTCGAAAAAACATTTACCCTCACAGGAACGGTGAATTCTATTTTCGAAGATTCTGTTCGTGCCAAGCGCGAACTAGCCACTGCAGAAATTCAGCTTATCCTTCTCACCTTAAGAGAGCTTCAGACCGAGCTCAAACTGATTCTTGATCCAGAGATCCAAGAAAAGTTATGTGGAAATTGCGGTAGCCGACGTCTGGTTCGAATCACAAGTCACGATAAGCTCAAGGGAGGCTGATCATGGAATGCAACGAGATGGTTTACATTGAGGTTAGGATGCGTAGTCAGGGCGGAGCGCCCAGGTCTTCAGGACCTTACGCCTCAAAAAGAGATGCAGCAAATTCCCTTGAAGAAAAAGGTTGGATGTACGCAGGGTCTACTTACTGGGTTCCTGCTAAGGGGATGAACCCCTACGAGCTAAGCGCCGAGATTGTCCCACTAGAGAAACTTCTTCCGGATCCCCTCTTTAATCCACAGGATTTTTCTTTGATGGTTGCCGGGAGAATGTTGTAATTATTTTTCGCAGAACAAAAAAGAGCCCCTATGGGGCTCCTTCTTTTTAATCTTTGCGTTGGGCTTTGATACGATCGTTTTCAGTTAAGAAGCGTTTGCGAAGACGAATACTGATAGGGGTGATTTCGAGATAGTCATCCCCTGCCATAACTTCCAAACCGCGTTCAAGAGTTAAAGTATAAGCTGGGACAAGCATAACATTGTCATCAGAACCAGAAGCGCGCATGTTGGTGAGCTTCTTGCCTTTGATTGGATTAACCGTCATATCATCGCCCTTGGAAGTGTCACCAATGACCATGCCGGCATAGACTTCTGTGTTGGCAGGAATATATAATCTGCCACGTTCTTGGAGGTTATCTAGGGCATAAGCAAGAGTCTTGCCAGTCTCACCTGAAACCATTGAGCCAGTAGCTCTTTTTCTAATTTCGCCGGCATAAGGTTCAAAATCAACAAATCGACTAGAGAGAATCCCCTCGCCTTTTGTATCAATAACGAATTCGTTTCTGAAACCAAGTAATCCACGAGTTGGGATCTTGAAGGTCATACGAACTTGGCCGTGGTGCTGTTCCATGTTCATCATTGTACCGGCGCGGATGTTTAATTTTTGAATAACGACGCCAGAGGTTGATTCTGGAACATCGATGATAGCCTCCTCGAAAGGTTCTAATTTTACGCCATCAATTTCCTTGGTAATAACTTGAGGTTGAGAAACCTGAAGCTCATAACCTTCGCGGCGCATGTTTTCCAAAAGAATAGAGATGTGCAATTCGCCGCGGCCATAAACCTTGAAATATTCGTTGGATGAAAAATCAACTTTCAAACCAATGTTAACTTCGAGTTCATGCTCGAGTCTTTCGCGGATTTGTCGGCCAGTAACAAACTTACCCTCTCGGCCTGCGAATGGAGAATCATTAACTAAAAAGTTTAAAGAGATAGTTGGCTCATCGACGTGAATAGCTGGCAACGGTTCTGTTTCAGGTGTAGAACAAACTGTTTCCCCAATGTAAATATCAGGAATACCGGCAACCATGACAATATCACCTGCTTCGGCAAAATCTGATTCAACGCGAGACATACCCTTAAACGTGTAGAGCTTAGTAATTTTACCAGTACGAGTTTTGACCTCAGAACTGTCACCAAGAAGAGAGCCTGGGGTACGAATGTAGACAGTATCCCCCATTCGTATAGTGCCTTCATACATACGACCGATACCCAAACGACCCAAGAAGTTATCATAGGCTAAATTAAAGGGCTGGAAACGTAATGGTGCATTGGCATCAGCTTTAGCTGCTGGAACGTATTTTAAGATTGTATCGAGTATAGGGGTTAAGTCCTTGGCTTCTTCTTTCATGCTGAGCTTGGCAACACCCATACGTCCTATGGCGTAAACAACAGGGAAATCTAATTGTTCATCGGTTGCACCCAAATCCATAAATAATTCCAAAAGTTTATTATGAGTTTCATCTGGGTTAGCGGCTGGTTTGTCGATTTTATTGATAATAACGATTGGCTTGATACCCAATTCAAGAGCTTTTTTCAAAACGAACTTAGTTTGAGGCATTGGACCTTCTTGAGCATCGACAACCAACAACACAGAATCGATAGAACGTAAAACACGCTCTACTTCAGATCCGAAGTCAGCGTGTCCAGGGGTGTCTACAATGTTAATTTTAGTGTCTTTATAATAGAGAGCGGCGTTTTTTGCATAAATAGTAATACCACGTTCTTGTTCGATATCGTTGGTATCCATGGTGAAATCAGCGGCCACCATGCCGGTCTGTTTCATTAAAGCATCGGTCAAGGTTGTCTTGCCGTGGTCAACGTGAGCAATAATTGCGATATTTCGAATCTCCATTGTGTTGGGTTATTTTTAAATAAAGAAAAGGCCAGGTGGCCTAGTGGATATCGTTCGTTGTGTTCTGAGTCGCTGCCTACCGGCACGCCAACTTAGCCTCACTACGTCACCAAACCAACCTGGATATCTATTATAACATAGGATTTTAAGGCGTGCAATTGCTTGCTATTGTGTAGCCTGAGGCCTCGGCAATGGTGGCAGAATCAAACCAGATCTTGTTGGATTCTTTGATTCTTTTCGATCCAGAGCACCAAGTATGGTGGTATAGTTTTGAATTTGAAGCTTTGGAGGCCACCACCCTCTGGTCGGTAGGTTTTGGGCTTGGGGTCGTTATTTTAATGTTGGTAGAACGGGTTGGTACGCCACTTTGGGTCTTCGTTTGCTGTTCTGTGGATGGCGTGGTGTGCATGGCATAGATGCGCCCCACATTGTGCCCGATACCAGCAGTAAGCAATAAACAGAGGCCAATAAAAAGGCTATCTTTGTGG
>JAGOSO010000003.1 GCA_018062285.1 Minisyncoccota bacterium | reverse complement strand
GGCAATAGCTGTGCCCATAGCAATAATCAAATTGCGAATTTCTTGAGAGGCCAGCATTTTATCTAAGCTAGCCTTTTCAACATTCAAAATCTTACCGCGCAAAGGAAGAATGGCCTGGGTGTGTCGATTGCGCGCTTGCTTAGATGAGCCACCGGCTGAGTCGCCCTCTACAATGAACAACTCTGAATCTTCAGCATCACGACTAGAACAGTCAGCCAATTTGCCAGGCAGGGTCATTCCGTCTAGGGCGCCCTTGCGAAGAACCGTATCGCGAGCAGCTTTTGCCGCCAAGCGAGCCTTAGAGGCCAAAATAACTTTATCTAAAATAGCACGAGCGTCGTTTGGATTTCTCTCTAGCCAGTCTGTGAACTCAACATTCATGACTGTTTCAACAGCATTGCGAGCTTCTGTGGTGCCAAGCTTAGCCTTAGTCTGACCTTCAAATTGTGGCTCTCTTAATTTAATAGAAATAACAACAGTTAAACCCTCGCGAACATCTTCACCCGAAAGATTATCGTCTTTTTCTTTTAAGAAACCGTTCTTGCGAGCATAGTCATTTAAAATTCTAGTTAAAGCCGAGCGAAAACCAGTCAAATGCGTCCCGCCCTCGGTGGTATGAATGTTGTTAGCGAAAGATAATTCCCGACTAGTTAATTCTTCTATGTATTGCAGGGAAACTTCAACAAACATATCTTGCTGTTCTTTGCCGGCGTAGAAAATGGTTTTATTCTTAACTTCTTCCCCACGATTCAAGAAATCAACGTAAGACATGATACCTCCCTCAAAATAGAATGTGTACTCAAAAGGGGCTTCGGCTTTCTTGCCGTCGGCACCAACAACAATTACGGGATTGCGGGCATCTGCAACTGAAATCTTAATACCTTTAGTTAAATAGGCCTGCTGGCGAATGTGATTGAGAATAGAAGTTAAATCAAAATTAGTATCAGGGAAGATTGTTGGGTCTGGTTGAAATGTGATTGTTGTACCAGTCTCTTTGCTGGAGCCAACCTTTTTAACTGGACCTTGTGGCTTACCGATTTTATATTCCTGGGCAAAAATATCTGGCTTACGTCTAACTTCTGCGCGCATCCAAGTTGATAAAGCATTAACAACTGATAAACCCACACCGTGCAAACCCCCAGAAACTTTGTAGGCACCCTGCTCGAATTTGCCGCCGGCATGCAAAACTGTTGCTGCAGTTTCAAGGGCTGACTTTTTTGTCTTTGGATGGATGTCGGTCGGGATACCTCGACCGTTATCAGAAACTTTTACTTTGTTGTCTGCCAAAAGGGCCACTTCGATATGGGTAGCGTGACCAGCCATGGCTTCGTCGAGAGAGTTGTCGAATACTTCCCAAATCAAATGGTGTAAACCATCAACACCAGTTGAACCAATATACATACCCGGTCGTTTACGGACCGGTTCCAATCCTTCGAGTACTTGAATATCTTTGGCCGAATATTCCTGTTTTTTGAGCTCTTTATCAGCCATAATTTATACTCCTATTTTAGCATTTTGGCGCCAGTAAATCAACCCTGAATTGCCCACAAAAACACAACCAAAAACCGGCTCAATATGCCGGTTTTTGGAGCTAGCGAACTTCTGCATCAAACTCCTTCTTGGTGCGATCGTAGACCTCTTGCTGGATAGGATCTATCTCTTCTGTTTGAAGAGTCCTTTCTGTTGAGCGATAAGTAATTCTGTAAGTATAGCTAATTTTATCTGGTCCGAATTTTGAAGCATTTTCATATTTATCAATCAATTGAACTTCTTCAACCAAGTCCCCGCCAATATCACGAATCAAATCAAAATAATTATTAGGAACGAAATCTTTATGAACCACAAAAGAAATATCGCGAACAATCGGCGGATACTTTGAGACTTCTTTGTAGTGAGTACCTAGAACCAATTGCTTCTTCACTCTTTCGTCCTGAGACCAAAGCAAACGAATATCTGGAAGCTCCATAGAGATAATCGCCAAGCGTTCTAATCCGAAGCCGAAAGCCCAGCCATTCCACTTGGTGGAATCTACGCCGTGATTTTCCAGAACCTTTCCTTTTACAACGCCAGAGCCCAAGACCTCAACCCATTTTGTTTCTACCACTCCCCCAATTGAACGAGTCACTTCAATCTCCATCTCTAGGGATGGATCAGTGTAAGGGAATGTGTCTGGGTTGAACCTGTATTTAACATCAGGACCGAAAACCGCCTTAGCAATATCAGTTAAAACTTTTTCTAATTCTGGGGCACCGATTTGTTGCTGATCTTTTGGGGCGAGATACCAGCCGTCCATCTGATGGAAAACGTTCATATGGTTACGATCGATTTCGTCCTTACGATAAACCTTGCCGTAAGAGAATGACCCTACCGGCTTATTCTCGGCCATTCTTTTTTTTACGTCTTCTTGGGCGAGATAATAATTCCACATTACTGTCGTGTGGGTACGCAAAATATTATTATCATCTACATAATAAGTGTCTGACTTGGAACGAGCGGGGTGATCGGCTGGGAAATCGAACAAATCAAAACTCATATCTGCTCGAACGATTTCCGGTGTGGTGATAACATCGAAATCTTTAAAATTAGGCTGGCTTAAAATACGATGCACGATCTCAAAAATAGGGCTGCCTTCTTGGCGAGACAAATCAGGCATAGCCAAAAACCTTTCCATCCTTCGAGCTTCTGCGTCAGTTCTTTTGGAAAGAACTTCTACCAACTTGTCGTCTCCTGCTATGGATATGTTCATGATGTTGAGATTAATATTTTAATTGTCAGAAACAGCTTCTATGTGTTTATCGTGAGCCGAAAATAATGTTTCCATGATAAGAATAATTGCGGTTGCGCCACCCGCAAAATCAAGAGTAAAAGAACCTGAGCGTCGCAATGTAAATAGAGCTAGGCCCAAAACTACGACCAAGAAAGCCCTCCTAAAATTAGCCTTAAAATAAGGTAGTTCTGGTCCAAAAAACTTTGATAAAAAATAACGCCCTTCTTCATGCCAGGCCACTGATACTGCATAGAAAATAGCGGTCACCAAGCTAACAATAAAAATACCAACCGAAGTCAAAAATAAAAACCTTATGCTTCCACTGACATCTAATGGATTGAGGGCATTCGTCAAAAAACCAAGCGCTACTCCCGCGAGTATTCCGATACCGAGAATGGTGGGCATTGGACGAAGCATGATATGGCGGGAATGACGGGACTCGAACCCGCAACCTCTTCCGTGACAGGGAAGCGCTCTAACCAATTGAGCTACATCCCCAAATATAAATTTGGGTAGTGAAAATCTACCATAATTTGACAAAGATTGAAAGAGCTGGCGACTAGGGAGCGGGATTGCCTGCTATCTCTTGATAGATTAATCCCCCTCGCCAACCTGCAAGGAATTGCTCACGCGGAAGGAAATAGTTATGACCCTGGAACGAAGAATCGGGGTCTTGGATATAATAACCAATGGTTTGACCACTGAATTCTTGAACGCCATGAACCACAACCATGTGCCCACCCTTGGCAGGATTTAATTGGTAATAAACAGAAACAATTACGGGATGACCTGCCAAAACATTATTGTTTATTATTTTCATACCAACCTCTTTTTCTTCTGGTGTATAAAAAAACTTCTTTGCAAAAGTTAATGGCAAACCATATTCTTGACCCATTTCAGCCAGAGCACGGTGTTTGAAGCCAATATTTTCCAAATATCCATTCTTGGCAAGGAGTTTGTCCCGTAGTTCTAGTGGGGATAACACTAAACTTAAATCATGGTGCTTAATCAACATCCACAGAGAGCAAGGCGCACACATTCAATAAGCCCACGACTCTTCGTGGGTTTTATCGTGCTGGTCAGAGATTGGAACATCAATTTTTATATCGTTCATTTAACCGTTATCTAAATCATTATGCCAATAAATTTTCTCAACATTTCTGGTGCCGTCATAAGTAACATGATGAGACCAAGGGAAACCGGTTTTTTTTGAATCATTACTAATCGCCGCATTGTTTCCAACATAAAAACCTATGTGCTCTTTTGGGATTCTTTCCCCATCAAACATCGCCCCCTCCCTCTTTTCCCAAACTATAACTGCACCAGGCTCTAATTCTTTTACTTCAAACCAACCACTATCTAGCATATCTTTTTCAGTGGCATGCACTGTGGCGTGAGGGCTCTTAATAAGACCGAGAGTCAATAAAATCCACGATACAAAAACACCACAAGAATTTCTGCCATTCTCCAAAATGTCTATCTCTTGCCCATCTTCGTCGGCATATAAATTCCTGAAGAGATAATTGTCCCCGTCTTTAACCGCATTCTCGACAATAGCCAACAAAGACCTTAACTTTTTTATCCTTACAACATGTTTTGGTAATGGGTGATTTTCGCTCATAGCCAGTAAATGGTAACTAAAAACCCGCACAAACTCAAGCGGGTTTTTAGACTAATCCTTATTTTATTTTGGTGCAACTTCTTTAATAACCGGAATTGGCTTCTGGATATTAACGGACTGGGTGTAAGGGCAACTTTGATTGGCAGCATCAGTTGCAGTAAGAGTTACATTATAAGCACCAATTGCAGCGTATGTGTGAGATGGATTTTCGGCAGAAGAAGTTCCCCCATCTCCAAAATTCCACAACCATTGCCCTCCGGAACTAAACAGACTATTGGCATAAAACTGAATAGGCTTATTCTGTTGAGGTCGTGGTGTCGTGGCCCAAGTGAATTGATATGGTGGCTCAACTTCAGGATAGGCATAAGGCGGAGTTGAATAACTTGCCACATAAGACGACCAATCTGACACCTGATCGTATGAATTCCAAACTCTCACTTCTGTATTGTTGTAAGTTTGACCAAAAGACAAGGTGCCATTAGGGAATGAATATACGTGAGAAGAAGAATTAATTTTTCCAGAACTCCATCCCCCAATTTTTACCTCATAAGCAGTCTGTGGGCTACCCGATGGATCAGAGTATCCCCAAGAGATAGTTCCACCAGGGCCAACGGAGCAATAATCAGGAGGAGAATATGTAGGAGCACCAAGCAAAATTGGTACCGGTGGACTAACTGTTACAAATTCATTACATGACGCTGTCCCGTTGCCACTAAAGGTGGCTGTGTAAACATAGGTTCCTGGAGTCGTAATGTTTCCTGTCGTTTGCGAGCCAGAAGTACCAGACCAACCTGGTGGAGTAACTGTGCCGGACCCAGCATTAGTAGAAGACCAATTTATGGTGACGTTACTATTCCAAGGCACAGTAATCGGGCCACTTACACCATTGGCATTAATAGAACATGTTGGACCAGAGACAGACACCGTTGTGCTGGCAGTTGTATTTGAACCATTATAACCATTGCAGGTTAATGTATATGTTGTATTTGAAGTTAAGCCACCAGTCCCGCCATAACCACTAACACCCGAACCAATTCCTGGCACAGTCCCTGCGCTACTATTATCGCAGTTCCATCGAATTGTAGTTGAACCGTTATAGCCAACAGTGTTTGAATCAGCGGTAATGGTTGCAGTTGGTGTACAGGTATTAGCTGGGGTTGACGCAGAACATGAACTGTATCCACTCCAATCGCCATACGTCCCATTACTGGTATTACATGTCCTTGATCTTGTTTTTGTACCACTTGCTGTCTGCCCGCAAGCATTTGCCGGAGAATCGCAACCAGTCTCTTCGCTTGATGGTGGCGGACAAACATACGTACAAGATCCGTTATCAATATTGGCTGAAGCGTTATAATTCGATGCGGCTGGATCAGTACAACCATAAATAGGGGCACCGACATTTACTGTTACCGAATCAGATGCACCATACCCATCCCAAGCGTCGGTACAGGTGATTGTGTACGTCTTGGCACTGGTTAATGCACCAGTTGATTCACTATCACCACCAGCATTCTTCCCGCCACTCCAATCGCCAGAAGCAGTACAAATACCAGCATCAGATGGAGACCAAGTCAGGGTTGAAGCTGCTCCATAAGCAACAGTCGCTGGATTTGCTGAAATACTCACAGTCGGCACAGCACAAGTCACACCATCAACAACATTACTTGCCATATCGCTTGATCCACTCTTTTTGGCTAGAACATAAAAATAATAGGTTGTCCCCTTTGATAACCTGATTGCGCCATAAGGACTTCCCGAAACAGTGTCTACATAATTCCATGCCCCACCACTCCACCTACGGTAATAAATTTCGAAGCTATCCCCATTAGAAGTCCAGCTTGGTGTATAGTAGGCATCGTCACCACAAACACTATCAACACTCAAAGATACAGTAAGCGGATCATTGGGAATTTGAGAATAAGTTAAATCGAAATAAATTGTTCCGCCATCGCTTAGCGTTTGAGTTTGGGATGGATAATAAGATGGGCCATTATACCCACCAATAGAACTGCCTGTTGCCGTATAGTCCCCGACATCAGACCCACCATGGCACGTATAGCCGGCGTCACCAGTAACATCGTCTGAGTAACCACTTGGACCAGAGGTGTCTATGTGGGTTGAAGTATTTGAGCTTATACAAACTGTGCCTGAAGGAGTAGAAGGATGATTGACAGCAAAAGGAATGACCTGCTCATTTGTTTGATCAGAAAATGTGTCATCAGTAATCCTTACAGCAACATAATGATCGCCATTAGGAAAGCCTGAAGAATCAAAAACCCCATTTCCATTAAAATTAACGGGGGCACCCTTACTATACGAGCCTAAATAACTTGGGTCTGGCGCTGTTGGACATGAACCATATGCTCCACCACTGTACGAAACGCCAATTGTTTGACCTATCAAGCTAGGAATATCACTATCAGTGATGATTGCTTGATTATTTTCGAGATGCCTAAAAGCAGTAACATACCCCTTCCCCCCGTTGCCAATCTCATTGGGACAAAAATCCAAGAACTGGCCCGTAATACCGAAGACATTAAATTGGACAGAACTATCAGCCGTAGAGGGGCTGGCATTAATGTCTGTATCAAAAACAGGACCAATCAAACACCCTTGATCATAAGTACAGCCATACCCAGGAACATAAGCTCCAGTATTTTGCGTAAAAAAAGACAAACCAAAAACAATCGCAGAGGAGTAAAGTAAGAGATATTTTAGTCTCTCAACCATACCCACATTATATCACAAGAATTAAAAAGACCCAGTCTTCCGAACCACCAAATGGTGATTTGGAAGACTGGGTGTATTACTTACCCCAGACATAGTGCATCTGGTAACGGAAGTGCTGAATTTCCCCGACCCCTTCACGGTAGATAACGAAATCCAGGAAATCAGTAGCTCCAGTGGATGCTGCTGCCTGAATGGAGACTTGCCCAGATGCTCCAAGTACTGGGTTATTCAAGTTGTTAGACCCAACGAGAGAGCCATTCGAGCCGTAGAAGAGGACTCTCATTTTCAGCCCGTCTTCTGCTGTCGTATAATTAGCCACAAAAGTAGCGGCTGTGATGGGCGTGTTGCTCGGGGCCGGGTCAGACGAAACGAACGTGACACTATTCGTCCGAACAACGACTACCGTGAAAGCCACCGTGACAGTCTTGTCACCAGAGGAAACAGTCAGGCTGAATGTGCCAGCCGTCGTGCCAGCCGTCAGGACAATAGTCTTGCCCTGTTGGACAGCCGAGCCACCATTCGACGGGGATACCGTCGAACTGTAGGTTTTCTCGTCGCCACCACTGACCGTGAACACCTGTGTCGCTCCGGTGAAAACAGGCACGGTCCCAGACGGGCTCATCACAATCGGTGCCACTGTCGGGATCGGATCGGGCACGTTTGGGTTGGGATTGTGGCCACATGCGTCGAAGGTGAGAACCATCAACGCCGCCAAGGCCAAATGCGAAAGTACGCGGGCGATGTTCTTCATAACCTTCTCCTACTGAAGTTGTTAAACAGCTGGCCGATTGCCACCATGGCAAACCTTAACTGTCATATTTTACTTATACACTTCTTTTTTGGAAAAGTCAATAGGGGCCAATCTTGGCCCCTATTCTGCTTTTTCTCGGTTTTTGGCGATTATTTAGTAGCGGTGACGTCTACATGAGAAATGCCGAATTTATCAAGGTGGGCCATGTCTTCCCACGAGTAAATAGTGACATTTTTACCAGACACAATGTCTTTTATTGTTCCGGCTTTTTTGACAATCTTGTCCCCCACCCTAGAAACTAGATAAATTTTTGTGTTTGGATTAAGGGCGAAAACCTTATCTTCGCTCAAGACATAATTTCCATTATCACCCACCATTACTCGAGGCACATTAACGGTTATATCAAAGCCTTTTACCACTGAGACTTTTCCACTCACTGAGTACTCACTGACTTTAAAATTTGGGGGTGGTAATTCTTTGGCAGTCTTATTGTATTTAAATTTAGCAACATAAACCCAAATACCAACAGAAGCAATCAAAACTAAAAGAATGTATCCAATAACTGCTTTAGTAAAATGAGGGTGAATGTTTAATTTCATGTGATGCATTCATTATACCGTAAAAATTATTAACACAACATGGTTTGGAGATAAAAAGAGGCCCGCTGGAAAAGCGGGCCAAAAAACTGTCAGCGAACTACTTCCTCTGAAGTATCGGCTTGAACTTTATCGGCGGGATGGATGTGCCAGTAATGAGCTGGAATCTTTTGCCCCGTGACACAACCGTATAAATGCCACCGGAGACAGCATCAAAAATAACTCCGGACAACTTACTGTTGGGGGAAGGATTACGAGTAGGCATAATTCTTCGAGTGATATCTGCCTGTTCCTTACTCACCGTCAGTTCAATCCTACTGGTGAACGAGGTGATGTCGTGATGACCATTCTCGGTTATGACAGTCCAGGGCTGGATGGTCAACAAATACTTCCCTTTTTCAGGAGCGTTATCGACCTTAACAACCTTCAAGACAATGAAAGACTTGTCTGGCTCAACCGCAGACTTGTCGAACATAAACGGTATGCCCGGCTTAGCGTAAATCATGCTATCCAAATTCCAGGAATCAATTGGCGGAAGAAGCACTGCTGGAACAAGCACTGGATTATACAGCTGTTCTCTGGCAGCAGCATTAACCTTTTCTTGCTCTTGGCGCTGAACTGCCACCATGTCATTGATTATCTTTTCTTTTTCTTCGTATTTCTTGGCCTCTTCGTCTTCTTTGGCTTTTTGCTGAACTGCTTCAGCGTCAGACTTTGCCTTCTGTTCGTCGGCAGTCTTTTTCTCTTCCGCCAACTTTCTGGCAGCAGCTTGTTTGGCCAGAGAAACAATATCTTTGATCTTCGCCCGAGTGATGGGTTGAATCTCATCCCCCAACTCGTTGGCATTGCCTTGCTTGTCGAACCACTTATAGAGGTGATAGTTCCCTCGCTCATCCAGAGTCCAGCCCTTTAAGGCTTTGGGCTGTTCCCCTTTGCTGTAGACTCTCTCAAAAAATTCCATCGGCTGACCAGTGGATGAATCAATGATTCGGTCCTGAGAATCAACCAAAAATGGAATCTCGATAGCAATTGTACCGGTTCGCTGTTCCAGCCAATGACTACTGAAAACCCTATCGGCCACCGACTCAGGCAGAACAGTCAAAGCCATCAAGGAAATAACGCAGGCAGAAAGAAGAAAGCGGAACCACTTCTTGAAGCTGAGCATCGACTGGGTTTCACCCGGCAAAACGATACCCACAAAAAACATGAACAATAACCCCAAAAGGGCATACAGGATTTTCGGCTGACGTTGAGCCTGTTCCATCATCAAATAGAACAACACCACAACGACAATGAAAACCATGGATGAAAAATTGTTGATCTCTTTCTGGGCTTCGATAGAGAACCTTGAAGCCAGCCTCAACACAAAGCGTGAAGGCGAAGAACGAACAAGGAAATACAGTCCACCGATGGCACCAACAAAAACACCGATAGCCATCAGAATCGGACTATCCCACGCCACGCTTGCTCTAATGAGAACAAGGGCAATGGCAAAAGAGATAATCATCCGAACCCCAGCCCGAACTACGGCTTCGCATTCTCGAACGAATGCATCCGTAACCCATACAGCTCCGGTCCGAACAGAAGAGAAAAACAACCTAGTTAACTGCGGGATCATACGAACCTCCTGAATCCACGAAGCCTTCTGGCCGCACGTTTTTCTTCGATCAAATTTTTCGCTCTCAGAACGTACTCATTGGCATCTCTGAGCAAAATATTCCAGTCACTCTTTGTACCGAGGATCGTGTCCGTTGTTTCTCTGAAATCTCGGTCCTCTTTCGCTGTCTTCTGAAAATTGGATCGAACCACCGGCAATGCCTCGTTAACGATTTCTTCCATCTCCTCGTGGTCTTCAGAAGAAATTTCGTTTATCTTGACCCCACACTGAGTCAAAGAATCAGCGAAAGATTCTTGAATGATGATGGCAACTGGGTGTGTCCGTTGGGGCGTGCTCCGCACTGCCCCACTCAAAATGTGGAACACCCACTCGGCCACCTGTTGCATGGATTTGGGCCAAGACTTAATCTTCTTGGCAACGCCAGGGCTAGAAAAACCAAGATCCAGAAAATCCTTCTTGATAATCTGGATCACTTTGCTGGCCACTGTATTTGCAAGAAGTGTTGGTAATTGAGGATATTTTTCCCGCCAGTTTCCCAAAACCGCCATTGTCAAAGACCTCCTTATTTGGTATACGATACCACGAAATTAAAAAACTTCAAGGTAGTGAAGTTTTTTAATTTCTATAAAATAATTACTTTTCGAGGGACTTTTGGATGTAGTCTTTGAGTTCAGAAATGGCGATGCGTTCCTGCTTCATGGTGTCGCGGTCGCGGATAGTAACGGTGTCCCCTTCTTTTTCTAGAGTATCAAAATCAACGGTGACACAATATGGTGTACCGATTTCGTCCTGAGCAAAATAGCGTTTACCAATGTTGCCACGATCATCCCAAGCCACGTTAAAATGTTTTTTGAGTTCGTTATAAACGCCACGGGCTTTCTCAACTAATTCTGGTTTGTTCTTTAACAATGGGAAAACGGCCACTTTGTATGGAGCAATTTTTGGATTCAGCTTTAAGACAACACGCTCTTCTTCTTCGGTGTATGCATCAAGCATCAAGAACAAAAAGGTCCTATCGACACCACCTGAGGTTTCGATGATATTTGGAACAAACTTTTCATTTGTTTCTGGATCGGTATAGCTCAAATCTTGACCAGAATATTCAGCATGCCGAGACAAGTCCCAATCCCCGCGCCAGTGAACACCTTCCATTTCTTTCCCGATCGGAGAAGCTGTGTATTCAATATCAAAAGCCTGCTTAGCATAATGAGCCAATTTTTCATGTTTATAGAAACCTAGATTTTCCGGATGAGTAAAAATACTCTTGAACCAGTTCATTCTTTCTTGTTTCCAATACTCAAACCATTTCTCCATTTCAGAAGGATGACAGAACCATTGTAGATCCCATTGTTCAAACTCTCTTTGTCTGTATAAAAAGTTTCCAGGAGTAACTTCGTTTCTAAAAGCCTTACCGATTTGGCAGATACCAAAAGGAACCTTTACTCTAGTTGAGTCCAGCACATTTTTATAGTTCAAATAAATTGTCTGGCAGGCTTCCCCTCTTAAGTAGGCTTCTATCTTTTCATCTTCAATTACGCCCAATCTTGTTGGCACCAAAGTATTAAAAACCTTAGGCTCCGTTAATGGACCACCGCAATCAGGACACTTGTCGCCCTCAATATCATCGGCCTTAAAACGGTGATGGCACTTTTTGCATTCAACCAAAGGGTCAACAAAACTCTTGATATGACCGCTGGCTTCCCAGACCTTAGGGTTAGTGATGATTGCGCCATCAATACCAACAATGTCTTCGTGTTCTTTGGTCATCCATTTCCACCACAAAGTTTTCAAATTGTTTTTCATCTCTACTCCCAATGGACCAAAATCATAGAAACCGGAAAGACCACCATAGATCTCAGACCCAGGGAAAACAAAACCTCTGCGTTTGGCTAGAGCAACTAATTTTTCGAGATTATTTTTTTCGATCATCAGAGTGTTATTGTACTGTTCCTTCACCGGGCCTGTCAACCGTGGAATTGGTATTTAAATCAAGATTGGAAACAGCAATATTTTGTTTAGTGAAACTATCTACACCAGATAATGATGCGGCGGTGATAACAGGAGCCGGCAAACCAACTTGAGTCGCTGATGGGGTCACACCAACTTGAAACACTAGCTCGTAGGCTGGAGTACCACTAATACCAACTCCGTAAGGCAGGCTGCCGATATTCCAAGTGACTTGAGATGTGTTTTTATTAAAGGCTGGTGGCGGAGTCTGAGTGCCGTTAACACTCACAACATTTTTCCAAGTCACACCTTGTGGCAAGGTAGCCACGATTTTTGCACCAGATAAACCATTGCCCGGATTTGTAACAACCCAATGAACTGTAAAAGTTGTACTCTTGCCAGATTGAGGCGGCATCGCACCAGATGAACCAAGGGCAGAATCTTTATAGTACATCTTCTCGCTGAAAGTCGGCTGGCTGGTTATCTTGGTTAAGATATCATTGCTAACGACAATACGATCTACACTAACTGCGTCCGGAACATTATCTGTTGCTAAAGTAATAACAGAATGCGCCAAGGTGTTACTCGAACCAGACCCAGAAATTTGTTTCAATTTTACTGTAAAATTAACAGTACCAGTCGCTCGAGGCTGCAAAGAATCAAAGGCCGATACAACTGTAGAATTCCAGGTAATTGTTCCTGTTGAGGCATCGAAGAATCCCCCACGTGGCTCAACAGAAGAAAAATCATACATTGCTCCACTCAGCTTGGCACTCAAAGTCAAACCAGTAAAAGTGAAATTGGATGTGTTGGTATAGCGAACAGTGTACTGCAAGGTGTCCCCAGCATGAGAAATATAATTTGAGTCTCCATTTATTGTAGTGTCCAAGTCTAGCAACGGAGAAGAGATTAAGGTTGTGGCTGAAGTTTTTTCATAATCAACATATGTTCCATTTACATTGCGCTGGAGGGTGGCATTAAAAGACTTCGAATCACCTTCTCTGCCCGACAATGTCCCCTGGATTATAATTCTTGCGCCATTACCCTTAGCCACGTTGGGCAAACTCCAGAGAGAGTTACCAGTTGTGGCCGTTGGTGTTATTTTTGAAACCTTAAATCCATCAGGATAGTCAACAGACAATCTCAAGTCTGAAATATCATCTTGTGACTGATTCCTATAATCCAGATAGTAAGTAACTAGCTGGCCAGAAACTGAGGTTGGTGGGCCAACCAACGTAACAGATACTGGCACATCAGAAATTGTAGTTGAAAGCTGGGCACTTTTTTCGAAGCTTGATTTTATAGTACCTGCATTAAAATTAATCTTAACCAAAGCAACCTTTATGTTCCCCCTATCGCCAACCAGGAAAGCGTGGAACTCTTCATCTCTTGATTGTCCTGGAGCCAAATCCGGTTCGCTAACAGTTTGCACGTTTCCACTATCAGTAACGACTTGTCCGTCTTTGATGACGGCCGAATTGGGTGGATACGTAAAAGAAAGTTTAAAATTGTTTAAGGTCGTCTTGGTTGTATTTTCGTAGTGAACCTTGTAAATAACCTCGTCGCCCACTGATGCTTGAGTTGGTCCATCTATTTTTAAAATGACACCACTTTCAGTAAACGAAGAACCCCCAAAATAAAAAAGCAAAACACTAATAACTCCCAAAACAACAGCAAGGCCTATAAGCCATTTAAAGATTTTTTTGGACATATGGGGCTGACTAACCAAAGACGCAACTGGTGACATTGCCGGAGGCGTAACTGGTGTCGGATTAAGCGGTGTTTGAGTAAAATCAGCCATAGCTTATTATATCATTTTATAACTTGGTAAAGAAAACTGAGAGAGGAGATCTTCCGTCCAACAGTAAATTCAAAAAAAGTATCTAGGGCGGAATGTCTACTTACAGACACGGGCATTGCAGACGGTGCGCCACTCAGTAGACCCAAATCAGTCTTATCAAATAAAATTCCTTTCCCGCCAGCCAAAAAACAATCAGAACACATCACTCCACCCAACTCAGTACTCAAAGCCACCATTCTCTCTGGACCAGTTTGTGGATCAACAGAACAAACAACACATCTATCAATCTGAGGTGCATAGCCTAAAACTCTCAAAAAGTTGGCTTGGTGTTTTCTGAATAAAGATAAAGTCTCGGCCTCTGCGAATGTGTCAAAATCAACCAACATTGCATTAAAAAAATTCCAAAGATTTGTATCTTTTTCGTTTTCAAAAGCAATCTTATCCAAAACTTCTGTGAAAAATTGCACCGCTGCCAGCTTAGGCAACGATTCTTTTATTCCATTGTACTGATGGCTCATGACCGCCGAAGAAATAATCGGCAAGGCTTTGCCGTGAATCACCTCAAACTCAACAGCGTTTAATAATTCCAAATGCATCGATTGTACCGAAGTTGGCCGACAGATTCCTCTCGCCATCGCTCGCATAGTCCCAAAATCCTCTGAATACAAAGTAACGATCTGATCAAACTCATTCGCCTGCTGTTTTCTAATCACGATCGCCTTGGTTCGCATTCTATTTCTTAATACCTAACCAAATCTTTTTACTAGGAGCTAGCTCGGATTCTTTTTCGATGTCGTAGAGACCATGTTTTTCTTTTTGTTCTAAGGTCTTTAGGACAGTATCGGCTTTTATCGCATCGGACCATTCAGTAATAGCAGAAACAACTTCTGAGTCTTCGCTGTGCCAATCAACCATAACCGATTCATCCATTTGATACTTGGCTTCTTTGCGCATGTCTTGAATCTGACGCATCAGTTCGCGGGCATAACCTTCGCGGGTCAAAGCCGGAGTTAAAACAAGATCGAGAACAACTTCAGTCTCCTGTTCTTTGTTGTATTCAACTTTCTTAACGTTTAATTCTTCTTTGATTAAACCTTCAAGGTCACGACTAAACTTTCCGTTTTTGATTGTGACAGAAGATAAAGGCTGACGAACTTTGAATTGTTTATTTTTACGTTCAGCTAAGCCTGCGGCGATAACAGCACGGGCATTAACCATCTCAGCTTCGAGTTTGTCATCGATATATTTCTTTTGGACCTTTGGCCAATCAGCCAAATGGACCGATTCTAACTCTCCACCCATACGGCGATATGAATCTTCGGCCATGAATGGTGTAAATGGCGCGATTAATTTTGAAACTTCAATCAAGACACTGCGCAGCAATGGTAAAGCTTCTTTCCGACGGCGAGAACGACGCAACCACCAGTTGGATAAATCTTCGGCAACAAACTGCTCTAGGGCACGGCCAGCAACAACAACGTCATAAGTATCGAGGCTATTTGTGACAGTATCTATTGTTCGATACAAACGAGACATCAACCATTTATCGAGCGTAGTTAATTTGGCGATCTCTCCTTTTTCTTCAGCAGCATACAATTCATAGAAGCGAAGACAGTTCTGAAGGGTGAAGAAGAAACCTTTTAATTTGTCGTCGATCTCGCGAGGAATAACTGATTTATTCTCACCAGCTGTCATTGTTGAAGCAAAATACCAACGCAAAACATCAGAGCCATGCTGACCCATGAATTCAAGAATTGGAACGTAGTTTCCTTTTGATTTTGATTCCTTAACACCTTTGGAATCCAGAGTGAAACCGAGAGCCATTACGTTTTTGTATGGAGCGCCATAACCGAGCAGGGTTGCAATACCCAAGAGAGACCAGAACCAACCACGAGTTTGATCCATACCCTCAACGATGAAATCAGCTGGGAATTGTTTCTTGAAGACATCTTTATTCTCGAATGGGTAGTGCCATTGAGCATAAGGCATTGCCCCAGAGTCAAACCAGACGTCAATCAAATCAGGGATCTTCCTCATCTTTGATTTACACTGAGTACACTTAATAACCACCTCATCTATAAATGGTCGGTGCAAATCCAATTCACCATATTCATTGCGTGGAATATTGCGCCATTCTAATTTTCTTATTTCAGCAAGATTGGGCAAAGAAAAATTAAGACCATCTTTATTTTTTAGTTCTGCACTAGAATAACCACCCGCAATCGCCTGCAATAGATACATCGGGCGCATGTGCGTAACAATCAAAATTTTCTTATTTTTATGTTTTGTTTCTATCTCTTTAATAAATTCTGCGAGTCGTGTTCTTATTGATTCATCGCTTTCCTTTTCCATGCCTTCGGCTGGAGTTTGTCCCTCAAATTCAATTGGGCGATCAATCTCAGACAACCGCGCATCAACCTCGACAGTATGATGCAACACCTTACCTGCAATTTCTGCAGTTTCTTTTGTACGTAAAAATGGTGAGGAATAAATTGCATCAACACCATCCAGTTTCAATAACTCCAAAGAGCGTTCCACCATCCCCTTACCCTCTTCAGTGAGATGGTATTTGTCTGATTCTAAGTGCGAGCTTACAATGTTTGTTCCTGCCTCATTACGCGTACTTAAGCTATGACGCATCACATAGTAAGTATTTTTCTGACCGATTGATAATTTTTCTAATTCTTTGATCGAACCTATTGTTGTTTTGTGATCACACTGAACACATTCCCAAATTGGTAATGGGGTGCCCCAATAGCGTTCACGGGAAAGAGTCCAATCTCGGCCTTCTTTAATCCACTGGCCAAAGCGTCCGTCTTTAACGTGTTCTGGTTTCCAATTTACAGTCGCATTGTTGGCCAACAATTCTTTGTTGATGGCTGATGTGCGGATAAACCAAGCGGTCTTAGCGTAATACAATAATGGCGTGTTGCAGCGCCAACAGAATGGATATTCGTGTTCGTATTCTTCAACTTTAAATAACTGATTTCTTTCTTTTAATTTTTCAATAATTAAATCTTCTGTCCCCTTACTTTTTACATACTTACCTGCCAAGCCATCACCAATTGAATCAATAAAATGGCCCTGTTCGTTAACAGTATGAACCTTAGGTAAATTTAATTTAGTGCCTAAAACATAATCGTCTTCGCCGTACATCACGGCAGTGTGGACGACACCAGTACCATCAGTGGTGGTTACAAAGTCGGCCGGATAAACCTTGTATGAATTTTCTGATTTTAATTCTGGAACATCAAACAATGACTCGTATTCCATGCCGACTAATTCAGAACCAGGAACTTCTTTGTCGATTGCGTTACCTTCACCGAGTATTTTTTCTAATAAGTCTTTGGCGAGAATAAGAGTTTCTCCATCTTTTTGAACATAAACATAATTCACCTCTGCACCAACTGCCAAAGCGACGTTGCCAGGCAAGGTCCATGGTGTGGTTGTCCAAGCCAAGATAAAAGTATTTTCTTGATCCTTAACTTTAAATTTCAAATAAACCGATGTATCTTTTACGGTTTTGTAACCCTGGGCAACTTCGTGGGCAGAAAGCGGTGTACCGCAACGGGCACAGAAAGGAACAACTTTATGGGCCTGATAAAGCAAACCTTTGTCAGAAACAGTTTTCAAGATACTCCAAACCGATTCCATATAGTTGTTCTCGTAGGTAACATAAGGGTGATCGAGATCTAACCAGAAACCCATCTTGCGTGTCATCTCTTCCCACTCGTGAGTATATTTCCAAACACTCTGGCGAGCCTTGCGATTAAATTTAGCAATACCGTATTCTTCAACCTGCTTTTTATTATTGAAACCTAATTCTTTTTCGATTTCGATTTCGACTGGCAAACCATGAGTATCCCAGCCAGCTTTACGAGAAACGAAAAAGCCACGCATGGTTTTGTAGCGTCCGTAAACATCTTTATAAATACGAGTTAAGAAATGGCCGGTATGAGGCAAGCCATTGGCCGTTGGTGGGCCCTCCCAGAACACGAAACGCTTCCCCTTCCGGCGAAGCTCGAGTGACTTTTCAAAAATAGAATGGTCAGCCCAGAATTTACTTACTCTAGACTCTGTCTCTTTGAAGTCATACATAGATACTCACTATACAATAAATAGTGGCCTTATTCAATCAGAACCTAGATTCTTTCAAGGGTTTGGATACCTAATACAGAGAGGCCGTCTTTGAGAGTACGGGCAACTGTTTTGATGAGCAACAAGCGGGCATCACGGCGAGAAGTGTCCTCATCTTCCAATACATGGACCAGTTCATAGAATTGGTTTGAGAGATGGGCCAAGTCATACAAATAGAGAGCGAGGCCATTCAGAGCATAACGTTCAGCACATTCTTGGATGGCATAAGGGTAATCCAAAAGTTGGCGCATCATGGCTCGCTCAGTTGGTTCAACTAATAATTTTAAATCACCTTCACCAAAACTTCCGGCCTTATTTAAAATGTTAGCCAAGCGAGCATAGGTGTACTGAATGTAAGGACCACTGTTGCCAGACAAATCCAACATCGCCTTCCAATCAAATTCAATATCCGAATATGGATGCTGTTTGAGGTCGTTGTATTTTAATGCACCAATAGCAACGACATGAGCCACCTCGTCCACATTCTTTGATTCAGGGTTCTTTTGCAAAACAGTTTGCTTGGCGAGTTCAGTAATTTTATCAATCACTTCTTGCAGCGGTACAACCTTCCCCTCTCGAGTGGCCAACTTCTTTCCATCTTCACCCAAAACCATTCCGAATTTAACGTGAGTTAATTCGGATTTATCCCAACCTAATTTTTTGGCCACGGCAAACAATTGTTCAAAATGTAATGCCTGCTGGTTGGCTACGACGTATAAAATTTTATCGGGATGATGGCTTTCGATGCGATCCTGCAAACTAGTGATGTCGCGAGTAGCATACAAGGTGGCACCATCTGATTTGCGCAACAACATTGGCGTCATCTCGCCCAAATCAATAATCAAAGCCCCTTCACTTTCCTTGGCAAACCCTTTTTGTTCCAAGTCTTCTATTAATGGCTTGAGCTTAGGCTCATAGTCGCTCTCACCTTTATAGACATCAAAGGAACGTGTCCCTAGGGATTGATAAATTGTTTTTAATTCAGCAATAGAAATTTCTCGAACTCTCTCCCAGAGCTTTCTATTTTCGGAATCACCGTTTTCTAATTTTTTAAATTCTTCAGCACCAACTTCTTCTGGCAATTCAGCACCAGCTTTTACATACCACTGCAATAAATCACCCATGGTAAAATCTTCTTTACCTTCTCCCCATTTTTTGTAACCAGCTATGACTTTTCCAAATTGAGTCCCCCAATCACCAAGATAGTTCCAGCGGACAACATCGAAGCCAAGTTTTTCGTAAATATTTCCCAGCGAGTCGCCGATTATATTAGAACGTAAGTGACCAACATGCATTGGCTTGGCAATATTAGGAGAAGAATACTCAACGATAATCTTTTTACCTTTACCATCAGTGGTTCGGCCATAAGTTTCATTCTTACTTATCTCCCCCAATTGATTCTGCAAAAATTCTGACTTAGCATAAAAATTCAAAAATCCATTTGGGGCAACCTGCATATCAAACATTGAACCCAAAACACCACCGGCTAGTTTTTCTCTTAATTCATTGGCAACATCAGCTGGCTTCTTGCCTTCCTTCTTGGCCAAGATAAAAGCAACATTAGTAGAATAGTCCCCCAACTTAGAATCTGGCGGCACCAAAACATCAAAATCACTTTCTGTGATTTCTAGTAGTGCTTTCTTTATTGAACTTCTCGGAGAATTAAACATGGCTCCATAATACCAAAAATTAATATTTTATCTAGCTTTAATGGTATTGTCTGTCATAAATCAATGTGATAAAACTTGATCATGACACATCAGTCAACAATTTGTTTTTTAACAAAGCCTGGTGAGACTCTTCTGGCCATGAAGAAGCGTGGTTTCGGCGCCAATAAATGGAATGGGGCTGGAGGGAAACAGAACCAAGGCGAAACCATTGAAGAATGTGCTATTCGTGAAACGCAAGAAGAAATTGGTGTATCAATCCCTGACACAACATTTCTTATCAAGGTTGCCGAATTCATCTTCCATATCAAAGATGGCACTATCTACCATACCCATGTTTTTACAACCTCAACATGGTCTGGAGAACCACAAGAATCAGAAGAAATGAGACCACAGTGGTTCCGCAACGAAGACATCCCTTACGACAAAATGTGGATAGACGACCAATACTGGCTCCCAAGGGTGCTAAAAGGAGAAAAGCTTGAGGGTGAATTCTTCTTTAACGAAGACAACACCGCCGTTGAGTCCTACACAATAAAGTCCGTTGAATAAACGGGCTTTCTATTTTTTATCCCTATGCTAATATTATCCTCATGGAAATGAATTCAACTCAATACGACGCGTTACCAATCGAAGCAGTTAAGAAGGCTTACCCGGGGGTTGTTAGTATTGTCATATCAAAGTTCATGCCTCAGATTCAGGGCAATATGCCATTACCAATGATGCCTTTCCCAAATCCTTTTGGGATGAACCAGACGCCAACTGAAGGCGCACCATCTACAAATGGAGAGAAAGTTAAAGTCGGTGGCGGCTCAGGATTCGTTGTTCAGGCCGATGGATTAATCCTCACCAACAAACACGTTGTCTATGACATTGATGCTGACTACACCGTCGTTACAAATGATGGCAAAGAATACCCAGCCAAAGTTGTAGCTCGTGATCCAGTCAGTGATATCGCAGTTGTTAAAATCGAAGCTACTGATTTGCCAGTCGTTAAACTTGGAAACTCCGAAGGTCTAGAACTTGGCCAATCAGTCATCGCCATCGGTAATGCTTTGGGCTTATTCCGCAACAGTGTTTCCAAGGGCATCATCTCTGGTATGGCTCGAACAATTTCTGCCGCTCTTGGTACTGATGGAGAAATGGAACACTTGCGTGGCGTTCTTCAAACCGACGTTGCTATCAACCAAGGAAATTCTGGCGGACCGTTAATCAACTTGGACGGTGAAGCCATTGGCATCAACACCGCTATTATCTTTGGCGCACAGAACATAGGATTTGCTATTCCTATTAATTGGGCCAAACAAGACTTAGAAGACATCGCCAAGTTTGGTCGCATCGTAAAACCATTCTTGGGCTTACTCTGCTTACCACTCAACAAAAAATTCCAGAACCAATATCATTTACCGCGCGACAAAGGTGCTTTAGTTGTTCGTGACCATCGCCCAAATTCTATCGCTGTAATTCCTGGTTCCCCTGCTGACCGAGCCGGTATAAAAGAAAACGATATCATCACCCACGTTAACAATGAAGAAATTCCTGAAGACACTGATTTAGTCGAACTCCTCAAGAAATTAAAAGTTGGTGACGAAATCGAACTCACCATTCTCCGCGCCGGTGCCGAATTGAAAGTTAAAACGATTCTCGAAGAACGTAAGTAGGATAAAGGACGCCGAAAGGCGTCCTTTATGTTTTTTAAATAACCAAGTATTATAGCCTCATGGCTGAATATGTGAACAATTCAAAGGCGGGGTTTGACTATGAGATTCTTGAGACAATCGAGGCGGGTTTGGTTTTGAAGGGTCACGAAGTCAAAGCCGTCAAAGCTGGCAAAGCTTCAATCAAAGGTTCATTTGTGAAAATGGTTAATGGCCGGCCACAACTTATTGGTGCCACCATCTCCCCCTATCAAGCCAACAACACTCCGGCTGATTTTGATCCGACTGCTAGTCGAATTCTTTTACTATCTAAAAAACAAATCAACGTCATTAATGATTTGGCCCAGTCGCAAGGTTTAACTTTAATTCCATTAAAAATTTACGATGCCAAGGGTAGATTAAAACTCCTCATTGGTATCGCCCGCGGTAAAAAGAAATACGACAAACGCGCCTCTCTAAAAACCAAAGACTCAGCCCGCCGAAAACAAAGAGGACTCAGTGAGGACTAAATCAAAAATCGCCTTAAGGCGATTTTTGATTTTTGGTGGAGATGGGCGGATTTGAACCGCCGTCCAAAGGTTTACCGCAATGACGTGTACTGAAATATTTCATTTGTTGTTTCGCGGGCGCTTAAAAAATGAACAAAATAAACGCACGCTAGCCCTTACTATTTTTCAGCAGAATTCGGAAGGACAACGGTTCTGCTAAAGTTCGCTAATGACACTCTAGAATCCGCTAGCGAGCATCGCGGTAGAATGGCTTACCTAACTAGGTTAGGCGAAAGCGTAATTGGTATTTTGATTGCCAGTTACAGATTTTTAATCGAGGAATTTAAGTGGTTAACGATCATCCACTCTCAGCGTCAATTGTAGAAAGAACCAATGTCGAGGCCTTTCATCCCCAAGTCTATATTATACTCCTATTTTCACAAAAAATCAAGTCCTAATCTTCGAGCCTTTTACCCCACTGCCAACGAGGTTTCTCGCCTTTTTTGTAGCAAACCCTGATAAGAGTTATTGTTAGCAACATGACAGGAAAAATAAAAGTAAACACAACCTCTCTGGCAGGAGATGATTCATTAATCGTAAGTGAAAATAATGCAACTAGTCCAACGTAAATAAATATTACAAGCCAGCCCTGCCAAGTCAAAGGGTACCAACCCCAACCATATAATTTTCTACGAAACCAGAGATCACTCATTTAGTAAACATACTCCATTCTTGGGGTATATCAATAGACACCATTACGTCTTCGTCTGTAGTGGCTGTTTTAAAATGAAGCTCAGTTGCACAGAGGGCCAAGGATTTATCGGGCAGCATTTCTGGTGCACCGTATTTCATGTCCCCTAAAATTGGGTGACCGATAGTTGAGAACTGGATTCTTATCTGATGAAACCGGCCGGTCTCCAGCTCAACCCGAACCAACGAATTATCTTTGCCTGATTTTATTGTTTCATAATGCAAAACGGCGATATCCCCTTCCGGGTCAATCATGGACTGTTTTGAAGACTGGTCTTTGCTGAGATTGTGCTCTAACGTTCCAGACGCTGGTTCGGGCTTGCCAATTACAACAGCATGGTAAATTTTTTTAATAGTTCGTTCGCGGATTTGCTCAGATAATCTGGCAGCACCCTTTGAGGTCTTAGCGAAAAGGATCACACCTGAAACATTCCTGTCTAATCGGTGCAATACACCCAAAAAAACATTTCCGGGTTTATTATCTCTTTCTTTAATGAAAAGCTTTACTTGCCAATACAGAGTATCATCATCGTGACCACCATCTTCTCCAGCCTGAACCAAAACCCCCGCTGGCTTATACACCGCAATCAAATGATTGTCTTCATAGAGAACTTTAATTTCCATACCATTAATCCTACTGGTTATTATAAAAGTAAACAAGAAATAAATTAGAGCTGGGGTGCGCATGCGCACCCCAGCTCTGTGGCCTAGTCTTTGCTCGGAAGACCAGAATCTCCGCTGGAGCCATCGTCGACAGAGAGGTGTCGAGAGGGGCCAGCCGTGATGGTCAGACTGATGGTGAGGCCGCCCCCGCCACTGTCGGCAAGGATATCGTCCAGCGGCTCTTCGGCAATATCGTGAAGATTCGTGCCGTTGGGGGTATTGGCCTTACTGACACGATGCTTCCGCAAAGCATCCCGCTTCCGACGGCGCACCCGATCGACGAGCGTACTGACTTTCTTGGGGGTATCGCCATCCCCCCCCTTGGCTTTCACGCGAACAGGCTTGGAGGCCCGCTTTGCAACCACACCATCCCGATCGCCGGTTGGCTTCTTCACCTTCAACTTTGCCTTCGATTTGCCCATAGGTGCCCTGTCTCCTTTGGTTCAAAACCGTGAGAGCCAAGTATATCCCCGGCCGAGGGCCAATGTCAATCAAAATTACTCCTTATTAATAGGATAGCCCTTTAGTGGTTGTGTTTTATAATAAGCCGTGTTATTATAAGCACTGACCGAAATCATACAGCTTGATTAAACATCTTCAACTAAACAATCAGATCCGAGCCCTTGAAGTTCAAGTAATTGACCCAGAAGGAAAACAGCTCGGTGTCATGTCTATCCAGAAGGCTCTCCAACTGGCTCGAGACAGTGAATTGGACCTTGTTGAAGTCGGCCCAAATGCCGTTCCACCGATCACAAAGATCATGGACTACGGTAAGTACATTTATCAAAAAGAGAGACAGGAAAAGAAAACTGGCGGTGCCAAAAAGCAACGCGTAGAGCTTAAGACTGTGCGTGTTGGTTTCAAAACCGGCGCCCACGACATGGCCTTCAAAGCCAAGAAAGCTCTGGAATTCTTAGATGAAGGAAACATTGTTAAACTCGAACTTACTCTTCGTGGTCGCGAAAAAGCACTCGCACCGATGGGCAAACAAAAGCTTGAACAATTCCTTACAAACATTACTGTCCCCTATTCAATCCAAGAACAAATCAAACGAGGCCCATATGGCTGGGTCATCACAATAAAGAAAGAAATCAAATAAAATGGCATTCACAGGAAAAACAAATAAATCTTTTGCAAAACGTATAAAGATTTCTGGTACAGGAAAAATCATGAAGCGCCCTCCTGGCCAAAACCATTTCAATTCAAAAGCTACTGGCAATCAAACTCGCAATAAACGTGGCGACAAAGTTGGACCACACGAATTGATTGATAAAGTAAAAGCTATAATTTTTAATTAATTAAACCATCATGCCAAGAGTCAAACGAGGCGTAAGAGCCACAAAAAGACGCAAGCGATTACTTGAACATACCAAGGGTTTCTTGTGGACACGTAAAAATAAATACAGACAAGCCAAAGAAGCTTTATTGCACGCTTGGAGTTTCCAATTTGCTGATCGCAAAAAGAAGAAAAGAACCATGCGCAACCTCTGGACCATCAAGATTAATGCTGCTGCCAGAACCAATGGCACTACCTACTCCAAGCTTATCAACCAACTCTTGAAAGCCGAGATCCAAATCGACCGAAAAATTCTCGCCGACCTCGCAGAAAACGAACCAAAGGTTTTCGAAAACATCCTCAGCGCTGCTAAATAAGAATAACAAAAGACCTCCCGATCGGGAGGTCTTTTGTTATTCTTTACTGACCAGAAACCTCAGAAGAAACACCGGAACTATCAGTTAAACCAGAGGTGTCTTTGCAAGCCTTAGAGGCTTTCTCAAAGGTGGCCCAAGCTGATTTCTGAGCAGTCTTCAAATTTTTTCCAGCAGACCTAACTGAAACATTAAACGCACTCCAAGCACTCTTCACACCAGCTTTTATGTCAGTGGCCGTGGTTTTAGTGTATGCCGTTGCCAAAGCAGAAGCACGAGCGCCATAGGCCACCTGAATCGCTGTTTGGTTTACAGATAGGGCCGAAGCCAAAGATGATTCACGACCAGCAACAGCAGTCGCAACACAAGAAACTACTGCTGGAGAAATGGTTTTACCCTTACCAATCATTGCCGACTTAGACTCAGACGCAAAAGCCGAAACACCCATCACCAACACACTCAGAGCTATCACTCCCCCGACGACATGTTTTGTATTCATTTATTTGGTTATTTTATTTTGTATAACCATTATACGATAACCATTTAATTTTGTTACGTTGATAAATAAAAACAAGACCATTCATGGTCTTGTTTTTATTACCTTGCAGCCCTAAGGGGAATCGAACCCCTATTGACGGCTTGAAAAGCCGCTGTCCTAACCGTTAGACGATAGGGCCAAAATAACTACAAGAGTATGACACAAAAAATACTTATTTTCAAGAGTTAAAATCGGGAGGCGCCATAAGCGCCTCCCTTGGTACAGCAACCCTCTTTGCAATGGGCCACTGCTCTCAACATCCACTTCTTCATGATTAAACCTCCTTATATGATTTAATTATACCACACTCGTCAATGATTAATTGAAAAAACCCAGTAAAAATGCTAATATTTAACCTCGATGATTATCCTAGGAATCGAAACGTCGTGTGATGAAACAGCCATATCTGTGCTGGATATTAATGGTCCGGAAGATATTAAAATACGAGCAAACATCGTCTCTTCTCAAATAAAACTTCATGCGGAATTCGGTGGTGTCGTCCCCAACCTCGCCGCTCGTGAGCACATGAAAAACATCGGCCATGTTTTTGAAACGGCTTTAAAAGAAGCGGGTATTTCTGATTTTAAAAAAGAAATTGATTTGATCGCTGTCACCCATGGACCAGGATTGGGACCAGCTCTTTTAGTTGGAATTTCTTTCGCCAAAACCTTAGCCATGACCCATGACAAACCTCTCGTTGGGGTCGACCATATGCGTGGCCACATATATTCAAACTGGTTAAACGAAGACGGGGCAAGCAAGGATTTACCAATCTTAAACCTTATTGTCTCTGGTGGTCACACAGAATTAGTCCTAATGAACGATTATGAAGGCTTTGAGGTCATCGGCGAAACAATGGATGACGCTGTTGGCGAGGCTTTTGATAAAGTGGCTCGCCTTCTTGGTTTGGGTTATCCCGGTGGACCAGAAATTTCAAGAATGGCTGAAAACGGCGATGCAAAGCGTTTTCCCCTTCCCCGGCCCATGCTCCATTCCAAGGATTTCAATTTTAGTTTCTCTGGTTTAAAAACAGCTGTATTATATTTAACCAGGGACTTAAAAGAAAAGGATATTGAATTAGACGAACAAACAAAATCAGATATCGCTGCCGCATTCCAAGAGTCAGCCATCGATGTTTTGATTAAAAAAACCATTCAAGCCGGAAAAGAAAATGGTGTTTCTGGTATATTCCTTTCTGGTGGAGTTTCGGCCAATAAACTTCTACGCAACGAGCTCAAGAAATCCGCCGAAGAATCTGGTTTTAAATTTTCTTGCCCGCCTTTAATTTACACTGGAGACAATGCCTCAATGATCGCCCTAGCCGGATATTTTATGCACCATAAAAATCCAACCAACTCAAATTGGGAATCCGTAGACATGCAGGCCAACCTTAGCTTTTAAAAATCCTAAAACGTAGTAGTATATACATATAAATGGCCGAGGAATTACCAAAAGCATATAACGCTGTCGACGTAGAAGATGGCATCTATAAACGCTGGGAAGACAGCGGATTTTTTAATCCAGACAATCTCCCTGGCGACAGAAAAGAAACCTTCACTGTTACCCTCCCGCCCCCTAATGCCACAGGCACTCTTCATCTTGGTCATGCCCTAGAATACTCTCTGCAGGATGCAATTGTTCGTTTCCAAAGAATGCGTGGCAAGAAAACTCTTTGGGTTCCAGGGACAGATCATGCTGCTATTGCCACAAATACCAAAGTAGAAAAAATACTCATCAAAGAAGATGGTAAAAACCGGCACGATATTGGCCGTGAAGCTTTTGTTAAAAAAGTTGAAGACTTTGTGGCCGAAAGTCGTGGCACCATGCAACGTCAGCTTCGCCAGATGGGGACATCATTAGACTGGAGCCGTGAAGCCTTCACGATGGATGAGCAGCGCAACCTTGCCGTTCGTGTTGCTTTCAAGAGGATGTACGACGCTGGTTTAATCTACCGCGGTTTCCGCGTTATTAACTGGGACCCCAAAGGCCAAACATCTGTCTCTGATGACGAGGTTAATCACAGACCAGAAAAGGCCAATCTTTACACTTTCAGATATTCTAAGGACTTCCCTATTTCTATTTCGACCACTCGCCCAGAAACAAAAGTTGGAGATACGGCCGTCGCAGTTCATCCAGACGACAAGCGCTACCAGGAATACATTGGGAAAGAATATGATCTTGAATTTGCCGGAGCAAAAATTCACGTCAAAATTATTGCCGACAACTCTGTTGAACCAGAATTTGGAACTGGGGCGCTTGGCGTTACCCCAGCCCACAGCTTAATTGATGCCGACATAGCCCAAAGACACAACCTCCCCATGATTCAAGTCATCAACGAATACGCCAAGATGACCGAAAATGCTGGCCCGTTGGTTGCCGGCAAGAAAACAAAAGAAGCCAGAGAGATAGTTGTCACCTGGCTAAAAGAACAGGGGTTATTAGAAAAAGAAGAGGCCACCGAAATGAACATCAGTGTTGCTGAACGTTCTGGCGGAACCATTGAACCATTACCAAAGATTCAATGGTTTGTTGCCGTTAACAAAGAATTTGAAATCAAAAAATCCTCTATCTCTGGTATCGCCAGTGGCGCGAAAACAACCCTAAAAGAAATCATGCAAAAGGCTGTCTCTGGTCAGCAGATTTCGATAATGCCCGATCGATTTGAAAAAATATATTTCAATTGGATTAACAACCTACGTGACTGGAACATTAGTCGCCAGCTTTGGTATGGCCACAGAATCCCGGTTTGGTACAAGCGCGAAGATCCAACAGAATTATATGTTGGTATTGATGCCCCACAAGACATAGATGCTTGGGAACAAGACCCAGACACATTAGACACCTGGTTCTCTTCTGCCTTATGGACATTCTCTACTCTTGGCTGGCCAGACGAAAACGCACCGGACCTAAAAATGTATCATCCGACGGATTTAATGAATCCTGGGTATGAGATTATATTTTTTTGGGTAGCCAGAATGATCTTGATGAGTGGTTTTCTGTTGGGAGAAATTCCTTTCAAAACAGTTTACCTTCATGGAATTCTGCGCGATGCCAAGGGCCAGAAATTCTCCAAATCTTTGGATAATGGTGTAGATCCGATCGAAGTCATCAAGCAATTTGGTGCCGATGCTCTAAGAATGTCAGTTGTTGTTGGTATTGGTCCGGGCAATGACAGCAACTTTGACCTACAAAGAGTTAAGGGCTACCGCAACTTTGCCAACAAGCTTTGGAATATTGCCCGCTTCGTGCTGATGAGTATGCCTGATGATTTATCCGAGATTAAATCCGCAAATCTTAAAGAAGATGATGCAAAACTTATTTCTGAGTTAAGTGATTTTGTGACCGAAATTACAAAAGAAATCGAAGAATATAAACTCTATATCGCTTCTGAGAAAATATACCACTATATCTGGCACACCTTTGCCGACAAAACAATAGAAGAAAGCAAAGCCAAGCTTTCAAGCGAAGACATGAAAACAAAGCAATCAGCCCAGAGAATGCTTTTTGAAACCCTGGTCACCTGCCTCAAGATTCTCCACCCATTCATGCCTTTCGTTACTGAAGAAATTTACTCCAAGCTCCCAATATCAGACAAGAAATTGCTCATGATAGAGTCGTGGCCGACGCAAGGCAAATAGCACTCAAAACAAAATAGACCGTCGCAGGCGGGTAGCCGAGGGTAGAGCGGAAAAGTCAGCAGACTTTTAACGCGGGTCGATTTTATTATGAGTGTTATTTGTTTGCTCGCCATCTACCGCAAAAAGCTTTATAATAGAGTGATGCCTTTCGCTATGGCGGGATTATTAGTTGCTCTTGGTTTATTGCCCAGCTTAATCTGGATGTTTTTATTTCTCAAAGAAGATTGTCACCCTGAACCACGATACTTACTCACCAAAACTTTTTTGATGGGAATAATAATCTCACCCCTAGCGATACTTCTGCAACTCGCCTTCTCTCGTATTGGTAGCTTGGGACCCATTGACTACTTCATTGTCGATGGATCATTGTTCTTTTTGTGGGCCGCCTTTGTTGAGGAGTTCTTAAAATACTACGCAGTTAAGATTGTCGCTTTAAATGACTCGTCGTTTGATGAGCCTGTTGATGCGATGATCTATATGATGATGGCTGGGTTGGGGTTCGCGGCAATTGAAAACATTCTTGTACTTTTCAGAACCATCCCAAACGGAATCAGTATCACTGTAACTGTGTGGACCCTTAGGTCTCTCGGGGCGACACTTCTTCATGCCCTATCTTCTGGCCTTCTTGGTTACTTCCTGGCTCTGTCCTGGTTTTTCCAGGACCATAGAAAAAAACTTGTGGTTATCGGTGTTTTAGTTTCAACCTTATTCCATTTCACTTTTAACATATTTTTAGCGGGCTCCGACAACCAAATTGGCGGCCTACTTTTCTCTGTTGGCACACTGTGTGTTATGGCGTTACTTGTTTCTTTATTATTTGCTAGAATGAGGCATAGATCGCCAAATGCGATCCCCAAACTAACCGCAGCCACAGAAAAAGAAATATCTATAACATAAAAAACACCATGAACGACTTCTTCTCTGATTTCAATCAAGAAACTGATAGCCCGGTCTCCCTAACTGCCACAAAAAAGCCTTCAAAAACAAAAGACGAGGGCCATCTTACTGTAGATGTTTATCAAACAGAAGATGATATTGTTGTAAGGTCTACTATCGCTGGTTCAAAGATCGAAGATATTGATATCCAAGTCACAAAAGACATGCTAACAATAAAAGGCACAAGGAAACCAGAAGAAGTTATATCAGATGAAGGTTTTTTCCACAGAGAACTTTACTGGGGTGCTTTTTCAAGAGCCATTATTTTGCCTGTCGACGTTGACCCTGAAGGTGCCAAAGCTAGCTACAAAAATGGCATACTTGCTATTCGTCTTCCCAAACTAGAAAAAAACCGCACAAAAAAATTAAAGATTTCTAACTGATTCCACCAATGAAGCACCCCTCCCCTTTTCGAGTGCTTATTGCCCGGCTAATTGCGGCCGGGATAATTGTTTTGATTTGTTTCCCGCTGGGAGTAATCGCCTATCTCAAAACGGCAAACCCCCCTCCACACATAGCAGTTAAAAATTTTTCAGAAACAATTAATAAATACCCTGAAAGTGGGGCCATAATTCACATTGAAAATAAGACTTTTAATATCCCAAAGAAAACTATCCAAAATTGGCTAGAGCCATATATCCGCAGTTACACAGGCAAAGAAGATGTTCGTTTTACAGATGCCCTCGATGCTTTTCTTTCTGGTGTTTCTGCTTCTTTTTCAAAAAACCCAGTTGACGCTAAATTTATAATCGACAACGGCAAAGCAGTTATTTTATCCCAGGCACAAGAAGGAGAAGAACTAGACGTTATTTCTTCTGCTCAAGAAATAAGAAAATCCATACTCTCCAACCAAAAAGAGATCACCTTAACTACAAAAAAAACCGAACCATCAATCACAGAAGAAAAAATAAGATCCCTTGGGGTCGACGATCGCCTGGCGATTGGCGAATCTAATTTTTCTGGATCGACACTAGCCCGTATACAAAACATTAAAGTTGCTTCTAAAAAATTCAATGGTTTAATTATCAAACCTGGAGAAACTTTTTCTTTTAATACTATCCTAGGAGAAGTTGTTGCTTCTACAGGGTACGCGCCAGAAAAAGTAATCAAGAACAATAAGATTGAATATGAATATGGTGGTGGTGTTTGCCAAGTCTCCACAACACTCTTTCGTGCTGCCATATTTGCTGGCTTGCCCATTGTCGAGCGCAGAGGTCACGCATTCCCTGTCCACTACTACGAGCCTCAGGGATTTGATGCCACAATTTATCCAGGCTCAAGCGATCTCCGCTTTACCAATGATACCCCTGGTCCAATCCTTATACAGACCCACATAGTTGGCAAAAACATAAACTTTGAAATCTATGGCAAAACAGACGGTCGAGTTGTAAAAGTTGACGGGCCACATCAATACGACCAAAAACCTGATGGCTCCATGAAAGCTTATTTTGTGCGTGACATAACCTTTGTCAGTGGGGCTACCAGTAGCCACAGATTCGACTCCCTGTACAAGTCCCCCGCACTCTACGTGACAGAGCCCAACCCATATCAATAATTAACGGCTCAACTGATTGAGCCGTTAATTATTGATATTCTTCGTCCAAACTTCGTTGTGCCGAGGGAGGGATTTGAACCCTCACAGGATTGCTCCCACCAGCTCCTAAGGCTGGCGCGTCTGCCAATTTCGCCACCTCGGCTAACCACTTGCTCAGTTAGTGTACAGATTTTTTGTCTTTTTTTCAACCTCAAAAGACAAACTAAAGATCGCCCCATTGGGCGATCTTTAGTTTGTCTTTGTGTTAAAAGGTTTAACCAAAGAACTGACGTGTTACTAGACCAGCGACTGTCTGCAAAAGTACGCCGACAGCAAGGACAACCGCAGCACCAATCAAACCATTTTTGATAATACCCTTTGCAACCTTTGGGTCAGAATCAAACATGTATCTGATGCCTCCGTAAACAATCATGATTACAGCAATAACCATACTGACAACAATCAAGAACTGGGCAACCTGCTGGATTCTGTCTTGGATTTCAGCCAATGTTATTGGGGCTCCCGTCACAGGGAGGCCGGCGGGCACCAAAGCAATCCCCGCGTATGCTAAATTTTTAATTCTATTCATAGCCACCCCCTTTCACTAATATATAAATTCTATTCATAATCATTTTTAATATAGACAAATACCCAAAAGACTAATCTGACAGAAAAAAGAACGGTCCACCAACGATGCAACAGTATTGATTATCACCCCTGTTGCCAAAACTACTGCCACTCCCCAAATAGCACTGTTTAAACGAGCTCTTGCCTCTTTAAACTTGCCAGGGTCACCCTGTGATACCATAAACATTATACCACTCAAAACAATAAATAACACGGCAAAAACCATACTGGTTGCGATAAGAAACCTCGTCATCACACCAATGATTCCACTTACGTCGTCGATAGTAATAGCATTACCGGCCGGCAAAGCAGCGAAAGCTGAAGTGGCCACAAAAAATAAAGTAGCGACGGTTGGCGGAACAAGAAAATATTTTTTTATATTTTTAAACATTTTTAAATCGAACAATTTAACGGAATATACCTTGTATAAGTGGCAGAGCGGGTGGATAAATCTTGAGCCCCTATACCAACGACAGTGTTAGCGACAGTGGCGATGATTGTGTAGGCCCCTAGAATAACGATCATGCCCACAACAGCATACCCAAGACTTTTCCTTGCGTTTGTAAACTTTGTTTGGTTGCCTTGCGATGCCATCATCTGAAAACCATACCAGACAATAACCACCACCATAACAATGGTCACCAGCTGAGTCGAGTAACAAGCTAAACCCTGCACAATCCCCATCAAACCTTGAATGGTCAGATTTACCCCCGGAGCATTTGCCAGAGCGCTATCAGTCTGTGTGCTTGCCAAAACTGGCACAGCATAGAAATACAGACTGGAAACCAAGGCCGATAACTTTGTGTAATATTTTTTCATTATTTTTATTGACAATCTAAGCTACTGTAACAGGTTGAGTCTTTCTTACTCCCACTGACACATGTTTTTTCGCAAGAATGGGTACTAGTGCCAGTTTTATCTACGCACACACTTTGGTATTCGTCTGGACGGCTAAATAGATATGGGTCCTTGGGTTGGCACAAGGCTTGATAGCAACTACCTACTTTTCTGCCAGCAATAATCTTTTGGGCTGAACCGGAATTATCACAAGCCAACCCCTGGGCACACTGGCTATCCAAACAAGGCTCACCCGCAATATTCCCATTAACACTCGTGCACATAGTATTCTGGCATTTTAATCCGGAATTGCAATCTGAGTTACTACTACAGGTCCAGCCCATACTCTTAGGACCACCAAGTGCGCCAGTTCCACCATCTTGCGTCTGCGTGGTCGGAGTAGAACCACTAAGCTCAATGATACTAATGATTAAACTTACAAAACCTTTGCCGATAAAGATGATGGCTAAGCCAATAACAACATACTTTAGGATATCCTTGCCTTTATTAAAATTGGCTGGAGTCCCACCGGCAGTCAACATTAAGAAACCCGCCCACATGATCCAAAGTACGGCCATTGGAACAGAGATATAAATTATCCACTGAGTCACAATATTTATGATATCAAACAAGTCATTTGGCCCACCTGCCAAAGGGTTAGTGATAGTAAAAGAATAACTCTTCGGCGCTGTTGCATCTACTGAACATGCGGGCTGACCAGCTCCGCCACAATTAGAGGCCGGTGTTCCAACCTTAACGGTAACTGCAGCTGATTCTAATATTTTTCTTCCCCCACAGAATATCTGACCTACAAAACTATAGGAGCTATTATCCACTCCGAAATTATAATTTTCAGCAAAATCAAACGAATAATCTGTTTTCCCAGATTCGGCCCTGAATGGAACATTCCTAACCACAGAGGTGGTATCGCCACCGATCTTTCTCTTGACCTGCCAGCTGCTCCCCTGAGACCCTCGCCCTGTGCAGGTCACAAAAAAATCATCAGGCTTGTCTAGGTGTAATTTAAAAGAATAAGTAACAAGATCAATCTTGGCTGTCGCAATTTGCTTAGGATTAAGATCGAATGTTATTGTTGGGTTACCATTGCCTGTGCCACTAGCAGAAACGTTCAGGATGCCCATGGAGTTTCCCCTCGAATCGATGGTCGAACCAGCACCAGCACCAGCTTGGGCTATAATATAAAACCTGCTCCCAGATATCGGGTCCCTCTGCCAAGGATCTACTGTCCAACCGCTTCGAGCCTTGTCGTCTGAACCAAAAACCGCCGTACCATTACCGACCTCGTTGTCTGGCCAAAAATTATAAGGATCATAAATCTTAAGAGCAACAGTCCAACCAGCACACCCAGTGCCGGTGATAGTAATGCCGACAGCTTCTCTTGAGGCTGCGCTACTCTTATCCCATTGGGCAGTTTTTAAAACACAAGTTTCAGCCTTAGCATCCCTAAAGAATAAGGCCCCAAAAACAAATAGGCCCAACGTTAGTATTTTAACTATTTTTTTCATTGAATACATTATACGTTATTACCTGTATTAGTAGGAGTCGTGGGTGTGGGTAAAGAAATGTCTGGCAAACTGGCGCTATTAGTTCTTTGGCGACGTTTATAAAACCACCAAGCAAGACCAGCAAGAATCAAACCGCCAAATAGATACAAAACACTGGACCAAATACTCCCACCAGCGCCTGCTGAGGTTGTATTATCGAGGGGCGGCTGGGATGGGACCGGCAAAGAATTCTTGCAATCTTTGGAGCAATTAGAATAGTCCTCTCCTTTGTCGACATTGCAAATACCATCGTCGTTACAGAAAGAACTCTCGCTAACTGGCACGGTTAAGATTGACTGATTTTGATTATCATAAAATATAACTTTTTGTCCGTCGGCAAAATAGGGTGCGCTGACTGATATTTTACCTTTATTTAAACTGACATCACCCTGCCTGGGATCAAAGTCAAAACGACTCACCGTTTCGTTCAGAAGGTTCACAACCTCTGCATGATATGGAAACTGGGTACCCAGTGAATCGGGAGAAAAATCCCCAGGGATAACATCGTATTTAAATTTGAAGTCTCTGTCGGTATTTAGTTTACCGGCGTCATAATAGAGATGAAAAACATAGTGGAATGTTTCCCCGCTCGAAGTGTTAGCCTGAGCCACAGACACTATCCCGAATATAACAGCAATGATGATTAGTATTTTTTTCATATCAAAATCCTGGGTTAGTTGCGCAAAATTGAACTCTTGTTGCACCTTTTCGAGTTTGGTCATAGCCAGTATTGCAAGTAGCGTGAACCGCATCATCATACAAACACTCCCAGCGCCTTACCGCCTCACCAGAACAACTCGACTCACCCTTACAACTAATACTTGGAGCACAGGCACTCCCAGCACCTGACTCTCCCCCATTATACCCAGCGTAAATATTTCTAATGGCAGTACCACACTGACTCTTGGATATGGCGTCTATGTATTTGGCAGCAATACAAATACTTTTCTCTGCGTTGGCTGGATCCATTAACCAATCACCATCAACTGAACCGGCAGAAACACCGCATCGGGAAGCATAAATATTGGCTGTGGCTGGCTTAAGCCCCATCAAACCAAACGATGTATCGCTATGGGCCTTTATTTCACAAGAGGATTCCGTTTCCATGAAAGCCTTTAGGACATTGGCCGTAGCAACCCCATCAGCCTGAGCAGTAACCATGGAGGCATACTGAGAGCAACTTGTGTTTGCACAACCCTGAGAGCCATCCCCTTGGCACAAATTAAGACTGGACTGTGTGCACTGGGCCGGTGTTCCCGGCACTGGATTTGGGGCAGGGTTGGGTCCAGGGTTTGGGTTGGGCGCTGGGTCTTGGTTTTGATTAGGCGCCTGACTAACACCACCCAACGTAATATCTAGCAAGGTTCCAGTTCTACACTGAATTTGATACCAAGGTGTTGCCGCAACTTGGTCATTGGCAATACTCTTTAAAATAAAGTTAGCTATCAGCCATGAACTTAAAATAATGGCGATACCCGTAGCGGTGGTCTTCATTATTTTTTGGGCCTCTGCAACTTGAGCAGATTTACCTTCTCGGGCGCCTAATAAAATCTTAAATCCGGCATACAAAAACAAAAGTGTACCAACAGACGGCACAATAGCAAAAAACGTCATATCAATTCCGTTCTTCCCCAACTCTATCAGCAAGCACTGATTGCAGGGCTGGGTGTAGTCATGAGGGACCTGGGTCCCGTCAGGCAAAGTATCTTTTCTAGTCGCTCCGACCGGTTGTTGGTTCAAACCGCACGGCACAAGCGGAAACCAATCCACGGCAGATGCTTGGCGAGGAGAAGAAAGGACGAGAGCAAAGATTAAAATAAATACAGAAAAATATTTTATCATTAACGTTGCATGAGTACCGTAACCCTAGATTCGGCTCGGGTTATCGCTTCTTTGAGCGAAGACCGATTAAAATTAACATCATCAATCATGTCCGCAAAAATTCCTTCTATCGCTGTATTGTCTGCCTGGAACCACGAACGAGCAGAAAGAGCCTGAACAGCAAAAACCCCAGTATCCGGGTCACTCCTCTGTAAATCAATTAAATCCCTTCGAGCAGAAGGGCGATTTGTGGCATTAAGATAACTTGTTATCCCCTCCTTTGAGGATAAATAATTTACAAATTTCCAAGCCTGCAACTGATTAGTGGATTTTGAGGGAACCGCAACGGCCCAGTAGTTAGCAAAATTTCTAACATCACTTATCGATGCTTGTGGCATTGGGGCGACAGCAAAATTCAGACGAGGCGCCTTGGATCTAATAACTTGCGTATCATGAGCGTATCCGAGCATCATGGCCACAGTGCCCTCTGTAAAAGCATCTATCGAGTAGTGCTGACTATCGTTCCAGGAATAATTCTGATTTCGAGGGTTAGCAAAGTTTGTGTAATACTGTAATGCAATTTGGCCAACTGGCTGACCGTTAACGTTTTGAGAAAAACTGGCTGACCGCTGATCAACAGAGGTCATTTGAGCACCTGACTGAATCATCATGTCCATTAAAATATCGGTGGAACGGTTTATGTTGCGAGCAGTTCCCAAAGAAAACCCGGACTGAATAACATTGTTACTCTTATCAATCTTGGTCAACAATTGGACGTCTGAATTAACCTCATCCCATGTCTGAGGTGGACGAGCAATTCCAGCACTATTAAACAAATCTTTGTTGTAATAAAGACCCAGCGTATCGGTATACAAAGGCATGCCATAAATCTGATTATTAAACACTAAGTCCTGATAAGCAACATCGACAAATTGATCTTTAAAATTCTGTAGAGTAAATGGTGTTTTTGTGTCAGGCACGCCTGTGGCAGGCATTGGAGCCAACTTGTCACCATGCTTAGGTAGCCAAGTGTTGTGAATCATCAGAACATCTGGGCCTGTTCCAGCTGCCAAGGCATTAACAAATCCTGATTCATATTGCTGAAAAGTAAACAATTGATACTTAACATCAATTCCAGGATTTTGAGATTTAAAGTTTTTTACAGTAGCGTCAAAATCATTATGGTCATCAAACACTCCCCAAAATTGAAGAGTGACTGGTTTTGAAATTGACCCACCCACATTCTTTAAAACCAAAACAATTGTAATCAAAACTGCAACGGATATGACACCGACCAAAATGTACATTAACTTTTTACTATTCATGAGAAACTATTTTTTAAAAATTAAACCGTAATGGAATTGCCCAGCGTTAAACTGACGCACAAGACTGAGACCCTCGTTCGTAAAAAGATTTTGCATATCAACCACCTCTGTCCTTAGGTTGTTAGGCGGACCGAATCCACCGCCCCCCTTTTTCCAATCAACCACAACAACCTGTGAGCCAGTTTTTAAAACTCTTTTTGCTTCTTTAATAATGTCAGATTTTTTATTTGATTGAAAAAGAATGTTAATAAGAAGAACTAGGTCTTGGGTACTATCACCAAGGCCAGTATTATTTGGAACCTCTAGGTTGGCTCTTTTGATTTCTAAATTCTCTAAGCCGGAAGCTTTTGCCCTAGCCTTAATACTCTCTAGCTTGTCTTCCATTATGTCGACAGCAACAACAAGACCATCCTTCCCAACCTGTTGGGCCACCATTATTCCGATATGACCAGCACCGCAACCAAAGTCGGCAATTCTCATGCCGGGTAAAATCCCAAACTCCCCGACAACCGCATCAGGGTCTAGAAAACCTTCCAAAGGTGTATTAGTTGGTTCCACCTTTTAATTTTATCACAACAAAACTTATTTTAATTTTAGTTATCCACCAAAACAAAAACGACCCCAACTGGGTCGTTTTTGTTTTATCTAAATTAGTTACTAGCGACCTTCAACCCATGCGCCTGTGTCTGGGTTAAACCAACCCCAACCCGTCATAACAGAAGGCACAACAGGGCTGACACGATTCCAGAACTCCATGCCGTATTCCCTCGGTCTTTTTTCTCCATCCCCTTCTCCATCCCCTTCGTCAGCACTTGAGTTTGAAAAATCAAACCAAGATTTATTTTGAAACATGACAGACGTTGCCCACGTGAGCGCAATGTCCTTCTGGGAATCACCCTTTAGGGTGGCCCATTTGGCATTAAGATCACTTAACGCTGCTGCTCGATTGCTCCCTCTTTGCAATTCTCCTAGGCCGACAAAAACAACTACAGCAACCAAAAAACCAATCCAAAATTCCTTGCTCTTTAACATGTTTTTTGAATTATAAGCCATTTTTTTGATATTTTTTAAAACCACATTCGACCTTAAAATAATAATACTACAAAAAAACTAAACATTAACTCTCAATATCAACAATCACGCAATTGCAAGGTCGGGCAGGATAAAAAATATCTAACTTTTATTTATACAGCAAATCAAAAAAGATCCGCGTGCGCGCGGATCTTTTTTGATTTGCTGTATTTATTTAACTAGCAACCCTCGTCTGACACAGCGCATGGTGGTGTGGGCACACCAATCTGCCACTCACCATTTTCGTCTTGAGTTGGGGTCAAGTTAAAATCCTCGGAGCCAGTAACCGAACCAATGAGCTCCCTGTCATTCCTTAAGTTGCAGGTCCAATCGGTTGCGTTACCACGGCACTTATTATCAACTTCTTCCTCATCAGGACTTGCCATCATAGCGCTAGAGTTATAAAAACTGAACCAAGACTTATTGGCCTTAATAATCGCTTCGTCCCTGATAACTAATGCTGCTCTCGCAGTTGGACTAGTTATTTTTGAAAACTTAGAATTAAGATCGCTCAAGGCCGCTGCCCGATTATTACTCTTCTGTAATTCAATTAAACCAACAAAAACAACTACAGCAACCAAAAAACCAATCCAAAATTCCCTACTCCTTAATATGCTATTTTTACTTAAAGCCATTCCATTTATTTTTTATTTTTATTTTTATAACCAAAATCACCAAATCGACCTTCAGATAATGATACTACAAAAAACTAAACGTTAACTCTCAATATCAACAACCACGCAATTGCAAAGCCAACAAGAGCAAAAAGCAAACTGACCACGATCCACCACTTAGTCCTAGTCTTACTAACAAAGGTGAACCTATTTTCAAAATTTTTCACAAAAATAGATACGCTTTTATCTACTTCCGCCTCAGTGCCATGCTTAATCTCTATCTGGTTGTCTCCAAAAAATTTCAACAAATCAGAACGACTGACCACACCAACCAAGTGCTTAACCTCGTCAACAACGGGAATGGGATTAACGGTATGATGCTCCTTAAATACTTGGGCTAATTTTTCAATTGAATCACTTGGCGCAAGAGTCAATGGTTCTTTGTTCATGACCTCATTAACACTTAGTTTCAATATTTCTTTAAGTTCGTCTTTAATCAAGTATTGGTCCTTTTTATACGTATCAAGCTGGTCAAACAATTTAACCAAGGTTGGTAAATGGATAGACGAACTTCCAACAATGAAATTGTATTCGGTTAATATCCCCACCAAAAAGCCCTTATCATCAACAACGGGCAGACCATTAAAATTGCCCTGCAACAAAACTCCAATCGCTTCCACGATTGGAGTTTGAGGAGAAACAGTAACGACCTTAGAGGTCATTATTTCAGAGATAGTTTTCACAAAAATATTATAGCACTATGAAACGGCGACGGAAGCCAGCTTATCCCCCGTATCAAGACGCATGACGCGAACACCTTGTGTGGCTCGACCGAGAACAGAAATACTTTCAATTGAAGTTCGGATTACCTGCCCCTTGAGAGAAACGGCGATAATTTCAGTGTTCTCTTCGGAAGTAACGTGAGCAGAAACCAACTTGCCGGTCTTTGGGGTTAATTTTGCAGTCATAATACCATGCCCACCACGCTTTTGAATCTTATACGAATTGAGAGCTGAGCGTTTACCGTAACCGTTTTCCATGAGCACCAAGAGATGTAGGCCCTTTTCGGCACCTGAAGGAATCATGTCGGCACCAACGACACGTTCGTCTTTTCCTAAGCGTACACCGATAACACCAGCAGCGCCACGACCCATTGGGCGGACATCTTTTTCTTTGAACCGAATCGCATTGCCACCAGAAGTAACCATTGAGATTTGATCATCGCCAGAAGTTGGCAAGACCCAACCCAAACGATCATCTGCGTTTAATTTAATGGCAATCATACCATTGCGGCGGACCGCTTCAAAAGCATCCATTTCAACTTTCTTGATTACGCCATGTTCTGTGGCCATAAATAAATACATTTGTTTCTGACCCTTTGGAATTGGCACGACGGCAGTAATGACATCACTTGGCGAGACCTGAAGGAAGTTGACGATGGCTTTTCCTTTTGATTGTCTAGAGGATTCTGGGACTTCATAGCCCTTTGTCTGAAATACTTTTCCGGAATTAGTAAAGAATAATAAATTGTCATGGGTGTTAGCCAAAAAGAAATGGGAAACGACGTCTTCTTCTTTGGTGGCCATACCAATCAAGCCCTTACCGCCACGCTTTTGAGCCTTGAGGGTGTCTGGGGCCATACGCTTAACATATCCGTCACGAGTAATCATGAATAGGGACTCCTCTTCTGGAATTAACTCTTCTTCCCCTATTTCTCGGAGGGCCGACTTAACGACTTTTGTTCGACGTTCGTCGCCAAATTTTTCTTTGATTTCATTAAATTCATCCTTTACAACACCGAGGATTTTCTTTGGGCTCTTAAGCAAACTCTCGAGGTATTCGATAATCGACATTTTTTCAGCAAGCTCGTCTTCAATTTTTTTGCGCTCCAATCCAGCAAGAGCCTGCAAGCGCATATCTAAAATGGCAGAAGCTTGGAGTGTCGAAAACTTAAAGCGCTTAATTAAGTTAGCTGAGGCCTCATCTTTGTCTGCAGACTTACGAATAATCTTAATGACTTCATCAATAAAATCTAAAGCCTTTTTTAAGCCTTCTAAAATATGGGCGCGATCCTTAGCTTTTTGTAAATCAAATTTACTGCGACGGATAATAACTTCTTTGCGATGCTCAATAAATTTCTCAAGCAAACTCTTCAGACCCATAGTCTGAGGCTGAATACCGTCTACCAAGGCGATCATATTAAAGTGAAAAGCTTTTTGGAGTTCGGTGTATTTGTATAGTTGGTTCAAAACTTTGCGAGGGAAAGCGTCATTTTTTAAATCAATGGCGATACGCATGCCGTCTTTGTCAGATTCATCTCGCAAGTCCCTGATTCCATCAATCTTTTTTTCCTTATGTAGTTCAGCCATCTTAATGATTAGCTCGGACTTGTTAACCTGATAAGGAATTTCGGAAATAATAATTTGAAAACCCTTTTTACCTTCCACGATTTCTGCCTTACCGCGCATTACAACTGGTCCCCGACCGGTGGCATAGGCATTAGTAATATCTTGTTCGTTGTAAATTGTGGCGCCTGTTGGAAAATCCGGACCTTTAACAAATTGCATCAATGATTTGAGGTCGGCTTCTGGTTCATCAATCAAATGCATCATGGCAGCCAAAATTTCACTCAAGTTGTGAGGTGGGATTTTAGTAGCCATACCTACAGCGATACCTTCGGTACCATTAATAAGCAGGTTTGGAATTCTGGTTGGCAAAACCACTGGCTCCTGATGCGAGCCATCATAGTTATCTCTAAAATTAACCGTATCTTTATCAATGTCGGCCAGAAGTTGATCCGCGATTGAATCTAAGCGAGCTTCAGTGTAACGCATGGCCGCTGGAGCATCACCATCAACCGAACCAAAGTTACCCTGCCCATCAACCAATGGATAGCGCAAAGAAAAATCCTGGGCCATACGAGCCAAGGAGTCATAGATAGCAGAGTCACCGTGTGGGTGGTAATTACCCATGGCATGACCGACCACCTTAGCTGATTTTTGATACTTAGCAGAATGACGCAAACCCATCTCTTGCATCGAATACAAAATGCGGCGGTGAACCGGCTTTAAACCATCGCGCACATCAGGCAAAGCACGCGCGACAATAACGCTCATGGCGTATTCTATGTACGATTGCTGAACCTCATCAACAATCTCTCTTGGTTTTATGCCTTTGATATCTTCCATATAATAATTTAGCGATTACCAGAAACGGGAAAAGGATACGCCTTATCACTGCCAGTTACCGTTTCCTGGTTTTGGATATTTATAATTTCGGACTGGCTACTAGTCCCTGAAAAAATACTGGCGATCTGAGCCTTACCATCACTGAGTGTCTGCAAAATAGATCCGAACAATGATTTTGACTCCTGAGCAAACACTTTATCTTGTGATTGGGTTTGATCTTCTGGGTTCAAGAGAGTATATATGTTTTTTTGAAAAGAGTGAAACCAGACAAAAACAACAACAGCAGCAACAGCTACAGTACAAACAATGGTCGCGATTTCGCGAACATGGTGAGGTTGCTGTCTAATTTCGTGAATAATTGTTTTCATGGTTATTCAGTATTGTCTTAGCTTTTTTGCCCCAGACCCCCTCCTTTTTTCTACTGCCGGGACTCAAAAGCCAAGACGATACTTTCTGCTACTAAAGTTCGAACATCACCAACTTAATCTCTTCGGCTGGCAACAACTTCTTAGCGATTTTATATTTGTCGACTTTTTCTGGAGTTAAACCAAGCTCTTTAACAAACTTCTCTGGCCCTTCGATTTCTTTAATATTAGAACCACCGACTTTGTAGTGCATCGGAATAACAATCTTTGGTTCAATTTGATTGATGACTTCCACAGCGGTTTTGGCATCGATTGTGTAAGTTCCGCCGACTGGAATCATTAAAATATCGACATCGCCAATATCTTCAACCTGCTTGTCGGTTAAAACATGCCCAAGGTCGCCCAAGTGGCAGATATTTAGCTCTTCAGCCTTCAATATATAGATAGTGTTCAATCCACGTTCAGTTCCCTCTTTATTGTCATGGAAAGATTGGATACCGCGAATAGCAATGCCATGGTTTTCGTATTCACCAGGATTTTGAATTATAAAAGCTTCTGGGTTGGCGTCATCAATTGCGTTGTGGTCATGGTGCTGATGAGTAACGAGCACGACATCGTCTTTAATTCGAGGTGGCTTGAGTCCGATTTCCTTTGAGAATGGGTCAATTAAAATACTGCCTTCTTTGGCTTCGAGTCGGAAACAGCTTTGACCGTACCAGGTAATCGTCATTGCTTATATCTTAGCAGATTGTGACCCAATAATCAATCGCCGCTGCCACATTTAAGGGCTTGCAAATCATTGTGTTTTGATGTATAGTTCTACCACTCATGAAGCAAGGGAGAATACTTCTTCCAAGACCTTGAGATATCAATTAACATCGAGCTTCTCGTTCAGGGCTTTGTCTAAAAGGTCCTTTGGAGAATATCGAAACTCACAACATGGCAGACGCACCAGCAGAAATTAAATCAATGAAGGATCTTCTTTTAAAAGAGGAGTTTTTCCTTCCAAAGCCAGGCAGTATTTTAGGAGGCACAATCATTAATACCTCCAAAACCAACGTCATCGTTGACCTTGGTCCAGTTGGTATTGGTATCGTCTACCCAGGCGAATTCTACGACAACCCAGATCGCATGAAAGTCTTAAAAGCTGGTGATTCTATCTCCACCATGCTTCTTGAGCTTGAAAACGACGAAGGTTATCGCGAACTTTCTTTGAAAGCTGCCCAGGTTACAACCGCATGGCAGGACGTCAAAGAAAAGAAAGAATCTGGCGAAGTCATCGACACTATAATTGTTAACATCAACAAGGGCGGTTTGATTGTCGAAGTTTCTGGCATCCAGGGCTTCCTCCCTCTTTCCCAGCTCGCTGGCGAACACTATCCTAAAGTAGATGGTGGCGACACAACCAAGATTGTTCAAGCTTTGCAAAAATTCAAAGGCCAAATCTTTAAAGTTAAGATCTTAGACTTCAACGAAGCCGAAAATAAACTTATCGTTTCTGAACGTGCTATCCAAGAAGAAGCCGCTAAGGAAGAATTACAAAAACTTACTATCGGCGAAACAGTTGAAGGCACGATCACTGAAGTTACCGACTTTGGTGCCTTCGTTAAAATCACCGACACTCTTGATGGCTTAATCCACTCTTCTGAAATCGATTGGAAGTTCATCGAGAACCCACGCGACATCTTGCACATCGGCGAAACCGTTACTGCCAAGATTATCAGTCTCGATGGTGGCCGTGTTTCCCTTTCTCTTAAAGCATTAAAAGAAGACCCATGGACTGGTATCGACAGCATGTATCAAGTCGGCCAGAAAATCCGCGGCAAGATCTCAAAGGTTCGCAATTCTGGTGCCTTTGTGGAATTACCTGGAAACATCATTGGCTTCATCCCCCTTGCTGAGCTCGGTGGCCAAACCCCTCAGGAAGTTTTAGTGGCTGGCCAAGAATATGACATGGCTATCCTTAACATCGATGCCAAGGACCACAAGCTTACTCTTACCCTAGAAAAGAAAGCCTAAATCCAGGCAAAAATACTAAAAAGACGACCCCCAAAAGGGTCGTCTTTTTAGTATTGACATTTATGGTGTTTGGGTATATAATACAGGGACAAGGTAAGCACCATAACAACTAAAAAAGTTCGATTCGGCGGGTGGCAATTCCGCCATCATCCGAGTCTTTCATCCGAAGAAGCGCGCGACGGCAACCCGCTGTCCGCACATCCGCCCGTTAGGGCAAGGAGCAAGACGTCATGGCAAAGACCCCGAAGGCAGCAAAGACCCCGAAGGCAGAAGCCGGCTCGACCACCGCAAAGACCAAGCGCTCAACCCCCAAGGTTGCCGCGATCGTTGCAGACCTCGTACCGGCAATTCCGGCCCGGCCCGTGGCAAAGCCCCGGGAGGAGCGAAAGCGCCCGCCGATGGTCTCGGCGAGCAAGCTCCTCAACGCAGTCTGGGCCGACTACGTCAAGCAGTCCGAGCACCAGGCCAACAAGGCCCTCGACTTCACGAGCTTCTGGGATCGCCTCGCGGCGCTAACCCAGACGTTCAAGGAGAAGGCGGCGCTCCCCTCTTCCCGCGACAAGGGATATGACTGGGAGGGCTTCATCACCGAACTCGTCGATCTCCGAAAGGAGATGTTCGAGTTCGTCGTGGAAAGCGAGATCGCTCGCGCCGAGCGGATGCTGGGAACCATCCCCGGTCTCACGCAGGCAGAGGTTGACGAGATGTGGACGGAAGCCCAGAAGGAAGAGGACCCGGCGAAGCAAGTCCACAGCTGGGCCCGCTTGGTGAACAACCTCCGCGCTCTTGGCGGGCACGACCCGGCCGAACAGCCGCGCGGCGGGCGCCAGCAGGGAGGTAGCCGGCGGTAACATCGTCGGCGCAAGACACACGACCCGTGAGAAGACAGCAGAAATTGCTATCTTCTCACGGGTATTTTTAATTCAAAAAATCACTCCAATTTTTTTAAAAAATATTGATTGCCAGAAGAGTTATTTTATGCTAAAATCATGTCCATGAAAGCATACATAAAATACTTCTTAATTGTATTGGGGATCCTATTTACAATGGCCTTAATTGCCTCGCTTTTTGGTTCCACCACTTCTTCGTCAAATATCGCTCTTTCCGAAGCTGTTAGCAAAATAAACTCTAGTAGTATTAAAGAAATAAACGTCACCGGAGACAAAATCCAACTTATTGGTAACGACCAAGCCATCTTCTCGACCAAAAAAGAAAATTCAATTTCTGCTTTTGAAACCTTGGTAAATCTTGGTGCTGATAAAACAAAGCTAAACGCTGTTAAAATTCAAATACAAGACCCGTCAGGAATAGAATCCTTCTTCTCGAACATCATTCCAACCTTGATCCCCTTTGCCCTTATCTGGTTCATCTTCTGGTACATGTTCCGCCAAGCTCAAAAAGGTTCTGGCCAAGCTTTGTCTTTTGGAAAATCAAAAGCCCAACTCGCCAACACATCTGGTGGTGGTCGCAAACCAGTTACCTTTGCTGACGTCGCCGGATTATTAGAGGCCAAAGCCGAAGTCACAGAAATTGTTGAATTCTTAAAAGATCCAGCAAAGTTCCACAAACTTGGCGCTCGTATTCCTCGTGGTGTTTTACTTGTTGGTTCTCCGGGTACTGGCAAAACATTACTAGCCAGAGCCGTTGCCAACGAAGCTCGTGTCCCCTTCTACTATGTTTCTGGTTCTGAGTTCGTAGAAATGTTTGTTGGCGTTGGTGCCAACCGTGTTCGTGACACTTTTGAGCTCGCCAAAAAAACCTCTCCGTCTATTATTTTCATCGACGAAATCGATGCTGTTGGCAGACACCGAGGCGCCGGTCTTGGTGGGGGCCACGATGAACGCGAACAAACTTTAAACCAAATTCTTGTGGAGATGGATGGCTTTGACACCAACAATGCCGTCATTGTAATGGGCGCCACCAACCGCCCTGATATTCTTGATCCAGCCTTATTGCGCCCAGGTCGTTTTGATCGCCGCGTCATCTTGGATGAACCTTCACTAAAAGACCGTGAAGCTATCTTGAAAATTCACGCAATGGATAAGCCTTTATCTAAGGATGTAAATCTTGTACCAATCGCCGAAAGAACTGTTGGATTTTCTGGTGCTGAATTAGCCAACCTCTTAAACGAATCTGCTATCCTTGCCGCTCGTGGCAACCAAACCGAAATCACTCAATTAAACATAATCGAAGCTATCGAAAAAGTTATCCTAGGCCCAGAACGACGCAGCCATGTCATGTCTAAGAAAGAAAAGGAAATCACTGCCTACCACGAAGCTGGTCACGCTTTGGTAGCCTCAGCCATGCCCCACTCAGACAAAGTCCACAAAGTCTCAATCGTGTCTCGTGGCCGGGCTGGTGGCTTCACGATGAAAGTTCCAAGTGAAGATAAGTACTTAAAATCAAAGCCAGAATTTGAGTCAGAATTAGCTGTCCTTTTGGCTGGTTACGCCGCTGAAAAATTAATCTTCAAGCAAACTACCACTGGTGCCTCTAACGACCTAAAGGTTGCTTCAGAATTAGCCCGCAAAATGGTTACCCAATACGGTATGTCCGATACTCTGGGCCCAATATCTTTCCATGAAAAAGACGACCAAGTTTTCTTGGGACGTGATTTTTCTTCAGGCAAAAACTACTCCGAAACAATCGCCTACCAGATAGACTCGGAGATCAAAAAACTTGTCACCAAGGGCCTTGCTTCAGCCAAGAAGATATTAGCCGAGCAAACAGATAAGTTGAATTTAATAGCAAAAGAACTTATAAAGAAGGAGACAATCGAGCAGAAAGAGTTCTACGCGCTCGTAAAATAAAATGGTACCATAGGGTATCATTGCGACTGTAGCTCAGTGGTAGAGCACGTCACTTATAATGACGCGGTCGATGGTTCGATCCCATCCAGTCGCACAGTTAATAATCATGGGCAGTTAGCTCAGTTGGTAGAGCATCTCGTTTACACCGAGAGGGTCACAGGTTCGAGTCCTGTACTGCCCACCATGAAAAAAATAGTCGTCACTGGCGGAGCCGGTTTTATCGGCTCAACAATCGTTAGGCGTTTACTCGTCGAATACCCTTCGGCAGAAATAGTTATTATTGATAACCTCTCTACTGGCAAAGAAGAAAATTTGGAAGAAATAAAAGACAAGATAACTTTTATTAAAGCTGATATTAGAGACTTTGACTCAATCAAAGATTATTTTAAGAACGCCAACCTTGTGTTCCACGAAGCAGCATTGCCGTCTGTCCCCCGCTCAATAAACGAACCGATCTTATCACACACCACCAACATCGATGGGACCTTTAATGTGTTCCTTGCCGCCAAAGAAGGTGGCGTTAAAAGGATCGTTTATGCTGCATCATCTTCCGCTTACGGCAACACGGACGAATTACCCAAAAAAGAACACTTCCAGCCAAAGCCATTATCACCCTATGCCGTTCAAAAATTAGTTGGCGAATATTATGGCCAAGCCTTCAAAAACGTATTTGGGATAGAAGTCGTCTCCTTGAGATACTTCAATGTTTTTGGGCCAAGGCAGGATCCCTCTTCTGCCTATGCCGGAGTTATACCGATCTTTTCTAAATCAATAATAAACGGAACCCCTCCCACGATATTCGGGGACGGCAACCATACTAGGGATTTCACTTTTGTGGATAACATTGTTGACCTAAACATTTTAGCAGCAAAAGCCGAAGCCCCACGCCACAGCGTCTATAACGGTGGTACCGGCAACAGATATTCACTAACTCATGTCTGGGAAACCATGAAAAAAATATCTGGCTCAGATATTAAAGAAACTTATACTGGTGTAGCTCGCGATGGCGATGTTTTGGATTCCCAAGCCGACATAACCCTAGCCACACAAGATCTCGGATATAACCCAAAGATTGGTCTTGAAGAAGGGCTTAAAATAACTCTCGAATGGTACAGGAAGAATCTAAAATAAGCATCGTTTTTGAAGACGAAAATCTGCTGGTCATCAATAAACCGGCCGGATTAATTGTTCACCCAAAGAACGCGACCGACACCCAAGAAAGTGTAGTTTCTTTGCTTAGTGAAATGTATCCAGGGATTACTAACGTAGGCGAACCCTTTATCGCCTCTGGTACCGAAAGCCCTCGAGCCGGCATTGTTCATCGTTTAGACAAAGACACCTCCGGACTACTTGTCGTCGCCAAAACCAATGACTCTTTTTACTATCTAAAGTCCCTATTCCAAACAAGAAAAATCCAGAAGCACTACTATGCACTGGTATATGGTCGACCGAAAGAGGGCCATGGGACAATCGATGCCCCAATGGGTCGAGTAGGACTAAAAAGAACCATCAAACTAGACGGGAAAAAACTAATCGATGGAAAAGACGCAATCACCGAGTGGTCTATCGCCAAGAGCTATGACAAATACACTTTAATGGACGTAGCACCCAAGACGGGCCGTACCCACCAAATCAGAGTCCACCTTCAATCTATCGGTTGTCCTATCGCTGGTGACCCCGTTTATGGCCCTAAGGGCTGGCAAAAACCAGCCGGCCTGACTCGCCTATTCCTTCATGCCTACAAGCTTGAATTCACAACCCAAGATGGCAAATCCTTGGTTCTTGAGGCTGGACTACCATCAGATTTGCAGGCAACCCTAGAGGGGCTTGATAAATAACTGCTTTTGAGTTAGAATAGCTAAACATATGAATCATATCGTCAAATTCCAATCAGGACTCAACGCAACCAATAAATTCGAGGGCATCAAGCCGGGCTGGACTATTCGTATTAGTCAGCGCATTAAAGACGGAGAAAAGACCCGTGTTCAGGCCTTTGAAGGCATGGTTATTTCTCAGAAGCATGGTGCTGAAGCCGGTGCCACTATCACCGTGCGCAAGGTTACCGACAACATCGGTGTTGAAAAGACCTTCCCAATCCACCTCCCATCAGTCGAAAGCGTAAAGGTTGTCCGCAAGGCCAAAGTAAGACGTGCCAAACTCTACTACCTCCGCGATAAGACCACCAAAGAAATCCGCAAGAAACTCCGTACTGAAGCTCCTAAAATGGTCACTGCTGCCAGCAAGAAAAAGAAAGCCGCAGCCACCAAAGAAGAAGCCGCTGAATAATATCTCAAACAAAACACCCCGCAAATGCGGGGTGTTTTGTTTTATTTATTGGACGGCAATTTCTTAGAAAACTTTCCTGGTATAAGACGAAATGCAGGACGAGATTCTTTTTTATAAACCATAGAAACACCGATCAGATCACCGCAACCGGGGCAGACAAGATTGTCTTTTGTGGCAAGATTTGAGCCCATTATTCTATCTCGATAAAGACGCTTTAGTGACCCTGTGCCATCTTTTTGATATGCGAACAAAACATTTCCACACTTTGCACACGAAAGTAACAATTCCCTACTGGGGCCTCCTCTAGATTTTTGGAATCTATCTTTTTTAAATTCCATATGGTGCGCGGTATAGGACTCGAACCTATAACATCCACAACGTCAATGTGGCGCTCTACCAATTGAGCTAACCGCGCAAAATACCAACTGTGCGCGGGAGAGGATTTGAACCTCCATGGGGTTGCCCCCGTTACCACCTCAAGGTAGTGCGTCTGCCAGTTTCGCCACCCGCGCATAATATTGTAGATGAACCATTTATTACCACCAATGTGCCGCGGGTCGGAATTGAACCGACGACCACTTCCTCTTCAGGGAAATGCTCTACCACTGAGCTACCGCGGCATCTGCTTACCAACCAATACTAACATTTACCTCGCTATTTTTCAATTGTTATCCCCTGTTTTCCACACATATGCACATTGGGTATTTTAAAACCGAACCCCTGTGCTATACTAAAGGTATTATTAGAAGATAACTTCGAAAAGATATCCCCATCATGCGAAAAGACAAGGTTAGAGCTTACAAATTAAGACGTGAAGGCAAAAGCTACAAAGAAATCAAAGCCGTTCTTGGTATTCCATTGGCGACCTTGGCAGGATGGTTTAAGAACGAAGAATGGTCTCAGAAGATAAGGGATGAATTAGGCGCCAAAACGTCACTGTCGTCCCCCTCCAAATTGGCAGCCATTCAGAAAGCCAACAAGGCTCGTTGGGATAACAAGTACAAGGAATATAGGACCGCCGCTGAAAAAGAATTCAGCAAAAAGAAAGACAGCCCCTTATTCATTGCTGGCGTTATGCTGTATTGGGGAGAAGGCTCAAAATCACCCAAAAGCAGCCAGCTCAAATTAGCCAATAGTGACCCGATGATGGTCCGTGTTTTCTATGCCTTCCTAACAGAAGAATTAGGGGTGACTAAAGACAAAATAACTTCTTATCTTTTGTTGTACCCAGACTTGAGAGATGACATGCAAAAAACATTCTGGAGCAGGGCCACCGGCATCCCGCTTTCTCAATTCAGGAAGTCGGCTTTTATCAAAGGCAAGAACCCCGCCAAACGCCTTTCTTATGGTATTTGCAACATAGCCGTTGGTAGCCGAGAATTAAAAGAGAAGATGCTAACCTGGATAAATCTATATCAAAAAGAACTTGCCTAGGAGTCCTTTTTAGGTTAATATATTAAAAGAAATTGCGGATATCGTATATCGGTATTATGGGTCCTTGCCAAGGACCAGAGACGGGTTCGACTCCCGTTATCCGCTCCGTGTTATTAAGTATTTTTTCTAAAATCACTCAGAGAGGCGCTTTTACGAAAAAGAACCTATCGCCCGATTCTGAATTATACTTGTACATCCTCTTTCCAATAGCGGTTTCATTTCTGATTGCTTTTGTTGGTTCTAGAATTATCAGTCACATAGATCCTAGTTTTTTCATTCCAATTCTTAAGGATGTACGGATCCACCATTTTTCTTATGGAATTATTCTCGTAGTTGCTTCTACTTATCTGGCCCTAGTAAACAACGGGCCCCGCAGTAAATATCTTATCGCCCTCCTATACGGTTTTGGTCTCGGCTTAGTATTTGATGAATTTGGGATTTGGCTAAAACTGACAACAAGCGACCAGGCTCGATGGAGTTACGATGGGCTAGTTGTCTTGGTGGCCTTGTTTATTCTTATTATCTCAGCTGAATCAGGGGCTAGGGCTTGGCGCCACCACTTCCTCAGGAAAGAGGTAAAATAGCCCCCAAAAGGGGCCTATTTTAGACCTGTTTTGGGGGCCTTGACAGCTATTGACTTTTTTGGTGCATTCTGATATAATGTACATATAACCTAGAGGAGTAACGTAATGCGATACATGGCTTAGTAGGCCTTTTTTTGTGCCTAAAAAGCCCTCATTACCTAGTCCTTCACGGCTATGTATATTATGAAAAAAAGTGTCGGTATCGTTCTTATGGCTATCGTCTTCAGTATCGGTTCAACCAGCCATGCCAACGCCGCGTTCTTCGACAATACATCTACTTGGTCATTCGATTCTATCTTACAGAGCATCCAAGGTGTCCAGGCCCAGACCAACGACTCCACAATTAAATCTGGTTCCGTTGTTTCTGTGACCAACCCTTCGGACAGTAAGGCCAAAGCTAAGACTACTGTAAAGACTTACACCGTTAGTGCTTCTGCCTACTCCTCTTCTGTAGATGAGACCGATGATACTCCATTCATTACTGCCGCTGGTACTTTTACTCGCGACGGTATCGTAGCTGCAAACTTCTTGCCACTTGGTACTGCAATCAAGATCCCTGCCCTTTATGGCAACAAGATCTTCGTTGTTGAGGACCGCATGAATAGTCGCTACAATCTTAACGTCGACGTTTGGTTCCCCTCTAAGGAATTAGCCAAGCAGTTCGGTCGCAAGACAATTAAGATCGAAGTCGTGTCATAATCGAAACATAAAACCGCCCGATTTATCGAGGCGGTTTTATGTTTGCTAAAAGACCAAAATGCTGGTAAAATATGATAAGTTTAAAATATAAAGTTTGCGCCCGTAGCTCAGTTGGTAGAGCAGATCCCTCTTAAGGATACGGTCGTAGGTTCGAATCCTACCGGGCGCACAAGGAACGAAGCGACTATTTTATTTGCGCCCGTAGCTCAACGGATAGAGCAGCAGCCTTCGAAGCTGTTGGTGGGGGTTCGATTCCCTCCGGGCGCACAACTATGGCATACGCCTCTCGGGCTGGTGAAAAACTAGAACATGCGATCAGGGAATTTAAAGCCAATGTAACCAACTTGGTCTGTGCTGATTTTGGATCAAGCACGGGTGGGTTTGTTGATTGCCTACTCCAACATGGCGCCCAAAAAGTTTACGCCGTCGAAACTGGTTATGGCACACTAGATTGGAAGCTCCGCAATGACCCTCGTGTTGTTGTCATGGAAAAGAAAAACGCTATGCACGTTGAACTGCCAGAGAAGGTTGATTTTATAACCATAGATACTAGCTGGACCAAGCTTGAGAAAGTTGTGCCCAATGCCTTATTAAACCTAAAACAAGAAGGCCACTTAATCACTCTGGTTAAGCCGCACTATGAGGCCGACAAGCCAAGATTGGTTAAAGGCAAACTACCAGAAGAAGCCATCCCTGAAGTTTTGCACGAAGTAAAAGCCAAGATGAAAGAGCTTGGCCTAGAGATACTCGGAGAAACAGAATCCCCCATCTTGGGAGAGAAAGGAAAGAATAAAGAGTTTTTACTTTACCTCAAACGAGAATAGCGCTTGGTTAGATCGGCAACAATTTTAACTAAAGATTTAACAAGATAGTCGATATCTTTTTTTGTTGTTTCACGGCCCAAGGAAAAGCGAATGGCGCCATTAATATATTCTTCGGGAACACCGATAGCTTTTAGGACATGAGATGGTTCAACGGCATGAGAAGTGCAGGCCGAACCACTACCTGCGGAAATACCGTATTTATCCAATTCAAGAAGTAAATTTTCACTATCCAAGCCCTTAATACAAACGCTGGCATTGTTAGCCAAACGGTCCGCGCCGAGGGCGCCATTTATTAAAACTTCTGGGAGATTGTTTTGGATTTGATTAATGGTGTAGTCACGAAGAGCCGACACTTTTTTGGATTCTGTGGATTTAATAATCGAGATAGCTTTAGCCAAACCGACAATCGCCGAAGTGTTTTCTGTACCAGCCCGAAGATTATGCTCTTGAGAGCCACCCATAATAATTGGGTTTATTTTTACTCCACGTCGAACATACAAAACACCAATACCGCGAGGGCCATATATCTTTGAACCATTGAAGGTCATGAGGTCGACACCAAGGTGCTGAACATTCATGTCTAAATAGCCTGTCGCCTGACAAGCATCAACGTGGAACAAAATCTCCGTGCCGTGCTCATTGTTGTATGCTGTAATTATTTTGGCTATTTTTTTAATAGGCTGAATTGTGCCAATCTCGTTATTGGCGTACATCACAGAAACCAAACGACAGTCCGAAGAAAGCATGGCTTCAAATTTTACTAAATCAACAGACCCCTCTTTACTAATGGGTACATATTTTAAACCTATCTTTTTTAAACTTTTTAATGGCTCGAGGACAGAAGGATGTTCTGTTGCGGTGGTTAAAACTGTTCCCTGTTTTTCTTTAAGGGAACCAATTAGGGCCAAGTTATTTGATTCAGAGCCAGAAGATGTGAAAGCTATTTCTTCAGCACGAGCACCAACAAATCGAGCAATAGAGAGGCGGGCTAATTCGATTTCTTTGCGGGCCAATCGGCCAGTATTGTTATAGGAGGAAGGGTTACCATATTTCTTACCAACAGCATTCATCGCGCTCAATACCCGACTGTCAATCGGGGTTGCGGCTGCATTATCGAGATAAATATTTTTCATGAATAAAGCCCCTTCAGGGCTTTATTGTTATACCACAAAATATTGATTTTTACTAGGGCTAGAAATATCTACGCAAACCAGGATTGGGCCAAAAGACTAGGGCCAAGAGAGCCCCAATAAGCCCGATATCCCTGATGAGCACATCGCTCAAGCCGTGGGTCAAAGACACGATCACGAGCATTATAGCCGCAACCAGAGCAAAGAAATCGATAAACATATTGGCAGCCAAACTGATACCGATTAGCAACTCTACAACACCCATCGAGTAGACGAATGCATTTGCGGAAATATGAAGGAATCCGACAACGTTAATAACGTACTGAGGAATCCAAGAACTAATCCAATGGCCCGGGTGAAAGAATTTATCGATACCGAACCACAAAAATACCGCCGCCAACGAGAGACGTAAGATTAGATGAGAAATGCGCAGTGATTGCCACATAACTCCATTCTAACCTTAGACTAGACTAAACTACAAGGTGACAACGCAGGTTGCTTCGAGATACTGGAATACTTTTTCATTCAAAAGACGAGATTGAATTGAGCTACGCATTCTTTCCATATCTAAGTTTGGGGTAGTTCCCCCATTGCGCAACATGGTTGATTGAATCAAGGATTCCAAAGCTTCTTCGGTTTCTTCTTTAGTAACTTCAATATTGTTTTGACGAGCGATAGCGTGCAAGATAAGAGCCATCTTTACTTGGCGTTCAGCTTCAGGGCGCCATTCTTTTTTGATGTCTTCCTGAGTCTTGTTGATCTTGGCCAAGTATAAACTCAACTCCATATTGTGACGATGTAAGTCCTGATCAAAGTTTTGCATCATGCTAGTGAGCTGGTCTTCGATCAAAGCTGGTGAAGCGGTGCACTTTGATTTATCAATCAAAGCATTCATGACTTCCAAACGAACGCGCTGATTTTCTTTTTCTTTCTTTTCTTCGGTTAAACCATCGCGCAAGTTGAGCATCAACTGATCGAGGTTTTCAAACTTACCTAGAGACTTGGCAAATTCATCGGTTAATTCTGGCAGGGTTACCTTCTTGACATCTTTGACGGTTACAGAGAAATCGAGTTTCTTCCCAGCGACAGCCTTGTTGGCAAAATCCTTAGGGGCGGTTAGTGAAAATTCTTTGTGATCCCCTTTCTTGAGACCGATCAATTGATCCTCGAAGCCAGGAACAAAATTTTCTTTACCAATAACAACAGGGTGGTTTGAGCTAGCACCATCTTCAATCAAGGTGCCTTTTTCTTTAACCTCAAAATCAACCTCGAGGCGGTCGCCTTTTGTGGCTGGTTCGTCGGTGGCACTCAAGATAGCACGAGAAGCTTTGACTGTTTCTAGGGCTTCATCGACTTCCTTGTTCTCAATTACAATCTCGCGGCGACTAACCTTAACATCAGTGAGGGTTGGTAAAACAACGTCAGGGAAAACCCGAACTTTGACGGTGTAGACTAATTTTTCTGGAGTGTTTTCTTTAACCGAAAGATCTGTAGCTTCGATAACGTCGAGTTTTTGTTCAGCAATAACCTTACCCAAACTTTGCTGAACGGCGGTCTGCAAAGCAGTCTCTAGGATCTGGGCTTCACCAACGTGTTGGCGAACCTTTTCACGAGGAGCTTTACCTGGGCGGAATCCATCGATGGTTAATTCCTGACCGTGAGCATCTTCGGCAGCCTTAACATATTCAGCCAATTCATCACGCCCCAGCTCTACGGCCAGTTCGAGGTGGTCGGCATCTATTCTTTTATTAGTTGATGTCATCCTTTTTTAAATTAGTTTGTTTCTTCTGTAACTGGTTCGAGAGTGTCATCTTTAATTTCATCAAAGACAACGGCTTCTTTTGGAGAGCGAACATCGATCTTCCAGCCACTTAATTTGGCAGCAAGACGAACATTCTGGCCTTTCTTGCCGATAGCAAGAGAGAATTGGTCTTCAGAAACTTCAACCAAAGCGTGTTTGCGTTCTTCGTCGACAACCTTAACCTGCAAGACTTTGGCTGGAGAGAAACAGTTAGCGATAAATTCTGTTGGCTTATCACTCCACAAAATGATGTCGATTTTTTCACCAGAAATTTCATTGATAACAGTCTGAACACGAACACCTTTTTGACCAACCAATGAACCGATTGGGTCGATACTTTCCTCAGCAGAAGCAACGGCAATCTTGGTGCGAGAACCGGCTTCGCGGGCAATAGCTTTAACCTGAACACTGCCACTGTCGATTTCAGGAACTTCAGAGCGGAACAAACCAACTACCAATTGAGGGTTGGCACGAGACAAGATAACAACTGGACCACGTGAGGTCTCTTCGACTTTGTTAATTACAAATCGATAGCGCTGACCCAAGCGATAGTTGTCGGTGAACATCTGTTCGGCTGGTGGAACAAGGCCATTGGTTTTACCAAGATCAACAAAGACCAAGGCTCCTTCACGGCGCTGAACAACACCAGAAACGATTTCGCCTTCACGGCCCTTGAATTCGTTAAAGATGGCTCCGCGTTCTGCTTCTCGTAAGCGCTGGATAATAACTTGCTTAGCGGTCTGAGCAGCGATGCGACCAAAGTCGGTCTTAGGTTCAAGTTTTGTGATGATTTCATCCCCTACTGTAGCCTTCTTGTTTTTCTCTTGGGCGTCTTTTAATAGAATGTGCTTCTGGGGATTAAATTTAATTTTAACTTCGCCAGTTTCAACTGGAGCTTCTTCGCCTGGTCGGCGTCGGCGAGTTCCTTCCAAATCTTGGAAGTCTGGTTTTTCTTCGATCACCTTAGTTGGTAATGGGCCGGTGATGTTGCCTTCTTCGTCCATACCCTCAACTACATAGTGAGTCTGGGTCATCTTCAAAACCCCAGTCTCTGGGTCCATACTAGCTTTAATGATCTGTCCCTTCTCGCCGTATTCACGCTTATAGGCTGCGGAGATGGCAGCTTCAATTGTTTCAAAGACACTCTCGGCTGAGATGCCCTTTTCCTCCGAGATCTGCTTCATGGCAGATGCGAACTCTTTCATGTCAAACATGGTGGTTATTAGTTAATTGTTTATTATTTACAAAAACGGGCCCACCTCCTTAGGTGAACCAGTACATCCAACTTCTCTATAATACCAGCGACTTATGCACAAGTCAACACGTAATATAAATGCCCCGTATGGGGCATTTATATTACGTGACACACTTTTGGATTATTTTTTACTACCCTCATCTTCTTTTTTGGATTTTGACTGCTTCTCTTGAAATACCTGGATTGCAGTCTCTAGCTGATCAGAACCTTCCTTTAGGTATTCCAGTGAGTCTTTTAACTGCTTCTTCATATCTTCTTTTGAAGCAGGACTAGAGTAGTGACCTATCACGGCTTCAAAGCCTTGGATAATTCGATTATTATTTTCTGCTGCCTCTTTTAGTATACTTACGGCTTCTTCATAGGTTATCCATTTTGCTTCGCCAGAGTCAACAGCGCGTCGATCGGCCATACTCTTGCTCTCTGGTGCCTTCTTAAGGACATGGACCTCTAGACCCCTGTCTGCAACATCTGGGGCAGACATTATATAGTTACTCCAGCGCTCACTAAAACCGTTATCGGGCCCTGGGGTTGGCTCAATGGTAAAGTAAATACTGCCACCATTCATGAGAGATTCTCTGAATTTATCTCGTTCAGTTGATCCGTGTACCTGCTCTGGCCCCATTGAGTCTTCTGCTTTTTTTATATCTTCTTGGGTTGGTTCGTATTTTTCTGCCATATTTTTAGATTAAATTTATTACCCCAATCTTACCCCCCCCCATGGAAAATACAAGGATGGATATAAACAATCGGCACCAAGCAAAGGAAGCGAAGCCTTGCTGATTTTTGACATTCCGAGCGACGACTTACTGTCTGGACCAAAATATCTGAAATTCTTCCGGTAACAAAAAGGAATCCGATGGCTTCGAGGCAAGCTGGCGTTTTTGTTCGGAAGCAATGAAGATATTTTGGCCAGACCTAGTTGGCGGAGCGAGATGACAAAAATCAGAAAAGCGGAGCTTATCCACAAAAAAGTATTTACTTTACCATTCAGTCCGTTAGGGTATGGCCAGGATCATGTTGGTGATATCTGAAACAAGCCAAGGTGATATAATTATAGAAATGTCTGACCAAGCAACAGCACAAGCAAAGAGAGAAGCAGAACTAGAGAAAAAGCTAGGGCAAATTAATGCTCACGGAAGCAAGGACTCCTTCCAGGCAGCAGCCCAGAAGCTTGGTGTTCCGTTTTCTGATCTCGCTAATGCCCCAATCGATACTGGTGCACTTGGTTTGGTTGATGAAGCTCGAGCTCGAGCTGGAAACTTTGCCATTATCCTAAAGACAGGAGTAACTCTCACCGTTGCTACCACCGATCCAGCAGCAATAGAAACAAATGAATCAATCGTTGCGCTTAAGGGCCGCGGATTCAAGATTGCAGTAATCATGACCTCCCCTGCTGGGCTTGATCATGCTTGGGGAAGATACGCCAATTTAAAACATGTTGATACTTTTGAAGTTGGTTCGATTGATATTAAAGAAGAAGAACTCGCAGAACTACAAAGCAAGATCGGTTCGGTTAAAGACCTCCAACAACAAGTGGCCAGTGTTTCTACCACCAAATTGTTAGAAATTCTTTTGGCTGGCGCCTTAAAGATTGGAGCCTCCGACATCCACTTTGAGCCAACCAACGAAAATGCTCGCTTGCGATATCGTATGGATGGCGTCTTGGAAGATGTTACGACCATTGAAAAAGAATCCTATGAGAAAGTGGTCAATCGTATCAAAATTTTATCCCACTTAAAATTAAACATCTCCCGCGCCCCGCAAGACGGACGCTTCACTATTCGCGAAGGTGGGATCGATATCGAGGTTCGTGTTTCTTTGTTGCCTAGTGAATTTGGCGAAACAATTGTAATGCGTCTTTTAGATCCACGAAGCATCAAGGGCAAGTTAGAAGATTTGGGTATGCGCCCAGACTTTTTAGAAATGGTTAAGGAGCAATTAGGCAAACCCACGGGGGCCATATTGACCACTGGTCCAACCGGATCTGGTAAAACAACCACTCTCTACGCCTTTGTTAATTTCTTGAACTCTTCCGAAGATAAGATTGTGACCATTGAAGACCCAATCGAATATCACATTACTGGAATCTCCCAAACCCAAGTAGACCCAACTAAGGGCTACACATTTGCTGATGGATTAAGGTCTATAGTTCGCCAAGACCCTGACATTATTCTCGTCGGCGAAATCCGCGACAATGAAACTGCTGAGATTGCTTTGAATGCTGCCCTCACTGGCCATTTGGTTTTGTCGACCATCCACACCAATGATGCAGCTGGCACGATCCCCCGTTTGATCGACTTGAAAGTTCAACCTCAGATTATTGCTCCATCAATTCGTATGGCCATGGCTCAGCGCTTGCTCAGAAAATTATGCGAATCTTGCCGAGCCAAAAAACCTTTAGCCGCAGGTCGCTTAGAAAAAATCAAAACGGACATTGAACCAATCGCTGATAAATTTAAATTACCATCATTAGCAGAAAACCCAGAAGTCTTTGAGCCGGCTGGTTGCGACAAGTGCAACAACACTGGCTACAAAGGACGTATTGGTGTTTATGAAGCCTTTGTTGTCACCCCTGAAATGGAGAAGCTTGTCATGACCAGTCCATCCATGGCCGACGTAACCGAATTAGCAATCAAGCAAGGAATGATTACCATGAGACAAGATGCCTACATGAAAATGTTGGCCGGAGTCACATCCTTTGATGAGATTGAGAGAATTTTAGGCTGATTTATTCTAGAAGTGCTTTTGCACCCAGACCCGGGGAACCAGTCCCGTCGGTTCCCCCAGAGGGGCCCCCTCCACTGCTGGGTTTAAAAGCACTTCCAAAATAAATCCGGCTCAGTTTTGGAAGTAAACAAAAAAGAACCTTTCTAATCTGTAGGCAAATACCAGTTTTCATAAGAAAATTGGACAAGATAGGTCAGAGGGTAGACCTAGCCGAGGCCAAGTCGCCCATCACGATAATATCCCGATTAGACCACCACGTTTAGGGAGCAGTCTAATTGCCTACAGATTAAAGAGGTCCTTCTAGCTGTCTCAGTCTATATTTTAATCTAAATAATCATGAATGTCAAGCCCCCAATAACAGCGCCAGTGGCCGTTTTAGACGACCAATTGCTGGATCAAGCCCTCCGGCCCAAGACTTTTGATGAGTATATAGGCCAAGAAAAGATTAAGGCCAATCTTAAGGTTATGATCGGGGCAGCCAAGAAACGCAACGAACCTATCGAACATTTGCTCCTCCATGGCCCTTCCGGCCTTGGGAAAACCACCCTTTCTTACCTAATCGCCAAGGAGTTGGGCGCTTCTATCAAAATCACCTCCGGAACAGCCCTAGAAAAGGCTGGCGACGTGGGTTCTATATTAACTGGTCTTCAGGATGGGGATGTTTTATTCATCGACGAGGTTCACCGATTAAACAAGAGTGTCGAAGAGGTCATCTACCCAGCCATGGAGAACTTTAACTTGGATATTGTTATTGGTAAGGGTAACAGTGCCAAGACTCTTCAGATTGATTTGCCAAGATTTACATTAATCGCCGCCACAACAAAAATCTCTCTCCTCTCTGCCCCCTTCCGATCTCGTTTCGGGGTTAGTTTCCGTTTAGATTTTTATAACGAAGCCGAGATCTCAAAAATTATTTCTCGTTCCGCAAATTTGTTGGGTGTTCAAGCTGAACCAGAAGCTATCGCTGCTATTGCTCGTTCATCTAGGTATACGCCCCGCATAGCCAATAGATTACTTAAACGTGTCCGCGACTTTGCTCAAATGAATGACACGGTTATGGTTACGCCCGCTCTCGCCCAGCAGTGCCTGAAGATGCTTGAGGTCGACGACAAGGGCCTCGAAGATACTGACCGTAAGATTCTCTTAACTATCGCCGAAAAGTTTTCTGGTGGCCCTGTGGGATTAAAGACAATCGCTGCCGCCATCTCTGAAGAAGAAGCCACTGTTGAAGATGTTTACGAACCATACTTAATGCAATTAGGATTATTGGCCCGCACCTCTAAGGGACGCGTCCTCACCCCGTTTGGCTACAAACACATCGGCCTCACTCCCCCAGCCAACGCCGGTCTTGATTTGTAGTTTTCTAAAGATTAATATGTAGCCCATATGTCCGGACATTCTAAATGGAGCACAATTAAAAGAAAGAAGGGCGCAACCGACCAGAAAAGAGGTCAGCTTTTTGCTAAGCTTTCTAAAAACATAACTCTCGCCGCCAGAAACGGGGCCGACCCAAAAACAAACACGACCTTGGCCAACGCGATTGAACAGGCTCGTGCTGAGAACATGCCCAAAGAGAATATTGAACGAGCCATCAAAAAAGTTTCTGACAAATCTGCTGCCCAGCTCCAAGAGGTTGTTGTTGAGGCCATTGGTCCAGGTGGTGTCGCTTTGAAGATTAAAGCTGTCACCGACAACTCTAACCGCACCATCAGCGAAATAAAAAAGATTTTGGGAGACCACAACAGTAAAATGGTTTTGCCAAACAGTATTACCTGGATGTTTAATACTCCGGCCACAATTAGCCCCGAAGAACACTCTCAGCTCGACACCTTGTTCGAGGCCCTAGATGATCAAGACGATGTTGATGATGTCGTAAGCAACTTAGTGGAAGCTAATTCTTAAATTAAACGTCCAAACCGTGCACGAACCAAAGCACCCATCTGAATCAAATAATGAAAGCATTCTAGCTCGAAAGGAGATTATTGCTCCTCCTGGTTTTGTGAGTGTATTCCATGAAACCAAAGAACAATTTTTGAAATCCATAGATACTGGCGGCCTGCAGATTGGCGCTGAAGTTAAAAATGTTGGCGGAGCAGGCTGGATGCCACGACGGAATTCGGCCATTGATGAGCTGCGGCCAGAAGCACTTAGGGCTCAGGGTGTTAGCAGGATTGGCAATATATACGCTTACCCATTTTTAGAAATTGGAAATGGTCTGTCTGGGGCAGACCAAAGGTTTATAAAACGAGATATTAATAACCTGAAAAGAGACTTTCAGGGATTCGCCAAGTATTACCCTGACGTTTTAGTCAGAAGAGGAGTCAAGACCGAAGAAGAATACATTGCTCAGATGAATGATCCTGCCTACTTAAAGAAGGAGTACCCCGGGGAAGTCCTTGAAATGAAAGTTGATCCCGATAAGTGCTACGTCGGTGATATGTATTTTATAACTTTGATAATGGAGGATATGCGCTATTTTACTGAACAAGAAGCCGTTGAAAGAAATGGTAAGGAGTACTGGAAAAATTTAATCACTCTAAAAGACTTTTTAACTTGGTACAGAAAACCAGAATGGGCAGAAAATGGTAATGACATAGAGAACGCTGACCAATTCAAAGACGGAGAAGACATCAATACTATGGATTACTGTTTACTCAAAGGTGCGCCAGATGGTTTGCCTAAGGGAATAAGGGAACCAGAAATACTAATCCCCCAAGACATTCCGCAAGTCCATATAAGACTGGTTGGTAACTAAAATACTTGTTACATGATCTCACTCGGCATTGACCCAGGCACAACTCGGATTGGTTACGGAATCGTTAAGCACGAACGCAACAAGATGACCTGTCTCGCCTACGGGATTATCTCTAATGGTGGCAAAGATAAGTTGTTTGATTTTAAAGAAACAGAAAAAAACCTAACAGCACTGATTAAAAAATATAAACCAGATGTGGCGGGCATAGAAAAATTATTCTTCTTTAATAACCAAAAGACAGTTATGGCGGTGAGCGAGATGCGCGGAGTAATAATGCTAACTCTGGCTAAAGCGAATTTACCGATTCACGAATTTACCCCATTGCAAGTTAAGCAAAATATTAGTGGTTATGGCGGAGCCGACAAAAACCAAGTTCAAAGAATGGTTAAGTTGTTGTTGGGAATTAAAGAAGAAATTAAACCGGACGATGCCGCTGATGCTCTGGCTATTGCAATTTGCTCGGCTCACACTGTACAATCGTAATATAATAATTGCCTTGTTTGTGATATCCAGACTTCTTTAAAGAGGTTGGTCACCACAAAGAAGATTTTTTGAGTCACCATGACTGAACAGTTAATATTGTCGGAGGCTGAGGAGATATTGGCCCTAGATCTTCACAACGATCCAGCCGGAAACCCAACAAAAAAGAAGGATCCTGTCACTGGCGAGGAGCTAGATGAAGATGAGGAAGATGATGAATTAGACAAAGATGACGAAGAAGACACCGATGAAGATGAGGAAGACGATGACGAAGAAGACGACGAGGATGATGATGACGATATGCAATAAAAATAAAACCGGCCCCAATGGGGCCGGTTTTATTTATGAGACTTTTGAAATTTTACCTTTACCAACTTTTACTTCGTCCCCTGTTTTCATTTCGTATTCCCAGCTTTTTTCGGGTTGACTGTTTATTTCGACTGCGCCTTGGTCGAGAAGTTTTTTAGCTTCTGATTTTGAAATATTTAACCAAGAAGAAACATAATTCACAACGGATGTTCCGGCACCAGAAGTAGTGACAGGCTCCCTTGATTTAGCAACGCCTTCTTCGCCGTGATACATTCTTACAATTTCGTCAGCAAGTTCTTCTTTCCATTCACGGGGGGTCTTGGTTTTATTTTCTTCAATCCAAACCATTGGCTTTTCGGTGCAAAGCTCAAAGGTTGATTGGATCATTGAGTCATCGGATGCCAACACCTTGCGGCGCATTTCTTGTGGACTATCTGAGAGTGCGATTAGTTCCCCTTCTGACTTACTCATCTTTTTTCCTGAATCGGCGTTAATTAAAAGTTTTGTGGCAAAAACTAATTTATCTTTTTGGATTAATTTCTTTTCTAGATCTCGACCCATCAACATATTGAAGACTTGGTCATTACCGCCAACCTCACCATCAATTTCCATGGCCACAGAATCGTAGCCTTGCATTAGTGGGTACAAAAACTCATGAAGACCAATTGGTTTCTCATTTTTAAGACGTTCTTGAAACATATCACGCTGAATCATTTGCTGAACAGTGACGTTGCTGGCCAACTGAACAACGTCCTTGAAAGATAGTTTGTCTAACCAATCACCATTGTGTTTAACCTCGAAAGAGCCCTTAGGTAAGATGTGGTGAATTTGTTCTATGTAGTTTTTAAAATTTTCCCTGACTTGTTCGATCGTTAGTGGCTTGCGAGCGGCGTCTTTGCCTGTTGGGTCACCAATACGAGCTGTAAAATCACCAATGACAATCACGGGAGTGTGACCAAGGTCTAATAACTGCTTTAGGAACAATAATGGGATTGTGTGACCAAGGTGAATGTCTGGGCCAGTTGGGTCAATGCCTAAATAGACCCTGAGTGGTTTTGATTTTAATAAACTAACTGCCTCTTCCTTGTTTGGGAAAATACCATTATTCTCTAGGCGTCTTTCAAGGGCCTGTTTAATAACTTCTGAATCAGTAACTAGTTTTTGTTTTGAAAATCCGAACATAATCCTTTTATCATATCTTTAAATATTAACGTTGTAAATATGCTGTTTTTGTGGCATGATACTAGTTATGAAATCTATTATTGGACGAGTGTTTGGGGGTTCTAAAATTAAAAAACTCAGAAAACCAAGCCTAAAAGAAACTGGCACCTTTATTATGTGGTCAGGCGTTATTGGGGCAATCTTGTTTTTTGCTTTCTTTATCTATATTCAACAAACACTCCCCGATCCAAGTTCGATCGCTAATCGCAAAGTTAGTGAATCTACTAAAATATATGATCGCACAGGGAAGGTTCTTCTTTATGATATTCATGGAGAAGAAAAAAGAACGATTATCCCTTGGGAAAAAATACCAGCAAATCTAAAGAATGCCACCCTCGCGGCTGAAGATAGTGGTTTTTACTCGCATGGTGGTTTTGATGTTAAGGGCATTATTCGATCTCTCTATAAAGATGTGACTTCTTTTAGTTTGTCTCAAGGTGGATCAACTATTACTCAACAATTAGTTAAGCAAACTCTTTTGGGTAGCGAAAAAACAGCTCTCAGGAAAATCAAAGAACTTGTTTTATCTATTGAGCTTGAACGAAACTTTAGTAAAGATCAGATTTTTTGGATGTACTTAAACCAGATTCCTTATGGTTCAAATGCTTATGGAATCCAAGCAGCATCTAAAGCTTTTTTCAACAAAGATGTTGATCAATTAACTTTAAGTGAAGCCGCAACCTTGGCTTCACTTCCCCAAGCCCCAAGCTATTACTCACCTTACGGAAACCACGTTGATTCCCTGATGGCGCGTCGGAATAGTATTTTAGCAAACATGAAAAAACTTGGCTCTATTACAGAAGAAGAGTACAAGCAAGCTTTGTCTGATAAGCCAGTTTTCCACTCCAGTATGGAGAGTATAACTGCCCCTCACTTTGTAATAATGGTCAAAGATTATTTAGCAAACAAGTACGGAGAAGATGCTATTGAGAGTGGTGGTTTTAATGTAATTACCACCCTTGATGCCAACCTACAAGATTACGCAGAAGAAGCTGTTGCAAAGTACTCAGCAATCAACAAAACCAAATACAAAGCATCCAATGCTGCCTTGGTTGCAATTAGCCCTAAGAGTGGTGATGTTCTTGCTTTAGTTGGTTCTAGTGACTATTTTGATCTACCCAACCAAGGAAATTTCAATGTGATCACCGCTGAACGACAACCAGGGTCCTCTTTTAAACCTTTTGCTTATGCTGCGGCTTTTCAAAAAGGATATCCTGATTCAACTATTTTATTCGATTTAAAAACAGAATTTAACCCATCTTGTTCCCCTGATGCAAGTCAAAACAAGGACCAGTACGGTTTGGCTTGTTATCACCCAAGAAACTATGATGGTTTATTCCGTGGCCCTGTTACTTTGCGCCAAGCTTTAGATCAATCATTAAACATTCCTTCTGTTAAAACTTTATACCTAGCTGGAATTCCTGACACTATTAATTTGGCCCAACAAATGGGTATTACAACATTAACAGAACCAGAACGTTATGGATTGTCTCTGGTTCTTGGTGGAGCTGAGGTTAAACCAATCGATCTTGCTTCTGCTTACGGTGTTTTTGCTAATGACGGAATAAGAAACCCTTATAGAATCATCCAGAGAGTAGAAGATGTTAGTGGTAATATCTTAGAGCAGGCCCAAGACCAATCAGAAAGGGTCTTAGATTCTCAAACTGCACGACTAATGAACAATGTTCTTTCGGACAACTCTGCTCGAGCCTCAGTCTTTGGCTACAACAACTCTCTTTATATTCCTGGGTATAGTGTTGGTGCAAAAACCGGAACAACTCAAGACAATCGCGATGGTTGGGTTGCCGGTTTTAGCCCATCTATTTCAACAGTTGTTTGGACTGGCAACAACAACAACACATCCATGACAGCAGCTGGTGCTGGTATTAGTGCTGCTGGCCCTATGTGGAACGAATTTATGTCCAAAGCTTTAGCCACATTTCCACACGAATCATTCTCTGATCCTAATCCTGTTAGTTCCAGTAAACCAATGCTTAACGGTAGTAGCGCCTACACGCCTCAAGATGGTGGTCCTGTTCAGTACCACGAAATTCTTTATTACGTCGATCGTAGCGACCCTCAGGGCCCAACACCATCGAATCCATCCAGTGACCCCCAGTACACAAATTGGGATTGGCCAGTTTTACAAACTTACTCACAATCTGAGATACCAGCATCAGGGAGTCTTTCCCCTACCCCAACTCCTTAGTCAACATTTAATCCCTCTATTTTAAAGTCGTATTCTTGTAGCAACTTTTTTAGTTTTCCACTTCTTATAACTATCTCGTTGGCAGCAATCTTACTGTCCATTCTAATACTTACCTTTTTATTTTCTTGAGAAGCCTTAAAGCTTAGAGATTCCCCTATTGGACCGAATTCTTGAATCAAAAAAGAACGTATAACTTTATCTAAACCAGACTGAACTTGATTTTTAGTCTTTATTGTCTCCAGTCTCCTGCTAAATCTATCTTGGATGTTTCGAAACATTAATTTCGAAGAGGCATAATTAAATAAACAAAAGACTTATCTTCACTTGGTCTCATAATGAGAGGGCTTCCAGCACCAGTAAATTCAATTATTATCTCGTTACTACTTATATTTTTAATACCATCGAGTATATAGCGATAGTTTAAAGACAATTCAAAGGCTTCGTTTTTTAAGTTAATAGGAATATCTGTTTCTATCTCACCCTTATCACTATTTTGGGCGGTTATCTTAAGATTATTGTTTTCACAAAGAATCTTTACATCAGAAATACTCGATGAAAACAAACCAGCTAAACGAATATTGCTTTCTAGGTCAGTCTTTTTAATAAGGGCTTTGGAAATAAATTTTTCGGGGATAACGTTCTTGTATGGTGGATAAGTTCCGTCAACAACACGGGAAACCAGTTCAACATCTTCCGCAACAAAAGCTACTTGATTGTCGGAATATTTTATTTGTATATCCCCCTCTATGTCCCCGCACATACGTACTAGTTCAGCGACAGTGTTGCGTGGCAAAATCATTGAAGCTTTTCCTGTTGAAATCACTGGGATAGTAACTTCTGACAATCTAAATATGTCAGTAGCAACAAGAATGCATTGATTTTCATTTATCTGAACAAAAACACCAGCCAGTTCCGGTCTTGTTTCAGAAACAGCCATAGAATCAACAACTTTAACCAAAGCACTTTTTAACATACTAGCCGACATAGTAACGATTGCTTCTGACTTAATCTTTGGAATAATTGGAAAATCTTTAGAATCAAAACCTAAAATATTGGTTTTGTATTTTTCAGCATTAATGGTTAATGTATTGTTTTTTGTAACAAATGAAACCTTTTCGTCTTGAACGGTATTTATAAAATCAGAGAATATCTTCGCTGGTATAGCAATCTCCCCCACCTCGTCAATCTTTACACCAATCAAAGCATTTATGCCTAACTCTAGATTAGTAGCAGATAATCTTAAGCGGCCATTTTCGGTTTTAAGCAAAATGTTTCCAAGAATTGGTAGGGATGTGTTTTTAGAAACGACCTTTTCTACAAGACCTACTGCTTTCTTTAGATTCTTTTGGTTGACTACGAGTTTCATAATGAATAAATATTATTCTTAATTATTTTATTACTCTTATTAAGGGAGTGGATATGGGGATAAGATTAACAAATATTTCTATAAACACTTATTAATCCTTGCTTTAATTACCACCCTAGCTGTCTGCTACCTGTGGATATGTAGTAGGATATCTGGGGGTAAAAACTTGGTATTAATCCACACCCGACTCCAATAAGATACTTATCCCTTAATTATCCCCTACTTATCAAAAGAGTTATACACACGTTCCTTGATAAGTGTTAACTCCTGCTTAAGCGGCTCGTCAATGGCAGATTCGGTTTTTATTTTTTCACAGGCATGGATAACAGTAGAGTGGTCTCTTCCTCCAAGTTTTTGTCCAATTTCAGGGAAAGAAAGCTTTGTTTCGTCTCTCAATAAGAACATTGCCACTTGCCTTGGTCGAACGACTTCTTTTTTGCGACTCCTTTTTACTAAGTCAGCCGCGGAGATATTGTAAAAATCAGCAACAGCCTTAAGAATTACCTGAGGAGAAGTCTTTTTGTAAGGGGTACTCAGGTATGTATTAAGAATGTTTTTAACTTCCTTCAAGTCAGGAGCTTTGTTGTAGATTTGAGTGTAAGCCACGACCCTATTAAGAGCACCCTCTAATTCTCTAATGTTCTTTTGCATGTGGGTGGCAATATAAGCAAGTGTGTCGTCTGCCAATTCTACATTTTTGCCAATAAGTTTCTGCTTTAAAATAGCCAACCTTGTTTCCATGTCTGGTAAACCAACATCCGCAATCATTCCCCCTTCAAAGCGAGACCTGAGACGATCTTCAAGGGTTGAAATTGCAGCAGGAGGCCTATCTGAGGATAAAATAATTTGTTTATTTTTTCCGTACAGCTCATTAAAGGTAGAGAAAACAATTTCCTGGGCCTTTGTTTTGCCGGCAATAAATTGAATATCATCTAGAATCAAAAGATCTAGTTTTGCGTATTGCCCCTTAAGGTCTTCGATCGTTCTGTTCATAATAGCTTCAACTATTTGGGCAGCAAATCTTTCGGCTTGAAGATATAAAACTTTCTTTTCTTTGTTTTCGGCAACTTTGTTTCCAACCGCTTGGATTAAATGGGTTTTACCAAGACCAACATTTCCGTAGATAAATAAAGGGTTATAAACCTTACCTAAATTTTTAGTGACAGCCAAACAAGCAGCATGGGCCATGTCGTTGCTTGAACCAGACACGAATGTATCAAAGGAATACCTTTTGTTTAGGTTGGTGGCACGGTCTACGTCTGTGTCGGCTGGTGCATTGTTTGATTTCTCCTCTAGCTCCTTTTCAAAGATTATCCTAGAGATATCCTGTCGGACAAATTCCACCTTAGGCTTCCCTATTGAATACTTAACCTCTCGTATTTCAGGGGTTAAACCACGAATTGATTGTAAAATCTTTTTATTAAACTTGTTCTCCAGCCACTCTTTAATGAATCCGTTGGGAACACTAACAACGATAGAATTATTATCACGAGCCACAATCGTTGTGTTTTTAAACCAAGTGATAAAATTGGCTCGTGTTAACGAGAGCTCCATTTCCCCAAGAACCGCTTTCCATAATTCCTCGTTTGTCATTTTTCCTTTAAGTTAGTTACAAGCTTACTATACTGAATAAAACTTTTAGAATATTTTTACCAGTGGATATCATGTGCATAACTATCTCAAATTTATAATCCACTGAATCTTGTATAACAACTGTAAAAAAATAGTAAATATTGACCATGTTATTTAACTGCTGTCGGCCAGAGGTCAGTGCTTGTTTTGATGTCAAATTAATTTTCTAATAAAAAATATTAAGGTTTTATAAAAACAAAAACCATTAAATTTGCACTGAGTTGACCTATCTCCCCTTTTTAGCTATACTGATATAAATTAATTAGTACCAATATGTCTAAGTCACTCGCACTAACATTCAACCCAAAGAAGGCAAAGAGAAAGAAAAAGCATGGTTTTTTGTCACGCATGCACACCAAAAACGGTCGAACCGTTCTAGCTCGTCGTCGACGAAAGGGCCGCAAAAGCCTGACCGTCTAGCCCTTCTTCGTGGCTCTCCCAACAAAGAATCGTATAAAAAACAAGAAGGATTTTGATCTTGTTTTTAAAAAAGGTAAAGCCGTAAACGGCTCCTTTTTGTTTATTAAGTCATCCCCCACAGAAAGGGGCTATCCCCGTTTTGGTTTTATTGTGGCTGCTAAGTTTGCCCCCAAAGCCGTAGTCAGAAATAAGATTAGAAGAATTTTTTCAGACATGATCCACCCTAAACTCTTGCCCAATGTGCCATCATGCGATACCGTAGTAGTAGTGATGAAAAAGGTTCCTGTGGAGATCAGTGTCTTGCAGGAGGATTTCATTGCTGTTTTAAGAAAGGCTGGATTTTCATGAATCCAGTAATAGTCTTAATTCGGTTGTATCAGAGGGTGTTTTTTTTGCTTAGGGCTGTTCAGATCCCTGGTGTTGTCTATACTCATTGCAAGTTTCATCCGTCTTGTTCCGAATACGCTGAACTAGCAGTTGCTAAGTACGGTATAATCAAGGGTAGCGGGAAAGCCCTAGTCCGTATTATTAAATGTAATCCCTTCGCCTCTGGAGGCGTTGACTATCCATAATGAGTACAATATTCGCATTCTTTAAGGTTGTTCTGTATGTCCCGCTTTTTAATGCCCTTATATTTATTTCTAATTTTGTACCCAAGCATGACCTTGGTGTAGGTATAATTATCCTAACTATAATTATACGTTTCCTGTTCTTCCCTCTCTCTATCAAGGCCCAACGCTCTCAGCGCGCCTTAAATGCTATTAATCCACATATCCAAGCCATAAAAGAAAAGCACAAAAACGATCAAGCAGCACAAGGAGCAGCAATGATGCAGCTTTATAAGGAGAACAATATTAATCCAATTGCTGGGTGTTTACCATTGTTGATTCAGTTGCCTATTCTCATTGCCTTGTATCAAGTTTTTATCGCTGGTTTAAAGCCGGAAAGTTTTTCCATGCTTTATTCTTTTGTTAGTAATCCTGGGGCAATTAACCCTCTCTCTATGGGCTTTATAAGTATTGGTGCTAGAAATATATTCCTAGCCTTGCTAGCTGGTGTCTTGCAATTCATCCAAGCCAAACAAAGTATGGCCTACATGAAGGCTGGTGGTGGCTCTAATCCACAGATGTCAGCTTTAAATGCTCAGATGTTGTATTTTTTCCCTGTCATGATCGTGGTTATTGGTTGGAATCTTCAGGCTGGTCTGATATTATATTGGATAACAACAACAGCTTTTTCGATTGGAGAACAGCTGTATTTAAGAAAGGCTAAATAAATGAGTATTACCCAAGACCAGAAAGACAAATTAATCGAAACTGTTAAGAATGTCATTTCGCCAATGAGTGTCCCTTGTGATGTTTCCATCAGAGAAGAAATGGCCGGCAACAAAGAGGTTGTGGTTGCTTCTGTTTCTGCTCCGGAGGACGCCAAGTTTTTAATTGGTAAAAATGGCCAAAACCTTCAGGCTCTCGAACATGTTGTTCGTGGGCTTTTTTTGAAAAAAAATGAAGGGATTACTTTATTTGTGGACGTGAATGATTATAAGAAATCACGAGCCACGCAAGTTTCAAACTTAGCCAAAGAAGTTGTTGCTAGGGTCCGTAGTACACAAAGAGCAGAAGCTCTCTCCCCCATGTCTCCCTACGAGCGTCGTATCGTGCATATGGAGCTCGCCTCGGTGTCGGACATCACAACCGAGAGCATTGGCCAAGAACCTCAACGTCGCATCGTCGTGAAGCCCTATAGGTCCTAGTAAAACAAAACAGCCCCAATATGGGGCTGTTTTGTTTTACTAGAGCTTGAGTTCCCAAATGCTTTGGTCGGCAGCACTGATAATAACTAAGAAGTCCTCAAGGTTAGACAGAAACACTTGCTTGGGAGTGATGATTAGATTTGAAAAGAGGGTTTGGGTCGAATTATTAGAAAGGTTTATTTTTGTGGCAGAGGTTTCTCCTTGGAACTCAATTGCGCAGAGAATGGATTTTTGGTCCATTGTCCAGGCGCAATTTTGGGCAGTTGAAGCAACTGGGAGTATGGATGATTTTTGGGAAGTAATATCGAAAAGCTTTAATGTTGTTGTGTCGCCATCTCGGCCAGAGTATATAAACCTAGAACCATCAGAAGACCAAACAATGGAAAGGGCACGTTCCCCGTCTATCAACTGAGTTAGTTCGCCGTTTTCGTTTAATAAGTAAAGACTTTGAGTGTCTGCGCCATCATCATTTGCGCTAAAAGCCAAAGTGGAACTGCTGGGCCAAAATAAACTTATGTTATTTAATCTAGTTTTTAGGATTGTCTTTGGATAACTCGCACCAAATCCGATTATTTCAATTGTGCTATCTCCCCCAGCCGATCTAACTATGGCAATATTTTGGCTATCTGGGGAAAAGACGGCATCTTTTATGTTTATCCCCAATGACCCATTTGCTTTGCTGGTGTAATCAAAGTATTTATAAGCTGGGCTAGAAGAATTCCTAGAAACAGTTACGACTCTGTTTTTGTCTGAAGACCATATAACCCTAGAAAGATTGTTGAGCTGTGTTGTTGAAATTAAGGTGCTGTTGCGTGTTTCTAGATCAATCTTGGAAACGTGTCCATTGACAGTATGGTAGTAAATAACAGAGTTGGAATCGTGGGCGTTGGTTGGGGCCAAAGCAGTATCGGTCGATGCCTGAAGGAGTCCTGGTGGTAACGGTGTGGGTGTTGAGTTTGTGTCCATGTCACTGAATCTGTCTATCAAAACTCCTCTTTGTTGCTGAATAGCATCAGAGATTTCATTGGATGGTCGGGTCAGTAGATATCCAGCTAAAAAAGAAGTCAGGGATGAGGCGACAACAATAAGTGTAATAAGTTGTTTTTTGTTGTTTTCCATGGGTTTCTATTGGTTATAAAACGGGTCCAGCGCCAGAAGCTCGGGAATTAAACCCTTTGTCTATAACATTTGCAATTTTACTACGCGATTTTATAAATGACCAGCACAGGAAGATTGTCCTAAGCGGTAACATGTCCACGACAGGAATGCTTTCTCCAACAACAGCTATAAGTATTTTTTTTATCTGTCCCCTTCCTGACCTAGACATGCCGAACATTGCAAGAAGGATTAAATCTATAAAAATTCCAACTAACCAGCCAATTGTTCCACCAGTAAAAAAATCTATAAGATCCCCCACAACACAAAGGAGTAATCCCGCCACAAAAAAGAAAAACCCCATCTTTTCTGTTGGCTTGGTTGGGTCTGGCTCTCTTTCCTCTTGTTCTGCTTGAAGTTGAAGTTCGTAAGCTTGGCGTTCTTGGCTGAGATTGAGTCTTATTGTGTCTTCCTCTGTTTTCTCAGGGTATTGTTGGGCTCGTTGTTGGGCCTGATATTTTTCTCTCTGAGGGTCTAAACGAAGTTTTGTAATCTCTTCTTCTGTGGGCATGGCTATTTTTGAATATTAGCCCATTCTTCTTTGGCTTTTTCTATTTCTAAAATCTGGCGAGGGTCAGAGGTGATAATCTGGTCTTCAGCGTAAGAGGCAACAATACGAATACCGATATGGTTTTGACCAAGGAAGAATAGGCCAAAGCCGACGCGGGCTTCAAGGATATAGAATTTTTCGGCATCAGTGAGGTTGAAAGTTTGTTGAACAATATCAATAGCGGCTGGTGATTGTTTCATCAAAATTTGAATCGAAGAGTTGGTCAAAATAGTTTTACCTTGGGGGCTTGCCAAGAAATCGGGAATATCTTGGGAGATAGTAGTTAAACCTGTGAAGTATTTGCGACAACGCTTGGCGATGTTTGATAAGAAGTTGGCTCCGACTTCGTATTTCATTAAGACCCAAGCTTCGTCCACCAAGATAATTCTTTGTTTAATATCACGACGAACCTTAACCCAAATGAAGTTCAAGATTAAGTACATTGCAATTGGTCGAAGCTCTTCTTCCATGTCTCGAATGCCAAAGACTATCATCTGGTTGTCTAGGGGAACGTTTGTTGGTTGGTTTAAGAAGCCAGCGAATGTGCCAGAGGTGTATTTCTTTAATCTTGTGGCCATTGATTCTGCTCCCGTTAATCCTTCGAGAATGTTTTGCAGGTCACCCAATACTGGTGGTGGTGTTTTTGTAAAATCAGAATCAGGAGAAATGTCTTTAATGGCGTAAGTTTGGATAAGGGCTTCGTCTAGAATCGCCGATTCTTCTGGGGTTAGATCTCCCAAAATTAACTTCATCAATCCAGACAGGTCTAAAATATGAGAACGGAAAATATCAGCCGGGATCTCCCCTTCTTTGGGTGCAGGCAGGTCAAATGGGTTGATGTGTTGGTCGGAATTAATAGATATTTTTACTGGTGAACCACCCACGGTGTCAGCTAAGTATTTGTACTCATCTTCAGGGTCAATGATTAGTACTTGGGTGCCAAAAACTAAACTGCGAAGAATTTCTAGTTTGATGGTGTAGCTTTTGCCTCCACCAGATTTACCAAAAACAACTGAATTGTAGTTTTCAAGTTTAAACCTGTCGAATAAAACCAAAGAATTGTTGTGGGTATTAATGCCATACAGAATCCCAGAGTTTGAAGTAAGGTCGAAAGAAACGAACGGGAATAGTGATGACAGTGGCTCCGTGTTTAATGAGGTGTGAACGTTGAGTTGGTCATCATCTGTCGGGAGGGTGGAATTAAATCCTTCCATCATTCGGAAGGTTGCTGGCTTTGCAAAGATTAATTGGTATTCCAAAAATCCTTTGATTTTACTTTCGGTTTCATCTAGTTCTTTAACACTGTTTTCGTAGATAGTGATATAAACCCCTAGTTCAAAAAACTTATCTGTCCCCTGCTGCAGCTTGTCGCGAAGAGTTTCAATGTCGGCCATAGCTGTTTCTAGGATTGGGTCACGCACCTTACCTTGTGAAGCTTCTTCTATTGCTTGTGCTTGTAATCGGGCGAGTTGATCGCGAAGCTTTTTTAAAACCTCGGCGGTGCTTTTTGGGTGAACAAAAATAGAAGCATCGAAAGCACGGTCCAAGTTAATAATCGGAGAGAGCCAGTTGGTGTTTAGATACCTAGGGTATGTGGCAAGAAATATTGTTCTGGCAAATTTGGGGCCAATTTGGATACTATTTGAAGAAACAGACATGGCGGCTGGGGCCAAGGTTTCAGGAATAGTTTGGGTTTGTTGGGTTAGTGGTTCTGGCATGGTTTAGATCGCTATTTTTTCTGTGGGTGGTGTGTTCATTTTTTCTCCTGGATTATAGATCCCGTAGTATAAATTGCTGAGTTCTTGGCCCTCCAATAAGCGTGCTTTAAGGCCAATACCAATCAGGCCGTCGAGAATCAGGTCAGCCCGTTGCATTAACTGGGTGCGGTAAGTTTCAAGTTGCTCTGGTTTAATTTGTTGAACTGTTTGATTTTTTCCAAACATTCCCTTGATGCTGTCTAATACACCTGTTTTTGTGGGTGTTTCGTAGACGTAGAAAGGTAGCACAACATAAAAATGCTTAGTCATGATATTTGATAGTTCGAGGAGTTCTTTGACAAATTTTCGGTATTCAATAGCCTGGATCTTCAGAAGTTCATTTGTGGATGATTCAGCGACGTCATCAACCATTTTTAAATATTCGTCCATGTTGAGCTGGCGAGAGTTGATAATCATCTGCAGAGGAAAATCTACAGAATTCAAAAATCGTTGGAAGTTCTGAAGGATGCCGGTTTGTTCTTCTTCTGAACGTAGCTCAAAATTAACCGCGGAAACCTCAAGGACGGCTCGGAGAGAACCGTTTTTTAGCAAGACAATGCTGTCTTTTATGTCGGCAATTGATACTAGTTCTTTTGTGGATTGGGTCGGCATTGGCTATTTACTTTTCAGTATATCATTTTGATTGGTTTCGTCTTGGTATAAATATTTTTTTGAGCCAAAAGAAAAAGAAAGCATGTTGGCCACATAATTAATTAGTGGCATGTCGTCGATCCTTAAGAAAGCAAAAGCGCTAGATATGGCAACAATCGGAATAGCAATTGCAATGGCGATGACTCCAGTGAAAACGCTAAAATCTAAAAACAAAAACACGGCTCCAGTCGCCACCCACAAGAATTGCTTCAAGGTAAAGGGGCCAATAATTTTTATCTCTGTTTCAATGAATTGTGGAAGTTGAAAACGCATTTATTTTTTTATTGTTGGTTCCTAAGATTGATAACGTTGCTATCACTGACTTGTGTTGGTTGTGTTTGTTGTGGTGGTGAAGGTGGGACTGGTTCACTTCCCTTCTTGATTCTGTCTGGAAACTTTTCTCTGTGTATTTTTTTAATATCTTCAGCAGCTGGGGCAAGAAGTTCTTTTACGATTTTGTCTTTAATTTGTTGGGCTAAGTATTCTTCAATGTTTAATTTATGCTTAATGTCATTACTAAGGTCACCGACAAATGAATTCCCAAGAAGAGTGTCTTTTAAAATTCTTGTAATTTCTTCAATGGCTGGTTCGGTAAGACCAAAAGCTGGGCCAAGAGCGTCTTCTAAGAAGTCAGCTGTTTTTTCGTCGGTCATTATGCCTAAAACGGCGGGCGGACTTTTTCTGACCTCATTCATGTAGGTTTCGATGGAGGCCCTATCCTTAAGAGGCCTCAGCCCTATTGTGTAGGGGGTGTTGTAGTTTTTGTCGTTTTCCATATTGATTAAGGTATGTGTGTGTCCAGCGCAAGTTGTTTGGCCGCCCCGTCTGGGTCATTTAGGAATAGCTGCTCAAATCTTGCCCTTAGTTTCTTCTGGGCATTGTTTCTTCCTGCGACCGGACCAAGTTTTCTGCTCATTGCGCCATGGAATCCACTCTCCCCCCAAACAGACATAGGCATAGAGACAATATCTTTGGCGTCAGTATTGATTGCTCCGTCCCATAATTGCTCTCTGGTCTTCGTTTCCCCTGTGTTGTTTGCCGGATCAAGCGTGTAATTAATCATAAGATCTGGCCTAAATTTGCCAGCATTTTTGAAGAATTTTTTACCTTCTGGTGATTCGTATGTTCCTAATTCCCGTATGGCTGAAGCAAATTGGGCAGCATCGAGTTTTGAGGCACTTCTTGCGTCATCTGAAACGTGCATGAGCATACTCCTTCTTGCCGCCACTAGCCCTGGCGTTGCTAAGGTCGTGTCTAATCCCAGGGCCGCAATGTCACCCAAGTTGTTAAACTTGGCATCTTGTGCGGTTTTAACAAAATCCTGAACAGCGTAAGGATTGTTTTTTAATGATTCGAGACTGTTTCTGAACTGGTCCCCCTTTAGGACACCTTTCTTGATTGCAAATTTGCGGTAGGCGTAACCATCAGCACTGTCTGCTTTTGTGGAATCTATTTTTGCTTTTAGTTGAGTTATCGATAGACCGCCTGTGTCATATTTATCTTCGATGTCGTCATATTGCTTCCTGACTTCGGCGACGAAGTCTTTCTGTACCTTTGATTCCGGCACTTCCAGCCGGAAAGGAGCAAATTTAGAGGCTTTTTCATTGGCTTTTTTCTGAGCATCTGTCCCGCCATAGACCTTGTTGAGCCAAGGATTCCTGAATCCTTTTTGTTGGAATTCCGACCTGCGTGCGCCGTAAGCTTTTTCAGCAGCTTCAAGATTGCCAACGCCAGGTACTATTGGCAATCTCTTAACAAAATTCTTGGCCATACCTACGCTTTTATCAAATCCGCTGCCCATCATGCTGGTAACGCTTATTGCCGCTTTTAGACCACCAATCATTACGAAGGCCGCAAATAGGTAAAAGAAAAGAAGGTTAAAAGTCATTGAAGTAGACAGCCCAGCCAGTAGCGGCACACCAGTTGGGTTGACTCCTCCGCTTTCGATTTGTGACCTAACAACGGCCGACATAATAGTGTCTCTCTGTGCCAAAAACAGAAGACCCAGGTACATGAAAAATAAATATACAGGCAAAAAAAGATTCCAGCCCCAAAAGTTACTCCACCATTGTTTCCACCACTTTTCTCCATTTGGAAAAATGTGACTCATCCAAGCAAGAGGAGAAAGAATTAAAAGGATCCAAATGTACGGCGTGCGAATGACAGCAAAGACTAGGGCCACAAGCAGACTAAATAAATAGATCAAAGAAAGAATTACAGCAAAAACCAAAGATATCAACGTTGCGCCGGCTTGGTCTGGCCCAGGTAACAATAAGGATGGATTAAGATAGGTGCCTAGTCTATCCCCTACGTTGCCAATCGTGCCCAGAAAAACATTGGTCAGAACTTGGCAGAAATCAATAATGAGATGGCCGATTACTAGACTAAAATTAATTAAAACTGCTACAAATACAAATTTAACTATTACATCTTTGAATTTGTATTTACTGTCGTAGTCAAAAATGGTTGCAAGGGCCATATAAACCAAGAGGAGTATAAAGATCATGTTGGAAAAATCCCTAAGGATTGTCCAAGTGCCTGTTACTATGGGTATGTCGGCTCCTGGCCTAGTGAAAATGGCAAAGTTTAAAGCCTTGGCCGCAATACCGGTGAGATTGCCCACGATAACAAAAATCCAGTAGAAGAATGCCTGCATTAAACCCTCAAAGGTTGGGAGCCCAAGCCAACTATCCCCAGTTGCTGCTTGGATGAGGTGTGTTGGTAAAACCAAAGACAGGGTTGCCACTAACATTATTCCCCATATTAATTTTTGTTTTTTGTTGGCGTGCATCCCGTTGGTTTTATGGTGCCGGTTCGGCTGGTACTAGCTTTGACCAATCTTCATGAATCTTGCAGGAATTGCTTATCTTACCGTTTGAATTAAATGGCTTGCCATCCCCCGTTGAGTTGATGATGTCATAAACTTCTCCATCTGGATCAGGAGGGTTTTTCCCAACAATAATTTTGTCACCGCTTAATTTACCAGTGGCCACATGGAGCAATCGGCCAGAGGTGAATCCTTTTCCGCTCAGCGTGTTTACTACACCATTCATAAACAATGTATTGTTTGGTCCACCCTCATCGTCATCTGGGAGCGATGCAATGGCTGGTTGGGCTAACATGAAATCACTTATTGCTGACACCACATTCTGTGAATATGCTTCTTTTAGTCCTTGTTCAGCGCAACTTAGGTCTGGCTCACTTGTTGGCGTTGGGGTTGCTGTCGTGCAGATAGGTTCCGCCAATAGATCATCAAGGTCTTTTGTTATTGCGCGCCTATAGTCGTTTAGCTGGTTTGTTTCGGGAGCCGTTTTGTTGTTTGTGAGGGCCAAAGATTCAAAAGATCCCATTATTGATTCTATGTCTTGCAGTTTACTTGCCGTGTCGTATTCAGTGGTTGAAAGACTTACCCTGAGGTTGTGGATTAGGATTATCGCTGGGTCCATCCTGCTTTTTATGGTGTTCTCTCTTGTTCCTAAGTCGATGGAGTTTATCGCTGATTTTATTTGGATTGATAAGGGTGTGAGTCTTGTTTTTGTTGCAGTGAGTAAACATACTTGTGGTGTTCCGGTTGGGGTTGTTGTGGCTGTTGGGCCAGCGGTGCTTAGATCTATTCCTCCTGTTTCGTCGGCTGAGCGAGGAAGGCCCTCGTCTGGGTTACCTTGGTCTAACATCCTGTTCAAAAGAACTTCTGTTAGGTTTGCAACGATAGAGCCCAAGCTTTGTGCACTAGTTATCCAAGTTAGCTCAGCGTTTATACTCGCTGCTACATTGGCGGCAATGTAGCTACCGGTTGTTTTTATATCATTGTAGACAATACAATCGTTACCGTTCGGGCTTTTAACTGCACAACTGTCCGCTTTTCCTCTGCCACTGGTGCCTATGTATCCAGACCCGGCCTGAGCTTGAGCTAGGTCAGCACTAACAGCGAGTCCTCTTTGTTTGGTTATTTCTGTTTGAGACATCGCAGTAAGTCCCCAAGCATTATTTTGTGGTTCTAGCATTCTGGAAAATGCATCCCAACCCCCGTTGCCAGCAAAATCATTTTGATACTTACTCATAGAAAAACCAGCCGGCATGGTGCATTTTGAGGAAACACTGAAGGGCTGCAATGAGTCTGTTCTAGTGCTCTGTCCCGATATTGGAGTTTTTTTGTTAGGGTCTACTCCAAAAGATTTTTTTATTCCATCAGCTAGATAGTCACACAATTGGGCAGTGCTCAATTCAGCTCTAAAGATGTTTTCTCCTCGGTATTGAGCAGCCAATTGAAAGTTTGTCCAATTCCTTATGAATGTTACTCCCCCGTCACGACCTGAAGTGCGCATTATGTCGAAAATATTTGCGACCATCGTGTTTAATATTGTTCTTGCTGCACATCTCGCAATAACATCAGTCACATATGCTTTTGTAAAATCCTGCGCGTTCCCATCCTTCTGGGCTCCTTTTACGCCGGAGTCTGAAACCGGAACAGTTGTTAAGGCGTCTGTTATGCCGCTTGTCACCTTATCTTTTATTTTGTCCTTGAGCTTGCTCACAAGCCCTGCAACCTTCCCCGAAAGATAGTTCCCTGCAATGTTTCCGGTTGCGCACCCAGCAAACTCAACAGCACTACTTTTGATGCTTGCTTGAGCGTATATTGGATAAATAAAATACTGACTTATAATTACTATTATTAATATTGCAGAAAATAACCTTTTCATTTTTATAGACTTTCGCCTAGGCTCCTCGAATTAATTACTACACTATATTCAGAAAGCATTGTTTCGTAGTTTTGGTACATTTCAGCAAGATTGCTCAGTGCGCTAGAGGCTTTAACTGGATCAACTTCACCATTTTTTATTGATTCACTAATATCCCCCACTCTTTGGATTATGCTCATGAAATGTTGGTGGGCGTCTTTAAAATCTCTTGGAATATCAAGATCAGACATTTGTTTAAAAAGATCCAATTGTTTTGATTCCTGCTTTGAATAAAAGTCTTTTATTGATTGATCAGAAAATCCTCTTTCACCTACAATGTTGAGATTGGGAATTAGATTTTCGTATTGATCTTTCAGTGAAATTTCAAAATCTGTTAGTATTGGATTTAATTTTTTTAGATATTCTTTGTTGTTTTTTGTTCCACCCTCAATAATATTTAAGTCGGTAGATATTGTTTTTTGAGCAAATGTGTATTTACTAGAATCAGCGATCGCATCTGCTATGTCGGCGATGGCTTGCTGGTAGTTCTGGCTCTCTGGTTTGAGGTCCCCAGAATAAAGACCGCTAACAGTTAGATCAGAAATTTTTTGGGTAAGATTGTCGTCGTTAAGCAGGTCGTTGGGGCCAGGGACGAGTGGGTTGTGCCCCGACTTAATCTCTTCGCCATCTTTAAAACCATCCTTGTCACTGTCTGAATTGAATGGATCTGTCCCCCATATAATTTCTTGTTGATTATTTAGTCCGTCGTGGTCTGGATCATCATCAGGGTTAGGCAAAGGAGTGCCTTGTTGGAAGGTGGAGTTGCCGTTGGCTATTGTGTGGACGTATTGTGCCAGCTGATAAACCAAAAATCCGGCTACTATGGCCACGAGAGTTAATGCGATCTTTATTTTATTTGGCACGGTAGTTTTTCGTGTGTAATTTCACACAAAAATCATTATTTTGCCTACGTTAAGTATAGCACCAATCAGTGTGTCGATTTTAGGGCTAGGTGTGGATACTTTGAGGTCTAAAAACCAGAGGTTCCTACAAGTCGGATAAGTGGCCCGCCGGTGCTGGTTGGCGTGCAACCAGTGACACTTGCTTGCATGCAGGGAGAGTATCCCGTTGCAATGCCCACAACATAAGGGCCTGGGCTGAAAATATTAAATTTAGAGAATAAGGTGGACATTCCTGGTTTGTACATGAAAACTCCGGGTCGGGGCGGGCCGACAGTAATCTGCCAAGCTAGATTTGCAGGGCAAGTGCAAGGTTGGACAGATTTTATCTTACCCCCAAACGGCATCATCAAGGAAAGAGCCTCCGCTTTGTTGGCAGAGAGAATTAAGATAAAAGATAAAATTATTAAACTGGATAAGCTAATCCTTGTAAATCTTAGTAGCATCTTTAGATTATAGACTATTCACGAGAATGAGCCAGTGTTCCATGTCGACAGTTTCGGGGCGGGTTTGAGGTGTGAGGCCGATACTGGTTAGGAGTTCCGCTGTCCCCTGCTTGTTCTTGCCTATCACTGTTACTAAAGTATTAATAAGTTGTTTTCTCTTTCCAGCAAAGGCCGCTTTTAAAATCGAGAAGAATAATTTTTCTTTTTCAACGGTTAAAGAATATTCGGTGCGTGGGGTTAGGCGAATTACGGCTGAGTCCACGTTGGGCATCGGACGGAAACTTCCTCGACTGACCTGGGTGATAATTTCCGGGTTAGCATAATACTGAACTGACAAAGCTAGGAGATTCATTTCTGGTGGCTTTGCGACTATACGCTTGGCAACTTCTTTTTGAACCATCAAAACCATGTGTTCTGGTTGAGGCCACTCTTCAAAAACAGTGCGTATAAAATGGGAGGTAATATAGTACGGCAAATTGGCGACGATTTTGTAATCACCTTCAACCAGGCCGTGCTCACTTGGCTTAAAGTCCAAAATGTCGCCTTCGATAATTTCAATTTGTGCAGCACTAAATTCGGCATTTAAATCTTCAATGACTCGATGGTCTTTTTCGACCGCAATTACTCTGGCTCCTGTGGCAAGTAAAGCGCGAGTAAGATTGCCGGTGCCAGGACCGACTTCAAGTACAGTATCTTCGGCCCCCAATTCAGCAGAGGCAACAATTTTAGCCACAATCCCCTCGTTGATGAGGAAGTTCTGGCCTAGTGATTTTTTGGCGTCGCTGTTATTAATCATAAGAAATTGATTCTTCGTAGTCGCTTGTCGGATCGGAATACTGGCGATCCAATAAGTCTTGCGACATTTCATTTAAGAAACGTGATGGTAGGTTAACTTCTGTTGTACCAAAGATGTTGCGGTATTTGGCATGGGTTAAAATCAGTCGTTCTTTGGCTCTCGTAATACCAACATAGCAAAGACGGCGTTCTTCTTCCATCTCGTGCGGTGCATAGAGTGTACGGGCATGCGGGAACAGACCTTCTTCCATGCCGATAATAAATACAATTGGGAATTCCAAGCCTTTAGACGAATGCATGGTCATTAGTGTGACACGAATGGCATTGTCTTTGATTGCGTCGGCTTGTTGAAGGAGCGCGATTTCTTCTAAGAATCTATTGCGTCCGGCTTCTGGGTCAAGCGCGTCATAGCCTTTGGCTACGGTGAAAAGTTCGGCGATGTTTTCAATGCGAGATTCTATTTCTTCAGCTTTGGCATTCTTTGCTAAGCCTTGGGCGCGAATGTATTGCTCGTAGCCAACTGTTTCGACTATGTGCTTAAGGGTTTTGGTTAGGGCGTTATTCTGGGCAAATTCTCGCAGACCAATCAAGAGTTGGTGGAAGTTTTTTAGGGCAGCGGCCTTTTTGGTGCCACCTTCTTTTTCTATAAGAGTGGCCAAGCTTTCAAATAAATCCTTATTACCTACAGCAAGTATTTTTTGATAAGTGGTGTCCCCTATTCCGCGTGATGGCACATTGTAAATTCTTTCTAAGCTCAAAATATCCATTGGATTATGGATTAATTTTAAGTAAGCCATGATGTCTTTGATTTCTCGGCGCTCGTAGAATTTTAGTCCGCCCACAATTTGGTAAGGTAAGCCATGGCTGATCAGAGATTCTTCCATGGAGCGAGACTGGGCATGGGTGCGGTATAGAATGGTAAATGAGTTTAAGCCGTAACCCTTGCGCATGTACTTAACAATCTGAGCCACAATAAAATTGGCTTCTGTCTTCTCATTGATTGTTTCTTTGATTAATATCTTCTCCCCCGCCACGTTCTCGGTCCACAGGGTTTTGGGGAATTGATTTTTGTTATTTGAAATAATATTTTGTGCGGCGGCTAAAATAGTTTGGGTAGAACGATAGTTTTGTTCAAGCATGATTACTGTAGCGTCAGGATAATCTTTTTGGAAATTCAAAATGTTGCGAATATCGGCTTCGCGAAAAGCATAGATCGATTGAGCGTCATCTCCGATGGCAAAAATATTTTTGTATTTCTTTGCCAATAATTGTACGAATTCATACTGGTCATGACTGGTGTCTTGATACTCATCAACCATGATGTACTTCCACCATTCTTGGTATTTTTTTAAAACTTCAGGATGTTCGCGGAATATTTTAACCGTTAAAACAATCAAATCATCAAAGTCTAAACCGTTCATTTCGCGCAAACCGTTTTGGTAGTGACCGTAGAGCTTGGCCACTAATTTGTCCATGTATTCTGTCGGAGAATAATCATCGGGCCAAACCAAAGATGTTTTTAATTTGGATATTTTGCCAAGCATGCTTCGTGGGTTATAACGCTTTGGATCCATTTCTAAGTTGCCCATAATGCGCTTCATCATCGAAAGCTGTTCGTCAGAATCACAAATATTAAAGTTCGAGTTGTAGCCCAAAACGTGAATTTCTTTTCTCAGGATTCTTAAACCCAAAGAGTGGAATGTTCCAATTGTTGGCAACAAATCCTTGTCGGTTTTCTTGGTCGTGTTTAATAGTTTGCCAATACGCTCCTTCATCTCCCCCGATGCTTTGTTGGTGAAAGTAATAGCTAATATGTTGGCAGGATTAACGCCTTTAGAAATCATCCACGCCACCCGATGGGTTAAGCATTTAGTTTTTCCTGACCCTGGCCCAGAGATAACCAAAACAGGGCCGTCAATTGTTTTGACGGCCTCTTGTTGCTTGTTATTCAGTCCTTTGAGTATCGGATTGGTGTCAGTCATTTTATTTGCTTATTGTAACACGAAAATAAAAAACGGGGCCCGAAGGCCCCATCGCTAGTGCTTTATTAGATGCCAAAATTTGTCACAAGCCACCAAGACCAAGAGTGGCCCTGTGAAGCCAATGGTCATGCCGGTTATTGCAAGCTGGAGACCTCTTAGGTAGGAGTACTCATTCCAGCCTCGCCCCCTGAGCCATGGTCCAATTTGTTTCTTGTAAAACCTATCACCCAGGAAAACCGACAACCCGCTAGCCAACAGGGCCAAAACTAGCATCTGGTAGCTGCCAGAAGGGATCCCACTAATAGTGCCAGCGAGTGCTGCTGCCCATGCTCCTGGAAAGATGGACACGTAAATAAAGTAGTGCCTACACTTGTTGTTTTTCTGTTTCTCCACAAAACCTCCTCAACCAATGAGTTAAAATAATTTACAATATAAAATTGATTATGGCAAGATTTGGGCCTGCGGGTTGCCTGGCATTATTGGCTTTATGATGGCAATGACGTTGCCTTCGGGGTCTTGAACACGGGCGTAACGACCGACGTTTGGGATGTCTAAAATCTCCCCGATTAACTTACCGCCAGCTTCTTCTGCTTTTTTGACCGTTCCGTCACAGTCATCGGTGCCAAGAACCAGGATTGGTGCTTTGGCTGATGGGTCGCGCTTAAACAACCCGCCGTTTATAAAAGCAGATTCTTTTGGCATCCCCTGCTCGTCAGTTGGTCCGGTTTGGACAACGACATAGTTTCCGTATTCTCCGCCCATCGGAACAAGCTTCCACCCAAAAGTTTCGTTATAAAACTTCTGTGCTCTCTCGATATCATCCGCCGGTATCTCAAAATGTACGACTCTGTTCATGTGTTTATTTTTTAGTTTTTATTGGGATGTTTTTGTGGACCTGGCGAGAATCGGACTCGCGCCTCCGCAATGCGAATGCGGCGTTTTACCACTGAACTACAGGCCCAACTTTTAAACTACTATCCTCTGCCCGACACTCCCCGACCTTTTTATAACCACCTTATCGCCGTCCTTTAATTCAAAAATTTTTTCTTGGTTGTCAGCATAAACCATGGCTGGCCCACGGACAATAGTGGTCGTGATTATTTTATCTTCGGTACAAACAACATGATCAATCTGCTCGGTGCTGTTGTTGAAAGCGATACCAATGCCGGCTTCAAAGTAACTGTCGGTAATACTGCGATAATATGCCGTAGAGCCTAGTGGTGTTGCCACAACAATACCATCGCCTATAATAGTGCCTCCAATGGGCCTGTCGTTGACGGTGAGGTTGTAGCGGATGCCGTGGCGAGGGTTGCCATTGTGAATGACGATGTCGTTGATGGCTGAGATTGTGTTACCTTCGAACTGAGCCTCGATTTTCATGAGGGGTTGGATTGTGTATTCCTTGCGAGATATTTTCTCGAGAACTTCTTCGTTTGTTAGCACTGAGCAAACTTTGCAGATGTTGCTGTCCCGCAATACAATCTTTGGGATTCCCGGATAAGCAAACTCTGCCTTCATTAAAGTGCCATCTCCCCCAAAGCTGATGACAGCTTCGGGATTGCTATCGACAACGTCAAAACCGAACTTGGTTACAAGTTCTTCCCCTATTTTTTTGTTGTCTCCGAATAGTATTACTTTCACTCGTTTATTTTTGAAACTATTTTGGTGGTAGATGTCCCGTCGATTACTGGAATGTGGACCATTGTCATGTTTGGAAATTCTTCTTGTATTTGGCTGATAAATTTTGGATTACCATTAGCGATTAAGTCTGGCCTTAACCTCCTTATCATCTCTGCCAGTGGTCCCGTGTCGCTAAGATCAGGGTAAACCAAAACATAATCAACACACCTTAAGGCGTTTACAATCTTTGCACGTTGTTCCGAAGGAATGACTGGTCTTTTTGGGCCTTTTAGCTTAGAAACTCCGTTATCGTTTATAATATCGACGACGAGGATGTCTCCTAATTGCTTTGCTTGCTCAAGGTAGCTCAGATGTCCGACGTGGAAAAGGTCAAAACATCCAGCAGTAAAAACAATTTTCTTGTTTGGGTTATCTATTCTTATTTGTTCGAGTTGGTCTTCGGTAATTATCATATCGTGTTATTTTTTTATTTATGTCCTGTCGTGCCAAATCCACCACGAGTTTTGGCGCGCATCTTTTTTGTTTCTTTCCAAATGGCTCGTTCGTGTTTGATTATTACGCCTTGAGCGATGCGAGTACCCTTTTCGATGGTGACAGATTTCTTGGTATAGTTTTGAACCATACAACTAATTTCATCTTCATCTCCGCGATAGTCGGAATCGATAATACCAACACCATTAATCATTGTTAGACCAAGTTTGTAGGTTGAGCTTCTGGCAGCAAGCAATAAGAAGTGGCCCTTGGGAATTTCCATCGCAATGTTGATTGGAATACGGGCCAGCTCCCCTGCTTTGATTGTTGTCGTTTCTCTTGCAGAAAAATCAAAGCCAGCAGCCCCAGCAGTTTTGTATTCAGGCATAGGTAATTCTTTGTCGAATCTTTTTACCAGTATTTTTTTAGCCATATTTAAACGTAATATTTTTTGGCGCGTTCTTTTTCTTCTTCCTCTTGGGCTTTCTCAATTTTCTCGAGAGCCTTTTTAAGGTCTTCCGGTGATTGCTTGTCTAGCTCGTGGATACGGTCCATTAAGTATTCTTTGGTGTTGTGGGATGGATCATCCAAAACATCGGCCAGTAAGCAGTTCAAGACTAATCCAACTTTTGGTCCTGGCCCAGAGGCTAGTTCGTTCATCACATCTTCGCCGTTAACCTTGAGCATTTTGACAGAGATTGGGTCATGAGAAACTTTGTCGATGATGTATTTAAGATGGCGAAGTTTGTATGGTATTGCTTTGGGTCGACCTGAACCAATCCGGTCGGCTTCGCGGATTTTTAAGAGGTCTTCGACATTTTCTTGGCCAACATTAACCAAGAGACGTCGGACTGATGATTCAGTAACTTCATCAACGTTGTAGTAGAACATGTGATAGCGGACAAGCTTTACGATTTTGTCGGATAGTTCCTTGGAGAATTTTAATCGATCTATAATTCCGGCAACCATATGAGCACCGATGACTTCGTGGCCGTAGAAGGTGGCAAATTTGCCTTCTCCTCGCTTAGTTCTTGGCTTGCCGATGTCATGGAACAAAGCACCTAAGCGAATAGCTAAGGAATATTTTTGTTCTACGGTGTATTTAAGGGCGCGGGTGTTGTGTTCCCATACTGTGTAGATGTGATGGAGGTTTTGATCGATACCAATCCCCTCGCGAAGTTCTGGGACGATGTATTGCATCAATCCAGTTTCTTCCAGTAAGAGCATACCTTCGTAGCCGTTGTCTGATTCAACTATTTTTACAAATTCATCACGGATCCTTTCTTTAGAAATTGTTCTTAAGAATTCTGCATTTTTCTTGATGGCGCTTAACGTGGCTGGTTCGATTGTAAAACCAAGAACGGTGGCAAAACGGACCGCTCTTAAAACACGAAGGGCGTCTTCGTGGAAACGCAATTCCGGATCACCAACAGTGCGAATGATTTTGTTCTTGATATCTTCTTGGCCATTGAATGGGTCGAGTATCTTTACATCATCCGAATAATTATCGAGAGCTAAGGCATTAACGGTAAAATCACGACGCGATAAATCGTCTTCTAGTTTGTCAGCAAATTTAATTTCATCGGGATGGCGCTTGTCGCTGTATTTCCCCTCGATGCGATATGGGGTAACTTCAACCAAGGCAAGGCTGGGATTATCAGAGCCAGTTTTAACAGCTACTGTCCCAAAGGTGTTTTCATATACGTGCTCTGGAAAAAAGGCTTGGATTTTTTCGGGGACGGCATTGGTGGTAATATCCCAGTCCTTCGGTTCTTTGCCAAGGATTAAATCACGCACACAACCCCCAACCGCATACGCCTCAAAGCCACCATCTTTGATTGTGGTTAGAATTGATTGGACTTCTTTTGGTAATCGCATTTTATGTTGTGCCCCCACCAGGAATCGAACCTGGATTTAAGGTTTAGGAAACCTCCGTCCTATCCGTTGAACGACAGGGGCTATTAGAGCCTTATTTCTTGCCACAGTATCATTTTTATGGTAAATTTTCAATCGAAATAAGTTATTGGGCCCATAGCTCAGCTGGTAGAGCGCTTCCATGGCATGGAAGAGGTCAGCGGTTCGAGCCCGCTTGGGTCCACAGAAAAGTCTCTCTTGACGGTTGTCAGTGCTTACGCTAAAATCCAGCGTGTTCTTTAGTTTCTAGGGAAGGAAGATTTGTTCATGAGTACCAGGTCTAGTGGAGCAACTGATTCGCTAAGCGACTATGAAATACTGAGGAAGATCATCAAGGCAAAAAGTTCTGGCCCTGACGGTCTCGACGCTATTGCCAGAATCGGGCGCACTGTTCATGGGTGGAGCATTAACCTGGAGAAGCTATTCGTCTCTGGCCCTGTTGCCGTAGATCCTCACGTCAGGCTCGATGATGCTCAGAATGTTTTGAATGCTTCCAAGTTCATTCTCAATAGGCTTGATCCGAACTTGATGAGCTTTTCGCCGTCAGATGCGCCGATGCATGTCGCTGGCGCGATTCGTGAACTGCAGAGATTGGTTCGGGAATTGACCGATTTGCTTAAAGACAAAAAGGCTGTGGCTGAAAAGTTCCGGATCAGCAATGGTCTCGAGGTCGAACATTGGTATGTTCGTGATGATGTGTGATACGCCCGCAAGAATACCTGCGGGCGTTTTTAATTACTGGATAGCGCCGAGTTCTTTGAGTGTGGACTCAAAAAGACGGATAGCGCGGAGAGCTTCTGCGTGACGAAGAAAATAATTTGAGTCGTGGGCCAAGCGGTTACGGATTTTGTGGGCCTCCCAAAGATCATCTAATGTGAGAAGCTTGGTCTTGTCGATATTCATAAGCCTGTCCCCCATTGAAGCGCCAGGGAAATAATTTTTTAAAACATTATCAACCAAAGAATCCGCTTCGATCACAGCAAATTTCCATTCGCCTTCGTGGATAGAGTCAATATGGGTCATGATGTCAGTCCATTGCTCTTGAATTGGGCCAAGGCCAGAAGCTTCAGATTGGGCTGGTTCTTGGCTGGCAACAGTTTCTTCAAATTCATTTCGCTTCATTACCAAGTAGCCTGCGGCTACGCCAAGGAAAATTGTTACTATCGCCGATATGATTTGTAATACATATACAAAAGAAGAGTTAATGAAAGCTCCTTGGAAGTTGACAAAGAAATTGGCCATATTAAAACTACCAACCTGGAAGGAGGTCCATTGATAGAAGGCAAACAGCATTTGGTTGTATATTTCGTGAGCCATTTATTTCAAAGATTCTTCAAGCTGGTGCGCAACGCGAAGCATGGTGGCTTCTTCAAATTGATTGGCAATAATTTGGAAACCGACTGGCATCTTGCTTTCAGTGCCCAAGCCGCAAGGGATAGAAATTCCTGGTAAGCCAGCGAGGTTCAATGGCACGGTGTAGACGTCTTCTAGGTATAGCGCAAGCGGATCCGAAGCTTTTTCCCCTAGTTTGAAGGCGGTGTTGGGCGAGGTTGGTCCAACAATTACGTCTACGTCTTTGAAGGCATCATCGAAATCTTTTTTAATTAACGCCCGGACTTTCTGGGCTTTTAAATAATAGGCGTCATAGTAGCCAGCTGAAAGAGCATAGGCCCCAAGCATGATGCGGCGTTTAGGTTCGGCGCCAATACCTTCGGTGCGAGATTTTATATAAGTATCAAGAAGATTCTCGCCATCTTTCGCTGAGTATCCATAACGAACACCGTCAAAGCGGGATAAGTTTGCAGAAACTTCACTCGGGACAGCAATATAGTAGGAAGCTAAAGCGTATTCAAAGTTAGGAAGAGTGATTTCTTTTATTTCGCATCCTAGCGCTTCTAATTTTTTGATAGTTTCTTTAATCTTCTCTGAAACTTCAAAAGAAAGTCCTTCACCAAAGAATTCTTTGGGTACACCAACTCTCAGTCCCTTGATTGGTGTGTTGAGTGTGGCTGTAAAATCAGGAACCTCATTATTTACAGTTGTGGAATCAAATATGTCATGACCACAAAGAGTGTTTAAGACAATGGCAGCATCTTCGACGGTTTTGGTTAGTGGTCCAATTTGGTCAAAAGAGGAAGCCATGGCAATTAGTCCGTGCCGGGAGATTCTGCCGTAAGTTGGTTTGAGTCCAACAATACCACAAAGAGCGGCAGGCTGACGGACGGAGCCACCAGTGTCAGAACCAAGCGCAAAGACGCAAAGGTCACCGGCCACGGCAGCAGCAGAGCCACCAGATGAGCCACCAGGGACGCGTGAAGTGTCTAGCGGGTTCTTGGTTGGGCCATAGGCAGAATTTTCCGTAGATGTACCCATGGCGAATTCATCCATGTTGGTTTTCCCCAAAAAAGTAACGCCAGCTTGTTTTAACTTTTTGATAACCGTGGCGTCGTAGGAAGCGATGTAGTTATCTAGGACTTTCGAAGCAGCAGTTGTTCGAGTGCCTTCGATGAGCATGTTGTCTTTAATGGCACACGGAATACCAGCCAAGCCCCCTTCTCCTTCATTGGTCTCTGGTTTTTCAAATACAGTTAAATAGGCGTTAAGGTCTTTGTTTTTGTCGGCGATTTTTTTAGCATAATGATTTGCTAAATCTTGCGCCGAAAAATCACCAGACTTTAGTCCTTTGCGTGCCTGAACGATTGTTAGGTTTTCCGGAATCATTATTTCTTTAAAATAGGTTTAACTTTAACAAACCTGTCCTTACTTGCAGGGGCTTGCCCAACTAGTAGTTTTTCCAGTTTGTCGCTCATCGGGAATTCTCCACGAGGCTCATCTGTGCGAGCAGTGTTTACAAGGCCGGTGGTTTGGTAGAGTGGCTCAACTGAACTAGTGTCTGCTTTGTTTAATTTTTCAATGTAACCCAAAATGGCCGAAAGGTCTTTTTTCAGTTGATCTCTTTTGTCTGGTTCGATGTTTACACGTGCCAGTTTGGCGATGTGATCTAATTCTTTGTCAGATAGCATGTGACTAAATTAACACGATTAGCCAATCATCTCAAGGAATTCCCTTTCGTTTAAGATGCGCACCCCAAGCTTTTGGGCCTTATCATATTTAGAGCCTGGGTCAGTGCCAGAGATGACGCCTGAGGTTTCTTTGCTGACAGAAGATGAAACTTTCCCGCCAAGAGAGCGTATTTTTTGGCCGGCCTCTTCCCTGCTCATGGAATCCAGTGTGCCTGTTATAACAAAAGTTTGGCCGAATAGTTTGCCCCTAACAATGCCGGTATCCTCTTTTGTTTTTACTCCATATTTTTCAAACTTCTTTAAGATGTCTTTGTGGTAGGAATGATTAAACCAGTCGGTAATACTGCGGGCGACAACTGGGCCAACATCTTCGACGGCAGTAAGCTCTTCTTCTGTTGCGGAAGCAATCGCTTCAATTTTGTGGAAGTGTTGGGCTAAGACCCGAGCCGTCTCTTCCCCTACGTGCATAATTCCAAGAGAATACACAAAACGAGCCAATGGAACTTCTTTCCTATCGGCCACGGCTTTAATTACGTTGGCACTTGAGACTTCGGCGAAACGATCCAGGTTTTGGAGATCTTCAGCTTTAAGCTTGAATAAATCTGAGTAGTCCTGAACGAGTCCAGCATCCATTAGAGCATCGATTATTTTAGGGCCGACACCATCTATGTTCATGGCATTGCGGGAGCAGAAATGATAAATGGTTTCTCTTTGTCTGGCCGGGCAATCAGTGTTCGGGCAGTAAGAAGCAACCTGGCCTTCTTCTTTTTTAATGGTAGTTGAACAGACCGGACATTTTGCTGGTAGATGGAAATTCTTTTCTTTGTCATTCCTGAGATCGGTTAGAACACTTAATATGTCTGGGATCACATCGCCAGCACGTCCCACCATGACCGTGTCCCCTATTTTTACCCCAAGGCGATTGATTTCATCCATGTTGTGCAATGTTGCACGACTGACAGTTGTGCCCCCAATTGAAACTGGTCTTAAATAAGCGACAGGCGTAAGAACGCCAGTGCGCCCGACTTGGACTTGAATATCTTCAACGATGGTCTGGGCCTCTTTCGGGGCAAATTTATAAGCGATACCCCCGCGTGGCGCTTTGCCTACGACACCGGCCTGATCAAAGAGTTGGATGCTATTAATAGAAATGACAACACCGTCTAGTTCGTAATCTAATTTTTCTTTCTCCTTTTCCCAGTGGTCTCTGTATTTTTGGATTTCTTGAATAGACCTAGCGACTTTTCCGTTTGGGTTTGTCCCAACACCCCAAGTTTTAAGTGTTTCGTATTTTTCTAGTTTTGTTTCAAATTTTCCATTATCCCAAATCAAATCATAAGCATAGAAGTTCAACTTGCGACTGGCAGTGATAGAAGAATCTAGCTGGCGCAATGAGCCAGCAGCCGTATTCCGGGGGTTGGCATATATCTTCCCTCCCTTTTCAGCTTGTTCTTTGTTTATTCTTTCAAATTCTTTTTTGGTTAAGAATACTTCGCCTCTAATGTATGCCTCCCCTGCTATCTTTTCTCGAAGAGTTAGTGGAATGGCATTAATTGTTTTTAAATTCTGGGTTATGTCTTCACCGATAAAACCGTCTCCGCGTGTTGAGCCTTGAATAAAAAAGCCATCAACGTATTTTAATTCTACTGCTAGGCCATCCATCTTAAGATCACAATAGAACCCCGATATCTCCTTTATGCCAAGATTGGATAACCGCTCGAGCCATTTTTGGATATCCTCAATAGAAAAAGCATCATTAAGAGAATTCATTCTTGAGATGTGTTGGACTTTGTTAAATTGCTTCAGTGGGGTGCTACCTACTCTTTGGTTTGGTGAATCGGTTGCAAGATCTGGAAACTTGGCTTCAAGGTCAGCTAATTCGTGAACCAGAGCATCGAAAGATGCATCAGAAATTTCTGGTGCATCGAGTGTGTGGTATAGGTGTTGGTGGTGATTAATAAGCGTACGCAGTTTTTCGATGCGCTCTTTGGTCTCGGGTTTTGTCATAATTAAGGGGTCGTTACTTGTAGTGAACGACTAACATTGTTGTAGGTTCCAACGACCTGACTATTAAGCGGGAGAATCGTGCAGTCAGATGGAATCAGTCTGTAAGTTGCGCCATTAGACATTGTTGGTTGTGGCAAGGCGGGGTTTTGGCGGTTGGTGTAGATGCACCATTCTAGAGCACTGTCAGCTGCGTATATTGCGCCCACGGAGTTTGCACCAGCGTCAGTTGTGTCTTTCAGCTTTGGTAAAAATATAGCAACCAAGGCCAAGGTTATGGCCAGCATACTCGCCAGTATCAAAAGAGTGAAGATGATAGCGGAGCCCCTTTCTTTGTTGTTAGAATTCTGTTTGAACATCTCTGGATGAGACTGATGTCTCCAAGTTAACTTTTACTATTTCTTTGCCTGTCTTATTTTGAATTGAAGCAATGATTCCAACTCTTGCCTGCTGTGCGTCAGTGGGGGCACCTCCCGTGAGACAGAAGTTTAGTCGTGAAAAACTGACTGCTGAAGAACTTAGGTCTGTAACTGAGCCGTCAGCGGTTCTCTGGAGAATGTCCCCCACCAGAGCGTATGTGACGGTACCGTTGACTGGGTGACGGATTGTCAGCGCTTGGAGTGTGCAGCTTGGTGAGTTGCCGGCTGGGCTTTGATCATTGGCGACTATTTGGCTAACTCTGATTTCACGAGACATGAGTTCTACAATAAATAAACCATTTTCTTGGATTTTTTGAGCAGCGAAAGCCCTCCTTTCGGCCTTAAGTATTTGCACAAACAATCCACTAACAACTGCAACGATAATTGAAAAAACAAAAGCAGATACGACAAGTTCTATAAGAGTGAATCCTTTTTGGTTATTGATTCTGTTCATTCTATTTCCAATTAAATAAATGGTCTTCAGCTGAAATTGATCTTGAGTTACCTCGACCATCCGTCCACGACACTTGGCTGACCACACTGAGTTCCCCCGCGTTAATTTTTGTGATTGTGATTGTGCGAGTAAACTTAGAAACTTCTCCTGGGAAGTATGTGTACATTCCGTTGCTTATGTTTAGGGGGGTGTTAGCGTACGTTCCCGGCCATACAGATTGCCATTCCACTCTGTATTGGTAGGGCTGATTAACCACGCCTTCTCCTAGGTTGAGATCAAAAGCCCGATTGTTAAACCAGTTTGTGTCTCGCATGTTTCTTATTATTTCTATCCCCTCTTGCGCAAGGCCGGAAGCAATCATGTTGTCTTGGATGCTTTCGGTTACCCTGTTTATGCTGTTTGAAAGATTTAGAATTGGAATGAGCGTAAGTGTTAAAATTACCAAAGAAACAAGAGTTTCTATTAGTGTAAATCCTATCTGTCCGTTTTTAAATTTATCAGTGATCATTGGGATTCTATTTTACCGGAAGAGTATACGTATATTGTCCTACAATTGCCGGTGCATGCTCTGCCGATTGGTCCAACCTGTATAGAGATCGGGGCTTGGTTCAAAGAAGCATCGTTGTTTAGGTAGGTTTTTGGGTCTGGTGGTAAAAAGAAAATGTCAGAAAAGGAGTTTTGTAGTTGCACTTGAGAGTCCTTGATTGTTTGGGTCAGGAGAACACTGTCCCTATTTGGGTTGTAGTTCTTATTCATGTCTGTGCAGTTTGGTGTTGCCGTGGAAGCATCTGGTCCAACGTATACGACAATACTCGTTGGATCTACGTAGTGTACTCCGTATCCGCATGGGTTGTAGTTGTTGTATAGATTGCTAGAAACTGTTTTTGTTTGAGCTTGACGGATTGTTGCCATTATTAAATTTGCGGTCTGGTCTATGTCTATCTTTGTTCTTGAAAAATTATTAATCATAGCAATACTAAGGAAGGAAATTATTACCATGACGACGAGCAGTTCTATTAAGGTAAAACCAGATTCTTTTTTGGTAAAGGCCCTAAAATAGGTGGTAAACAAATCTGGGTATTTCATGATAAAAAATAATTATGATAATGGCCGAAAAAGCCAAGAAGGAACCCAGTGGAATAGCATCGGTTCTGGAATATTTTCCGGAAAGGAGTAGTCCTATGGAAACAATTGCGGCTATCCATATGCCCAAAACAACAGAAATGAAACCTGTTGGGTAGCCAAGCATTAGCCCTAAAAGTAGTCCCAATTTAACATCCCCAAAACCAAGCCCCCTTCCTTTTGAGGCTGCGTAAAGTATAGCAAAAAAACTAGCAGTAAGTAATGCGGCCAGTACATAAGTCATGGGATCTTGTTTAGTAACAAGATCGTAGGCCAGATATACCCCCATGGCCGGAAACATTAAAACGTCTGGTAGGAGCATGTAAAATAGATCAAAGAAAAAAAAGCTTACCAAAATAAGTAGTCCAAAAATATCAACACCACTGGCAATAGATAAAACTGGAATCCTGATAATAAAAAATATTCCCAAAATTAGTGCAGTGGTAATTTCGACAATCGGGTATCTGTGGTGGATTCGTTCGTGGCAATAGCGGCAGCGCCCACCAAGAACTAGATAGCTTAATACTGGGACAAGGTCATACCAGGCTAGCTGATGATTGCAAGAACGGCAACGAGAACGTCCGTTAACTCCCCTTCCTTCTGGGAGCCTCCACAATAAAACATTTAAAAAACTTCCATAAATAAGGCCGCCAAAAAAAGCTAAAATAATATTCATTGGTTAAGTATATGCAAGAAATTAAAAATCCGCCATGTGCTGGCGGATTTTTAAAGTGGTTTTATTTTTGACCGACATCGTAGACGCACTGCTTAGAGGTAACTGTATAGTTCGTGTTGTTGCAGAGTTCTGATACTGCTGTGTTTGAGTTATCGTTGCCAGCACTAGTGTCTCCCGTGTAAGTGCTCGAGTTTATGTCGTAGTCACTTCTTATAACGGGGTTATTGTATTCTAGTTCTGTGTAGAGGGCATATTTGCTGTGATTTGTTGTGACTGCATAATAGTAAGCGTCGCCAGAGAGTGGATCGGTTGGGAGGGTAGCGGTGCTAATGAATTGCTGTAGGTCAGAATAAGCAAGTGGTGCTGGTGGATATTCACCGCCATTGTCGTTGTAGTATTGTTCAACCGCTGCTTGAAGACTGGAGATATCGGCAATACGTTTGGTGTCTCTTGATTTGCCACGAGCAACATTAAACTGGAGGATAAGCAGTGTAGAAAGTATGGCAATGATAGCCATTACCACAAGCAATTCGATCAGTGTAAAACCGCGAGAAAGATTAAAGGTTTTTTTTGTAAACATCGTGAGAACAGTCTTAGGTTAATTAACTTTAGTATAGGCTCTATTAGAAAGAGTGCAAGACAAGATATCAACAATAGTTACCCAACAATGCTGTACATTGGTAGCAAAATCGCAGAAACCAACACAGCCACCGCAAAACCTAACACTAGAATAAGTATTGGCTCAATTAGGGTGGTGATACTACTGATGGCTGTTTCTGATTCTGATTTATAGAATTTTGAAATGTGTTCAAGCATGTAGTCGAGTTTTCCGGTCCTCTCCCCGATCGCAACCATCGAACTAAACAATGGGGGCATTTCTTTGTGTTGGCTAAGAATTTCTGAAATGGTTCCCCCACTCCGAACATTCCCCTCAGAATCCATTAATATTTTGCGGTAATTCTCATTGCCGACAAGGTCAGAGGATATTTTTAAGGCATCAAGGATCGGTAACCCCGACTTAATAAGAGTGGAAAGACTTTCAGCGATTCGGGCTAAGTAAAGATTTTGAACAACCTTGCCTAAGCTTGGCATGTTGACTAAAAAGTTGTCTCGCCACGCTTTGCCAGCCGGCTTGCTTAAAAAACGGAAAATAAAAAATCCACCCAGGATTAACATCGTTAGAATATAGTAGATGTAGTTGTTAAGAAAGTCAGTGCTCGATATTAAGAGCTTGGTTGTTAGTGGTAATTCTTTGATTCCAGAATCTTTGAAAACCAAAAGGAGTTGTGGCAAAACATATACCCCCATGATTAAGAAGACAAGAATCATGGCCGAAACAACGAAGGCGGGATAAGTTAGGGCGCCTTTGATTTTGGAGTTTATTTCCTGACTTCGCTCCAAGTAATCAGCAAGATACATAAGAGAGCCCTGAAGTTTTCCGGATATCTCTCCCGATTGAACTAGCTTAATGTAGAAGTTGGTGAATATCTTCGGGTGAAGGCCTAGGGCATTTGATAAAGATGATCCCCCTTCAACGCCTTGGGCTACCTCCATGATGACTTTTCTTAGAGCTGGTTTTTCTGATTGTTGGGCCAGCGTTCTGAGTCCTTCGGCCAATGGCATGTCCGCTTCAATTAATGTGGAGAGTTGTCGGGTGAATACAACCACGTCCTTTGTCGTTATTCTAGAAAAAATCTGTGTTAAATCCCTAGAAAGTATATCTTTCTTAATTACTTCGAGAGAAAGAACAACAAGTTGTTTGTCGTGAAGAATGGAGATGGCATTGTCTTCCGATGGCGCATCAATGACGCCCTCGACTATCTCACCCGCATTATTTTTGGCTTGGTATTTAAGCTCCATTTACGTAGTTTTTCATATTGCCTGGATTGATAGAATAAAATTCAGCTCTCTCTAAGGTGATCTCTTTCTTTCGAACAAGTTCTGCAAGCGATTTGTCCATTGAAATCATTCCCACCTCACTGCTTGTTTCGATAACACGGTCTAGTTGTCTGGCTTTGTCATCCCGGATCAACGTTCTAACGGCTGATGTGGCAATCATTACCTCAACGGCTGGAACTAATCCGCCTTGGATGCGTGGGATTAAGCGCTGGGAAACAACCCCCGAAATTGTTGACGCAAGCTGGCTTCTTATCTGGGCTTGCTGGTTTGGTGGGAACCCGCCGATTATTCTTTCGATTGTTTGGGAGGCACTGTTTGTGTGTAGAGTGGCAAATACTAAGTGCCCTGTTTCAGCGGCAGTAACTGCGGCGCTCATTGTTTCGTAGTCTCGCATGTCGCTCAACATCAATACGTTTACATTTTCTCTGAGTGATGCTCGGATAGCTTTGCTAAAAGAAAGTGTGTCTTGATAAATTTCTCTTTGGTCAACAATGCTTTTTTCTGGAGTAAAAATATATTCAATTGGATCTTCGATAGTTATTATTTTCTCTCCCCTTTCTTTGTTTATGGTACTTAAAAGACTGGCTAGTGTGGTTGATTTTCCTTGCCCATTAGGTCCAACAACCAGAACAAAGCCCTGCGAAAGTTTTGTGAAAATATTTAAAATTGGAGGTAGGCCCAATTCAGATACTGTTTTTATTTGAGCCGGGATTATTCTGAGCGTAGCGGCATAGGAGCCTAATGTTTGATAGGCATTGGCCCTGAATCGATTACCATTTAATTCTAAAGAGAAATCAATTTCTTTTTCTGATGAGAATCGCAGGAGTCTTTCTGGCCCCAACAGAGCCGAAACTACCTCCTTTAGGCTTTCCTTGTTTAGGATGTCATGGTTCGTTAGTGGGATTAATCTACTATCGACACGGATGGTGGGATAGGATGCCGGAGAAAGGTGTAAATCAGAAGCACCATTTTGAATGGCCGTTGTCATCAATTCTTCGAGGTATTTTTTTGGGTTTTCCATGATAGTTATTTTTTAAGCACTGTCCCCTGCTTGGGCAACTTCTAGAAGCTCTTCTAATGATACTACACCCTTAAGTACTTTTAAAATTCCATCTTGGAACATGGTGATCATTCCCTGGCGTTTTGCTTCAGCTCTCATAGCAGACTCTGAAAGGTCGCCGATTATTATTTTTTCAAACTCAGGTGTCATTTCTAGCATTTCAAAAATTCCGAGACGTCCTTTGAATGCTTTTCCTCCGCATGCTCTACAGGGATTTTCAAGATTTGGTTTATAGATTTCGTAACCATCTTTCGATAAAAACTCTTTTTGATAAGAATCCGGCATGTCCTTAAGGCCATTTTCTATTATGGTTGTTTCTGCTGGGTTTGTTTTTGTTTTTAACTTACATTCGGAACATAATCGTCTAAGCAATCTTTGTGCTGCTGCGACATTTAGAGTTGATGGGATGAGGTATTTTTCTACACCCATATCTATTAAACGCGGAACCACCCCCACCGCATCATTGGTGTGCAAGGTGGAAAGAACCACGTGACCAGTTAGGGCGGCTTGTGTGGCCAAAGACGCTGTTTCTTTGTCACGGATTTCTCCAACCATGATTACGTCCGGGTCTTGGCGGAGAATGTGTCTTAAGCCAGAAGCGAAGGTGTAGCCAATTTCTTCGTGGATTTGAGATTGATTAACACCATCGACGAAGTATTCAATAGGATCTTCTAGGGTAACAATGTTTAAGTCATCTGTATTGATTTTTTTTAGCATACCCGCTAGTGTAGTCGATTTGCCTGAACCAGTCGGGCCAGTAATCAAAATAGAGCCAAACGGTTTGGCCATGGCCTCAATTACAACTTCCAGGGCTCGCCCATCAAGACCGAGGTCTGGTAAATCAACTGAGCCAGACAATGGGTCCAAGATACGCATTACAATCTTTTCCCCATGTTTGGTTGGAAAAGTAGAAACACGGAAATCTATTTTCCTATCGTTTAGGCGAGTTGCAAAGCGGCCATCTTGGGCCAATCTGGTTTCGTCTATTTTTAAATCAGAAAGTATTTTTATACGGGTAGCAACGGCAGAATCTAAGTTTTTGGGTAAGGCTAAAGATGTGATTAAGATACCGTCAACACGAAATCTGACCCGCACACGATCCTCAAAGGGTTCAATGTGAATATCGGAAGCCCTTGAATCAACTGCGTGTCGAATGATAACTGCCACAATTTTTGTGACAGGAGCTTCTGCTGTTATTTCTTCTAGGCTCTGTCCTGGTGCAGCTGTTATTTTTTTATCGAACTCGTCATTTAATGATTCTAGGGCTTTCCCGACTTCACCAGAAAGAGTCTGGTAGTTTTTTATAATAGTTTCAAAGTCTTTGTATGTGGTAACATATTTTTCCAAAGTGAGTCCTTTGTCAGCCGCCACGAATTTAAGAGCCTCTAGAGCTTCTAGGTCCTCCGGATTCATTATTATAATTTTGAGGACAGAGCCCTCTTTGCCAAAAGGGGTGACTTTGTAAAAACTCACCACATCCTCCCCTACCTCCTTAAGGGCGTCGTGATTTAGTTCTATGTCTGCCAAATGCATAAGTGGCAAACGGTAAAGTTTTGATTTTAAGACGGCCAGGTTTTCATCTGAAATAATTCCCTGTTGAATTAGGATTTGTCCCAGATCCTTTCCTGTTTTTTGAGCAACATCTCCAAAACCAGAGCCTTGCTCTGGGGTTATAACCTTAGCCTTGGTTAATTCTTGTAGTAATGTTGGAGGTATTTGTTGTGGCATAATGCTCGAATTTAAAACACTAAATTCTTGTCGCTGGCCCCCAACAATACCCGGTAAGCCTGATTAAAATAATGAGGCTTGATTAAAGAATAAATCGCACGAGTGCTATGGGGCAAAGATATCTTTTTTGCTGGCTACCCCTGGAAGAACAGGAGATTCCCCAGATGCTACTAGACCACCGATTGTTTTGTTGTTTAGTGCACCAAAGTCAATTTTTAGGCCCTTGAGACTCATTAGGCTATCTTTCCCCCCTATTGATAGTTGCGGGATAACATCTTCCGAAGGTTTGACCCATTGGTTGTAAAAAACGTAGCCTATTGAAATACCAAAAACTATTATTAGTAGTACGTATAATTTTGAAGGAGGTTGTTGCATTATTGTTTTAAATAATAAGCCTTGCCTGTTATTTGAAAATTGATAATAGTGGAATTGTCCGATGCGGGACTAGCGCTAATAGATAAGATGTCTATTAGTCTTATGTTTTGCTCTAGGCTAATTAGAAATGTTTTAAACGATGAATAGTTTCCAGCTAGGCTTAAATTTATTGGTTGTTCTTGGTATTGGGTTGTGTTTTGGTCTGGTCCCCCGCCAAGGTTCATGTTTGCAAGCTGAAGACCGTTTTGGGTGGCTAGCGCTTGGATTGAAGAAATAAGTTCTGGTGCGCTCTTCATTGCAGGGACAACCTGCTGGAATCTCTTTATAACATCTGCTTTTTGAGAATATTGGTCAGAAAGAGCCTTAATGTTATCGAGAATAGCCTGCTGGTCTGCTATACGTGCATCTCTTTGTGTCACCGCCTCACGCTTTGCTTTGATGCCATCGTATGCAGGCATTAACAAAACCCAAAAAAGTATACCAGCTATGGCTATCAAGATAGAACCTGTATATGTCTTAGATAGTGTCATTAATTTTTTAAGAATTTTTCTGGATCGAATGTAACCTTAGAGCTAAAATCAATCTTGCCTGTTGTTAGCGTGCTGGCGTTATCTAGCGTCACATCTTTTATAGAAGCATCTGAGTTGAAAGCAGAGATTTGTTTTGCGATTGTTGTGTAGTTTGTTGCTAGGGCTCGGATGTTTAGGTTTTTTTCTCCCAATTTTGCTGATAATGACTTAAATTGAATACCGTCTTGTATCGCCGTCTCTATTCGAGAGAACCCAACAGACCAGTAAATATGGTCTTTGATGATTTGGTTTGTTAATGCAAGTTGTCGAGAAATGGTGAGGAGGCTTTGTTCTGTTTTGTTGTCTCTTTTGTCTTGCTGGCTCTGTAGTGTTTTGTCTTGCTGGCTTATTTTTGAGGAAAGATTTTGTCCGTAAAACCAAAGGACGCCATAAACAGCCAAGATAACTACGATTAAACCAATACCAATAAAAATCATTCGATTTTCTCCAGGGATTTTTATGTCGATCCTCTTCCTGTTTTCTGGAAGCAGTTGTAGTCCTCCTTTATCGGCCATGTGTATTGTATTAATTACCCTCTTCTATTATATCCCACTATTACTGTTTATTGTTTTAATTTATCAACACTATTGGATATCCCTCATTGCCAAGCCCGCAGCAACAGCAAAAGTACTGGCCAACTCCCCTATTGATGGGGCTAGTCCCTGCGGGTAAACTATTCGAGCAAACGCATTGCCCGCAAAAACTTCTCGCCCAAGTTTCTGTTTAAAATAATTTAAGAAGTTGGGCATATTGATCATTCCCCCAACCAATAAAATTCGAGCGACCTTTTCTTTCCTGGAATTCTCAAATGAGTCTATAGTTTTCTTTGTTTCAAAAGCCATCATATCCACTAAGGCGCTCATGGCTTCGTTGATGATGTTTTCATCGGCTGGTTTGAGGCCCATTTGTTTTTTGAGTTCATCTGCTTTTTCGAGACTAATGTTTAAAGATCTAGCAATGCTCTTTGTTATTTCAAAACCACCAACCTCGTAGTTGTGGGAAAGTCTTTCGTAGCCTTTACTAACAATAACAATGGAAGTGCTTCGGCCCCCAATGTTAACAATTGCGGTTGGGGCAAGATCGTTGCCAAGTAGCGCACGTATGAGTGCGGAGTTCTCTAGCTCAAGTGCTTTAAGATTTAAGCCAGCTCCAGCCATGATGGCTTGATAGCGATCGGTCTCTGATTTTGGTACGGCAGCAAGAAAGACTTCAACTGTTGGCCGTGCTCCCTCCCCTGTTACACCAATGATGGACCAGTCGAGAGCAACTTCTTCAAGTGGGATCGGTACGTATTTGCGGGCCTCAAAAGGAATTGCTTTGGCCAATTCGTCTTCAGAAAGATAGGGCATCTGAATCACTGTGGCAAAAGTTGAAAAAGCTGGAATGGAAGCAACAACGTCCCTGCTGGATATCTTTGATTTGTTTAGGACTTCTTTTATTCCCCAAATTATTTCGCTGTCAGGAAGTTTTAAAATACTTTGATCCCCGGGTTGGACGGCTGCGTCACTCTTTTGGCTCTTCATTTCAAATAACCCGTAATTATTTAAATTAAAACGGTTATTTTTGTTTTCTAGTTCAACAATTTTAATAGAGGCTGTACCAATGTCGATACCGAGTTTGCTTTTTGATCCAAAAAGATTAAACATTGAGAGAAGTTAACTAAATTTAGTATATCATAATAGTTGACTGTCAATGTTATGGTTTATCCACGTTTGCTTTGGGGTTATATTGTTGATCTGATTTTCCCCTACCGTTGTGTTGTTTGTGGTAAATACTTAGATTTGGGGCACCTTTGCCCTGCCTGTTTCAATGCCTTGCCAATAAAAAAACAAAATGAATGTATTGGCTGCGGACACCCTACCATCCTGGGTAAAACCTGCCCTTTTTGCAGGGGTTCCTGTGCAACTGATCAATTGTTGGTGGTTAGCGATTATAAAGACAAGTCAGTCTCTTCTATAATAAAGCTCTTGAAGTATCGTTTCCTGAGCGATTTGACAGAGCCCTTGTCTCGTTTAACGTTTAAGTATTTAGACCACCTAGCCAGGCGAGATGGTTTAAGTATCGTTCATGGTAATCCTCTGTTGGTTGCAGTACCTCTTCATAAGAACAGAGAGTATTGGCGCGGATTCAACCAAGCCAAAATTTTGGCTAAATTAATTGCTCGCCATTATCGTTTGGATTATCATCCTGCTCTGGTTCGCTCAAAATACGCTATCCCCCAGGCAGACCTATCGGCTAAACCAGAAAGACAATCTAACGTGTGTGGCTTGTATGTTTGTCATGACCACAAAATTGTTTTTGGTCGCAATATTATTTTGGTTGATGATGTCTGCACCACTGGAGCCACGCTAAACGAATGCGCCCGAATCTTGAAAGATGCAGGCGCATTGCATGTCACGGCCCTAGCAATAGCACGAGGTTGATATGTTGGTTATTTCACCGCAGGTTGGCTGGTGGATGGATCTTGAGAAATAAAATTGTCATTGTAGTTGGTCGATATACCTAGGGGCTGAGGAAGGAAAAGCCTGTTGTACTCCTTTTGTATTGTCTCTGACCAAATTTGACTGTCCCCTGTCATCCTTTTGATTGTTTGTAAACCAGAGTCGGCTGTCTGTAGTTGAGTCTGGTTGGTTTGTGGACTCATGAAGGCATACCCAAAGCCAGACATCCAAAACAATATACCGCCCGAAAAAGTCAGAACCACCAAAATCGCCACAAGAGAACCGCTAAACATGAATGCGGTTGGTCGTTGAGACCAATAGTTTAGGTACTTGTTTATCGTAATTAGGAATTTGTAATTTTGTCTAGGTGTAATCATAAGATTTTGAGCTTTGTTAGGAATCCTTCTCATCTAGCTTGTGTGCCGCCTCACTTGTGGAGACAGTTTTGCTCATCATGAATAATTGAATAATGCCTACAGCCACAATCCAATACACAATCATTGCCAAAAGAGTTGTCCACTCAAAAACACTCCCCTGGATATTTGTCCGCTGGAATACGGCCGCGAAAGGGGCCACAAAAGGCTTACTAAGTTGATATATAAAGCTTGTGAATCCAGCCGATGGGTTGGCTTCAGTTAACTTTAGCAGGAATCGGAAAACTAAAAGCATTTCAACAACAGAAAGAATGTACCAAACAATTTGCGTACCTTTAAATAATGGTTTCGTGCTTGGCGAGTTATATGAATTCATATGTTTTTGCTCAGCCTGCCCCGTGTTAGCAAAGGAGGCTGAGTCAATTAAACGTAGCTTATATGTTATGACGGCTCCTTGCTTAGAATGTTACAGTTTTTATTTCCCTTCCTTTTTTGTGTGTATCGTGTGGTGATAAGATGTAATAAATTCACTCTCTATACGTTATTAACCCTATAGTAAGTAAAGTTTTAAAAAACATGATTCAAATAATCATTGCAGTCTTGGTGGTTGGTTGGCTCCTTGGGTATAATCTTAATTTTGGCGGCGGTCTTATTCATGCGCTATTGGTTGTTGCTGCAGTTCTCCTCGTGGTCAAGCTACTGTTTTAATTGGAAAATTTTCCATACAAAAACACATCCGAGCCTCAAGGCTAGGATGTGTTTTTGTATGGTTGGGCCAATCACACATTTTTTAAACTAACCCCTTTTTATTCTCGGTAGCTTGTCGATCAATTTGCTTATGTGTAGCTTTTTGAATAGGTTTTGCCCCAGTATTTTTAGTAGTGCCTTTTCGGTTGCTTCTTTTCCGAAGAGGATAAAAAGACCGATAAAGAAAAGCCAAGACCCTGGAGTGAGTGGTGTAAAGAATGATACTATCCCCCACAGTATAAGGATCACAGCAAAAAGATTCCAAGACTGTTTTTTTAGAATCTTTTTTATGTTAACTCGATCCATTGTGTTTTTAATCTGCGGTGTGTATTAGACAAAGTTCGATTTCATTTTGAGAATAATCCTGACGAAAGCTACTAATCTCACGCGCGGAGCGCGTGGTGGCTCTGAATTGAATCGTACGCTCTAATCTGCGCGCCTCGCC
>JAGOSO010000014.1 GCA_018062285.1 Minisyncoccota bacterium | reverse complement strand
TTCAAGGTTTCGTAAACACAGTAGTCAAAGAAGGACTCGACACCTTCTTTGAAGAGAACCCGTCTGAAGGACGTCGCATTTTAGAAAAAGTCTTATTGGCTGCCAGAGCTCGACTTGCTGCTAGAGCGGCAAAAGATGCAGTTCTTAGAAAAGGCGCTCTCGAAGGCATGACTTTGCCAGGTAAGTTAGCTGATTGCCAAGAAAAAGATGCTTCAAAAAGTGAACTGTACATTGTTGAGGGAGATTCAGCCGGTGGTTCCGCCAAGCAGGGTCGTGATCGTAAATTCCAAGCTATTTTGCCGCTTCGTGGAAAAGTACTAAACACTGAACGAGCCCAATTGGATAAAGTTATTGCTTTTGAAGAACTCAAGGCCTTAGTTATTGCTCTAGGCATGGGTATAGGGGACACAGTCAATACCGAAAAGCTACGTTACCATCGTGTAATTATCATGACCGACGCTGACGTCGACGGAGCTCACATTGCTACGCTTCTGATGACTTTTTTCTATCGCCACTTACCACATATAGTGACCGGCGGCCACCTATATGTGGCCATGCCGCCTCTTTACAAAATTGAATTTGGCAAGGTAGCCCATTACGTTTACACCGATGCCGAAAAGGAAACTTTGCTGGCTCAGCACCCTGATCAGAAATTTTCTATGCAGCGCTACAAGGGTTTGGGAGAAATGAATCCCGAGCAGCTTTGGGAAACCACCATGAACCCAGTCAATCGTGTACTTAAGCGAGTTGATGTCGCTGATGCAACAGCCGCCGATCACGTATTCTCAACTTTAATGGGTAGTGAAGTTCCGCCTCGCAAGAAATTTATTACTACGCATGCCAAAACGGCAACCTTAGATATATAATCCAAATATGACTGACTTTAATAAATTACTAACCCCCGGAGATATTGATGCCGGAGTGGTGAACACCGTGGTGGAAATTTCAGAAGGATCGATATTAAAAATTGAATATCGTCGTGATACTGCCACTTTCGAATTAGATAGAGTAGAACCTGCAACTTTTCCAAAACCCACAAATTATGGTTTCATTCCAGGAACTTTCGATGGTGATGGTGACGAACTGGACACCTTGATAGTATGTGCCGAAAAATTACCAACGGGAATTCATTTAGCTGGTCGAGTTGTTGGCATCATGAATTTTGAAGACGACGGCGAAGTCGACCACAAAGTAATTATTGCTACCGACAAAACGACCAAAAGTATCGAAGATTTAGGCCCAGAATGGAAAACCAAAGTCACAGACCACTTTACCCATTACAAAGATCACAAAAAACCAGGTACCACTATTGTCAAAGGTTGGGGAGACGTTGAAGAGGCCAAAAAGGTTATTCGCGAGTGTATTGAACGTTTCCAGTCAAGTTCTTCTAAATAAGCATGGACGAAACAATCGATAAAAATTTAGGCAAGATTCAACCCGTGGAAATCGTCACGGAGATGCAAAAGAATTTTTTGGACTACGCCATGAGTGTCATCGTGGCCCGAGCTTTGCCAGATGTCCGCGACGGCCTTAAGCCAGTTCACCGCAGAATTCTCTACGCCATGCACGACATGGGCTTGCGCGCTTCAGGTAAACACAAGAAGTCAGCCACAGTTGTTGGAGAAGTGATTGGTAAATATCATCCCCATGGTGACGCCCCAATTTACGATGCCATGGTTCGCTTGGCTCAGGAATTTTCTATGCGCTACCCATTGGTAGATGGGCAGGGAAACTTTGGCTCAATCGATGGTGATTCTCCTGCCGCCATGCGTTATACAGAAGCCAAGATGAGCTACATTTCCGAAGAAATGTTGGCCGACATCGACAAAGAAACCGTTGACACAGAAGCCAATTTTGACGGTACGATTCAAGAACCAAAGTTTTTACCAGCCAAAATCCCAAATCTCCTACTCATGGGTTCAGAAGGTATTGCTGTGGGTATGGCCACCAAGATTCCACCGCATAATTTGGGTGAGGTTATAGATGCCACTGTTGCCCTCATTGATAACCCAGAAGCTACAATCGAAGATTTGGCTCAATTCGTAAAAGGACCAGATTTCCCAACTGCCGGCGCAATCTATGACGCCAAAGCCATTTTGGAAGTGTATCTGACTGGACGCGGTCGTATTGTAGTTCGCGGTAAAGCTGAAATCGAAGAAGGAAAAACTGGAAAAACCCAAATCGTCATTACTGAACTACCTTACCAAGTAAATAAATCCGAATTAGTGGCCCGTATCGCCGACTTGTACCACGAAAAAAAGTTGGAGGGTATTTCAGATCTGCGAGATGAATCTGACCGTGAAGGTATTCGTGTAGTTATCGAACTCAAGCGTGATGCCAAACCAAAATCATTACTAAACAACATCTATAAACAAACCGCTTTGCAAACCACCTTCCCAGCCAACTTTGTGGCTTTGGTAGAAGGCACTCCTCAAACTCTCAACCTCAAACAAATTTTGTCTGAGTACATCAAACATCGTCAATTAATTATCACTCGCAGAACCGAATACGAATTAAAAATTGCCAAAGCCAGAGCCCATATTTTGGAAGGCTTGGTTATTGCCCTCG
>JAGOSO010000007.1 GCA_018062285.1 Minisyncoccota bacterium | reverse complement strand
ACATGCCGGAGCCAGCAATAACAACCTTGGCGCCAATAACGTCATTGATTTTTTTTGAATCTTGACTGGTGCGACAATAGGTTAAACCTGGAAAATTAAATAGGTCATCCCCAGATTCTATAATGTGCTTCGCATCTTTGTTAAAGTACTCTGGGTATTTTTGATAGACCTCAGTTAACTTTATGGCCAAAGGAGAATCCAAAAACATTGGAACCTTTGGTATTTCGCCCGAGTTACTCATTTCATTTAATTCAAACAATAATTCCTGTGTTCTTTCCATGGCAAAAGATGGGATCATTAAAGTTCCACCTTTTAAAATTGTTTCTTTGACGATGGACCGCAATTTTTCTTTTCGCGTAGAGCGGTCTTCGTGGACTCTGTCACCGTAAGCCGATTCGACAACAATATAGTCTGCACCAACTGGATATTCAAAAGGGCGCAAAAGAGGTGTTGGAGGATTACCTAAATCTCCTGAAAAATATATCTTCTTGCCTTCTGCCCTAAATTCAATAATTGAAGAACCTAAAATATGGCCGGCATCATGAAGCACAGCTGAAAAGTTGGGGCCAAGATTTATTTCTTCACCATAATTGGCAGCCTTAGCCAAACCCATAACACCATCTAAATCTTCTTGCGTAAACAAGACTGGATGATTGGTTCTTTTTGCGGCGTCAGTCATTAAGCCCAAGTTGTCAGGCAAAGCCACAAAAGTCATATCCAAAGTAGGTGGGGTAGCATACAGAACACCCCTGAAACCCTCTTTAAACAACTTTGGTAATCTGCCAGTATGATCAGCGTGGCTGTGAGAAATAAAAACAGCGGAAAGCTCTTCTGGCTTATAAGGGAACTGGCCATAATTTTTTTCTTCAGAATCACTTGAGCCCTGGAACATCCCGCAATCAACCAAAACTTTTACACCCCCAACTTCTAATAAATAATTCGAACCTGTTACCGATTGAGCACCACCATAAAATGTAATTTTTGCCATTTTTTTAAATTATTAATAACGCAATTAAATACCCAATTAAGGTCATCATAGCAATTGGCGGTAAAGCAGCCATTGGTTTTCTTTCTGCCTGATTAATAAAAAGCACGTGAGTTATGAGCAATCCAAACAAAGAAAACACTGCCACAACAATTGCTTGCCCTAAAGACTCTTGAACCAAAGAACAAATAAAAATTAAAGGTAGGGCAACGTCCCCAGAACCCAGCAAGGTAAAATCATTACCAATTCTATCCTTCGCTTCTTTTGTGGAAGCAAGAAACAAATTAAAACTTTTAGGAATTATAAAACCAAAGATAGCACCAGTGCGAACCATGCTCTGGGCCATTTGCACCATGTGTTTTGTTTTATAAACAGCAACAATATCGTAAAAAGAAAACAAGACCAGTCCATAGATCGCAATTTTAGGATCTATAATTATCCCAATAGTTCCAGCGAGGCCAGCAATAGCCAAAACCACAGCAAGATCATGAACCAAAACCTTTCGCACTGTCAAAAAACACAAAAGAACCAATACACCACTGACAACGTCTACAGGAAATCCAACAATACTAGCGGCAGCTATTTGTGATCCGGAAAAAATTAAAGATGAAATAAAAATCCAAAATAACCAATAGGCCATTTTTGGTACCCGACTAATAAACCACACCAAGGTAAGACCCATCACAAAAACAACAAGATCGCCAACTGTTAGACTTGTCGGACTAACAGTATTAATTCCGGTCAATAAAAAAAGATACCTGACCGAAACAAATAAGCCCAATGCCAGTGTCGTGGCGAACAACAGGGCTTCTTTAAAAAATAAGTTGGGCTGAATCTTCACGTTTCATTATTACCTAACAATTATTGCTCCAACCTGATCCACATTATGAGTGTTATGGTAACTAAAAGTGCCACGTACAGCAAAAGTAAAAGAAAAATAACTATTTTGAGGAACATCTCCGATGCTATCAAAGCCAGCTAAATCCCCTGATGAAATCCTGATTGGGAAAATACTATCATTTTTAAATCGAACCGTATCTCCTGCATGAATTCGCAAATTTGTGGGACTAAACACTCCTGAGTCGTATGAGATTGTGTATATGCGGGGCTGAGCTGTTGGCGTAGTACTGTTTTCGGCAACAGAAGTTGGCATAGGACTAGGAATTGGCTGAAGACTCCCAAAATGAATTACCGAAAAGGCCAATAAAACCATCAACAAAATAACCACTAGCCAGGATAAGCCGGGAGCATGAGCCGTTCTAAACTTAGGACGTTCTTCCTTTTTGGCTAATTGTACTTGGAATTCTTCTTCTGACATTTTTTAATAATAACAAAATTTATCAACTAACAACAAGCTCAATTAGTAAGAAAACCCTTGGCAATCTCTCTGTCTGACCAAGGAATTTTATTATTACCAGAAACGGCCATAGAAATCTCAGATCCCTTGCCAGTGATAGCAACAACGTCACCCTCTTTGGCAATGGAAATGGCTCGGCCAATGGCTTCCTTACGATCCATAATTACCTCAACATGATCAATGCGCTTAATCCCCTGTTGAATATCGACAATAATTTTCTCTGGGTCTTCTTCGTATGGATCTTCGTCCGTTAATATAATTTCATCAGCCAAAACATCAGCGATAGTACCAAACTCAGCACGCTTCCATTTATCGCGACCACCACCGGCAGCACCAAGAACAACAATCAAGCGCCCATTGGCTGGTTTTAGAGTCTTGTAGATTATCTCCAGTGAATCTGGGGTATGGGCATAATCAACTACCACTGCGAATGGTTTCTTTTGTACAAATTCCAAACGCCCAGGGATTGTATTAATTTCAGAGAGAGCCTTGGCGATAACAACTGGATCGGTGTCATAAACCGAGGCCACACTCCAGGCCGCCAATGCGTTTAAGATATTAAAAACGCCACCGACTTTCATGTGGACCTCTTGCCCGCCGACCTTGAATTCTGACTCACTTTCTGTCGCCAAAATATCAGTCGCTCGAACATCACCATGATTAACACCGAAAGTAATCTTCTTTTCAGCTGGGAATTTATCAAAATCAGAAATATGGACTTCGTCGGCGTTAAGGACATGAACATTCTTAGCTGCCCTAAACAATTCTTGCTTAGCTTTAATGTAATTTTCAAATGAACCGTGATTTTCTAAATGCTCGCGGTGTATATTAACAAAAACAGCAGTATCGAATTTAATTCCAAGATGACGATATTGCTTAATACCTTCTGACGTAACTTCCAAAACAACATAATCACAACCAGCTTTCTTGGCTTCAGACAAAAATCTTTGCAACCGAAAACGTCCGGGCATAGTCTGCTTTAAAGTATTTGGCCATTCCCTGTCTTTGATTTTAAAACCAAGCGAACCAATGGCAGCTACTTTGGCCCCAGAAGCTTCCAGAATCTTAGCAATCATGTAAACCGTCGTCGATTTACCTTTTGTCCCCGTCACGCCAATCAACTTCATATCATTCGACGGAAAACCATATCTCAACGCTCCGCCCCATGCCAACAACCGATGATACGCCGGCTGGAAAAATTCAAATACCGACTTAGGTATAAATTTCTTAATCTGATATAAAATTTTGTCTATCGGTGATTCTTTAATCATTTCTAATTTTTTCAGCCAAAACTTTTAATTCACCGTCTTCTGCTCTCTTGTAGTCATGCGAGGAAATATAACCTTCGTATTTATCGAAATACTTATCTACATTTGATTTTAGTGGTTTCCAGGCCCCTAATTTGGTCCCGTGCATTGGGAACAACTTTGCATGGATATGATCAACACCAAATCCTTCAAAAATCATGCCGGTTCTACCCACATCTTCTAATTTTGAGTCTAGTAGCTTTGCCACTTTTCTTGAAGCAAAAACCAACTCGGACATAACAGGATCAGGCAAATCAAAAATATAACTTGAATAATGCTCTTTGGTTATTACAACTGAAAAACCTTCTGTATTTGGGAATATCGACAAAAAAGCTAAGTGCTTTTCGTCCTCCCATATTTTATGACAAGGAAGCTCCCCGCTAACTATCTTACAAAAAATACATTCCATTATAATATTTTTCTTAAAATTTTGTACATCATAAACCAGAAACCGCGGATGGACATATCAAAGGCCCCAGGATATTCAACTTGGCGGCCGCCCCAGCCTAATTTAAACCTAGTGACGCCGGGGTACCTGTTGGCATCAATGCCCCAGAAGTCATAATACTTCATACCATATTTCTTAGCTGTTTTTATCAACTCCCACTGCATTAAGTATGGAGCCATCATTGGCCTGTAAGCAGGATCGCGATCCATCGCACCATGCAAATAGTAGGCAGTGTCGCCGGAAGCTAACCAAATGGCACCCACTACTGATTTATCATTATGCTCAATGAAAGCCGTCTCACACATTAAGCCTTCGGTGGAGCAAAGTTTTTCGTAATAACTTTTTTGATGAGTCGAAAAGTTATCTCTCTTGGCAGTTTGTTTTAACAAATTCCAAAAAGTATCTACGTCTTTACGGAAAACTAATTTTAATTCATTCTTTTCTGCAACTTTAATGTTGTAGCGTGTCTTATGGTGCATCGCTGCCAACATCTCTTCTTCAGACTTATCTAGATCCATAATCACCGACCGATGAGGCTGAATTTCTTTTGATGATTTTCTAAAACCAGCACCATACAGCAACTCAATAACACTATCCTGCAATGGTTCTATTTTTATAAAAATAGATTTCTCTTCTTTGGCTATTTTTTTTAAATAAGAAATAAAACTTTCTAACTCGTTACGAAGACCACCGGAAATATTTTCTAAATGAATCTCTGGACCATGCGGAATATATAAATAGTTCATTCCAAACGGTAAATCATGCTGGATAATATTAGCTACTACTTTTCCATCATCAAAACGCCAAACTTTCCGTCCAGCTGACTCTTGGAAATTCAACCACTCCTTTGTCTGCAAAAACGACTTCATATATATCAAAATACCACTTTCTAGATAAAAAAACGAGGCCCGCTGTGGCGAGCCCCTTAAGTTTTGTTGTCTGATAAATCCTAGTCTCTTTTACTTCTGGGAAGATCTGCGAGGTTCAAGCCTGAATGAAGGGGCACAGAAAAACGAAGGACATGGTCGCCTCGACTAACCCTAACTTCTTCGACCATAACACTGTTCTTCCTGGCCTCTGCAAGAATTGCTTCATCGAACGCGTGAGCGGCCTCATCGCCCGACAACTCCACGGCATACTGCAAAAGGTACACCGGCACAGCTAGCTCCTTTTGGAAAAATAGGCCCTGTCGACCTCGAACAAAATGCAGCTGATCACAATAACGATCGACATGGCTGTCCAAGGCTTGTTATCAATCGTCATTAATGTGTGAGCCTGTGCGTCCCGGGCGAGAGATGCCAGGGAGAAAAAGAACGCAACAGCATTCGCCGTCCTGGCATGACGATTCAACCAGGCATTAATTCCCTTCCACATAATCCACCCCTTTGCACCAACATTATAGTACAGAAAATTGTTTTTGCAATAACAAAACGAGGCCCGCTGTTCACGCATGATTGCGCTACTTAGCGGGCCAAAATGGGACCGTCATCCACGTTTCAACGGACCGTAACGTCGACACAGGACCATCACCGCAACCATCACCGCAACCTCAAGAACCCTTGAAGAGTTCACGAGGTTATGAAAAATAACCCCCACAGCAACTCCAACAAAAACTAGCCATGGTAACTTCGCCCCTTCTGGAATCTGCATCATGCCTCCAATTTTTATACATTAACATTAAAACCATATTTTGTCAATAATAAAACGAGGCCCGCTGTTCACGCATGATTGCGCTACTTAGCGGGCCAAAAGACAGGAACACAACTACCGACGCTTCAAACGAGGATAAAGGTGAACCACAAGCATGGCCACCACTGCCACCCCTACCTCATCCACGAATGAGGGGTACACCCAATAGTGGAACATGGCGCCCGCTGCGGCGCCAACACCAATCAGAACTAGAACCCTCGACACTCTCATCTCGCTCCTCCTTGTTCTAATATACTACCACCAAATAAATATTTTGTCAATAATAAAACGAGGCCCGCTGTTCACGCATGATTGCGCTACTTGGCGGGCCAAAATCAGTCCTTGAATCACTTTTTAACTTAAGGTCGGAACTTTTATCGATAAAAACTAGGGCTGATTTTTTTGTTTTAGATATTCGATATATTCATCGAACAACTTGAGTTCGTCCTCTGGATAGCCAAGATCTTGCATAACCCTCCTCTCAAGCTCCTTTAATTCTAGTTCGCTAAGATTATGTCTTTTTGAAGGGTCATCAGCACATCTCCTAATTCTTTCTTTGAGTTCTTCGAGTGCCACGATTCCTTCCACCAGATCCCTCTTTGCGCGAAGAGCATCACCAGGACTTTCTTCTAAAAATACTTCATACCTACTCTTTAGTTTTTGGACGTCTTGCTCGAGTTTTGGCAAATACTCCTTGCGAGCTTCCTGTTCTTCAGCAATCTCTTTCTCCAACTTCTTCCAGAACTCCGAATTATTATTTTGTTCTCCCATATATTTTTATATTATTTTTTTGCCAAAATCTTCAATGCCTCCCTGACCCTATCCTTGAGAGTTTCAGCCTTAGTATCTTTGAGAGCTTCTTTGGCTTCAGCAGCAGTGTAGCCCAAAACAAGAAGAGCTTCAGTGGCTTGACCATCTTGGCTCAAATCAATACCAGCAGTCTCGCCTTCAAGGTGATCGACTTTACCTTTTAACTCCAAAATCAATCTTTGGATTACTTTTGAACTTAAGGTAGAAACTTTTTTTAAATAATCAGCGTCTTGGTTTACCACCGCTAACTTCAAATGAGCTGGCTCAACTGAAGATAAAATATTTTGGGCACCCTTTGGGCCAATTCCCGACACGGTTGTAAGCAAATGGAAGAGATCCAAATCACTCTTTTTTTCAAAGCCATACATATCAAAAGTACCCTCGCGCATGTTCATTTGAGAGTGAATATGGAGCTTTACTTTATCCTTGCGATTTGCTATAGTATTCAGTACTCTCGGGGATAGTATAACCTTATACCCTATACCCCCAGTGTTCAAAACGACATATTTGTCGCCAGAATGTTCGATTGTACCTTCGAGAAAAGAAATCATAGGTAAATATTAGCACTTCCCTAGCAATGTTCAAACTGACATCAAAATTTGAGCCAACAGGCGATCAACCAGAGGCAATCAAAAAATTGTCCAAAGGTTTGAAGACCGGCAAAAAGCGCCAGGTGCTTTTGGGTGTGACTGGTTCTGGTAAGACCTTCACTATGGCTAAAGTGATTGAACAATACAAAAAACCAACCCTGATTGTTTCTCATAACAAAACTCTCGCCGCCCAGCTCTACAAAGAGATGAAAGACTTTTTCCCTAATAACGCCGTCCATTATTTCGTTAGTTATTATGATTACTATCAACCAGAAGCTTATATCCCCCACAGCGACACTTATATTGAAAAGGATTCCAAGATAAACGAAGAGCTTGATCGTTTACGTCACGCCACCACTCAAGCCTTAATGAGCCATGATGATATTATTGTGGTCGCTTCAGTTTCTTGTATCTACAACTTGGGCAACCCAGACGAATACAAAAACTTAGGTCTTGAAATATTTGAGGGCAAGAAAATAAAACCATCTGATTTTATCCGCAGCTTGATGCGCTTGCAGTACGTTCAGGATATCGAATTGAAACGTGGTGCTTTCCGCAAAACCCCAACCGAAGTTGAAATAATCTCTCCAACCGGAACAGAAGTGACCAAGGTTGTTTTCAAAAATGATACCGTAGTTCGTATGTATCGAGCCATGCTCAAGGACCCAGAAGAATTAGAAATGAAGGATCTGGATTATGAAAAAATAGTGCACACCATTATCTTCCCTGCTAAGTACTGGATTACAACTGATAACAAAATTGGCCTAGCCATAGAAAATATTAAAAGCGAACTCCAACAGCATGTTAAGTTTTTAAAGAAGGTCGGCAAGAATCAAGAAGCCTCTCGCTTACAAGAAAAGACCATGCGAGATATCGAGATGATGCGCACCACTGGTTACTGCCACGGCATTGAGAACTACTCTCGCCATTTAGATTTTCGCAAACCTGGCGAACCAGCCTTCTCTCTATTAGACTTCTTTAAAGCTAAAGGTGAGTTCTTAACTGTTATTGATGAATCCCATATTACTCTGCCCCAATTGCGCAGTATGTATAAAGGCGATCACTCCAGAAAATCAACTTTGATTAACTATGGTTTCCGTTTACCTTCTGCCATCGATAACAGACCTCTAAAATTTGATGAATTTGAAAAGCTTGTCCAAAAAGTCGTTTATGTATCAGCTACCCCATCCAAGTTTGAATTAGATGAAGCTGGCCCAAAGAATATTGCCGAACAGCTTATCCGCCCAACCGGCCTACTTGATCCTACCGTTGAAATTGTTCCAACTGCTGGACAAGTCGAGCACCTTATCGGACGTATCCGAGAACGTATAGCCAAGAACGAGCGGGTCATTGTTACAACTCTTACCAAACGCATGGCCGAAGATTTGTCCGAACACTTAGCCCGTAATGGCATTAAGGTTAACTATCTCCACTCAGAAATTAAAACTCTCGATCGCGTTAAAATAATTAAAGACCTTCAGTCTGGTATTCATAATGTTATAGTCGGCGTGAACTTGCTCCGAGAAGGCTTAGACTTACCAGAAGTGTCTTTGATTGCCATTCTTGATGCAGACAAAGAAGGCTTCTTACGTAATGCCACAACCTTAATTCAAACCATGGGTCGTGCCGCTCGCCACAAAGACGGCCACGTCATTATGTATGCCGATAAAATAACCAAGTCTATGGAAATGTCGATTGGGGAAACCCAACGACGTCGCGTTAAACAAATCGCCCACAACAAAGAACACGGCATCACCCCAACCAGTATCGCCCGATCCACTGGTAAATTTGAAATGTCGACCGGCAAAGAACAGAAAGAACAACGCTACGGAGAAGGTGAAAGCCAAATTATTTATTACGGTAATGGCACCAAGCAAAAAGCCATCAAACAACTCCAGCGCATGTTAGATATGGCCATCAGCAAATTCAACTACGAGCAAGCCATCCAAATCAAAGAACAGATTCGCAAACTTAGAGCTAGCTTGTAACCATTAAAAACAAAGTGCCCGTAGGCACCTTGTTTTTAAGTGCCGACGGGCAAAACGATCTTCAGCCATTACCGGTCTGCTGTTCATTGGCGCACCGGGCAAAGACCTCTTCCTTCTTCGCCACGAGGGCGTCAAAAAGCCTTTCTGCCTCAGAACTCAGCACCATCTCCGCAGGAAGACCACACAGAGCAACCGGCAAAGAACTGGTTTTGAGCAAACCCTTTGCGTCTTCCAGGAGTTGCTCGCCAAGCTTTTGAGCATCGGCGATAATCTCCGAACGGTCAGACTCAGGGAGGGCATTAAGCTTTATCCCTGTGAGGAAACCAATTCCCCATGTAAGATCCTTAACTGTCTTCATTGGCAAACTCCTTTCGCATATTAAACACCTGCCCCACTAAAAAGTCAAAGTATTGCACATAAATAAAAAAGGTGCTATTATATTGAAACAAATATGCCAATCACTAAATCAGCCAAAAAGGCCCTCAGACAAAGCAAAACCCGACGCGTCGGTAATTTGAAGCGTATTAATGGCTACAAAATAGCCGTTAAGCAGTTCAACAAGCTCGTCGTAGCTGGTCAGATCAAAGAAGCCGGAGCCATGCTCGACCGAGTCTACCAATCAATCGACAAAGCCACCAAGTCAGGCGTTATCAAAGCCAACAAAGCTTCCCGCCTCAAGTCCCACGCTATCCTCTCAATCGCTAAGAAGTAATCAGTACTAACTAAAAGACCCGCCAAATGGCGGGTCTTTTAGTTAGTCATTGGCGACATTAAATACAATCCCCAAGCCGGCCAGAAGAGCGATGATGGCTGTCCCACCATAACTAATAAATGGTAGCGGGATACCAGTTAGCGGGGCGAGGCCAGAGATAGCGGCGATGTTAATAAACGCTTGAACCATTATCCATATATTGATTCCGCTTACAAATAAGCGTCCAAAGGAATCGGTCGTGGCTATCGCAATTTGCATCAACGTAAAGCATAAGGCCACAAACAATCCGACAATAACCATTCCCCCGACTAAACCTAGCTCCTCAACCACAATTGCAAAAATAGAGTCTCCAACTGGCTCAGGCAAGAAGCCAAATTTTTGAGTACTATGCCCAAAGCCAACACCAAAAACACCACCAGAGCCAATGGCAATTTTGGCCTGGTTAACTTGATAAGAAATTCCTCGAACGTCGGCATTAGGGTCAATAAAAGAACGGATACGATTAAAGCGATATGGCTCAAACCTAATCAGCAAAACCAATCCGATCAAACCAATGACGACAATAGACCCAAGGAGTTTCATATTTGCCCCAGCCACAAAGTACATTATCAAAGCAATGGACCCAACAACCAGCAAAGTTCCAATGTCTGGCTGCAAAGCCAACAACAAACCGGCGAATCCCAAAACGATAAAGAATGGTGCTGCACCATAGAGCCAATGACTTGTGCGTTCATGTCGACCACCAAACCAAGCTGCAAAATATATAACCAAAGATAGCTTTAAAATTTCAGCTGGCTGGAAAACAATCCCTCCAATACTCAACCAACGAGTCGCCCCCTTAGCCCCAAAACCGAAGTGAGAAACAAATACTAAAGTCATCAAACCTAAGGCCACCAACAAAATTGGCAAAGAAAATTTGCGCCAGATTTTAAAATCAATCCTTGAAAGGATATACGCCAACAAAATCCCTGGCGCTATGCCATATAAAAGCTGGTGAAAGAAATAATAATAGGCTGACCCAAATTTCTTCTGCGCATCCACAATTCCAGCCGAAGATAAAATGGCCAGCCCCGCGATTATCAAAATTGTCAGTATCCAAAAAAGCCGTTTCCGCATATCCTTATTATAGCAGGTTCGCTGCGCCCTCACTATTTCTCTCGCTGTTCTCTCTGCCTGTCTCGTAACTTCAATTTATTCATTACTTCCGAACAAAAAGGCCACCTTGCCGAACTGCTGTTCGGTTTCCTTTTTGTTACCGGAAGAATTCCATAAATTTTCGGACGAGAATACGGCGTCGAGAAACGCTCGAAAATAGTGAGCGCTTCGCTATTTTTGTTTTTATTAAATGAAGAATTATTTTTTAAATTTAAAAGGCCCGCCACACGGGTCGCGCGTGGCGGCCTTTCGTGTGACGGGCGTGCTACTTACGAGGACGAACAAAGACCCAACAGATACGAGAGACTACTCGAGCGGCAACAATATAGCCGTCGAGTGCTTGGCCACCAAATCCGTTTAGTTCTTGTCCACGGAAGTCACTGTGGTTAAGACCGAACGTTAGCTTACGCCCGGCCGAATAAGCGACCGCTCGCATACCTATGCGGAGCAGTTCGCCACGCGGCTGATCCCTGTAGAGGAGCCTCAGAGCGGGACCAACTTCCGCTGGGCAAAGCTGGAGACCAAGCTCCAATGCTTTGGCGCAAGCGACATCCCGATGCGCGCCAATCTCAAGACCAAGCTCTTCGACCGTCACGGCGACGAGATCCAATTCGAGTTCCACCGGAGAGACCGTGGTCCTCTTGAGAACCTTCTCGCCCCAACCGCTAATTTCGTAACCAGCTTTTCGGAGGGCCATTCGATAGTTCTTCTGGGACTTAACCAGACCGAGAACGACAGTCTTCCAAACCGGGAATCCCATACTTCCTACTTTCTGCGCCCCTTAGGCGCGGTTGAATTTTTAAAAACCTATCTAATCTCTGTTTTATAATTATACTATGTTTTTACTTAAAAGTCAATAGGATATTTTTGAACATTTTTAAATTTAAAAGGCCCGCCACACGGGTCGCGCATGGCGGACCTTTCGTGTGACGGGCGTGCTAGGCCGCGACTTCTCCCTCGAACTTCTTGAGATCGAAATCTTTGGGGAACTCGTAGGCCTCGATGTGCTGCATCCCGACCTGGCTAACTTCGTGGTAGTAAGAGCTAACCTTAACGACGGCGTCGATTTTCAACGCGCGCCCTCTCGGACCTCCCCACGAAGTTTCGCCGTGCCACTTCACGAGATGTTTGATGGCAGCAGCGATTGAGCCGTGATCATAAACGTATCGAACACGATGGAACGGATATTCCACGCCCTCGATATGGAAACGAATCACGTACTGAGTCGATGTTCCTTCCGTGAACTTGATGTTGCGGTACTTCGGATTTGGCACGACAACACTCTCGTCCGTGTCACAAACCTGAAGGTCAAGCTGCTCGAACGGACGGAACGCGATGTAATCGAGCCGTGTCCGAACGTAATCCTTGAGTCCACGCTCAGCCTCCTTCGCCGGCACGTTGAGCCTCAACGACTGAAGCGCGGGTGGGCCGATATGAAACTGAAGCCAGTAATTCGAATCAAGAAGCGCCTTGAACTTATTCCATTTCATATGTCTATCCTCCGCCTTATAGGCTTTGAATGTTGTGAACGAACACTCGCAAGTTATACTCACGAGAGTACCTTAATTATACCATATTTTATACCCAAAAGTCAATAGGCCCTAATGGGCCTATTTTCAAGAACATATGCTCTAAATATAGATTATTTGAACGGAGGCAACTTACTGTCGATCAAGAACAAGACGAGGCCAACAATTGCGCCAATGGCGTTGATGACCCAGAAACGCATGGTGATTTGGGTTTCGGGCCAACCCATAGCTTCGAAGGTGTGGTGAATTGGGGTGGAAGGAAATATCTTTTTGCCGCGGAATTTTTTAGAAATAGTTTGAAGAATAACGGAACCAGATTCCATCAGCGGCACGATAGCGATAATCGGCAAAAGCAATTCAGTGTTAGTCAATAAAGCAACAACGCCAACAGTGAACCCGAGAGCCATTACCCCAGTATCCCCCATGAAAAACTTGGCGGGATAAATATTAAACCAAAGAAAAGCAATTAAAGCGCCCATGATTGCACTCATGAAAATGGCGAGATCCAAGCGGCCCTGATCAAAAGCGATAGCAGTAAGAGCCCCAAAGATTGTTAAGAAAACCCCACCAGACAAACCGTCTAGACCATCGGTAAGATTCATAGAGTGGGCCACAGCGGTCATGATGAACATGAAGTACGGAATATACAACCAACCGATTGAGTATTCACCAAAGAATGGGACGACGATGGTGCGAATATCCAATTTGAAATAAAACCACCAAGCGCCAATGGCAGCAACGATTAAGAAAAACAACAAGCGTTTCATCATGCGCAAACCTCCACGTTTTAAAACACCAACCATGTCATCAATCATACCGACTAGACCAGCGAGAATTAAAAACCCTAAAGGCAACAGAGTCTGACCACGGGACAAAAAACTAATACGACTCCAGATACCGTCGAAAGTATTAGCCATAAACCAGCACCCCAGAGTAATAACTGCAACAGTTAACCAAATTGGCAAACCGCCCATAGTTGGGGTACCTTCTTTCTTGCGATGTAAACTATTAAAAATTGGCGTATCTGGTCTTTCGATGGCTTTGCCAGGTTTAAAACGAGTAAATAAAACCTTAGTCCAAAAATGTGTAATTATTAAGTTTAAAAAGAAAGCCGTTGTAGCAACGACAAACAAACGAACAACATTAAATATATTTAGTGCTTCTAGCGGAGGTGTAGTCATTTATTTTTAATTCTAATTATAATACTAGTTCCAGCGATAAGCTGTCTTGGCCCACGAAACAAGGTTCTTCATATCTCCAAACCTGTCATGAGAACCAAGCACTATGGCGATAATACTATCGCTTTGATTGGGTGCGTCTACAATTAAAATCATACACCCAAGAGCACTATCTGTATACCCAGTTTTTCCACCGACAATATCTGACAAAACACCTAAAAGCTGGTCGGTACTTTTAATTTCTCTAGTTATTTTGCCGTCAGCAGAAACAATTGTGGCGCTAGATTGTCTAGAGAAACTCCAGATAGCATCGTAACGCAAAGCATACACCACACCTTTCACCAAGTCACTGACAGTTGAATACCCAGTATCATCAAGCCCCGCTGGGTCTACAAAATGAGTACTGTTCATTCCCAATTCTGATGCCTTCTTGTTCATCTCAGCAACCAAATCAATACTACGGCTAGCGGCAAAATCCCTCAAAGCATAGGCCGCATCATTAGAAGACTCGATCAACATCATCTGCATTAAATTATGAACGGATATTGTTTCATTAACAAAAAGATCCTTTCTCTCTCCGTCCACCTTAACAGCCGAGGCTCCAACCCTAACCAAATCATTAGGGCTAAACTTCTCCCAAACGACAACGGCGTTTAAAACCTTGGTCAAAGAAGCAATCGGTAACTTATCTTTAATATTTTTTTCAAATAAATTACGGTCGGATTTAACATCGTACAAAATTGCCGACTTGGCGTCTAAATTAACCTCCTGAGCGGATGTGTCCCTTATGGGAAGATAGCTGACTGGGTTAGGCGGAAGAATAAAAGCTTGTTCATTTTTGCCCATTATTTTCAGAGAGTCTTCTGGGTTACGATAAATGGTGATAAAAAAATAGGCGTTTGCCAACACCAAAATAGCGACGACAATTGTCAGTCCTTCTATTTTTCGGTCCATTTATTTTTCTATTTTAAGATGAAGTTCCCGTAACTGTTTTGGCTCAAGCTCGGATGGAGATTCCATCATTAAGTCACGAGCATCCCCAGTCTTAGGGAAAGCAATTACCTCGCGGATATTTGGTTCGTTCGTAAGGATGGTGATTAAACGATCCAAACCCCAAGCGATACCGCCGTGTGGTGGGGCACCAAAAGAGAACGCCTGCAACATGTGGCCAAAGTTTTCGTCGATTCTTTTATCTTCAAAGCCCATAATCTTAAAGACTGAGCGCAAACTCTCGGCTGTATGGTTACGAATACTACCACCACCAATCTCTGAACCATTCAAAGCAATGTCGTACTGACTAGTTAAGATTGATTCAATGTTTTGTCCGGCCAAAAGGTCGGCCATGAATTCTGGTTTAGGGGCCGAGAATGGGTTATGAGTGAAAGTCCAACCTCCATCTTCGGTCTTTTCGAAGAATGGGAAATCAATGACCCAGCAAAAAGCCAAAAGGTTTGGATCGTTTTTGTCAGTTCTTAAATCAGGGCGGTCATTGCCATATTTTTCCATGGCATCCTTGTATGAAATTCTTGGGAAAGGAATCTCTTGGATCTTTTTTTCTGGAGCTAGTTTTTGGACCAACTTAATAAGCAGGTCTTCATTGATCTGCATTACGTCTTCACGTTCAACAAAACTCATTTCTAAATCGAGCTGAGTAAATTCTGGCTGACGATCACCGCGAGTGTCTTCGTCTCGGAAACAACGAGCAATCTGGAAATATTTTTCGATACCACCGACCATCAATAATTGTTTGTATTGCTGAGGAGATTGAGGCAAAGCAAAAAACTTACCATTATATAAACGAGATGGCACAACGTAGTCACGAGCACCCTCTGGAGTAGACTTGGTCAAAATAGGAGTCTCGATTTCGTAGAATCCATTATCATCTAAGTAATCACGGATAAACTTAATCAAGCGATGACGAACAGACATGTTCTTGGCCATGCGAGAACGACGCAAATCCAAATAGCGATACTTCATGCGGTGTTCTTCGCCGATCTCTTTGCCATCAGTGTCGATTGGGAATGGAGGGGTTTCGGCCTTGTTTAAAATTTCTAATTCAACTGGCTCAATCTCAACTTTACCAGTTGGGATCTCTGGGTTAACCATTTTTTCGGGGCGGGCATTAACCTTGCCCTTGATGCGAACAACCCATTCGGAGCGCAACTGACTAGCGAGTTCATGAATTTCTTTATTGCCTGGTGTGAAAACAACTTGGGCCACACCACTACGATCACGGATATCAATAAATATAAGCTTGCCGTGGTCGCGACGGATATGAATCCAACCAGCCAAGTCGACTGTCTCACCAACTAAATCTTTAATATCTGCAATAGAAGTTCGTTTCATATCCGTATAATAACACAAAAATCCGACCAAACAAGCGGATAATTATGGGGTATTCCTTGTTGCTGAGTAAGATTTTTTATGTTATGATTTTGGACGTAACATGCGCTCGTAGCTCAGTTGGTAGAGCAGCTCCCTTTTAAGGAGACGGTCATAGGTTCGAATCCTATCGAGCGCACATCTATTCAGTCACGCCATCATCAACAGGAACACTCTTGTTCGTGCAATGAAAAAATCAACTCTACTCGTTTCTTCTGGCATAATTTTGGCCGGAATATTTATTGGCGCATCTTTCTACACTGGAGGCGGAAATCTCTTCGCAATACTAATAACAAACGCAGACGATCTCCTGAACCTCATCAACAAACAGAACACTGTTGAGCATTATGCACCCTCTGATTTAGTGGAGCTTTCTGATTTGGGATTCAAGGGCCAATACATAAGAGCTATTGCCTACCAAGATCTAAAAAGACTATTCAGTGACTCAAAAAAACAAGGTCTAGATCTAAAAATAGTTTCGGCCTATCGAAGTTACACAGCCCAAAAAAACTTATTCAGCAGATATTTTAGTAAAGACAAAAACGCAAATAGCTACTCGGCCGAGGCTGGCCACTCAGAGCACCAACTAGGCACAACAATAGATTTTGGATCTGGTGAACAATCTGTAAACTTAAAAGAAAAGTTTGCTGATAGTGCTGAGGGCAAATGGTTGGCTGAACATTCTTTTGAATATGGGTTCATGATGAGTTACCCCAAGGGCCAAGAAACAAATACTGGCTACATTTTTGAACCATGGCACTTCCGTTTCATTGGCACCCCATCAGCAAGAGAAGCCCACAATGCCGGACTTCATCTTTTTGCCTTTATTAATCAAAAGAACTCCGTATCTGATAAAACTTTTGCCTCTATAGTTGATACCCCAACACCTCCTTTAAAAAACCAATCGAGAATCATAAGGGCAAAAGACAACAATAATATTTACTACATAAACGATAACGGGTATCGCCACCTAATCCCAAGCGAAGACGTATTCTTGTCTTATGGCAATAAGTGGTCAGAGATAAAAATAATGTCTTCAAAAGAACTTACTGCTATACCAGAAACAACCCTGATCACAAACAAAGGAAATACAAATGTTTACAAAATAGTCGACGGAAAGAAACTCAAAATTGCATCAAACTTGATCCAAAAATACAGTGCCGACCAAGTATCTATCGTTAGTGACTACGAATTCAAAAGCTACGAAATTGGACCAGACATAAACTAGGAGATGTGCTTATTGATAAGCTCGTGAATTTTAACAGCGTTCTTATAAATCTGATCGCGATCTCCGATAATAGAAACTCTTAGAGATAGGTAACCATTAAGCTCTTCACTCATCCCGTTAAAGTATTCAGGTTGGTTTTCTTTTAGAGACAGGATCTTGCCTTCGTCGTGATACACAATATCTTGCGGGACAAATCTACCCGTAGAAATAGTTGGCACAACAATCACCATATGAGTTGGGACTTTAATCAATTCAGCTATCTTTTGTTCTAAAATCTCCAAACCCTTAGGGGAAGAATGTTTAATGACTTTATCAAAAAACTCTTGACTCTCCCCTATGACTTTAATTTTTTTGCCAGCCAAACGTTCACTAGATTGTTTGGTATCCATACGAAAAACTAAACCGGTACTTGGTAAGTTCCTCTGAATATAGGCGGTGTACAAAAACTTTAGTCTTTCATCTGGGTCAGTATACAATTTAGCCATTAATTCCTGGTCGTTTAGCGCCCATAGCTCCAATGGATTAATATCGTGCTTTGAGAGCCAAATCATGATCATCTTCTGCAAAAATCTTTGGGCAATCAAAGAGGATTTATGTAAATGCACTTCTTTATACATATACAAATACAAACGCTGAATCTGCTTGGCTGATTCAAGTGATTTCTTATCAATCACCATCCCCTTTTTCATAAAGAGTAAGTAATTGAAAACGCTTTCCAAATCAGGACGATGGCCAAAACCGGTATGATAAACATCGCGATCAAGATAATCAAGTTTATCCATCCCCAAATTTTTATCCATGATAATCTTGCAGAGTGGATTTTTGTGAGCGAACAAGGATTTAATAAACTTTAAATCGCCACCGGATTCTTCGATGGCATCTTTTAATTCTTCCAGAATATTTGCCCCATTTTTATCGTGGTCAAATGGAGTTAACTCTTCAATTAAATGAGAAAACGGACCATGACCAATATCGTGCAACAAACCAAAAAGCGGAACGTTCTTGGCTTCAAAACTAGTCAGGAATCCTTCCTCAAGCATCTTGGCACAAAAGCGCTTAGCCTTACTATAAACACCCAACGCGTGCTCAAATCTATTGTGTGATGCCCCTGGGAATATAAATAACGTCGTGCCCAATTGAGAGACATGCCTTAATCTTTCAAACCTCGGATGCTCAATAATCGCCATGATTGGCCTTAGATCGATTGATTCTCCTGGCGGAATGCGTATATATTTTTTGTAGTATTTGCTTGGCATTTTCGTTCGGTTCAATTCACGCCGACCCGCGTTAAAAGTCTGCTGACTTTTCCGCTCTGCCCTCGGCTACCCGCCTGCGACGGTCGTCCCGAATTGAATCTTAACTCTTTTTTAGCATACAAAACGTAACATATTGTTTAAAAAATAAAAACTGCCTACTGGAAATGTTTCTTTCCAATAGGCAGTCGAGTGTTGGTGGGGACCGATGACTACGACATGTCGCCGTCGAGATACTCCGTGATCTTCCCGGAGACAACCTCGACAACTTTCTTTCGGGCAGGTCCTTCCGGATCATCGAAGAGTTCTTTCACGATCTCAGGGATCATGCCAGCGACAGATTTCCTGAAGGCTTCGTACTCGTCGCACCAGTCAGAGTTGTCAGTGTCGAAAACATCATCAACAGTGTTGCCGACCTCATCAAGAAGCTTCTCGCGAATCCGATCAAGGATGACCTTTCGCTGTTCCGGCGTACCGTCCTGAAGGAACTTCATCAGGTCAACACCGCTGAACAGACTGCTGATGGCCTCCCGAATAAGCCGCCGTGCCTCATCGTTGATCTGAGTCTGAGAAAGCGTTTGAGAAACAGGGGCCTGAGGTTCCGGGCGATAATCCCGATACTCCTGGGGGTGAGGAACCTGAGTCGTAGCAAGATGCTTGATCCTGCTCCTGTTGTTCAGAGACAAGAGAAGCGCCCCGATTGCGATTAACAGAGTAACTACTGCGAGATTTGTGATAGCTGCCAACTGACCTTCCATGTGTGTCACCTCTTTTATATTATAAATCATTAAACCCTATTTTGTCAAATAAAAAGCCCGTGGAGCGCGCATGCGCACCCCACGGGTAAGTAGTCCGAGAGAGATGTTACTTCTTCTCGGTTGAGGCAGCGACCTTCGTCGCAACCATCTGGGCAATGAGGACGTCCATGAGAGAACTTCCTCGACCGCCTTCGGCGGCACCACCAGCGACCATGATCTCGGGCACCAAAGGCTTGCCTGAGCCAGCCAAGGCCCGAGCGATTTCGACCGCAGCGTACTGGCTACGATCCATGGCCTTGGTCTTCTTTTCGATAACCTCGGCCTCGGCGTTACCGACAGCAAGAGTCTTTCCTGCTTCGGCCGCGCCGTTGAGCGTAGTGACCTTGGCCTGAGCCTCGCCGGTCGCAACAGCCGCCTCGGCATTTGCCCTGGCGTTGATCTTCGCAGCTTCGCCTTCGCCTTCCGCCTTCTTGATGGCGGTCTGCTTGTCGAAATCGGCAATGGACACTTTCCGTTCCGCAGCGACAACTTCCTTCTGCGTATCGGCAAGAGCTCTCGCCTGGTTCAACGACTGACGAACACCCTCAGCTTCCATCTGCGTCTGATAGGTAACCTTCTCCTGGTCAGCGATCTTCCGATCCGTGAGCGTCTTCATCAACGCTTCCGGCGGATTGATATCGCCGATCAGTGTCTCGATTGCGCCGACGTTGTACTCGGCAAGAGCCTTCGAGATGGCCGTCTTCGCTTCAGTCTGACGCTGAGTTCGTTCTTTGAGGAACGAGATTGCGTCAGAGTTCTGAGCCGCGTTTCGGAAGTAGTTCCCGATTGTCGGTTCCAGAACCTGCGTGACGAGAGCCTGCATGCTGCCGAACCGCGCGATGACCTTGGGAGCGTCAGTGCGCGGAATGTGGATGATCTGGCTCACGTCCAGGTTGAACGTGAATCCGTCCGACGAACGCACCGTGATGGTCGAGAGCTTCTCGTCCAACTTGTGTGATTCGTTCTTGCCGGTCGCCCAGTTCAGAACGACGTTGGCTGTCGGGACCAACTTGACACTGTGTGTGAAGGGGTTGATCGGGTACATGCCCGGATCGAGAACATCGATCCAAACACCCCGCTCGCCCTTGTGCACCATATTGCCGTGACGGAAACCTTCTCCCGTAACGTCCTGGCCTTCTTTGCCGACGAAGGCAACGACGACGCCGACGTTGGCAATCGGAACTTCGGTCATGTCCTTCACTTCCACGCTGGCGAAGTAAGGATTGATGAAGTAGCGGCCCGCGAGAAGCACCTGCTCCTGCAGACCCTTGTTGCCCCCGTTTTCGATGAAGGCCTTGGGGTCCTGGAACGAGTTATGTCCGCCGACTTCGGGGCCGGCGATTTCACCGGTCTTGAGTGGCGTACCTTCCTTCGTCGTCACGATACCGACTTTCCCCTGCGGGATGTCGATGATGTCCACCGACGTGACAGAGAAGATCTTGGGGTTGATCCGGTACTTGCCCGGAGGGATGATGGACATCTGAGGACCACGCTGGCCGTCAGCATCCATGAACGCCTTGGGGTCCTGGAACGAATCGCACTCAACCTGACGGCCGATGATGCGACCCTCGCTCAGCGCGTCACCATCGAGAGCTTCGACGGTGCCGATCTGGTTGGACTCGATGATGGTCATCGCGTACGGATTGACCTTGAACATCTGCGTGTTGATGCGCCACTGCCCCGGAGGGACGACGGCCATCTGGTTACCACGCTGGCCCTTGCGGTCCATGAAGGCCTTCGGGTCCTGGAACGAATCGCACTCAACCGGAGTAGCCAAGATGCGACCAGCCGGCAACGGTTCACCGTCGATGGCTTCGACGATGCCGATTTGGCCCGGCTCGATGGTAGTCATGGGAATCGACCTGACCTTGAAGACCAGGTTGTTGATGCGCCATTTCCCCGGAGGGATGGAGGCCATCTGCGTTCCACGCTGACCGCCGTTCTTCAAGAACGCAACCGCGTCCTGGAAGTTGTCGCACTCGACCGGCACGCCGATTACACGACCAGCCGGCAACGGCACACCATCGATTGACTCGATGACACCGATGAATCCCGGCTCGACAGTCACGAACTTGGTCATGTTGACCTTGTACTGCCACGGCCAGTAGCCCCAATGGAAACCGGGGCCAAGCGTGATTGCTTGGATACCCGCTTCGCCGTTGGTGGCCACGACTTTGCCCGGAGGCAACTGCCGATTGGCGCCGAGGAGTACGAACTTCTTGACCAACGTAGCGATCGAGTCATCCGGCACGATGAACATGCCGAATGCATACATGCTGACTTTCCAGCCGATAGCCATGGCGATGATGAGAATCACCCACCAGTAGCCCAAGACCAACTTCAACACACTCAACACTTGTTCCATCTGTCTTCTCTCCTATTTTTGGGCCAATGCCCGTGGCATAGGTGCCTAGGTTGTTCAGGTGCGATCCATTTCTAAATCGTGAATAGAGTAGCATATTAATACCCATTTTGTCAAGGATGACAAAATGGGGCAATTTGTGTCTTAATTTTGTAATAAAAAGTGCCCGTGAGGGCACCGATAGTGCGCTCACGGGCAGGAAGTTCAGACCTCTTCGGGGCTGGGCGGCGGCGGGACAGGCTTGCCCTCCAGCAGATACTCGACACCGTCACGCAGTGAAGGCAGGGCAAGCACATGTTTCGTATACAGAGCTTTCTCATGGGCTGTATCCACATCCCAACCCCTCTGCTCTCCCAACTTCCTCAACAAGTCACAAATACCGTCACATTTTTCTTCGGACACAAACCCTCCAATGTTCAAACATTTAAACACACGAAGACCAAATTGTCTAATAACACAAACAATAAAAGCGAAGGTCTAATTAGTTTCTGAGCACTTCTCGACGCCGTCTTATCGCCCGAAGAATGAGAAAACTATGCCGGTAACAAAAAGGAAACCGAACAGCAGTTCGGCAAGGTAGCCTTTTTGTTCGGCATCAGTGACGAATTCGAGGTTGCGAGACAGGCGGAGAGAACAGCGAGAGAAACTAGTTAGACCGGAGCGCCTCTTCTAAAATCTTCTTGAGTTCGACGGTATCAATTTGCTTCTTAGGTTCACGAGAATCGTTTTGATCCCCTAAACTGACTTTATTTTTCTGATTACGGAAATCGACAGCAGACACAATAGCATCGCCTGCCTTTAGAGTATCCAACGAAACAACAGGTTTAGTTGGGGCAGGTTGTGGAACATAATTCGGAGCTGGAGGACGAGGCGTCTGGAATGATTGTGGTCTTGGTCGAGAAGGGCCGTTGTTGTCTCTTGGCCTAGAACCTTGGTAAGGTTGGCGGGCTGGACCCTGATTTGAAGTTCGATATCCGCCTTCCATTCGGGGAGCATTAACAGGCTCCATTGGAGTGGCCCATTGAGCAACATTCTTTTCAACTTCATCGCGAGTAGTGGCATAATTTTCTCTAGAATAAGCAACAACTTCTTCTTGATGAGATTCTTCCATAGCTTTTAATGAATCACTGGTGCGAGCTGAAAAGCCTTTGGAGGTAATCCCGTTGACCATCAACTTAATATACATCTCGCGTTTACCCAAGTTAACGATATCTGGGGCCATGAAATCCGGAGAATACCATTTCTCTAAAAACTCAGCGTCTTCAGCACCAACACGGAAAGTTACAAGAGTGCCAACGTTACCGAAGACGGCATCACGAACTTCTTCTTCCATCTGAGTAATGTATTGGTGAGCAACAACAAGATTCAAATGGTACTTACGAGCTTCAGATAAAATATTAGCGAAAGACTCAGTGGCAAAGTTCTGGAACTCGTCGACATATAGATAAAAGTCACGACGATCGACTTCTGGTGTGTCGACACGAGACATGGCCGCTAACTGAATCTTGGTAATTAAAAGAGCACCGATTAGACGAGAAGCGTCTTCGCCAATAGCACCTTTGGACAAGTTAACGATAAGAATCTTGCCCTCGTCCATTATTTTACGTATATCAAGTTTACTCCCAACCTGACCAATAATGTTACGAATAACATTGTTAGATGAAAACTGACCAACTTTGTTTTGAATAGCAGCGGTTGCTTCACTGGCAAATTTGTCTGAATATTTAGCAAATTCTTCGGTCCAAAAAGCCTTAACGATTGGATCTTTAAGATTATCGACAATTTTTTTGCGATATTCTTTGGAGGACATCAAGCGGTTAATGCCTAATAGGGTTGAATCTGGGTACTCCAACAAAGCCAAGATCGTATTATTTAAAATATATTCCATTCTTCCGGACCAAGCTTCCGCGCCCCATAGTTTTTTGAATACACCCAGCAAACCAGAAGCAATCAAATGCCGATATTCATATTCTACTTTTTCCAAAACATTAAAAGCGATTGGAAAAGCCAGATCGGCAGGATCAAAATAAATGACATCTTTGATGCGGTGTTTAGGCACAAAGTTAATCAAAGCCTGAGCACCATCACCGTGAGGATCCAGGAAGGCTAGCCCGCGCCCTTCTTCTATGTCTTGGATAGCCATGTTCTTCAAAAATTCGGACTTACCCATACCGGTCGAACCGACAACATACATATGACGGCGGCGGTCATCTGATTTAATACCAAACCGTTGCTTCTCGTTACGGAAGTTAGTTTCGCCAAGAATTAATATTTGTTTGTCGATTGGTAATGCCATGTATATATTTTAGACGGTTGGAATACCTGCAGGGGCTTCTCCTTTCTTGGCCTCAATTCTTGGCAAAGCTGGAGTCTTTACACCAACATCTGGGAAGTGATAGATGGTGGCTAGTTCTTCGGTATTTAAACTGAATGGGCTATGTGGAAATTCACGTGCCTTAAATTGTGCAAAAAACTTTTTTGGATCTTTAGTTACTCCAACTTTGAATCCATTGAGAGATTGGCCGGAAAAAATCCTGAAAGCGGCGGCAAGAGTTGAAAGTCTTTCTTTCACAAACTTTTCTTTTTTGGCAGCGTACAATATTTTAATTCCAACTCGAAACTGGAACTTAGCGATAGATTTTTCCATGGCTCGGATGACTTCTCCAACACCAGGCGCCAAATCCTTTTTCTCCTCTTTCTTTTCTTCTTTTTTGGCTTCAACTTGTTCAAAAACTAAACCGGTAACAGATTTAACTCCGCCTTCAATACTGGCAAAAACCTTGTCAGAAGCTGAAGGACCTTTCTTTTCTTCTTTACCCATTAATTTATCGACTGCTGACTGACTCTTTTTAATCCAAGCTTTAGTTGATTTTTCACTCGCTGGGCTAATGAGATACTCAATCGCGCCAAATTCGCCCAGCAAAAATGCGCCCATCGCTTCGGCCAAGGAGGCCAACGGATCAATTCGGCGAACATCGTCCTTCCCTGCTTTATCTTCTTCAAATTCAGGGTAAGTTCGAATTGGGAAAATATCGTCTTTAGTTAAACTGAGATCTGCTCCAGCAACGTCATACTGCTCATTGGGCAAATGAGATGGTAATTGAGTCATATAATCTTGGACAGGAGTAATTTCCGACTCAGAAAAATGAGCAAATATTTGAGACTCAATAATTGAACGTTGTTTTTCTAAGCACCGGATATAGTAATGAATTTCTCCACCAGAAGCGAGAATCTCAAAAGAAAACCAGTCAGGAACCTTTCCCTGAAAAACAGACTCCTTCCATGCCTTAAATACATCTTTCCTGCCTTCTGCTGGATCCCCGAAACCAGAAATAGAATGGAGGGCAGAAAAAACCTGCTCCATCGCTTTTGGGCTCTTGTGAACATCGGTCGGAATCTTTAACTCAAGAACGGTCCATTTTAAACCCGCCTTATACACCTTCTGATTAAACTTTTTGACACTGTCCAAATAAACAAACCCCAGAATTAATGGGGCCCAAATCCACCAAACGTAAAACACTAACTGGAGTGCCAAAATAACCGCACTTGTCATACCGCTAATAGCTAGGAAAAATAAATCTATCACTCTATTATTATACTACTTCTTCCCATTACTCAAAAGAGGCCTTGTCAGCCTCTTTTGTCGCAGGAGTTATTTCTTGAGATTGTATGTACCGTCCACGTTCTTGCTGAAAGTCTTGGAGTCTTGAAGGTTTAATAAGATTGTATTCTCTTTGACCATACGAGCATCTTTGACCTTAGCCATAAGGGCAGTCTTGGTAAGAGGTTTGCCGGACGACTTTAGGATATCCACAAGAACATCTTTAACAGTGCCAGCCCGATATCCCCATTCAGACAAAGCGTACATACCACGACCTACAAGGATAAAACGATCATCCTTAATAAGTTCGTTATGGACAGTCTGGACGTTGGCTTTTTTATTATTGAAACCAGAAGCATTAATCAATGAAGCGATATCACTGAAATGCTGAGGCTTGGTTGATTTTTTGAGGACCAAGAAAGCTTTATCACGAACACCTTTAGGTTTGATTTCGGACCAAGAGGCTAAACCAACTTCATTGAAAATATTTGAGCCAAGATTCTTGGAAATAGACATAACCAAATTTATATCAGCTTCTGAGAGTGGTTTGCCACTTGTTGAAAAACTTGGAACGTTATGTTTCTGGGCCAAGAAAGCAAAGTCAGAATTTGAAACAACTCGGCCAGCTTTTTCCAAAACTTTAACTAAAGAATTAGCGGAATTACTGAAAGATGCGAGAGTTGCGGTATTAACAGACCAGAAAGAATTGAAATCATCATTTTCCGGATAACGAGCCAATTCATTGCTTAAGGTTAAAAGGAAGACCAAGGAGCTGTTATTGGTGTTATCACTTTCGGAACCACTGAAGGATTTGAAAAGTTCGGTTTCTTTTATGACACCACCACGTTCATTTAAAATATCGCGAGCTAAAACAATATAACGCTTAACGTCAGTATTATCGGCAGCGGCCTGACGGAGCTGAGAAAGAGTTGATTCCTCAATCTGACGGACACGTTCTCGGGTAATACTATATGAAGCGCCAATAGACTCAAGAGTCTCTTTTTGGCCAGTCTTCAAACCAAAACGTCGGGATATAATGTCCTTGTTGCGAGCTGAGGTGTTTTTAAGCAAATCAGCGACTGTTTTCTTGATATTTACTGATGTGTTGGTTGCCATAAGTGGTTAGAACCCCAGGCTTTTAGCGCCTTAGGATACGATTAGTGAATTATATACTATTTATAAAAATACGTCAACACCCCTATCCACAGCCCCTACTTCTTGGTCCACCAAACCAGCAGAGGCGAGGCCACGAAAATAGATGAATATGCCCCCAAGAAAATACCAATAATCAATGCGAGTGAGAAATATTTTATACTAGCTCCGCCGAAAAAATAAATAGCAAACAATGAAAGGAGTACAGTAAAAACTGTATTCAACGAACGGGTGAGAGTTTGCATGACACTACGATGAACAAGCTCACCAAAATTAGTTTTACCTCCCCCGCGGATTACGTTCTCACGCACACGATCAAAAATGACAACTGTATCAGATACGGAAAATCCCAAGATCGTCAAAGCAGCAGCAACGAACACGCCAGTAATTTCAATTCCGTAAAAATGGCCCAGCGCAGCAAAAACACCGACGGGGATTGCGACATCATGAATAAGGGCAATAACAGCAGCAAGACCCATGGACCATGGCGATGTCGTGCGTCCAAGTTTCCTAAAGACAAAAGCAATGTAGACAATTACGCAAATCAAAACCAGCGCAATAGCGAATAAGCTTCTCTGTTTTAATTCGTTGCCAATAATCGGCCCGACAGAACTAAACTGCTTCTCTTGGAGGCCAGCAGTAGGAAAAGACGAATTTAAAGATGCAAGAACTTCTTGGTGCTGAATCTCGGTTAATTCATGACTGCGGACAATAAGGCCAGAAGTTCCTTCAGTATTTAACTCAACATCCCCAATCTTAGAAACTAGAACACTCTGGATCTTGGCAACATCTGGGCGATTGTTGAAATTTAATTCCAACACACTACCACCCTTAAAATCGACGCCCAACTTTAAACCAAACATACCAACAGAAACAACCGATAACACAAAGAGTGAAATCGAGAACCAGAACATTAATTTGTATATCTTTGGAAGCATAGTGATATTATCTAAATAACCATTGTTTTTTCTCAAACCACGGAGTAGCCACCAAATTCAAGAATGTGCGAGTAACAACTGTAGCCGTAAGCAAACTTGTCAAAACGCCCACGCCAAGAGTCAAAGCGAAACCCTTAACAATCGAGCTAGTAGTAGCATACAAGACTACGGCACCAATCAAGGTGGTCACATGACTGTCTCGAACAGACAACCAAGCCCTAGAAAAACCTTCGTGCATTGCGGTGTGCAGAGATTTACCAGCGGCCAATTCTTCTTTCATGCGAGCAAAGATAAGAATGTTGGCATCCACAGCCATACCCAAAGAAAGAATAAAACCAGCAATACCAGCCAAAGTCAAAGTGACTGGAATAACTTTGTATATGGATAGAACTATCAAGATATAAACCAGGAGAGCAATGACGGATATGACACCTGGCAAACGATAAAACAAGATCATGAAGATTGCCACGAAAATAAGACCAAAGACACCGGCTCTCAAGCTACGAGTCAAGGAATCTTGACCAAGACTGGCTCCGATTGTTTGCTGACTAACCAATTGAATTGGAACAGGCAAGGCACCAGAGTTCAAACGCTCAACTAAAGTTTTAGCATCTGCTGGAGTGAAGTTACCACTGATTACAGCGTTGCCATCAGTGATAGCGCTCTGAACAGTTGGAGTTGAAATTGGTAAACCATCCAAATAGATTGCCACTGTCTTACCGAGATTGGTTTGGGTAATTTGGCCAAATAGTTTTTTGCCCTCATCGTTAAGTTGCAAACTAACCTGCGGGGTCAAGGATTGATTATTAAAAGAAACTTGGGCCGTTTTTAAACCAGAACCATTCAAGCCAGATGGTTGATAGCAAGGGTCTGCTCTGAACGTTATCAAGAATTGATCCAATGCTTCAATGTTCGCTGGGGCACAAAGATTCGCGGCAGTTAAACCCTGAGCCTTATCACCGAGAGCTTGTTTTATAATTGCATCGCCCTGAGCATTCGGAAGAAGGGTTTTGAACTCTAAGAAAGGAGTTTTCCCGATTAATTGAATTGCCTGGTTAACATCACTGATACCAGCCAAATCCACAATCAAGCGATTGCCCCCAGAAATCTGAACAACAGGCTCAGAGACGCCGAACAAATTAACGCGGCGCTCTACGACATCTCGAACACCTTGCATGGCATCCTTTGCCGAAGTTGTAACCTTTGAAACATCGGCCTGGTAGACTAAGTGTGTACCGCCCAAGAGATCAAGACCCAAATGGAATGGGCGGGCAGAAATATTTACTTTTGGAATGTGGAGTTTCTTGGCGACAAGATTTAATTCTTGAGGGGCGACAAAAGCTAGCAAGAGAAGTGACCCGAGGATGGTTGCAATTAAAAATAAATTTTTTCTCATGGGGTTATGTTCCTTAGATTGAAACATAGTGGATTATAGAAGTCAACTACTCGTCCAAAGATTCCTTAGTCTTACTGGGTTTCTGGCCAACCAACCAATCCTTAATGGCCATGGTCGCACGAACATCGTCTTCATTGTAGCGAAGAATTTTTTTAATAATAGTTTCATCCCCTGTGGCCACCCAATCCTTATACCATAGAATAGATTCTGCTCCGCCCGCCCTAGGATCATCCCATTTATAATTCAAATAAGAACCCACATCTTTTAGAGAATAGAAATAAATTGGCAAAATAGCTGAGTCCACCAACTTAGTATGCAGGTCTATCGTATTTTCCTTAAACTTATCGACCAAACCGTCTGGGGCGCCGTATCTTTGCGCCAAACGTTCGAAGACTTGCCTTTCGTAAAAAGCATAGTGGTAGATAACAAAGTCTTCGAGCTCGGCCAGATATTCCAAAAACTTACGCCATGCCTCTGGCTCATGCTCTTTGTCTTTAGCCAAACAATAACAATACTCGATTTTGCCTGTTTGCGTATCTTTAACTAGGTAGCCCAATAAATAGTCGATGTCAGCCAAGGGGTCAGATTCAATATCAAAATAAACCTCATACCGAACGTCCGGGAAGTTTGGCTTACGAGTTATCGTCGGTTGACCAGTGGTTAAAGCGCGAGCCTGATTAGAAAAGCGAATGATTTTATCGTATGTCCAATCTTCTAATTTCTCCTGAAGTTCGTCTGGGTCAATTGCCGCCAGTGCATCGACGGTTTTTATGCCTATATCATACAAGCGACGCTGGTCGGCTTGGCTAATTCTGTAAATAAGCGAGACATCGTTACATCCTTGTGTTTCAGCTACACACAAAGAATACCAAGGAGTACGCTTGCAACCAGCCTTCAAAAATGGGGCTGGTTTTTCTCCGTTAAGGATCTTCTCAATTTCCTTGCGGGTCAGATGAAACTGGTCAATAAACTCTGCAATTACAAATCCTCTTTCATTGCCCTGAGAATCAATCACATATGCTTCAACTGGCCGAATACCCTGAATTCTTTCTAATATTAAGCTGTAGAAAATTAATTGAAACTTATACTCATCGCGCATCTCAAGAGAATTTTGCGCATCATAAACAACGTAATAAAAATCGCCGAGCTGAGATTTGCCTGGTCGAGCTTCGAGTAGGTCTGGCATTCCAACCCAATCTTCAGACATCAAAACACCGTGGTAAATATTTTTACCCTGCTTCATCAATTCAATTGTTGCTAAAAATGCTTCGTCTAAATCTTTGAAGAGATCCGGGTTGATTTGCTCGAATTTTTTATGGTTCGATAAACCTTCGCCCTTATCAATCGCTTTGCCTTTATAAATCAAATCTAGCAATGGTGGGACTTCTCTTTTGTGTTGGCCATCGCCATAGATATCGTACCAAATCCAATGCGGGCACTGGAAGAATTTGTAAAAATAATCTCCGTAGAGTTTAGATTTGTCTGCTGATGGATGGGCTGAAGCGTTATCGGTACTTGGCATCTGCCTAGTATATCTATTTTGTGAGAAATAAAAAAGGGGCCCTTTTGGGGCCCCTTACAAAGCGACGAGATCAGCAACTATTCCTCGTTGTCGACGACAGCATCATCGTCGTCGTCGGTTCCCAAGGAGACCATGTCTCCGGTCCGAGAAGTGAGGCGCTTCGTGCGCTTCCCACTGTTGATGTGGTCACGCATGAGCATGTACAACATGTCACGCGACTTGCCACCAGAACTGGCGAGACTCGTGACGGCAGGGTCGTGGATAGGGAACGATGCGATCTTTCTGCGAAGAGAAGCTTCAACGAAGAGCTCCTCCTGACCATCACCTCGCCAGAAATCGGTGTGATCAGAGATCAGGCGGGCCATCACATGAAGGAACGTACCGCGCATATACACGGCCCCTTCACGATACTGAACACGTTTGATCCCCCAACATTCGTCGATAAGGTCGAAAAACCCTCTCACGTTCTTCCTCATCGCCTGAATACCCACAACCTCCAGCGCCTTGTCGAGTGCAGGAACCAACTGGTTGACGGAAGTCCTTCGGGTGGGTGCCTTGTGAGAGTGCAGCACGCCAGTGACTTTGGCAAAAGTCAGCGCACCGATAAGGTCTCCCTTAATCATACGCTGACCCCAGGCAATTCGCTCATAGAGCGCGAACTGCCTGTCGCCCTTGCTGAGGGCGAAAAGCATCTTCACTGCGCTGCTTTCTTCCCGCTTGTTGCGAAGGAGGACGTTGGGAGAAACCTTGCTCCGAAGAGTGTTCAGGACACGGAAACGTTCCCGTTCCCATTCCTTGGTGGTGTTGAAGTGCACGGTAGCGCCAAGCCGAATTTTGACGTCAGGCTTGGTTTTGAGAATCTGGATGGCAGCGTTCACACGCTGCAGCCCATCGATGATGTAGAGGATGTCCTGAAGGACGAAGTTGCCGTCCTTGTCCTTGAAACGGCCGCCTCGCATGCCGAGTTCGATATCGGGTAATGCGTCACCATTTTCGAGAGCCTGAATGATGCTCGAGAGAGCGGTAAGGGGCATCGCCTCACGCTGATAGTCGTCGACCATCAGATGAGTGAGGCAATCCTGCTTAATAACGCCTCTCAAAATGAGTTCTTTGTCCTTGGTTTCATCCAAGGCCGCCGACTCCATCACAACAAACGAACTTCTAACCATCTGGAACACTCCTGGGTTGGGTGATCTTAGGGTTGTTAAGAGAACTCCCCGGAAGCAGTGCGACTAATGCGCCTTATGTCCGAGAACCCAGCAGAATTGCTGAGTTGTAATACTATAATAAATTAAGGTGTTTTTGTCAATATTTTATCAAAAAATAAAATCTATCCCAACTCTATGATCTGCTCACTATCAGTCATTGCATGCTTACCAGCCTGTTGAACATAAACACAGTGAGGGCAAGGCATAATGACTTCTGGCGGGGTATCTTGGCGAGCCACAGCAACGGCTTGCTCAAAAACATTCTGGACCCAACTCTTGTCGGCTTTGACAGCCTTGAGTGATTCTATAAACGGCAAAGAATTTTGGAATCCCCCACCAGTCTTGTCAACTTGATAGAAAACAAAATAGGCTTCAGTATGAGTTTTAAAACCATTTCTATCTAGAAGATATGTATAAATATCCATCTGCTTTTGATAATCTTCATAGATTTTTATTTCTCGCGAACCAGAAGATTTGTAGTCAATCACTGCCAAAGAACCATCGGCCAATTGCAAAACATCATCTACTGCACCATAAAGCATAGCGTTTAAATCTTCATCAAAATATTGAACACCTTTAAAATTCTCCCGCCAGATTGGCAACTCGGGACCGTTATATAATTTAGCATCACCAGCAAGGTGGCGGGCCAAGACTGGGGGCAAGATTCCTTGTTGACGATATTTATCAAATTCTTGTTTAACTAAAAAATCCACCGCCGATGAAAGGGTGTATGGCAAACTTGGCGGACGTTTAATCTTGTGGTGAACATCCAACCAAAAGCATCTTGGGCATTCTTGAAAAAGCTTTAAACCCGAACGAGATATCTTTATCGAAGAAAATTTTGGAGCCATTATTACTTGCTTGAAGACAACCGTTGATGCTCTTCAGTATTTAAGAGACCACACTTTTTGAATTTCTTACCAGAACCACAGGGGCAAGGATCATTACGACCAGCTTTATCTTCTTCGGAGTTATAAACCGCGTCAGCACGTTGAGATTCTTTTTCAACGATAGTTTCCCCTTCTATATTAGCGCGGCCTTCAATCACCTTAACCTTTTCAGGTTGCTGCATCATACTGACTTTAAAAATAGCATCAACGACTTGGCCCTTAATAGAATCAAGGAGTTCAGTGAACATGCGCTGACCTTCAACCTTGTATTCGGCAAGGGGGTCACGCTGGCCATAAGCACGTAAGCGTACCGAGCCACGCAAATATTCCATAGCCGAAATATGCTCAACCCAAATTTCATCAATAGTACGCAACAATACCAACTTTTCAAGCATTCGCATTTGTTCTAGACCTAATTCCGTCTCGCGGTTAGAATAACGACTAGTGACATATTCTTGCATGTAACTCCTTAAGCCTTCAACATCTCTGGAATCAGCAAGAGTTTGAATATTTTTTGAAATTTCTGAATCACTACCAACAACTGCTTCAAATGAAATAGCCAATTCTTTTACATCCCACTCATGACCAGTGGTATGAAATTGAACAGCGCGTTTTATATAATCTTCGAGATAACCCTCGATGATTGGCTTAGCACTTTCTGAGAACAAGATCTCACGACGTAAACCATAAATGGTTTCGCGCTGCTTGTTCATTACGTCATCGTATTCAAGAATATATTTACGAGCGTCAAAATTGTAACCCTCAATACGAGTCTGGGCTTGTTGAATAGCATTAGAAACAAATCTATTTTCGATAACGTCATCCTCTCCTACACCCAAACGTTCCATAATGTTTTTAAGGCTGTCACCACCGAAACGACGAACTAACTCGTCCTCAGTCGAAACAAAGAATTGTGATGAACCTGGGTCACCCTGACGACCTGCACGGCCACGCAACTGATCATCAATACGTCGAGCTTCATGACGTTCTGTGCCAATAACATGTAATCCACCGAGAGCACGAACCTTTTCCTGCATTTCTTTATCTGGTGGGTTACCGCCAAGAATAATGTCGACGCCACGACCAGCAATGTTGGTGGCTATTGTCACTGAACCCAAACGACCGGCTTGGGCGTGAAGCTCAGCTTCTTTTTCGTGGTTCTTAGCATTTAACAAAGTATGGGCAACACCCTCACGTTCCAGCATTAAAGAAAGATACTCGTTCTTATCAATTGAAACTGTGCCGACCAAAACAGGCTGACCGGTCTTAGTGCGTTCTTTGATTTCCTGAACGATAGCTCGGAATTTTCCAATTTCATTTTTGAAAATCTTATCTGGCATATCCTTACGGATATTTGGCTTGTTGGTTGGAATGCTAATAGAATCCAATTCATAAACTTTATGGAACTCTTCAGCTGAGCTTTGGGCTGTGCCTGTCATTCCACCCAATTTTTCATACAAACGGAAATAATTTTGGAAAGTAATTGTCGCCAAGGTGCGGGATTCTTTTTGAACCTTAACACCTTCTTTAGCTTCAACGGCCTGGTGAGTACCTTCTGACCAACGACGGCCAGGCATTAAGCGGCCAGTAAATTCATCTACAATAATAATTTCTCCATCTTTAACCACATAGTTCTGGTCGCGATGGAAAATAACCTGAGCTTTCAGGGCTTGTTCAAGGTGGTGAACATATTTTGTTCCACCTTCATCATAGATATTTTTAACACCCAATAGTTGTTCAACTTTTTCGATACCAGCTTCGGTGATTGAAACGGCCTTCTCTTTAATATCGACAATATAGTCTTCTTCCTCTTTTAGCTTGGGGGCAATTTTGGAAAAGGTGGCATACAATTCACCAGAATCTTCATCTGGTGCAGAAATAATAAGCGGGGTTCGAGCTTCGTCGATTAAAATAGAATCGACTTCGTCGACAATGGCAAAATTATGGCCACCTTCTTCAGCTGAGCGCTGAGACATCTGATCCTGAGAATAAGCCATGTTGTCGCGAAGATAATCGAAACCATATTCATTGTTGGTGCCATAGGTAATATCACAAGCATAAGCTTGTTTGCGAGTAATTGGTCGAAGTAACTCATGAACAATCTTGAATCCACCTTCGACGTCTTCTTCCTTATCTTCTTCTTTTGTTACGTGAGATGAATCGTATTGGTAACTGGCTTCGTGGTTAATACAAGCCACAGTTAAGCCAAGGGCGTCATAAATTTGGCCCATCCAAGCGGCGTCACGCCGAGAAAGGTAATCATTGACGGTAACCATGTGCACACCCTTACCGGTAAGGGCATTCAAATAAACAGGTGCAGTGGCAACCAAAGTTTTACCTTCACCGGTTTTCATTTCGGCAATCGTGCCACGATGCAAAGCAATGCCACCAATCAACTGAGAATCGTAATGACGCTGACCAAGAGTGCGCTTAGATGCTTCACGAACTGTAGCAAAAGCTTCAGGCAATAAATCATCCAAAGCCTCACCCTCGGCTAATCTTTTTTTAAATTCAGTGGTCTTTTCTTTTAATTGAGCATCTGAAAGACCCACGAGATCTTTCTCGAGTTCGTTGATCTTACTGATAATTGGCTCTAGGGACTTAATATACCGCTTATTTGCATCCCCAAAGAGATTAGATAAAAATGCCATTGTTCGTTTATTTTAGCACAATTAGTCCCAAATTACATTTGACAAAACAAGTAAATTTTGTTATAATTCAAAGACAATACTACACTTCACAGAAGGGTTCAGCAACTAGGAATAGGCCTAGCCTCCTTCTGTGAAAACAGGAGGACGGCCATGGTCGCACGGGACAGGAGCAAGGAATGGTCTAAGGAAGAAAAGGTGCAGTACGAAGAGGGCTACAGACGTGGCTTTGAAGATAACCCTCTCGCCTGGTGGCAGATCAGAAAATATCCACGAGCTTGGCAAGATGGTTACCACGACGGCAAAAGTGAAATAGACCGTCTGGTCGAGCGAGCAGCAGAAAGAAACAACAGCCTCGACGAATAGTATCGCGGGCGCGGGACTTCGGTCCCCGCCCTTTTTTATTTCTTAGCAACGCGAAGTAAATCTTTTTGCTTCTCTTTCAGTTTTAGAATCTGAGCATGGAGCTCATCGCGAGCCTGATCAATCGCGCTGCGCAAATCTTTATGACTTGCTTCTCCGCGCAATAATTTACCACCAACACTTAAATTAACTTCGGCATAGAAAACAGGGCCGGTCTTATGGCGCTTAGAAGGAAGACCCACTTCCACAATAGCACTGACAGGACCCTTTTTAATAAACTTCTCAAGACCACCGATTTTTTGTTCAATAAAAACGTTTAAGGGTTTATCTAGTGTGATGTTTTTAGTTGTTATGTTGATTTTCATGGTTTTCCTTTTATCATAGCGCCTTATAATAAAAAGAAAAGAGGAGTCTTTGGGACTCCTCTTTTCTTTAGAAAATTACTTTCTCTTCTTGGTGGCTTTCTTCTTGCCCTTCTTTGCAACTTTCTTGGTTGCCTTCTTTGCTTTCTTTGCGATTTTTTTCTTTGCCATTATTTTGTTACTTCAGAAAAAACAATTTTATTTTTTAAAATTATTTTTTCTTGTATATTACTTTTTAGTTTACAGCTCGACCAACTGTTTTTCTACTACACTAATTTTAAAACTAAAAAAATAATATTGATACAAAAAAAGTGGATAACTAGAATTAATATTCTCTAAAAATTATTATTTAGTTATTGGAGAAGAGAGTTTATAGAAATTAGATTCTAAATTATTAATGATGAAAATAGAATTCCAATCACGATTTGAATCTGTGAATTGTTGAGCAGAAATATTTAACCAATGCTTTGTCTCGTCTGGCCAAACAGCATAAACTTTTTTCTCATCTGCTGATCTTACATAATTTGATGGCATATAGGATTGGAAAACTGCCTCTGGAACAGTTATAGCATTGACTGGGTCAAGGCCATAGAATTTTAAGACTTCTGGGGCAAGATAGCGTTTATAGGTCCCCCAAATCACATACGTATCTGGTGTGCCCGCATGAACAATCAAATCACCATCCTTAAGAATTGGGACAGCCGGCATGGCAGGTTTGTCTACGTATTCTATATATAGAGCCAGCGGAGACACATCTTCTTTCCCACCAAAGTTGGTTACTTTTGATTTATTAACAGGAATCAAAAGAAAATTTCCAGCTGGTTTTTCTATAATATCCCCGCTATTCAATCTATACTTCACGCCCGACAAATCGGCATAATAAACATTGAACTCTGGCCCAACCCAACTAATTTTTATATTCCTCTCAGCTGGAGCATTAAAATCTGGACGGAATTGATACCACCCGGCTTCCCAAGGTTTTAACGAGTAAGAAAAAGAATTTGTATTTTGACTAAAAATCTGTCTGCTGTCCGTTGGGAGAACATGCAAATACTGAAGGTCCTGATTTAAATAACCAAAACGACTATCGACTGAGCGATTATTAATATAGTTTGTCCAAACCCAATCAGAAAATAAATCTGTAAAATTTTCTGAACTCTTGTGGTCTCTTAGGTATTTATTTATGGAATCTATCCCAACCAAAGAGCTATGCAAACTCTCCTGTAGAATAGTAGGCCCAAAACGATCAATTAGATATTGCCCAAATAATGTCACGGAAGCATAATCCAAATTAGTATTAGGCCACTCAGTCAAACTATCTTCAGGAGCATAGAGATAAGACTGAACCCTCTGCGACAGATCCGATACCGGATAATCGCCATTGTAGCCAGCCACTGTTATTGCATATTGAGAACGAAGCTCATTGAGCCAAGTGTCCTCATAAACATTTCGCAAAACATCCTTCTGGTTAAAAGATATCAGATGCTGGAATTCATGAGCAAGAAATATCTTTAGGCGACTACTCCCAAGTGACAAAACATTAGCACTAATAATTTCTCGCTGGTTAGTATTTTTTACCTGAGAAGATGGGTACTCATTAACACTATCGAAATAACCACCAGTGCCAGAAGTTAATCTTTCCAGCAAAATTGTTATCTTGGGATCATTGTCTATCCCAGGATTTGGTTCCGATCCCCAAAAATTAATTTCTTTTGGGTATATATTATTATCAAATTCTTGGGAGGCAGAAACTACCTGCTGGTCAAACTGTTGTCGTTCGTTAACACCGAGCCCGTTTAGATAAGAATCTTCGACATAGAAATAGGCCCGCTCACCAACATAATTAAGCGTTGCAGCCACACTTGTTTGTCCCGAAGCATTATAGGCTGAGTTGACGAAAAAAGTGTGTTTTTCACCAAGCACATTAGCCGAAGCCAAACCCGGTCTTATTTGGGCTAAAATAACAAGGAATACGAGATTGGCTATTAATTTTAAGTGTTTGCTCATTTTGATATTTATTCTATTAGAAGTTATTCAATTATATCATGATTAGTAGTAAGATTATGGAATATGGATTAAGGT
>JAGOSO010000006.1 GCA_018062285.1 Minisyncoccota bacterium | reverse complement strand
ACCCTCAAATCGTTAACATTTATTTGGAAATGCTTAGCGATAACTTCGGGCACGAATTCAACTAGTGCAAACGAAGTGTGTCGCAAATCCTTTGACGAATATGGAGAGATACGGACCAACCGATGCACTCCTGATTCGCGGCGAATCTTTTCATAACAATTTGGACCAGAAATTTCGGCGACAGCATTCTTTGTGCCATCCTTCTCGCCAAAAGTCTGACTCAAAACAGAAAAACCCCAGCCTTGATTGGCCGAGTATTTGCGATACATTGTAAGCAGCATCGACGCCCAATCTTGAGCATCTACGCCACCGGCCCCAGAATAGATATATAAAAGAGCCTTATTATTCTCGTATTCTAACACCTTTTTATTATACCGCCTTAAGACGATTTTTCAACCCCGCATATAGCAAAACCAGGACCACGAAAGTGGTCGTTGTTTGTTATATGCGGGATCAACTCATTTGTCCTCTATTTTTTAGTAATCTAGGAACTAATCTTTTTTATTTTTAGGACTCTTATCCTAGGAAAGATTGTTAGTCTTTTATCTTCAGTGACAAGAAAACGCAAAGGTTTTAATATTACATCTAAATCATTTAGCGAATAATACCTCTCAAAATGGTACGGCTCTGAACAACCCATCCAATTATTTATTTTTTGAATCCATCGATATTTAGGCACAAGATCAACAAGATACATAACCCCATCATTTTTCAAAACACGAAAAACATCTTCAAAAAATTGAATCGGGCCTTTGTAGTGATGCAGCGACATTATTGAAAAAACAATATCAAAAGTATTACTTTCAAAATCTAATCGGCCCGCATCTCCCTGAGTAAACCCAATAAGGGGGAACTTTATTTTTGCTTTCGCAACTTCTTCAGCAGAAATATCTACGCCAAATAAATTCAGCTCCGGCAATATTTGGTGTAAACGATCTAAAAAGACCCCATCTGAACAAGAGACATCTAAAACTATCCCGCTTTGGGGGATATCAATAATTTTAAGAATTCTTTTGTGTCGATAGGCTCGAATACAATCCTTAAAAAATGACATCATGTTTTATGGGGTGGAACTGGAGCCACCTCCCAGATTTGCACTGGGGACCTCCACTTTACGAAAGTGTTGCTCTACTAGCTGAGCTAAGGTGGCAAGTCTGGCTTGAATTCTACCAGATTTAGACGATTAGTAAATTTTGGAGCGGAATACGGGAATCGGACCCGTGTCTCGACCTTGGGAAGGTCGCGTATTACCACTGTACGAATTCCGCTTTATTTTTATAAATTTTTACTGATAGCCCAACAAATAATACCACCACTTCTTCCAGTTTGGCATTTCGGCCAACTTATTTTTAAAATCCACTGAAGACGAAGCAACCTTAACACTCTTGTCTTTATAGACAAACGCCACATGCTCATCCGAGAGTTTATAGTTTAACTTAAGACGTGCCTGTCTTTCAAGATAGGCATCGCTAGCGAAGTAGGCAGAAGAGCTGGCCAAAAATTGATTATTACGCTCAAGACCAACAACCCTAGACTGCAGATCTTTAATCTGAACGTTTGTCTCAATTTTTTTTCCATGAATCTGCCAACTCCTATAACCCAACCAAACAACCAACAAAAACAATCCAGCGGTTAAAATTTTACGTTGCAGTATAGGCATGCTAGAATGTGAATCTATGTGGATGAACCATCGCTTTATTAAATACTTCTGGGCAACTGTCGCCGTCATTGTCATCTTGGGTATGGTCGGCCTTCTCGTTGCCCCCCTCTTCTAGTCTAGTCATTGTAACCAATCCTTCTGTATAAAAAAAGGTGGCTATTAGCCACCGTTAGATTTGAGTACTTTCGACCTCAACTTCATCTCACAATTAGAACCCGAGATGGAATAGTCGACGGTCCAACCAAGAGCTCGATACACCTCAACGGCATGAGCAATTGCACCCTTGTCGTTGATACCCACAAAGAATGACAGGCTAAAAGCAAACCTGACAACTCGGGCGAAACGAGCGTGGCGCTGAAGACCAGAAAATGCCTCGCCGACAATCCTATCGATATGCTTCTGGATCTCCGCCGATCTCTCAGCCACCGAACTCTGAACAAAACTGAATTTCTTACGAGAAGGGGCAATAACAGCCAAGGTCACCTCGAAACGATACTATCACCAGGAACACTCTCTAGTCAATTTTTAAACAGCAAACAACCTCAGGAAAGGTGTGAGACTAACGCTTGAGCATTTTCAAGAAAACCTCTTGAGAAAGATTTACACGACCAGTTTCTTTCATGCGGGCCTTACCCTCTTTTTGTTTCTTCCAAAGTTTTTGACGACGAGTGATGTCCCCGCCATACATGTGCTGAGTAACATCTTTGCGATGAGCACGAATTGATTCGGCGGCGATAACCTTGCCGCCAATAGCGGCCTGAACGGAAACTTCGAACATTTGCTGAGGGATCAAACCTTTTAATTTTGAAACCATGGCTCGACCTTCGATATAAGCCTTCTCCCGAGGAACAATACGAGAAAATGGCTCAACCAAATCAGTAGCAATTAAAATATCTAGTCTTATCAAATCCCCTTTCTGCATGCCCTTAGGTTCATAGCTCATTGAGGCATATCCAGAAGAGACACTCTTTAAGCGATCATAGAAATCGGTAACGATTTCCGATAAAGGCATATCATATTTGAGTAACGCAGTTTCTTTGCCTATATATTCAGTAGCCACATAGGTATTGCGATAAGTGGCAACCAACTCCATGACTCCACCAAGAAACGTGACGGGGGTTATAATCTCAAGGGCAACGATTGGTTCAGAAACACTTTCAACTCGAGTTGGGTCAGGCAACATTGCAGCGGAACGAATACGAATTTCTTCCCCGTTTTTTAATTGCACACCATACTCTACTGACGGGGTGGAAATGATTAGGTTTAAATTAAATTCACGGTGTAAACGTTCAGAGATAATTTCAACGTGAAGCATACCTAAAAATCCCACACGAAATCCCCTACCCAAGCCAGCAGAAGACTCTGGTTCATAAACGAGAGACGCATCAGTCAATTTTAATTTAGACAAAGCGTCTTTAAGCATGTCATAGGCTTCGCCCTCAACAGGAAAGAAGCTAGCAAAAACCATTGGTCGAGGCTCTTTGTAGCCGGCCAAAGATTGAAAATCTTTATTTTCCAACATCTTAGGAACCGTAATGGTGTCGCCAACCCGAATAAATCCCGGATCTTTCAAACCAGTAGCAATATAACCAATCTCGCCCGAGTTTAATAATTTGGATTCCACATAACCGGGAGAAAAATAACCAGCCTCTAAAACTTCGGCCTTAGCCCGAGAAGCAAAAGCAGCAATCGGCAAATTCTGTTTCAATGAACCACTAAAAACACGGACATAAGCAATAACGCCTTTATAGACGTCGAAGGTTGAATCAAAGATTAAAGCTTTTATTTCTGCATCAGGTTCTGTGATGGCCGGGGCAGGCACCTTATCGATAACCCTTTGTAAAACCTGCTCAACACCCATGCCACTCTTGGCTGATATTTCTAAAATTTCTTCTGGTTCTATCCCCAATAGATAAGAGAGCTCTTCTTTTACTTGTACGGTTCTAGCATTAGGCAAATCTATCTTATTTAAAACAGGCACGATAACTAAATTTTGTTGTTGAGCTAAATGCAAATTGGCCAATGTTTGAGCTTGAACACCCTTAGAAGCATCTACCAACAAGATGGCCCCCTCAACGGCCGCCAACGATCGAGAAACCTCATAGGTAAAGTCTACGTGCCCTGGAGTATCAATCAGGTTTAACTGATAATCTTCGCTCTTGTAATTATAGTGCATTCGCACAGGTTGGAGCTTAATTGTGATACCTCGTTCTCGTTCCAAATCCATGGTATCCAAATATTGTTCATGCATCTTTCTTTTTTCGACAGTAGCGGTCAATTCTAAAAAACGATCGGCAAGAGTCGATTTTCCGTGGTCAATATGAGCGATAATTACGAAGTTCCTAATATTAGTCATGTTTATAAAAACTTGATCCCGCATTAAATGGGACCAGCTTGAGGATACGGCTTTTTAAGAATTGGATCTTAAGGCGTTTTTCCATCACGAAGGTCTCTACAATGTTTACATTTCAAGAAATGATGGACCACAGAACCAATTCTGCCGCCACCCAAATATTCTTGGACAAACTTATGGAAGGCATCGATTCCTTTTTGGTCGTCAGAGATTTTTGATTTCTGATAATCAGCATACGCCTCAATAATTCCATAAATCAAATGACCAGTATTCAAATCGAACAACTCTGGGAAATTTTCTACCCAACCAGTATTTAGACTGTCAGGTTTGGGGATTTCTTCTGGTCTATCCCCACGCTCAGGCAATTCTTCTGCCACGACCCCAGGATTGGAGTGGGTCCCTCTAGAAGATTTTGGTAAAACATCAGGCCGAGTTGGCATCGCTGGGTGATGACGCCAAACGTCTGGATCAGGATTGTGATCCGTTGTGGTTACTGGCTCTGGGTCATCAAATAAGTTTCTTTCTGGGCTCATGTGATTGTTGGCCTATTATACCATTTTTTGGTAACGTCGCAAGAATAACCAAAGCAATATGGCGTTAATGTTCCCGGCCACAGAAAAGGCCATGGCCAAGCCCACAACACCCCAATGATAGTGAATTCCAAACAACCAGGCGCCCAACCAGTTCACCATTATTGATGCAATCGAAATACTAACTGGGATACGAGTATTTTGAAGAGCATAGAAAGCCCGGGACAAAATTGGAATAACACTTTGGGCAGGGATACCAATCATGAAAGCCATCAAAACCTTGGCCGTTAAATCAACGCTTGAGCCTTGGTAAAGACCTGCGCCGAACAACAAGCTAATCCCCCAATGGGCCAAGAAAAATCCGGCAAGAGAAAGGGGTACAACTATTAATAAAGAATTTACCAGTGACTGCTTTATTTTATCCTTGAATTCGCCATGTTCATCAGAAGAAGCATGCTGGGACAATCTTGGAAATACGGCGATGGCCATTGAGATACCGACCATGGAGATAGGGACAAATTGAATATTGTTTGCCACATTCAAAACAGCAATACTTCCCACCCCCAAAGTAGAAGCGATGGCATTAATGACGGTCGAATCAATACTATAGGCCCCCAACCCAATAGTTCTTGGGATCATTAATCGGAAAATCTTTCTGAAATTATGGTCGCCTAAGTCGAAAACAGTTTTAAATCTAAAGCCAGCTCTTCGAGCCGCAACGTACTGCAAAACAAAATGCATGAACGCACCGAGCACCACTCCCCATCCCAAGCCATAAACTTCTGGATAGCCATGGGACCGAAAAATCGGCACCAAATAAATTGCGCCTAAAATAATTCCGACGTTATATAAAACAGGAGCAATGGCGTAGGCCCAGAATCTTTCAAATGATTGCAGTATCGAACCACAAATAGTGCTCAAAGAAAAAAGAATCGGAGACAAAAGCATTATTCGAGTAAGTGAGACAACCAACTGGCGATCTGCGCCAATAAAACCTGGGGCGATTAAAGAGGCAAAGGAACCAGCAAACACCCACAATAAAGCCGAGAAAAACAAAACCAAACCAAAAGTTATGGTTGTAAAATTATGAGCTATGCGCCAAGCACTGGATTCATCACGCTTAAACTCACTGATAAAAACAGGCAAGAAAGCCGAAGACACCGCCCCCAAGAGCAATATATTAAAAACTAAATCCGGCACTTTAAAGGCACTGTAATAAATATCCAAAGTCCTTGATGCGCCGAACTCAGAAGTAAAAATTCTATCTCGCAACAATCCAACCAATGAGGCCAAGAAGCTAAAGGCCCCAAGAATAACACCTGAACGTAATATCTTAGATTTAAACATTGCCCTAGAGTATAGCAGTTGTTACCTCAAACATCTACTTAAAATTAACCTTAACGGTTAAGTCGTTTTCAAGAGGAGCGGAATAACTATATGAAGAATCTTTCTGGGTTAACAAAGGAGCAGAAGCGTCAGGAGTTAAGCCTTCTGGCTTCTGCATTGAGAAGGTAAAGCTTTTAACCTTTAGGGCTGGCTGCTTTTGAATATACAACTGATATGTCTTGCCGGTTAAAGCTTTTGGAACACGATACTGAATGGATACTGTTTTGGTTTTGCCAGGGTCTGTGATTAACCAGAAACCAAACTCTGTTTTTCCAGATTCGTGATAAGTTGTTACGCCAGTTACGGGGTCTGTCTTGCCGCTAGCTTCAAACTTAACCAAAGTTTCATCTCTCACAAAATTAGAGCCAGCATAATTTATCAATGGTTTAAAATTTGGTTGGTCATTACCAGACACAGAAATCAACTCAGACCCATCTGGGACCAAGACACGAGCATAGGACGGATTTTGTTTATTATAAAAACCATATTTCTCTCCCCCACCATTGTGCTTACGTGTAATGGTTAATGTGTGAATTGCTGTTGTATTGTCGAATGTAGTATCGACGGTCATGGAAGTGTCAGTAACTGCGTCAGTCTTTGAGCCTTTAATATTGGTGAGGGTAGCCATTAGATAATCAGCGTCTCCTTGGTGGACTTGGCCACCAAAACCCTTGTCGGTCACAAAACTTTCCAAAGACAAATCGTTAAAACTCATCAAAACATTTTTCTGATTCATGCTTTGAATTACGGTATCAAAAATTTGTATCCACTTATCGGAACCGGCGCTGTAAATCTTTGATAGTAATAATGGGGCAAAATCTTTAACAATCTGTTTTGGCTGAACACGATTAGCGCCATACTCCACCTGGCTTTGGATAGTCGTCAAAACATTCTTGGCGTTAAGTGTTAGATTGTACTGAGTCATTTCCACGGGGCCAACAATATCTAAAATCTTAGCAATCATTTCTGGGTTCACAACAATAACTCCATCAATTTTAAGGTCAGCTTCTTTTTTATAAAATTTCTCTATATTTTTTGCAGAAGCAGAAAAATCTACATACCAGTTAGCATCACGCATGCCCCAATTTGGGGTAATGTGCTGCATTTGGATTGGTGGAATTATATTTTCTTTTAGTTGGCCATCTATATTGTAGACATCGTCAACAAAGAAACTATCGAGCAAACCATCTTTGAAACCCACGACTCCGTAAGTTCCAGGGAATCCCCCGGTTGGTCTTAATTCTGAACCATTTTGGAACATCACCAAATACCGATGATAGCCTGGGGAATTAATTAAGTTATCAAAAAATTTAGCATAATCTGCACTCATATTTACCCCTCTTTCAATTTCAGGCAACTTTATTTTTAAATCGTTAAAACCATCCTGTTTATCGGCTGGGATAATACTACTATCAATGTCAGCCATCAAAGAGCTTGCTTGAGCAACTTGTTGCTTTGACGCAAGAAGAGCTTTCTTTAAGGCTCCGACGATTGGACCAACTGGCAACTGAGGGTTTGTGGGATTAGACAAAGCCCCAGTTTTTGAAACAGCATTAAGGGCTGAAGTCATTGATGTGCCGACAGATGAAAGTAATTGTCCGACCTGAACCAAATTCTTGGCTGATTTCAAAGAGCTTCCACCAGGAAGAGAAGCAATAATGTTTGTAATACCCGCACCAAACAAATTAAGACTATCGCCCGCCTTGGAAAAATTAGCGTAAGCCGAAAAGAAATCCTGAGAGGCATTACCAAAATCTAAAGCCTTTAAATCCTCCTGTGCCGTCTGGAGATTTGCAACAGCTTCTGAACTCTGTTGCACAATTTGTTTTTTAATACCTAAAGCATAGCGAGTCACTATCCCAGAAGCAATAATGATTGCGCCTATTAGCAAAAGATACCTTTTGGGAATTACTATCTTGGGCCACTTAAAAGTTTTTTTAATTTTAGGTGTCGATATGACCCTGGTCTTAAAGTCCATCTTAGGAGCAGTGGACATAACAGGTAAAACCGATACGGCTGGAGCGGGGCTGTAAAATAAAGCACGCACATCCAACTCAGCAGATTCGGATAGTTCTGCAGGCAAATTATTTTCTTGATATATCGAGACCTCTTCGGCAACAGGCTCTACTGGTTTTTCGTATTCTTCCCTAGAAATTATTGTCGCTGAGTGATGTATGCTAGAAATAATTGGGGCATACAAATCCTCTTCTTCGGGCTTGGCCAACTCAGGAATATTGCTTTGGGCTATTTTAAATCTTGGGCGACTCAATCTTATTGCCCGACTCGTTTCTATGCCCTTGCCCCCCATGGAAACTTTGGCCAACTCAACACCAAGATCTAAATCATGGCTCATCAATTCGTCGAATTGGTCTTTAATATCTTGTTTTGATGGCAAACCAATCACTGGCGGTAATTCTTGGGCCTGAGGAAGCACGGCAGAATAAGATTTCTGAGCTGAAACTGAAGCTGGTTTTTGATTTCTAATTAATTTTTTAGGACGGAAAGACGACAAATTAACCGTTGGTTGGACGGAGTTGATTTTGTCAAAATCAAGAGAGCCGGAATCATCCACCGGCTTAACATCGAATATGGCCCCAAATGGCATTCGGGTAGAAGGGGGCATATTCTAAGTATATAACACTTATCCCCTTAGTATCTGTGGATGATTTATTGCTTACGAGTTAATATGGCCAGGCTTTGGCGAGCGGTGCCAATCCAACTAAATTTATTTGAAATTAACAGACCCTCTTTTGCCATTTTATCCCTTAGCCACTCCGAAGAAAGAACAAGTTTGAGAGCCTCGACTATTTCTGAGACATTGTAAGGGTTTATATAAATTGCCGAATTGCCCGCCACCTCCGGCAAAGAAGAAGTAGCTGAAGAAATAACCGGCAAACCACAAGCCATCGCTTCTAAAACAGGAAATCCAAATCCTTCAAAAAAAGATGGGCAAACACAAACTGTTGCCAGTCCATAATAAGGGGCCAGGTCTCCCCCAACGTGACCCAGACGTCTTATTTTATTTTTATGAGGAGAATTTTGAATTTCGCTCAGAACTTCTTCAATATGCCACCCATCCTTACCAACCAAAACAAGTTCCACATCATCGTAATCTAAGTCTTCTTTTAAAATATTAAAGGCGCGGATTAGGCCAGTAATATTTTTTCGAGGCTCAATAGTACCAACATGCAAAATATATCTATCAGGAAGATTATTTTCTTTTTTAAAAACCCTTAGGACATTCTCAACGGGGCGAGAAACATTAACGCCAGAATGAACCACTGAAATATTAACTGGATCTATATCGTAAAATTTAACGAGATCGGCTTTTGTGGATTCAGAAACAGAAATAATATGATTGGAAAATCTGGCTTGCCAATGGGGACTCATTTCCACATTGTGCCACCAAAGTTTCCGCCAAGTGAAAAAATTGGGGAATCTAAGATAGGAAAGATCGTGAAAAGTAGTAACCCGTCGGCATTTTTTAGAAAGTGGGGCCATAAAAAAATGAGGTGAGAAAAAGACATCAGCCCCACCAATCAAATCGTCAATAAATGGATATCCAAATATTTTACCTACCAAAAATAAAAGATTACTTGAAATGCGATATTCAACCAATTCCACATTCGGCGCATCCATCCAGGGCCTTCTTGGTGCTTGCCCAGAAAAAGAAGAGAAGAACAATTTGAACTTATGCTCTGAGCCGAGCAAGATCATATTTTTTAGAATCTGCTCAGTATATTCTTGTATCCCAGTCTTGGGGCCAGCCATGGGGCGGATATCGACTCCAATGATCATGTTTTATGGTTTGAGATTAATTGCTGATAAAATCGCATCCTTAAAAACTTCTATGCTAAATTTTTCAGCCTGAGCGCGACACTCAGATGGATCAAATTTTTTGGAAGAAAAAGATTTAACCGCCTCAATAATCGATTCCGGCGTTTGCTGATCAAAGAATATACCGGTTTTATTTTCAGCGATTGTCTCCTCTGCTCCACCACCACGATAAGAGATCACGGGCCGACCAGAAGCCATTGCCTCAAGCGGGACAATACCGAAATCTTCCTCTTGAGGGAAAATAAGAGCTTTAGCACCTCGATAATACTCACCCAATTTTTCGTCACTTACTTGGCCTAAAAATTGCACATTAGGGCTGGACATCTTTTTGAGCTTTTTCAACTCTGGGCCAGTACCGATTATTTTAAGAGGTAAACCAAGCTTGTTAAAAGCCCGAACTGCCACATCAAATTTTTTATAGGAAACAAGACGACCAGCCATTAAAAAATAATCCCTCGGATATTCTTGGGCTAATGGAAATTTTGAAATATCAACGGGCGGATAAATTAGATGCGCTTTTTTATGATAATATTTTTCGATTCTTCGACCCACGAAGTTTGATATCTTCCAGAATTCATCCACACGATCAGCCGCGGATTGATCCCACATTCTCAAATAAGAAATAAGGGGCTGGCTGACGAGCTTAATAATAAACGGGAATCCAAAATCTTTGCTGAATTTTTGACTATTATCCCAAAGGAATCTAGGTGGAGTCAGGCAATAACAAATATGGCGCGTGGTCGGTTTAGTGATAACGCCTTTCGCAAAAGAAGCTGAGACGGAGATAATTACATCATATTCAGAGAAATCAAACTGTTCCATGGCCAAAGGCATCAACATTGGATACCACTCGTGGTGGCTAACAGCATTGGGGAATTTTTGAAGGAATGAAGTCTTGATGTTCCTGTCTTTAAACAAACCCTTAGTCGCCTGTTCGCTATAAATAAGGGTATATATCGGAGCAGATGGGAACATCTCTGATAAAACAGAGAGGGTTCTTTCGGCACCACCGAATTGGTTTAGATACTCATGGACGAAGGCAATGCGCATGCTGTTAGCCTACTACACTGCCGAGTGATCGCGCAACATCTTAAAGACCGTCCGGAAAATAATCCTTAGGTCCATAGCCATTGACCAGTTCTCAATATAGAAACTATCGAGCTTAACTTCTTCATCAAACGGCAAATCGGAGCTACCAGAAACTTGAGCCAAACCAGTTGCCCCGGCCTTAATTGCCAATACTTTCTTGTGGTGTTTTTCGTAGTGAATAATCTCGCTGGATAGATGAGGGCGTGGGCCAACAAGACTAATATCACCCCTTAAAACATTCCAGAACTGAGGGAACTCGTCTATTCTTGTTCTGCGGATAAACCTTCCGACCTTAGTTATGCGAGGGTCGTCTTTAATTTTAAAAAGTGGACCAGACTGTCGTTCATTTAAATCATGCAAACTCTCTTTCAAAGAATCGGCCGAACCGTCTGGGTCAACGGAGATCATGCTTCTAAATTTAAAAAGAATAAATTTGTTTTTCCCACTAACCCTTTCCTGCCTAATAAACACTGGTCCGCGAGTCTCCGTTTTTACAAATATTGCCACGATCAAAAACACTGGAGATAAAATTATCAAACCCAAACCAGAAATAATAATATCTAAGACGCGCTTAAATACTCTGCCCCAACCATCGAGACGAGTACGTTTGAGTTCAATAACGGGCACTGTGCCAATAGTATCGACATCGAGATGCTTTGTAAGAGTTTGATATAAATTAGGAACGAATTTAAAGATAATGTGATGCTCGTGACAAAAATCAACTAAATCGACTACGGTCAAATCGGCATAATGTGGAGTAACCAGCAAAATTTCATCTACATCATTCTTGATACTTTCTAGCATGTCGAGCTTTGGTGTATCCCAGTGATCAACAATGCGATAACCAGAATCCAAACGTCTGGTTAATCTTTCTTTCAAGCCCTCTGCCACAGCATCATTGCCAATTATAATCACCCTTTGGATACCGAAGCCATAACGAGCCACTGCAACATGCTGAAAATAACGAATCAACAGGCGCCCCATAATGACAAAAATCATGGCCATCACCCAGGCTCCCAAAACCAAGAAACGAGAATTGAACAGGGCCTGTTGCAAGAAGATAAAAACTATAACGAGCATGATACCCGCCGAAGAAGCCACGATTACACGAAGAACTTCTTCTGCTTTACCAATACGATACTTCATTGAATACAATCCAGAGATTGCGTAGGCGCCGATAAAAACAAGCCCGACGATCGCAACCAAAGAAAGGTAAGAAAGTAACGGTAAATTAAACTCAAAATAAACCGGTCTTAAACCGACCAACAACTGAGTTCGGAGCAAGTAAGTAGCGAGGCCGGACAGGATGAGCATCCCGAAGTCCACTGGCAACCGAATAACGTTAAAAAATAGATCTGCTTTTTTCACAATATAAATACTAACATGTCCAGCACTCTTTTTCAATCTAAATCAAACTCCCGCCGAAGCGGGAGTTTGATTTAGCATGCGATAAGCCGGGTTCTGTATAGTCGTCTTGCGACGACCGGACAACCATTTATCTGGTCTTGGCATTACTGCCAGACTCAAGCGATCTACTTTTATTCCGATAAATCGGAATTTGATCTTGCACTCCAGTAAGGATTTGGCCGTTTCACCTCCAATCTTGTATCCCCGATTGGAACTAAGCTATGATCTTTGATAAATCAATGATCTGGGTTTAGCTCTCTGGTCCTTTCGAACCAAGACGTCTCTGTTCGCACCTCTTACATTACTGTAGATGGGGATTACCCACTACCGTTTTATCTGTCTCTTGCGAGACAAGATAGTGCCCGGACTTTCCTCCCCTGCACCCGAAAGCACAGAAGCGATTGTCTACATACTCCAACCATTATAACACAAAAATATGAGTTTTACCAATCACTATTTTGCGCCAACAACTGCATCAAGAACTTCGTTATAGATAGCGTCAGCTTCGGCATTCTTGGCCCTTTTGACGTGATGGAAAGACACTGGCACTTTCAACGCTGATTTGAGTTTCAAAACTTCCATAAACAGATTACGCAAATTACTGTCCTTAACTTTATATTCCCCTTTTAATTGCTTGACCATCAATTCACTGTCGGCATAGCAATCAATTTTTTCTAAATCATCTCCCGATGACAACTCGACCACTTTTTGTAGTGCTGTAATCAAAGCGCGATATTCAGCTTCGTTGTTTGTGGTCTTACCAATAAATTCTCCGAAGGCCTGCTTCCCTGCCGACAATCCAGTAATAACAATTCCGATACCAGCTGGTCCTGGATTCCCTCTTGCTCCACCATCAGTAAATATTACAATTTTATTTTTCATCTTCTTTTATTATTTTCCAAGGCAAAGGACTTCCTAGTGGCAACCTAAAATTTGCCGCATGTTCATGGCCACCACCATTATATTTAGTCGCCATGGGGACTAAATCAAAATCTTTTATAGATCTGAGCGACACGGACACATCATCGGGAGTCTGACTCCAAACGATAGCGAATGGTGGTTTTCGATGAGACAAGACATTTCCTATTTCTGATTTAAAATAGCGAGGGGCATTTATGGCATATATTTCATGGCCCTCAAAATCAACAACCTGAGCCTGCTCTTTTATTATTATGTCTATGACCTTATCCCTGTACTGTTTTATAAGTTCTCCTTTTTCTTCGTAACTAATTCTTGTTTTTTCATCTTCAAGATCTTTGTACAAAGAATCCCAGACACTAAAATCAAATTCTCTCTTTAAGTCAATCACATTTAAAACTTCGGCTGATTTTGGGATAGACCACTTCCAAAGATCGCCATCCTCAACATATAAACTCAACTGAGGAACAGCTTTGTTTGGGTGAAAAAAATTCCAACTCAACACTGCGCCGGAATGAGAAACATCATAGATCGCATTGGGTACAGTTTTTAAAGTCTCTTCCACGCTAATATGGTGATCTATAATCTGAACAACTTTGTTGTCCCTAATAATTCTCTCCACCTCTTCTTTTCTTGGAGTAAAATCTAAAAAATAAACTTCCTTATTTTCAATTTGAGGAATTTGATCCGGCTTAAGGCTCGTCCAAATTAAAGGAATATATTCTGCCGTATCACCAAACTTCTTCCAAGCAGCCCAAGCAGAAGTAAATCCATCCAGACAAAGCCCGTGATAGAAAACGATAATATCTTTTGTAATTTCTTTTTCCATATTAATTCAAAACTTCTAGGCCCGGCAATTTGTCGCCGGCTAAAAATGCCAGCATGGCACCGCCACCAGTTGAGACAAAACCAAATTTATCCAAAAGACCAATCTTATCTACTGCAGATACAGTGTCACCTCCACCGATTATCGAAACTGCGCCGGAATCTAAAATGGCCTGAGCAACCTCATTTGTCCCCTTTGCAAAGACTGGATTTTCAAACAAACCAAGTGGACCATTCCAGATTATCAACTTAGCTGTTTTAATCATCGCCATGTACTGCGCCATCGTCTCATCCCCCACATCCAAAATCTTATTATCAAAAATTATGAAATCTTTTGGAGCAATTAATCGAGAGTCATTTAAATCCAGCCCGGCCAACAGATCTTTTGAATCCGAATCAACAACGGAACTACCCATATCCTGCCCCTTCTCTCTTAGGACATCGTTAGCGACAACACCACCTAATAATATGGCTTCAGATTTGTCGATTAAGTTTTTAATTACTGGCACCTTGGTTGAAGCCTTGGCTCCGCCCATGATCACAATCTTGCCTTCCTTGGGGGCATCGATAACCTTGTTCAATTGAGCAACTTCCTGTTCCACCAAAAGACCAGCGAAGCTTGGCAAAATCTTGGCAACACCAGAAACCGAAGCGTGATCACGGTGACAAACAGCAAAATCATTATTTACATACAGATCAAAACCTTGAGCCAATTGCTTAGCGAACTCTGAGTCGTTTTTTTCTTCCCCTTCGTTCTTGCGAACGTTTTCTAGTAATGCTGGACCAGAATATTTTTCAAGATAAGCACCGATTTCTGAAACCGATTTTATAAAATTAAATTCATAGCCCAAAAGAATATGCAGCTGAGGAACCAGAGCGTCGAAAGATTTTCCAACTGACTCATCTGAAATATGGGCAACCATAACAACCTTGGCCCCATGATTAATCAGATAATCCAAATTTTCTTTTTGTTTCTTAATTCTAAAAGATTCCTCAATTTGCCCTTTATCACTCACTGGTACATCAAAGTCCACCCTTATAAGGACTTTTTTATCTTTTAGATCTGGGATATCTGTTATTGTTTTCATTATTTTAGTATCTGAACAAATTCTTCTTTTATAACACTGGCACTTCCCACGAGAACACCAGCGACCCCACCAAGAGACAAGAACGATTTTGCGTTTGAGGCAGTGATAGAGCCACCATACAAGAAAAGCAAACTCGAAGCACTAATACCAAAATTAGAAACGAGAACTTCTTTAATTATTTCCACAGACCCAAGGGCAGATTCAGGGGTGTCAGGCTTAGCATCGGGATTAGTAGAAATAGCCCAGACTGGCTCGTAGGCAATCATGCATTTACCTATCTCATCAGAAGATAAGCCAGCAAAAGTTTTTTCAATCTGCTTTTTTAAAAATTCTTTGTAATCACTGCCTCTCTCACGTTCCCCAACACAAACAATGGGCGTCATTTCATTTGCTAAGACAGTTTTTATTTTTTTATTAACTATTTCATCCGTCTCCCCCATCTTCCACCGTCTTTCAGAGTGGCCGACAATAACATATTTAACCTTGAGTCTTTTTAACATCTTGCCGGAAACTTCCCCGGTCCAAGCCCCGGAATCGGCCAAAGCAATATCTTGGGCGCCAAGCTCCGCCATTTCAAACAAATGGGAAGTCTCCAACATTTTACTCATGTCGTCCAAAAAAACAAATGGCGGGCAAATTATCAAAGATTGATCAGCCTTTTTAGATCCATCCTTAAGGTGCTCATCAACATAAGACAAAATATCCTCGGCTTCAGCGAGGGAAGATGGATTCATTTTCCAATTAGCGACAATGTATTTTTTCATTAATGGCTATGTTTTTTATTCTTAATAAAATGCCGGATAACCAAAGCGACGACTATGACACCAATAACATAATCAAAAATATGAAAGTACGGACGGAAGGAATCCCAATTCTCTCCTGCTTTAATCCCCAAATAAACCAGTGCGAAATTCCAAGGCAAAGCTCCAAAAGAAGTAAATACTAAAAATTTTTTAAAATTCATTTTATTTACTCCTGCGGGCAAAGAAATAAACGTTCGAACAATTGGCATCATTCTTCCCCAAAAAACAGCCTTGACTCCATGCCGAGCAAACCATGCATCACCCTTTTCAATTTCTTTGTCATGAATAAAAACATACTTGCCATATTTTTCTAAAATCCAGCGACCACCAGAAATTCCAACCCAGAACAAAATAGCCGAACCAACTATATTACCCAAAGTGGCCAATAATACTGCTGGCCAAAACAAAAATTGACCTGATGCCACCAAAAACCCAGCAAATGGCAAAACTATCTCTGATGGTATTGGAATGGCCGCACTTTCAAGAAGAGAAAGGACAAATAGTCCTGTATAGCCAAGCCCTGTGAGAACATGCACTACGAAATTAGATAAAAATTCTGTAATCATAATATTTAAGAGTTACGTAATAAATTAGCGGCTTCATCTGGGTCAACAGTATTAACCAAGACACCAGTCCCCAACTCAAGACCCGCATCAATTTTGACTCTTGGAATAATCTCCAAATGCCACCGGTAATTAGCATGGCCAAGCACACCCTCCTTATTGGGCGGAACAGTATGGATAAAAAAAGCATAATCAACATTATCCAAAGCCTTGTAGAGCTTGCCCAAGACACCATTCAAGATGTTGGCCAAAAGTGGAACCTCTTCTTCTGAGATATCTATGAAATCTGGTTTATCTTTCTTTGGGAAAATAACAATCTCGTATTCGGTCTTACTTACATAGGGACAAATAGCAATAAAACCCTCATTCTGATAGACAATTCTCTTGCCTTCTGAAACCTCCCAATCAATTAAATCTTGATGAATATTCTTTCCGGTTTTATCAAAATACTTTTTGGCGGAATCGAGATGACGAGAAATAAAAGATGGGACCATGGGCATGGATATGATTTGAGAATGATGATGGTAAACAGAGCCACCAGCCAAACGTCCATGATTATGGAAGATTGATATGTATTGCCCGCAATCATCTTTTGAAATTTCCCTATATCGCTCCAGATAAACTCTCAGGATCTCAGACGTTTCTTCTTCTGAGAACTGGGCAAAACTCTTTTCGTGATCTCGAGTTATGACCAGTTCATGGAAACCATTACCATCAACAACAGCAAAAGGACCGACCGAACGGGATTTGGAACAAACACCCTTCGTTAAGGCTGGGAATTTATTAGGAATAACGACAGTTGTCCATTCTCCAGACAAATCTGAAACTTTCTGTCCCTTGTTGTATATGACAACAGGAGTTTCCTGTTGGTTCATTTTTTCTGGCTCAAAAAAACATTCCTCTTTCGATTGATAGAATGGTCCCTCATCTTTCGGATGAGGCTTCTTGGCCCGAGCAGTCGAAAAAAGAATCCACTCGCCAGAAATTAGATCTTGTCTAAATTCGTTTAACACTTAGTTATATTTACCCGTTAAAAGATTCCAGCGGATTTTTACTGTATCTAACAATACTTCAAAATAAGTCTTAAGACTGACACGGGAATTTGAGCCATTATTCCAATCAACAGGAACCTCTTTGATCTTGTGTCCGAACTTACGCGCCAAAGCCAACATCTCCGCATCAAATCCCCACTGCAAAATAGTTATCTTCGGAAAAACATCTTGAGCAGCTTTAGCGGTTACCATTTTGAAACCACGCTGAGTGTCACGAATTCCAGGAACCGCCATTACCTGAATAAATAAGTTACCCATGCGCCCAAACAAAATTCTCCAGAATGGCTCGCTTCCCTTTGTAACGGTTTTACCCTCAACGGCAATTGAACCAATAACAACGCCGTAGCCCTTATAGAAATAAGGCATCATTCTTTCTATGTGGTTAATGGTAGTTGAATTATCGGCATCCATAAACAAACGATAATCACCAACTGCTTTTAGCATGCCTTCCTTAACCGCAAAACCCTTCCCCCCGTTGTTTGGATAATCCATTAAACTCACAGTGGGAACAGTGGAGTTTTGTAACCGATTAACGATCTCGCCAGTCTTATCGGTTGATTTGTTAGTCACGACCAATATCTCGTGGCTAATATTTTTAGATGATAAATATTTAAAAACAGAAGTGACAGTCGACTCAATGAGGCGTTCTTCGTTCTTGGCTGGAATAATAACAGATAGATGCATATGATATATAAACTTTAGCACATTAACTTGCGCTTTTCTAGTTTAGCAAGGTAATATATACATATAATGGACTACCCAGTTGTGGAGTTGGCCTTGAAGTCAAAAGCTTACCCCAAACTACTACGCCAGATAGCAGATCCTCCGGCGATACTATATTGTCGAGGTGATGTGTCTCTTTTAAACACCGAGTGTTTTGCCGTGGTGGGCACTAGGTCAATGACCCCTTACGGCAAAGAAGCAACTCAACAAATTGTCCCCGGACTCGCCCGCCATTTTACAATTGTCAGTGGTATGGCTCTTGGTGTTGATGCCATTGCCCAAAGAGCCACGCTGGACTGTGGAGGAAAAACAATCGCCGTTCTCGGTACCGATGTTGAGCACCCAACACCACAGACAAACCACAGGCTGGCTCAAGACATTTTAAAACATGGCGGACTACTTATTTCTGAGTATAAAGTCGGGAGTAGGATTTTTGCATCTAACTGGGCGATCCGCGATCGGATTGTAAGTGGTTTATCGAAGGGTGTCTTAGTCATTGAAGCAGATGAGAAAAGTGGTTCCTTGATTACCGCACGACTTGCTGGAGAACAAAACCGTGACGTCTTTGCTGTCCCAGGGAATATCTTCTCTAGCAAATCCATGGGGCCCCACAAGCTCATCAGAACCGGAGCAAAACTTGTCGCTTCAGCACATGACGTGCTAGAAGATTATTCCAAGCTTCCCCTTGGAAAATCGGCCCACCTTTCCACAATAGACCCAATCCATGCTACTATTCTTGCTATACTAGAGTCTCAGGGACCCCTTAATATAGATAGCATCATCGAACAGAGTAAGCTTGGTGCTTCTGAAGCAATGGGTGCTTTGGCCCTAATGGAGATCCAGGGCCACGTCAAACAAATGGCGGGAGGGATATTCAGGAAGGCATAATAAAAAGATTGAAGATTAAATAAACTAAATGCAATTAATCATCGTTGAGTCCCCAACTAAAGCCAAGACTATTTCCCGCTTCCTCGGCGGCGATTTTATTGTTAAATCTTCCTTTGGTCATATCCGCGATCTACCAAAAAAAGGGATCGGCATTGATATCGCCCATGACTTCAAGCCAGAATACATCATCCCGACTAAGGCTAAGAAAATTGTCGGGGAGCTAAAGAGAGATGCCGAGAAGGCTGACATGATTATTCTTGCGACCGACCCTGACCGTGAAGGAGAAGCTATTGCCTGGCATTTGGCCCACGCTCTTGGTTTAGACAAAAAATCCAATACAACTAAATCTCAGCGTGTTGTCTTCCATGAAATTACCAAAACCGCTATCGAAAAAGCTATCGCTCACCCACGCGAAATTGACCAGAATCTAGTTGACGCCCAACAAGCCCGCCGCATCATCGACCGTCTTGTGGGCTACAAACTCTCACCTTTCCTTTGGAAAAAGATTCGTTCTGGGCTTTCGGCTGGCCGAGTTCAGAGTATTGCTGTTCGATTAATCGTTGAGCGTGAAAGAGAAATACAAAAATTCGTTCCCCAGGAATACTGGTCTGTAGAAGCTGACCTATCCAAAAAAGATGAGACTAAAACATTCCGTGCTCGTTTAGTTAAAATTGGCGAAGAATCAATCGATCGCTTAGGTGTAAAAAATTCAGCCGATGCTGCCAAGATTACATCTGAATTAGAAGGTGCAGAATACAAAATCATTGATGTTGTTAAAAAAGAAGTCCGTCGAACACCACCTGCGCCATTTACAACTTCAACACTCCAACAAGAAGCAGCCAAGAAATTAGGTTTCTCTGCCAAGCAGACCATGACCTTGGCTCAGCGCTTGTATGAAACCGGTATGATCACTTACATGCGTACCGACAGTTTACATATCTCTGAGATTGCTCTTGCCCAAGCCCAAGAAGTAATCAAAAAACAATTTGGTGACAAATACACCCTTGATGCTCCCCGTTCATTCTTGAACAAATCCAAAGGCGCCCAAGAAGCCCACGAAGCTGTCCGCCCAACTGATTTATCTCGCTTACCAGAAAGCCTTGATGCTGGTATGGATTCTGGGCAGATTCGTTTGTATGACTTAATCTGGAAACGCACCATCGCCTGCCAAATGCAGGTTGCAATTCTTGATCAAACCGCTGCTGATATTTCAGCTGGTTCAAAATACACCTTCCGCGCGAACGGCCAAGCTGTTAAATTTGACGGCTTCATTCGTGCTTACACTGAAACTAAAGAAGAAGATGAAAAGAGCGAAGAAGATTCCTACGAAGAAGGGCAGCTCCCAGAATTAGCACAGAAAGAATTATTGAATTTAGTTGATCTGGCCAAAGATCAGCACTTTACAGAACCACCGCCACGCTACACTGACGCATCTTTGATTAAAGCCCTTGAAGCTGCCGGCGTTGGTCGCCCTTCAACTTATGCCCCAACGTTAACAACTGTTCAAGATCGTGGCTATGTTGAAAAAGAAGACAAGAAATACAAACCAACCGAAATTGGATTCTCGGTTAATGACATGCTTGTCGAAAACTTTCCTGAAGTCATCGACATTAATTTTACCTCCCACATCGAAGAAGAATTCGACGATATCGCTGAAGGTAAAATTAAATGGGTTCCTGTCGTCGAAGAATTCTATACCCCGTTCAGTAAGAACTTAAAAGAAAAAACTGAGAGCGTTGAAAAATTAATTGTTGAATCAACTACCCCTTGCCCACATTGCGACAAAATGATGTTGGTTAAATTCGGACGCATGGGCAAATTCTTGGCCTGCCCAGAACCCGGTAGCAAGGTCAGTCTTCCGCTCCCCGAAGAAGCCGCCAAAATTAAAGAACTCGAAGAAAAGACCAAAGGTGAAATTTGCCCAATCTGTTCTAAACCAATGGAAGTTAAACGTGGGCGATTTGGCTACTTCCTTGGCTGTGTTGATTATCCAACCTGCAAAGGCATCATGAAGATCTTCAACAAGACAGGATTCAAATGCCCAAACTGTATTACCGGTGATGTTGTTGAAAAGAAATCCAGGGGCCGTGGAAAAACATTCTACGCCTGCTCTCGCTGGCCAGATTGTACTTTCTTAATGAGCAAGAAACCAGAAAGTGAAGAAGAATTACAAACCGCTCTCGCCGCCTGGAAAGCCAAGCCGCCTAAACCAGCCGGAGCCAAGAAAGGTTTCAAGACCGGATTCAAAAAGAAGACGCCTAAAAAAGAAGTTGCCACCGAAGAAGCTCCAGTCGAAGAAAAGACTGATGAAGTTGCACCAACAGAATAAATAAACAAAAATGTTAAACCAAGGAAACGCTGGTAAAACTTGTCCTGAATGTAATGTTGGTCACCTCGCCGTTAAGTCTGGCCGATTTGGCAACTTCACCGCTTGCTCAAATTATCCCAACTGCAAATACATAGAAAAAAAGACGCCTGCTGCAGGCGCCGAGAAACCAGTCGAGACTGATGAGATCTGCGACAAATGCAACACTGGCCACTTCCTCATCCGTACCGGCCAATTTGGAAAGTTCAAAGCCTGCTCCAATTTCCCGAAGTGCAAGAACACCAAAAAGTTCTCTTCAGCGGAATAAAAGAGCCGCCACCGTAACAACGATGGCGGACGCCGTCTGACCACTCTTTCTCACTGTTTCAGTCCTGACAACCACATTGTGGCCAGGATCAAAAACGATATAGCAAAGAGAAAGAAGTGTCCCACAAAAAACCATATCGGCAACACCGCGATAAAAAACAGGAAGGTGTTGCTGATATGGTTCTCTGGGTGCGGGAACACACAGATCTTGTCATGGTATCCCAGCCAGACCCAGAAAATCAGGATGGCTAGGACAACCGCTTTCTTCTTCATCAGGCACCTCCGTGCCAAATAGGTTGTTAAAACTAAGCTCGTCTTTATATTATACTCCTATTTTTATAGAAAGTCAATAGGTAATTGTTGTTATCAATAGTCCTTCTGTGGTATATTCTGAACTCGATTGGAGAGTGTTATGGAAAAGGTGGAGACGAAATTGCCCGGAGTATTTATTCTGTGCCCCAGAACACACCACGATACTCGTGGTGTGTTCTACGAAGCTTTCAATCAAAAAGAAATGCTTCGTCTCGGCATCAAACACAATGTCGTGCAGATCAACCGTTCACGATCATCCCGGAACGTTTTGCGAGGACTTCACTTCCAACGACAGAAACCTCAAGCCAAAGTGGTACGAGTGATCCGAGGCAAAATCATGGATGTTGTCGTTGATGTTCGGCCCAATTCGCCGAGTTTCAAGAAGCACGCCGTGGTCGAGCTTTCTTCTGAATCAAACTTCTCCATCTACATCCCTGCTGGATTCGCTCACGGGTTTCTGGTTCTTTCCAAAAAAGCTGACGTCGAATACACCTGCGACGAATACTACAGCGGAACCAAGGACCAATGCGGCGTCCGGTGGAATGACCCTGATATCGGAATCACGTGGCCCCCATCACCATGGCGACCGATCCTTTCCAAACAGGACGCAGACATGCCCTGGTTGAGGAATCTCAGCAAGGACAGTCTCCCCAACATGAACGCCCTACGAAAGTAGGGCGTCTTTTTTTACCAAAGTTATTTTACGGAGAACTAATCAATAATGTTCTTTGCAATCTTATTGAGATCCTCCAAAGAAGCGAACTTGATGATAATTTTACCGCCAGTAGCAACTGCGCCGTGAATCTGAACATGGGTGTCTAGCATTTCGGCGAGGTTCTTTTCAAGCTCAATAAATTTACTTTCTGTGGCACGAGGTTTTTTGTTTGATGGCTTATTAACTGCTGCGGCTGTTTCAACATCACGAGAAGAAACACCACCAGCCAAAATACTTTCATAAACTTGGCGCTGTTTGGCTGGATCACTGAAAGCCAACAAGGCACGAGCACTGGCACGAGCAATCTTGCCGTCGCGCAAAGAAGTCTTAATGTCTTCTGGTAAATTCATTAAACGAATAGTGTTGGCGACAACTTCGCGGGACTTACCAACCTTATCGGCAATCTCTTTTTGGGTTAAACCGAAATCTTTGGAAAGCTTAGCGTACGATTCAGCCTCTTCTAAAGGATTCAAATCTTCGCGCTGAACGTTTTCAATCAAGGCCACCTCAAGGCGTTCTTTTTCTTGCTTAAAGTCGTCACGGATAATTACAGGGACATGGGGCAATCCAGCCAATCGAGAAGCCCGCAAACGTCGCTCCCCTGCGATTAATTTATATGAAACGTCTAAACCTCTTGCTGACTCGGTTTCCATCTTAGAAACCAGCAATGGCTGGAGAACTCCGTACTTACGAATTGAACTGGCAAGTTCTTTTAATGCTTCTGGGTCAAAGTCCTTACGGGGCTGGTCTGGGTTGGCTTCGATTTTGGCGATCTCAACATAAAAGACATTCTCTTTTTGATTGGTTGGCTGCATTGCTTTGGTTCCTTCTGGAATCAAAGAACCCAACCCTTTACCTAGACCGAAAAATTTTTTATTCATTGCCATAACGTGATTGATCTTGAAAACTTTAGTTACTGTATTTAATTACTTCTTCTGCCAATTGTCTGTATGCTCGGGCTGCTTTAGAATTAGGATCAAACTGCATAATTGTTTTTCCAAAACTTGGAGCTTCGGCCAAAGAAACCATTCTTGGAATAACAGCATCAAAGACTCGGCCTGGGAAATTTCGATGAACTTCATTGACCACTTGGTTGGCCAACTGGTTCCTCTTATCATACATTGTAAGCAATACACCCAAGACCTGCAAATCCGGATTTAAACCCTGCCGAACTAAATCAACTGTTTTTAATAATTGTCCCAATCCTTCCAAGGCAAAATATTCACATTGCACTGGAATTATCACCTTCTCAGCTGCGGCCAAGCCATTGATGGTCAATAGCCCCAACGATGGCGGGCAATCAACGAGAATAAAATCATAGTTAGTGCGAACACTGTTTAAAACTTTTTTTAATCTTGATTCCCTCTCGTCCATGGAAACCAGTTCGACAGTGGCACCAGCCAAACTTTGCCCAGCGGGCAAAACATCAAAACCAAATATTCCAGTTTTTTTCAAAAGACCTGCGGCGTTTTGATCGTTAATTAAAGCGTGATAGATGTGGCCTTCTTCTTCGCTGGCAGCAACCCCGAGACCAACAGTGGCATTGGCTTGTGAATCTAGATCAACCAAAAGAACATACTTCCCCATTGCTGCTAAATAAGCAGCCAAATTTGTAGTAGTAGTTGTTTTACCAACACCACCCTTTTGGTTACAGATTGCGATGACTCTTGCCATATCTAAAAATCATATCATTTTTAACCCAATAAACAACCCTGAAAATAGTTGAAAACTTTGCCCAGGAATGGTAAAGTAGTGCATCGCCCGAGTGGTGGAATGGCATACACGCACGACTCAAAATCGTGTGCCGCAAGGCTTGTGGGTTCAAGTCCCACCTCGGGCACCATAAACAAAAAGTCCTCTGACCAGAGGACTTTTTGTTTATGGTGGTTTAATCAGCAATCCTTTGCTTTATAAGCTTAAACTCATCCGTCTCACTTTTATTAAAGCTAGGATTCTGAGGGTCAATACCAAGATGCTCAAAAGATTCACGCAATTCTTCCTCAAAATTGAAGCTAGAATCAAAAATTGTTAAGCCTTTACTTTTGGCGCTAAATAGAACTCCGACCAAAGCTCGGCTACGAAGTTCACCGAAAGACCAACCACTTCGCTCTTCCCCAAAAGCAACACCTTCCATTAATGCACCGTTTGAATCCTTGAGGACACTGGTAAATCTTGGTGTAACATCAGTAAATTTATCCGAGTAGAGACTATGTTCATTTTCAACAACAGCCAAAACCTCAGCCTCTTGGCTCTGGTTAAAATACAATACGATTTTATCCGCCCTAGAGACACATTCTATGGCCTTAGAAGATTGAGGCAACTTAATATGACAATTAACTCCTTTAGCGGCCAAAGCGAGAGCAAGGTTGCCCATAAAAGTTGGGGCGGCACTTATGTCCACATTAAAGTAAATCCTTCCGCCAATTTCGCGACTATCAAAACCTTTGTTGGTGATGACATGGAACCAATAATGATCTTCCTTAATATTTACCTTACCAGATGAAGAAGGACCGAGAGTATCAGCCGCAACTTTTAAATCCCTGGCGTAATCACTCTTAATAGAAACCGCTTCATCCGAATTTGGGTCTATCTGACTATCCCCACTATGCGAATAAAATTTCCAATAGATATCATCCTCTGCCTTAAATGAATATTTGACTGTATCCAGATTCAACCTAACAAATTCTTTAAAATCAGAAATGTCTCTTTGCTGTCGAGTTGGTTTTTTCTCATCTTCTGGAGAATTACCTGGCAGTGATGGTTTTTCTGAATTAACCATTATCTCACGGCTTTGATTACATATTTTTTAAATCCCCAAACACAAACAATAGCAGTCAAAACGCCAAGGACCGCACCGGCAACAATGTCGTAGGGCCAGTGAGCACCGGCAAAGATACGAGAAAATCCAACCAAGATTGCGGCTAGAAAAAACCAGTTGCCAACCTTTTTATTATACTGATAAACGGCCATGGCCAAAGAGAAAACAAAAATTGTGTGACCGGAAGGGAAAGAACTAGTCTTCTCTGGAGTAATCAGCATGTGGGTCTGGGCGAGGACCCAATAAGGACGGGCATGGTAATAAAACATTCTAATACCGGAAGCCACAACAAAGCGGGCCACTAGGGCTGAGCCAACAGAAACAATGGCCATATCGCGCCAGCGTTTATAATCAATAATCACATAAACAACCACTGCCAAAATCATGACATACATTAAATACTCGGCACAAAAATACATCAAAGCATCTAGCCAAACACGGTGACCAGCCCAGCCATTTATAGTCAAAAATAATGATTGATTCATTGCTCAATTATGGACTAAAAATCTAATAATTTCAAAAGCTCGTCTGGCTTAGATGGGCCAACGCGAAGCACCTTTGGTTTATCGGTCGAACAATCAATTACCACAGAAGTATTTGATGGCGCAAGAACCCCAGCATCAATAATTAAATCAGGGCGACGAGGCTGTGCACCAAGGGTGGCGATAATACTATCAATATTCCCAGTAGATGGTTCCCCGGAAATATTAGCTGCAGTTGAAATCAATGGGTAACCAAATGCGCCCAATAACTTATCCGTAAAATCACAATTAGCAATCCTGATTCCAACCGTTGGCAAACCCGTGGTGACGATAGGTGGGATATTGTCTTTCTTGGGGAGAACCAATGTGAATTTACCAGGCCAAAATTTTTTGGCCAATTCCCTGTGGTGGTCATTCATGTGCACCAACTCCTCTACCCAAGCCATGTTGCGAGCAATGATTGGTAACGGCTTTGAGCTTCTATTTTTAATATCAAAAATATGACGTACAGCGATGTCGTCTAGTGCGTTGCAACCCAAACCGTAAACAGTATCGGTTGGATAAACAATTGTGCCACCCAGTTTGAGGATATCTATCGCCTCTTTGAGCGCTTCAGAATAGTCGCGGGTTAGATCAATCTTGATTATGCGCATGAGGATACTATACGAAAACTAAAAGCAGAATAAAAGACCCTCGAGAGTTTCGAGGGCTTTTATTCTGCTGGTGTTTCGGCTGGAGCTTCGGGAGCGGCTTCGGCAACTGGTTCTGGGGCGGCCTCAGGAGTTGGGGCTGCTTCAGCTTTAGGCTTTGGAGCAACAGGAGCAGGAGCTGGCTTGGAACCAACCTTTGGTTTCCAGCTGAGCTTCTTGGCAAAAGTGATGATCTTATTATTTACAAGCAAATTATTAACGGTTGGGGACATTTGGACACCCTTAGACATCCAGTGTTCGAGGCGTTCTTTCTTGATTTTGAGGTCTTTCTTGTGTGGATCATACGAACCCAAAAGCTCCAAGTATTCGCCCTGTGGCTTCTTGGTGTGTTCGGTAACTATGATACGGAAATAGGCCTGGCCCTTCTTCCCGATACGTTGTAAGCGCATAATCAACATGTTTGTATATTTTATCAGAGTATCCTTAATTAATCAAGACTCTACCAGCCTTTGGCTTTTAAAGCGGCTTCGGCGGCTTTTTGTTGGGCTTCTTGCTTAGATGGACCCTCGCCAGTAGAAATCATATCTTTACCCAGATAAACACCAACTTTAAACTGACGGGCATGGTCAGGTCCCCACTCTTGAACGACTTCATAATTAGGGGTAATACCAACTTGTTCTTGGGCTTTTTCTTGGAACAAGCTTTTGGCGTCACGGTATAAATTGTGTTCGATAATTCTTGGTAATTCACTGAGCACAAAAGCGTGAATAAACTCGGCTGACTTTTCGTAGCCCTGATCAAGATAGATGGCGCCAATTACGGCCTCCATAGCATTAGCCAAAATATACTGTCGGGCACGGCCAGTGTCCTTGGCTTCGCCCCGAGAAAGCAACATGTATTCATTTAAATCGAAGACCTTAGAAATATCAGCGAGCATAACGGCATTCACCAAAGCAGCGCGCCAGTTGGTTAATTCCCCTTCTGGGTTTTGGTATTTACCATAGAGATGTTCAGTAACAACCAATTCAAGGACTGCGTCACCCAAAAATTCCAATCTTTCGTTGTGATCCAAGTGCCACTTTGGATTTTCGTTAATATAAGAACGATGAGTCAAAGCCTGCAAGAGCAGGTTTTTGTCCTTAAAGTTTACTTTAATTTTTTGTTCTAACGGGGAGACATCTACCATTCAAGAAGAAAGGTGATAAATATATGCAATCGATTTATCAATTGAATATACTTATAACCTTTTTAATAAACTATTTTTCTGTCGCTTCTACGGCTTCTTCCTCGGGAACACCTTCAATCGGATCATTATCTTCTTGATCTTTTGGTTTAGAAACATCATTCTTGCCAGGTTCGCCGATTTCACGATAAACAGTACCAAGAACACCATTTACAAATTTACCGGAAGAATCACCGCCAAAAGATTTGGCTAATTCAATAGCTTCGTTGATGGCCACTTTTGGTGGGACCTCATCGCGACTACCAAATAATAATTCAAACAAACCGATACGCAAAACATTGCGATCGACAATAGCGATTTGATCTAATGGCCACTGAGGAGCTGCCTTCTCAATGATGGCATTGATCTTATCGAGGTTCTTAATGACACCCTGAACAATCTGAATAATAAAAGTTGGGTCATCAACACCAGAAGCAAACTCCTTAATGTTGCGCGCAACAATATCGGCGAGGTCTTCGCTCTTACTACCTTTAAAATCCCACTCATAGAGGGACTGCATAGCAACGGAACGAGATAAATGACGTGATGCCATAGCGGAAGATCAGAAAAAATTAACTACCTAAAAATCAGGGTTAGCGAGCTTGCTGAGCTGTGCGTTTTTCACGCTTCTTCAATTCCTTAGCGAGAGTATTGAGAACTTCTCGGCCTTTGTAGAAACCGCAGAACTTACATACCTGATGAGGCATAATCATTTTACCGCAATGTGTGCATTTAACCAAAGCATTGGCCTTCAAAGCCAAATGACTGCGACGTCGCAGCTGCTTTCCTTTCGCCATATGGTGTCTTGGTACTGCCATGTAGATTTGAGATTAGTGATGAACTGTCAGTAATGAGGCCTGCTCATGCCTAACAGTTTATGATTAATCGTTTTTAGAGAATACCATAAATACCCTTTTTTTGCAATACGGACTAAGCTATCCACAATTGCGTCTCCTTGAGCGACTGGTACAATACGTAAGTACTAATTTCGAATATGCATGAATTGATTTCATGAATCATGTTCGACCCTCTATGGATCCCATCACCAATCCAACCGATAGTTTGAATCAGCAAGAAAGAACGGGACCCCAATTCGCCCACCTCCACACACATTCCCACTACTCTCTTCTCGACGGAATGTCGCAAGTAGATGCCATGGTAAAGTTGGCCAAAGAACATGGCCAAACTGCTATCGGATTAACTGATCACGGCGTCATGTACGGCGCAATTGATTTTTATACGAAGTGCAAAAAAAATGGGATCAAACCAATTATTGGAGTTGAGGCTTATGTCGCCAATCGAAGCCATCTTCAAAAAGAAGCCCAGATCGACAACAAGCGCTATCACCTAACTTTGCTTGCTGAGAACAATACCGGTTACCAGAACCTCATCAAACTCACCACGATCGCCCACACTGAGGGTTATTACTACAAACCACGTGTCGACAAAGAACTACTTCGCAAACATGCTGAAGGGGTTATCTGTCTTTCTGGGTGCCCAGGGAGTGAACTAGGCAGAGCCATCCAACACGGTGACAAAGAAAAGGCTGAAGAGATTGTTCTTGAGTACCAATCAATTTTTGGAAAGGACAATTACTATCTGGAAATCATGAACCACCCAGACGTGGAATTTTATGAGGACTGGAAAGATACCATTGTCGGATTTTCTAAGAAATTTAATATCCCCCTTGTCGCAACCCAAGACTCCCATTATTTAAGAAAGGAAGATGCCGAAGCCCACAAGACACTGGTTGCTATCTCTACCCACACCGACGTTAGTGACCCTGCTTTGTTTTCTGGCCAAGGAGAATATCACTTCCTCTCAACAGAAGAAGCGGTTGAAAAATTTAAAGATATTCCAGAAGCTGTCACCAACACTCAACTTGTTGCCGATCGTTGCAATGTTGATTTGACTCTCGGCAAATTTATTTTCCCAGACTTCCCTCTCGAACCAGGCAAGACAGCAGATGAAATGCTCGATGACCTAACCAAAAAAGGCATGATTGAACGCGGAATGGAAAACAATGCCGAGGCCGAAGAACGCCGCAAATATGAATTGGAGATTATTAAAAACAAGGGTTACTCACCCTACTTTTTGGTAGTTGCTGACTTGCTCAACTTCGCCCATCAAAATCAAATCTACACAACCGTTAGAGGTTCGGCCGCTGGTTCTTTTGTTGCTTATCTATCACGCATTACCAGTGTTGACCCGATTGAATTTCTTCTCCCGTTTGAAAGATTCTTAAATCCTTTCCGTCCATCTGCTCCCGATATCGACATGGACTTTGCCGACAACCGCCGCCAAGAAATTGTTGAGTATGCCAAAAAGAAATATGGAGAAGATAAAGTTGCTCAAATCGGTACTTTTGGAACAATGTTGGCCCGTGGCTCTGTTCGTGACGTAGCTCGAGCTCTTGGGAAATCATATGAAACTGGTGATCGCTTGGCTAAGTTAATCCCAATGGGCTCACAGGGTTTCCCGATGACGATTGATCGAGCCATGGAACTTGAGCCGGAATTAAAGAAGGCTTACGAACAAGATTCTGAGGCTCACCACATTATCGATATCGCTAAAAAATTAGAAGGCACCGTTCGCCATGTTTCTGTTCACGCTGCAGGTGTCGTTATTTCTCCAAAACCATTAGTAGAGTACGTACCGATTCAGTTTGATCCAAAAGAAGGCACACACTTAATCACCCAGTACGACATGTACACTGTGGGCGAAGACGGCGTTGGCTTGCTAAAACTCGACGTTCTTGGAATCAGAAACTTGGCCATTCTCGAAAATGCTGTGCGCTTGGTTAAAATCCACCAAAACATCGATATTGATATTGAAAAAATTCCTTTTGATGACAAGAAAACATTTGCAATGTTAGCTTCTGGTGGAACTGAAGGCGTCTTCCAGCTCGGCGGTTCAGCGGGCATGACTAAATACCTAATGGAGCTGAAACCAACTACCATCTATGATATCAACGCTATGGTTGCCTTGTACCGCCCAGGACCAATCAACAACATCCCTGAATACATTGCCCGCAAACAGGGTCGCAGTCGCATCACTTACTTCCATCCGAAAGCAGAAAAATTCTTAGCTAAGTCCTACGGCATTCTCGTATACCAAGACGACCTATTGTTCACGGCCATGGAACTCGCCGGCTACAACTGGGAATCAGTCGATAAATTCCGCAAAGCTGTTGGTAAAAAAATTCCAGCAGAAATGGCCAAGCAACATGTTATTTTCGTAGAAGGTTGCCAGAGCCACTCAGGCATGACCGCTCAACAAGCTGAAGAGATTTGGAATTTATTCGAACCATTCCAAGGTTACGGTTTCAACAAAGCTCATGCTGCCTGCTATGGCCGCGTCGCTTACCAAACAGCCTACATGAAGGCTCACTACTCAGCTGAATATATGTGCGCCATTCTCACTGCTGAATCTGGTGACACTGAACGCGTGGCTCAAGTTATCGAAGAATGTCAGAAGATGAAGATTCCTGTTTTACCACCAGAAATAAATAGTTCTTACAAAGATTTTACTGTCATCAAAGGCAAAAATAGCCCGACAGGAAAAGACCAAATTCGTTTCGGTTTACTAACTATCAAAAACTTAGGCGAAAACATCGCCAATGCTATCATTGCCGAACGCAAAGATAATGGTCCATTCACCGATATCGAAAACTTTGTTACTCGTGTCAAAAACAAAGACCTCAACAAGAAATCAATGGAAGCCTTAATTAAATGTGGGGCCCTTGATTCATTTGGCGAGAGAAACCTCCTTTTGATGAACATCGAGAATCTTCTCACTTATGCCCACGATATCCAAAAGAGTCAGGGCATGAGCCAGGCCAGTTTGTTTGGCAACGACATGAGTGTTTTGCCTTCATTAAAATTAATCTCTGCAACGGCCGCAAAAAATTCCGAAAAACTAATGTGGGAAAAAGAATTGCTTGGTCTGTTTGTTTCTGCCCACCCACTCCATGAATACGCCAAGAACATGAAGTTGGAAAAAACCATCACCATCAAAGAAGTTCGTCCTAAGATGTCTGGCCCAATAAAGATCGGTGGAATTGTAACTAAAGTTCAAAAGATAATCACAAAGACCGGTAAACCAATGCTCTTTGCGTGGATCGAAGACCTAACTTCAAAGATTGAAGTCGTTGTCTTCCCTACCATTCTTGAAAAGTATCCCGAGATATTTAAAGAAAATGCAATCATCGTTGTTGCTGGGAAAGTTAACGACAAAGACGGCCTCGCAAAACTCCTCTGTGACGATGCTCGCCACGTCGCAACCCTCGCTTAGTTAAACATTTGTAAGCAGTCTCTGTTTTTAGTAGAATAACTACACGATGACTATTTCTCGTTTATTCTCAACTACATGCACAACCACCCCTTCTTTGAGAGGGTCTGTTGGCGCATAAACATAAAGATTGTGCTCCAAGACGCCCTCTCAAAGACGAGACAGGGCGTCTTTATTTTTACTCTTAATACTGCTATCCTTAATCAAATAAAAACATATGAAAAACTCAATCGAACACGTTAGGCACTCGTTGGCCCACTTGCTAGGAGCAGCTGTTTTGGATTTGTATCCTGGCTCAAAATTAGCCATTGGTCCTGCCATCGAAGATGGCTTCTATTACGACATTGATGTTAAGGGAAAACTTTCTGATACTGATTTACCTGTCATAGAAGATAAGATGCGTGAACTCTTAAAGGCTTGGAAAAGTTTTGAGGGCAAAGAAGTTTCAGCTGATGAAGCTCGCGCCATGTTTAATGGCAACCAGTTCAAAGAAGAACTTATCGCTGACCTAGAAAAAGCTGGTGAGAAAATAACCCTATACACCTCAGGATCTTTTACCGACCTTTGTCGCGGTGGCCACGTTGAAGACCCAAGCACCATCCAAGGAAATTCATTTAAGCTTTCTCGTTTGGCTGGCGCTTACTGGCGTGGCAGTGAAAAGAATCCCCAACTCACCCGTATCTATGGCTTGGCTTTTGAGAGCAAAGATAAATTAAAAGAATATTTAACCCAACGGGAAGAGGCTGAAAAAAGAGATCACAAAAAATTAGGCAAAGAGCTTGGTCTATTCGCTTTTAGCCCACTCGTTGGCCCAGGTCTCCCTCTTTTCTTACCCAAAGGAGAAACTGTCTTTAATGAATTAGGTAATTTCATGAGACAAGAAAAAGAAAACCTCGGCTACAAGTTTGTTCATATTCCCCACATCGCCAGTACTGAGCTTTATAAAAAGAGTGGCCACTTAGGTAAGTACGATGCGATGATGCCAATAATGACTGATCAGGATGGTGACCAGTTCGTCATGAAAGCCATGAACTGCCCTCACCACTTTGCCATATACAATTCTGAACCACACAGCTATCGTGATTTGCCCTACCGTATCGCTGAGAATACCACCGTATACCGAAACGAAAAGAGTGGCGAACTTAGTGGCCTTGTAAGAGTTAAAGCTCTTACCCAAGATGATACCCACCATTTTGTAAGACACGACCAAATTCAAAGTGAAATTGAAATGATCCTTGGATTGTTAGACAAAGTCTATAAGACTTTCATGTTTACTGATTATTCAGTTCAGATATCAATCAGAGATCCCAAGACCCCAGAAAAATACTTCGGAGATGATTCTCTTTGGAGCAAGTCCGAAGAAATCTTAATTGAATCAGTAAAGAAGTGGGGTCGTCCTTATGTTGTCGAAGAAGGCGAAGCCGCATTCTATGGCCCAAAGATAGACATCATGGTCAAAGATTCAATTGGCAGAAAGTGGCAGCTCACAACCGTTCAACTTGATTTTAACCAACCAGAGAACTTCAACATGCGCTACGTTGGCGAGGATGGCCAAGAACACGCACCAGCCGTTCTTCACGTCGCCATACTTGGATCAATCGAAAGATTTATGGGTGTCCTAATCGAACACTACGCTGGTGCTTTCCCATTATGGCTCGCCCCTGTTCAGGTTGCGGTTATTAACATCTCAGATAACCAGAAAGCTTTTGCTGAATCTGTAGTTCACAAATTAAAACATGCCGGCATCCGTGCTGAACTCCACGACCAAAACGAAACTCTCGGCAAAAAGATCCGCAACGCCGAAATGCAAAAGATTCCGTATTTGTTTGTGATCGGAGACAAAGAACTAGAAGCTCAATCTGTCGCTGTCCGCAAACGAAAAGATGGAGACAAGGGTGTCATGGCGATCGATATTGCTCTCGCTCTCTTGAAAGAAGAAATAGATTTAAAAAAGTAATCCCAGAAAAAAGAACGGCCCCCGCAAATGCGGGGGCTTAGTTTTAAAAAAGGCTGGTCACACCAGAGGCAACTTCGTAAACAAGTCCCCAGAAAATAAAACCGAGAACAACATGCAGCGTGGTGAGGACCAGTAACAATCCAAATCTTTCAGACATACCAAGAACGATAGCTGTTATTGAGCGACTCCCTGGAGCGAGAAGCCAGGTAAAAAATGCCCCGAACATCAACCTCTTGCTTCCAGAAATAGACCTGACCACTCTTTCAAAACTGTGCTTGGTTGCTTCCCAGTCATGGAACAAAAAGAGGGTCGAAAGAATAGCCCGCTTGAAACCATGAGACAACCAGTTGAACCTGACGGAATAAGGGATCTCGAAAACAGACCCATACAGCCTACCCAACACCGAAACAAGGTCGTGGCCAAGCTTATAGCAGATAGCTGCCTGGATGTTGGCCGAAACAATGATAATGACTAGAAGGGCCCACAAAGAAATGTCTTTAGGCAAGAACATTACGATAAAGGCCGTGCCAATATCGGTGTTCCCGACCAATAAACTAACGGCCAAAAGAGCAATCCCAACCTTTCTAATCTTCTTATACACTCGACCTCCTGAACTGAAAGGTGCTTGCCTAAAACCAGGGTTTAGATTATAACATATTAGATGCCAAAAATCAATCCTAAGATTATAGTCATAGTTGGCCCAACTGCCTCAGGGAAATCTGATCTAGCTATTAAGTTGGCCAGAAAATTCAAAGGTGAAATTATCTCAGCCGATAGCCGACAGGTATACCGCGGGATGGATGTAGGCACCGGCAAAGTCACCAAAAAAGAACAGCGTCTCGCCCACCACCATTTGATTGACGTAGCTAACCCAAAAAAAATATTCACCGTATCTGACTTTAAAAAACTAGGAGAGAAAGCAATCAAAGAAATTATTTCTAAAAATAAAATGCCCATAATTGTCGGCGGCACTGGGCAATACATTGATACACTTGTATACAACTTCTCTCTTCCGGAAGTCCCACCAAATTACAAACTCCGCGCGAAACTCGAGAAACAATCCACGGAACAATTATTTGAACAACTACAGAAACTCGATCCAGAACGATCTGGGAACATTGATTCCAAAAATCCCCGCCGCTTAATCAGGGCGATCGAAATCATTACTGCCACAGGCCAACCTGTCGGACGAATCAAACAAGAATCACCATACGATGTTTTGTGGCTTGGCCTAAATCCAAAGGGTTTAGAAAAAAGGATCTCTACCCGCCTATCGGCCCGCATCAAACAAGGCATGATTGCTGAAGTTAAAAAACTTCGTACTGGTGGCATATCGTGGCAACGCCTTTATGATTTAGGATTAGAGTATCGCTGGGTTGGCCAATATCTACAAAACAAAATCACCAAAGATGAAATGACTATCGGCCTCGATCAAGCAATCCACCAATACTCAAAACGCCAAATGACTTGGTTTAAAAGAAACAAAAACATTCACTGGGTCAAAAATCTAACAAGTGCAACAAAGCTTATGAAAGCTTTTGTTTAATTATCTCTTCGAGAACCTGCGGATTCCCCTTGCCCTTGGATTCACGCATAGCCATACCAATTAAGAATTTAAGGGATGCCTCTTTGCCTTTCTTGTAATCTTCAACTGGTTTTGGATTGGCGGCAATAACAGCATCAACGATTGAATCTAGGGCACCAGCATCAGAAACCTGGCCAAGATCTTTTTCTTTAATAACATGTTCTGGAGATGCGCCAGTCTTGAACATTTCTTCAAGCACGGCTTGGGCACCGGAGGATGAGATCTGTTTGTGGAATACACGAACTACCAGATCAGCGAAAGACTCAGGTGTTATCTTTGTGTCTTCACTGCCAGAAGTTGTACGATGCTTCTGTAATTCTGTAATCGCATAATTTGATGCCAGCTTAAATAATCTCTCTTGATGTTCTGGGGCGGGTCTTTCAAGATGACCAAGCTTATCAAAAGACATCAATTCACTAGCCACGTGTTCAAAGAAGTTGCCGAGAACCTTGTCAGCAACAAACATCTCTATGTCAGCATCTGGTAAACCATACTGTTTTTTAAAGCGCTCATGACGAGCCTGAGGCAATTCTGGCATGGTGGTCTTGATGGCTTCGATATCAGAATCTTCAAAATGCAAAGGTGGCAAATCTGGCTCTGGGAAATAACGATAGTCCTGAGCTTCCTCTTTGGTGCGCTGGCTAAAAGTCGCTTTTTTATTTTCATCCCAACCTCGAGTTTCAGGCACAACTTCTCCCCCACTTTCAATTAATTCTTTCTGGCGAGCTATTTCGTAATCAACTGATGCTGCGGCGGCAGTAATAGAATTTAAGTTTTTAATTTCTACTTTAGTACCATAAGAACCGTCTTCGTTAGTTAAAGAGATATTAACCTCGACTCGCATCAAACCCTTTTCCATGTCTGCATCAGAAGCACCAATATATTTTAAAATCATCTGATAGGCCTCTGAAAAAGAACGGACATCGGTTCCATTATTAAAATCTGGTTCAGTGACCAACTCCATCAACGGGACGCAGGCCCGATTATAATCAACCAAAGAAAAGTCACCTGATGGATCGTGCTGGAGTCGACCAGCATCTTCTTCTAAGTGGATACGAGTAATGCGAATCTTTTTACCGCCTTCAATAGTCAGTTCCCCATGTTCACAAAGTGGCTTCTGGTACTGAGAAATCTGATAACCTTTTGGCAAGTCAGGATAAAAATAATTCTTACGTTCAAAAAAAGTATCGTGAGCAATCTTACAATTCAAAGCTAAGCCGGTAAGGATTACTTTGCGGACCGCCTCTTGGTTGATGACTGGAATAGTCCCTGGATGCCCCATACAAATTGGGCAGACATTCCAATTGGGACGCTTTTCGTCTGGGTCATTCAAAGAATCACAAAACATTTTTGTTTTGGTTTTGAGGGCTGCATGGATTTCGAGACCAATAACGGGCTGATATTTCATAATGCTTAATTTACCATGATTTATGGAACAAAAAAAGCCCCGGCGCTTTAACACCAGGGCGATCCAGACAAGCAGGTGGTTCAATCCTTGATGAACCCCTTCTTGCGCAAAACAGGAACAGCGGAAACCTCGATTTCTCGAACAATCTCTTCCGTTGATGGCTCTCCGGAAAGAACGATTGTTCCAGCCGGGTATGCCCAGGCGAAATCGAGATAGTTCTGACGAACCCAAGCCAACCGGTCTTGGACCTCATAGCCATCAAGCTTCCGTCCCTTCTTCTGTAGACGCTCCATTGATGTCTCGGGAGATACATCCAAGATGAAAGTCAGATCTGGCCAGAAAAAATGCTCACCCATGATCTGAGCGGTCAACTGCATCAGTTTAGGAAATTGCTCTTTTCCATTCGTGGCCCCATGAACCATAGAGTGCCGGTAGCGATCAGCGACGACAACGCCACGATCGGCCGAGAGGGCTCTCATAATGTTGTCGGTGACGTTCTGTTTGCTATCGCAAGCAAACCAACGCTGGAAGCCAATGGGGTCAGTGGCATGCATTCCACCTGGAGTGTTTAGATCTTCGTAGATCAACTTGCCGTAAGTCCTGTTCTTCCCAGGCTCTTTGGCAATCTCAACATTCATACCGTGAATAGTCCTGAGCCTCTCAGAAAAAAGGTTTGCAGTAGCCGACTTGCCATTACCATCAACGCCTTCAATGGCAAAGAAAACTCCTCGAAACGGATGTACGATCATAACGCTCCTTGTAAGAACTTTAGACACTTTATCAAATTAACCATAAATAACAAAACCTCCGCGAGTCGCGGAGGTTTTGTTATTTAGAATTCTTATTTAACTTCGATGCCCATTGAGCGAGCGGTGCCACCAATAATCTTAGCGGCAGCTTCGACATCGTTAGCATTCAAGTCGCCCATCTTCTGTTCAGCGATCTTCAAAACTTGAGCCTTGGTCACACTGCCAACCTTGGTTTTATTAGGAACACCAGAGCCTTTTTCGATTCCCGCAGCACTGCGCAACAAGTAAGCAGCTGGCGGAGTCTTTAAGATAAAGGTGAAAGTACGATCGTCATAGATAGTAATTTCAACTGGAATCTGTTGTCCTTCTTTGTCTTTGGCGGCTTCGTTAACCTGGGCCATGAACTGCTGAAGATTCAAACCGTGAGGCCCTAAAGCCTGACCGATCTTTGATGGTTCTAATTTGCCTGCAATAACCTGTAATTTTACTATTGTTTTTACTTTCTTTGCCATATAACTTTGATGCTATGAGGAGAAGCACTCTCACCGCATCGATATAATTAAAGTTTTTTAATCTGAAGGAAGTCCAACTCTACCGGCGTTTCGCGCCCGAATATTGTAACCAATACCTTGATACGTCCTTTCTCTGGGTCAATCTCAGCAATCTTACCATCAAAATCCTTGAAAGGACCGTCGGTAATTTTGACTCGATCACCAACAGCGACATCAATCTTATATTTTGGCTCATCAACACCCATACGCTTAAGCAAAGCTTCAACTTCTCCTGGGGCTAAAGGTGTTGGGACAGTTCCGGCACCAATAAAACCAGTAACATTTGGGGTATTGCGAACAACGTACCAAGATGCATCGTCAACGATCATTTCCACCAAAACATAGCCCGGATAAATCTTTTCTTCAATGGTTTCACGCTTGCCTGATTTAATCTTTATCTTCTTTTCTTTAGGAACCAGAACATTAAAAATCTTGTTCTCAAAACCAAGCGATTCAATACGCTGTTTTAAATTTCTGGCAACGTTATCTTCATATCCTGCATAGGTATGGATAGCGAACCAACTGCGCTCACCTGTTTCAACTTGTTTTGGCATTTTATTTAAGAATGTACTTAGTTAATACAGTTTGGAAACCTAAGTCTAAAACACCAAGAAAAACAGCTAATAAAACACTTAAGAGGATTACGACGAGAGTATAAATAACGAGCTGTCGACCAGTTGGCCAAACAACCTTAGTCATCTCGACTCGAACTTCCCTAAAAAATTGCATGATTTTACTCATATTTCTTTTAAATTCCTATATTCTAAAACCCCTCGCGGGGCCATTGATATTAGAATACCAAACCCCAACCAATGTGTCAATTGCTAAATATCAAGGTTGGTTACCGACTTCGCGTGTGTCTGGATAAACTTCTTACGGGGCAACACGTCTGAACCCATCAGGATATCGAAAACCTTATCGGCTGATTGAGCGTCTTTGACATTAACCTGAAGCAAAATTCGGTTTTCTGGATTCAAAGTTGTTTCCCAGAGCTGGTCAGGGTTCATTTCCCCGAGACCTTTGTAGCGCTGTAGTGATACCCCAGAAATCTTCTCTACTTCTGGCAAACCGTTAGCTGCTAATTCTGCAGCATCTCCACCGACAGATGTAACCTCCCATTCTGAGCCTTCTTCTTTCTTTTTGGCTTTGGCTTTTTCGCCAGCCACTTTACGAAACTCATCCATAACTTTGTCTTTTTCGGCATCATTATATGCATACTGAATCTTTGTCCCCTTCTGTAGTTTATACAAAGGAGGTTGGGCAATATACAAATGACCGCCAGCAATTACTTGTGGGAAATATCGATAGAAAAGAGTGAGCAACAAAGTTCGAATGTGGGCTCCGTCGACGTCGGCATCGGTCATGATAACAATCTTATGGTAACGAAGTTTGGACAAATCAAATTCTTCGGCAATAGCTGTGCCCATAGCAATAATCAAATTGCGAATTTCTTGAGAGGCCAGCATTTTATCTAAGCGAGCCTTTTCAACATTCAAAATCTTACCGCGCAAAGGAAGAATGGCCTGGGTGTGTCGATTGCGCGCTTGCTTAGATGAGCCACCGGCTGAGTCGCCCTCTACAATGAACAACTCTGAATCTTCAGC
>JAGOSO010000013.1 GCA_018062285.1 Minisyncoccota bacterium | reverse complement strand
GACATGAAAAATCCTTTGACCAGAAGACGTTAGAAGAAAAATCCTTCTCAGCTATAACCGGAATTCCCCCTGCCAACAAGGCAGAGGACACGCCGAGCCAAATAAGTTGTGATTATCTCAAGAAAAACCCTATTTTTCTGTAAAATTATCTTGACTCTGGACGAGGTCTCCGTATAAGTTCGCCCGAAATTAGTTCAGACTAGTGAATGCGTAGCGTAGAAATATGAGAAACGTAACATCAGGTCACCATATGCCAGCCCCTTCTAGCAAGGTTGTCTGCGTGTCCCTTTTCACTTCTTCCCCTTCAATCCGCCTCTTGGCGGATTTTTGTTAACTTGAGGAGAAATATAAGATGACGATAAATACCAAAAACCATTTTTCCAAAGCCGCTACGCTAAACAACCTGTCACGCCAAATAAAAGACCGAGAACTCGGCATAGCTGACGTAGACTTAGAAGAACACCTTGATCTTCAGTCTCTTTCCCACTTGCCCCAATCTATCACACTGAAGAACGTGCTTGCGGCTGTAAAAAACGATGGACTGGCAGAGGCCTATCTACGTGGTTCATTCTCAAGTGGAGATGCTGACGATTACTCCGATATTGATTTGTTTCTGGTTGTTGACCCTTCCCATCTCAAAAAAACCTTTTTGCAGTTTATTGATTACGCGAAGAGTCACTATGAAATTCTTTCAATCTGTCACGATAAACTCGTAGCCGACTACGGCGGAGTGGGCTTTATGGCCATTCTAAAAGATAAAGTAAATTCTCGCGTAACCCAATTCGATTTGTACTTCTGCCAGACAGGAGGATGCCCCAAAACTCCACTTGTAAACTCTCCACGCATTTACTCACGAAACCCCGATTACTCTGTTTTCTGTGAAAAAGAACCCCAAACCAGAGACGCAGATGCTCAAAAACTGATGGCCCATGTTGTTTCTCCCCTTGATAAGACGACAAACGATGCCCGCCACGAACTCAACGACCTAGCCATTGCTGCTTTTATTATGAGCAAACACCTGAAACGCGGACAAATTGCCCGCGCTCGAAATGATGACCACCACGCAGTACAACTCTGCGCAAATCTATTTAAGCAAGCTATTGGGTATACCAGTCACCAAACCCCCCTCTACTTTGCCGACCGTTTGGTTGAAACTTGCATATCATCAGGAACACCCGTTCAACAAAAAATTGGCAGTATCCTCAGAAATATATGTGCCAATAACCCATCCCCCGAACAAATTGGTGACATTACTTTGTTCATCAGACAGATGATCGTTTCTTTTTATCCAGCCTTAGAAGAAGAGTTCAGACCAATATTGAATGAGCTAGAAATTTCAGCTAATCCCAGACTAGCGGAAGCTAATGTTATCCGCATAGCCCAACCGAGAAACAAGGAATATAAGGTATCATGAAAGTTACAATTCTTGGCTGTGGATCGGCTTATGGTGTTCCACTAATTGGCGGAGACTGGGGATCTTGTAATCCAGATCAGCCCCGCAACCGTAGAACAACCCCATCTATTTTGGTGGATCACAATGGATCACGCCTGATGGTTGACTGTGGTCCTGATTTTCGGATACAGGCCGAGAAACACAAAATACGCCTGCTAGATGGTATATTATATACCCATCCTCATGCTGACCATATTGCTGGAAATTTTCATCTTCCTATGTTTATGCGCTACTATCAGGATTGCAATTTGCCGCTTTATGCTGAGCGTTCATGCCGGAAAGATATTGAAAGGGTATGGTGGTTTCAGAACGACCCTGCAATCAATGTAGAATACTCTGGGCCAGGACGCCCTTATTGGGTTGAAATTATTCCATTCTACGACTTCAAGGTTGGGAATATAGAAGTTACGCCATTACTTCAATATCATGGACGCATGAACTCAATGGGATACCGGATTGGCAACTTTGCCTACTCAACCGACCTGAACGATATGCCGGAACAAAGCTGGAATTCTCTGCAAGACCTTGACGTATGGGTTATCGAATCTGACAGCGAGAAACCTACTACAATGCACTCTCACCTAGAAAAAACCTTGGGGTGGATTGAAAAGTTAAAACCTAAGAAGGCATACATTACTCACTTAGATTACACGATGGACTACGACTCAATATCAAGACACCTTCCTGAAAATGTTTTTCTTGCTTATGATGATCTGGTAATCGAAATATAATTAAACATTTTGTGGTGTCATTGTGATCCCAAAATCTCTCCACCTCGCTGCGATAGGAAATGCCTGCACCGACTTGGTGGCGATGGTCGGGGATGATTTTATTCTGCGGCATGGCTTGCGCAAATCACACTGCACTTATTTAACCCTCGACCAACTGAAAACTATCAAAGCCGATCTTCCCTCATTTGACTCCATCGCAGGGGGAGTTGGGGGGAATGTCGCCAGTGTCATCGCGGCTCTGGGTGGGCGGGCGGCTTTCTTAAGCAAAATATCCAAAGACCCCGAAGGCATGGCCTTTTCTGACACTCTCAAAGCTTTTGGCATCGAAGACCGGATGGCGGTTTCAGAAGAAGAATCTCTTTCGCCGCAAGTTATCTGCCTGACCACTCCCGATGGCGACCGCAGCTTTGCCAGTTATGACGGCGTCGCCAAAACCATGTCGCCGAAAGATCTGGACCACCATACTTTAGAGCGTTCCGCCCTTGTCTTTTTTGATGGCTATAGCCTCTATGCCGATAAGGCCGCCGAAAATTTTTCTCTCGCCTATGAATCCGTGAAAAAAGGGGAAGGTCTCCTCTGCTTCAACCCGTGTGATGTTTCGGTGATCGAGGCCCATTCTGCTTTGATCCAACATATCCTAACCCAAACCGATATTCTGATTTGCAACTATGCCGAAAGTCGGGCTTTGTTCGGCAACATCGCGCCGGAGGTAATGGCTCGATTGTTATCAAAACGCTATATCGGCGGAGCCATCACCAATGGGTCTTGCGGGGCCCATGTTTTCAAAGACCGAGAAGTTCTCTTTGTTCCCGCGCCGCCGACATTGCATCTTCTGGAGATTGACAGCAACGGAGCCGGAGACCATTTTGCCGGAGGGTTTTTCTATGCTTTTGCCGAACAACACCCCTTGAGTGATGCGGGAAAACTCGCGCAGTTATGCGCCCTTGACAGCCTTACTCATGCGGGGGCGCGGCCCCTTGGCTCTCTTAAACATTTGCTAACCAATTTCTAGCAGACTTAATCTCCCATGTTGACTCCAGC
>JAGOSO010000002.1 GCA_018062285.1 Minisyncoccota bacterium | reverse complement strand
GAGTACTTTAACCAAGATGCGAAGTACATTATAGAATCTGGGGATGACCTATTTAATTTTCCAGGTTTAACCTATTGTCGCACCAGTCAAGATTCAAAAAAAATCAATGACGTTATTGGCGCCAAGGTTGTTATTGCTGGCTCCGGCATGTCGGCCGGCGGTCGGATCCTCCACCACGAGCGTCGCTATTTGTCGGATGAGAAATCAACCCTATTGTTTATTGGCTTTCAGGCCGAGGGAACATTGGGCCGAAAAATATTCGATGGCAAAAAGGAGGTAAATATTTTTGATGAAAAAATTCCAGTAAAATGCCGGGTTGAATCAATCGGTGGTTATTCAGCACATGCTGACCAGCCGACATTGTTAAATTGGATTACTAAGGGGGCTGAGGGTGGTCACCTTAAAAAAGTCTTTGCCGTTCAAGGGGAAACGACCTCTGCAACCACTCTTGCTGAGCTAATCATCAAAGAAAACAAAGTCGAAGCAGTTGTCCCAGAACCCAACCAGACAATAGAATTATAGTTTGCTTTTGGATTATCTTTTTGATAGTTTGCTAACGAGGTGGCTATGCCTAGTTCAGATATTTCGCAAGATAAACAAGATCAAGCCAAAGACACGTATCCGTATTGTGGAGGGTGTGGTCATCTGTATTTCAATTTACCGAAGGTGACAGCTACCGAGGCAAAGGAGATGAAACAGAGGATGTTGTGTGGGGATTGTATTTCCGAGGCCACCAACTGCAACGACTAATCTATCCACATGCCTACTTTTGGTTTCAGCCGCCCATAGGGGCGGCGTTTACTTATCCTCTTCAGGTTTAGCGACTTATAAGTATAATGTAGGTATGTCAGAAGAAACCAATAAAGACACAACCGCCGCCAAGGGGAACATGAATTTGCCAGCATCTAAGTTGCCATGGGCAAGAGACCCTGATGACTTCAGGTCCTCATTGCACTGGAGGATTTTTAGAATTATTGCCGAGTTTGTTGATGGATGGCAATTTTTGGCAGATTACAAAAAGACCATAACATTCTTTGGATCCGCCAGATTTAAGGCTGGCGAGAGATGGTATGAAGAAGCACGAAAGCTCGGCAATCTTTTGGCCAAAGAAGGGTTTGGGGTTGTTACCGGTGGTGGTCCAGGAATCATGGAAGCCGGTAATCAGGGAGCAACGGAAGCCAATGGTGTATCAATTGGTCTTAATATTAAACTGCCATCTGAGCAACGCATAAATCCTTTCGTTCGGGAATCATCTGCTTTCCATTATTTCTTTGTTCGCAAATTGATGCTTTCGTATGCGGCTCGGGCCTACGTATTTTTCCCAGGAGGGCTGGGTACTCTTGATGAGTGTTTTGAAATTTTGACATTGATTCAAACCAAAAAGATATCGAATAAGATTCCAGTCGTTTTAGTTGGTAAAGAATTTTGGGGACCAATCCATCAGTGGCTTACCGAAGAGATTCTAACCAAATTGCATGCTGTTGATGAAGAAGACTTAAAGCTCTATACCATTGTTGATTCGGCTCAGGAGGCATTTGAGATTGTTAAAAACGCTCCAGCGCGCGACGATTTCTTCTATTAAACTTTGTATTAATTTTTAATAAACTCGAGCTTTGAATTCGAGCTTGTTTTTTTAGTCTTTTTCTGCTAGAATATGAGGAAATTAGACAGCTAATTAGTCAGGCTTCTCCTTATAAAATCAAACAAAAATGAGTGAATTCAAAATAAACAATATTATTATCCCCGAAGAGTTGCCAGTGATTGCTTTGAAGAATACGGTATTGTTCCCAAAGATTGTCATTCCAATTATTATTCAGCGTCCAAAATCAATCGGTGCACTTGAGTTTGCCCAAGCTCATAATCGTTTGGTTCTTTTTGTGACCCAGAAAAATGCCGAGGACGATATTTCGCAAAAAGATTTATTTGAAGTTGGCACCATTGGCCGTATCGTTTCGGTTTTCAAACTTCCAGACGGTTCTTCAAAGATTGATGTCGAAGGTCTTGTTCGCGCTCGAGTTAATAATTTTATATCAGAAGAACCTTATTTTTTGGCCAGTGCCGAACCAATGTCGCTTATCATCCGTGATAATCTTGAGGAGAAGGCTATTCTCCGACGCGCCATTGAGCAGTTCCGTGTTATTTCCGAGGCCCGTTCTTTCCCGACAATTTTGCCCGAGATTATCTATATGATGTCTCAGCTTAAAGATACTGAGCATATCGCCAGTTTGATGACAGTGAATTTGAATTTGGATGTTGAAAATCAGCAGCATGTTTTGGAATTGGAAAGCATGATCGATATCTTGCGCCAGTTAAACATGTATCTTTCTCGTGAAGTTCAAATTCTTGAGACAGAAAAAAATGTTGTTAAAGAAACCAAGAAACAAATCGGTAAAATGCAGAAAGAGCTTTTCTTGCGGGAGCAATTAAAGAGTATTGAAAAAGAGCTTGGTGTCGAAGACGAAAAAGACGAGCTGGTTGGAATTCGTGCCAAAATTATGGCTGCCGGCATGCCTAAAGAAGTTGAAGAAAAAGCACTTAAGGAATTAGCTCGTTTGGGTAAGATGCCAGCCTTCAATCCAGAAGGTTCTTATATTCGTAGCTACTTGGATTTATTGAGTGAATTACCATGGTCTAAGAAAACCAAAGAGAAGATAGACTTAAAAGAAGCTGAGAAAGTTTTGAATGACGACCACTATGGTTTATCTAAGGTTAAGGAACGTATTCTTGAATATCTTGCTGTGCAAAAACAAGTTGGCAAGTTGAGAGGCCCGATCCTTTGTTTGGTTGGTCCTCCTGGTACTGGTAAGACTTCCATTGGTCAATCTATTGCTCGTGCTTTAGGTCGAAAGTTTTCCCGCATCTCTTTGGGTGGTTTGCGTGATGAGGCCGAAATTCGTGGTCATCGTAGGACTTATGTTGGCGCTATGCCTGGTCGTTTGATTCAGGGGATTCAGTCAGCCAAGGTTAAGAACCCCGTGTTCATGTTGGACGAAATCGACAAGGTTGGCTCAGACTTCCGTGGTGATCCATCTTCTGCCTTGCTTGAAGCCTTAGATCCACAGCAAAACCATGCTTTCTCTGATCATTACTTAGAAGTTCCATTTGATTTGTCCGATGTTTTATTCGTTGCCACAGCTAATCGCTTGGACACAATTCCACCAGCCTTGCGTGATCGTTTGGAAATTATTGAATTCCCTGGTTATACCGAATTAGAAAAATTCCATATTGCTAAGAATTTCCTTTTGCCAAAATTGTTTAAAGATCATGGTCTAAAGAAACGCAGCATTACTCTTCAAGACTCTGCTGTTATGGATGTTATTCGTAATCACACTCGTGAGGCTGGTGTTCGCGAATTGGAACGTCAGTTGGCGACTATCATCCGTAAGATTACCCGCAAGTTGGTTGAATCAGCTTCCACTAAAACAATCGTTGTTGGCAAAGAGGGTGTGAATACATATTTGGGACCAACTAAATATACTTATGATATTGCTGAGCAGAAAGATGAAATTGGTCGTGCTACTGGTTTGGCTTGGACTCCTGTTGGGGGAGAATTGCTAAACATGGAAGCTATCCGCATGCCTGGAACCGGCAAATTGATCTTAACTGGTCAGCTCGGCACTGTGATGAAAGAATCTGCTCAGGCAGCTTTATCTTGGGCCCGTGCTTACGCTGCTCGCAATGGCGTTAAAGAAGATCTTCATAAAGAAGACATTCACTTGCATGCTCCATCTGGCGGCATCAAAAAAGAAGGACCATCAGCTGGTATCGCTATTACTACAACTCTAGTTTCTTTATTCCTAAAGAAGCCTGTTCGCAAAGAAGTCGCCATGACTGGAGAAGTAACTCTTCGTGGTAAAGTTCTTGGTATTGGTGGCTTAAAAGAAAAAGTTCTTGCCGCTCATCGTGCTGGAATTAAAACTGTTATTGCTCCATTCGAAAACAAAAAAGATCTCACTGATATTCCAAAGGAAGTTCAAAAAGATATTACTTTCCATTTCGTTAAGACGATGGACGAAGTTCTCAAGATTGCACTGAAGTAGGTTTGCAAACAAAACCCAACCAACGACGAACCGCATAAAAATTCTACTGAACTTTTTGCTCTATCTCGGCTACTCGCCTCCGAACGTTCGTCTTATGGTTGGTTTTTGTTTGCTTGAAATTTAGTATAGTTTTTTAAAAAAAGACCGGCGAGCAGGGGGATCTGCTGGCCGGTCGGGTGGGGCTACTTGATGGTGTACAGGCGGAAGATGACTCGAGACTTGCGGAGCTCTTCGTCCGTGTACATTTCTTCGTAGCCGAGCTTGCGGATTTTCTCTAGTACGATGATGACGACCTGGTCGCCAGTGCGCAAAACGTGTTTAGAAGCAGTTTGGGGGATGCTGATGTCGATCTCAAATCTGCGTTTCACGATTGCGAGCACCTTGCCGTATTCGGATTTGCAGCAGGATTTGTATCCATCCTTGAGCAACTCCTTAACTTTTTCTGGGTAGATTCTCACGAACACCTCATCGGTGATTCGTCGAATCGAATTGAAGTCCGTGACTTCCCTGGGGTCTAAACTCACATATACCATTCGCGTCTCCTCGTCTGTATAATACAACAAAAATTTGATTAGGTCAATTAAGATGTGTGGGCCTTGAGAGGCTCTTTATTTTTTATAAATTTGTTATACTAGCTGGATGAATAAGAAGTTCTTCTATGCGGTGGCAGTTATGGTTGGAGGAATGGTTGGCGTTGGTATTTTTGGATTGCCCTATGCTTTTGCACAAGCAGGTTTTTGGGCAGGCATGGGCTTGCTGGTTGCAATAGGTGCTTCAACTCTGTTGATTGATTTGATGTACGGGGAAGTTGTCTTAAGAACCCATGAGCAACACCAAATTATGGGTTATGCCCGAAAGTACCTAGGTCCTAACGCCCAAAGGCTTCTTTTTTTCTCGGCTATTTTAATGGGGTATGTTGGTTTGTTGGCTTATATAATAATTTCTGGAGATTTTTTAAGCACTCTTCTTTCCCCATTTTTCTACACACCTGTCACTACCTATAGTCTTATCTTTGCTAGTATTTTGTCTCTGGCTGTTTTGCGTGGAATCAAAACAATTTCTCATCTAGAGTTATTTTTTGTTTGCCTCTTTGGTTTAGTCATGGGGTTGATTTTGTTCAATGGTTTTCACATGATTAACCCGGCAAATTTCACAGCATTAAACCGAGCTAATTTTTCTTTGCCTTATGGTGTTCTGCTTTTTGCTTTCGGTGCCTTAATGGCCGTACCCATCCAACGTCAAGTTCTTGTTGGCCAAGAGCATAAGCTTTGGCGAGCCATTAGCTTCTCTGTTTTGTTTACCGCCATTCTCTATGCGGTCTTCGTAACTACGGTTGTGGGCGTTTCCGGAATTGCTACGACACCTGATGCAATTTCTGGCTTGTATCAATTCTTGGGGAATAATATTACTGTTTTAGGTTCCTTCTTTGGTGTTCTTGCCATTACCACTTCTTTTTTGATGATGGCTTCGGCAATGATTAATACTTTCCATCTTGATTTCAAGATCCATCGATTCAGTGCGTGGTTATTAACTATTGCCCCGCCACTTATTTTATATGTTGCTGGCATACGTACATTCATAGGGATAATCAGTTTGGCTGGCGGTGTCGCTTTGGCCCTTGAGCAGATATTGATTATTTTTCTCTACGCCAAAGCTAAACAAAAAGGGGATCGTGTCCCAGAGTATTCCATGAACATCCCAAGCTGGCTCCTCTACGTTCTAATGGCCATATTTTCTTTTGGGATCGTGTACTTCTTGGTGATACAATAGATTGACACAAGTCAATAAGTGGTGTAGATTATCCCACGAGGTGGACATTGGCCAAGCAAAAGAAGAGTTCTAAAAAGGAAATAAAGAAGAGGTTGTTCGATGTTTTCCTTGAGGTTATGGAAGTTGTCTTTTCTGAGACAGTCAGGGGCAGGGTTGAGACTCCGTATTCTGTTGGAAGAATTGTCCCACTCCTGGCGATTGTCGAGAGAGGTGATTGGTCTCCTGGGCAACGAGAAGCCTTGCTTGCCAAGATGGATCATTTTAGTCTGAGTATCCATCGGAACTTTAATTTCGAAAAGATAGACAAGTTGTTCCACCCTGTCTTTGTCGAGCTCAAGAGTAAGAGTTAGTCCGCGAAAGGGTCCGCGTATGTGCGTATCCGCGCGGACTCTTTTGTTTTTAATAAATCTGTTAGTATTAGACATGCTAAAAAAGATAGAAAATTGGCTTTTTTACGGTTTCCTTTTTGCGATACCGATTTCACTTCGTTACATTTTCGGCTATGAACCCTTTAGTTTTATTGAATGGACTTCGGTCTATATTTACGCGACAGATATCCTTCTTTTTGCGCTTCTGTCTTTTTGGTTCAGGAGGTTTTTAAAAATTAAAAATTATAAATTAGAAATTAAGCCGGCAGACTGGTTGTTGTTGGCTTTTGTTGTTGTTGCTTGGATCTCCGTTGGGAATGCGATGAATGTTAAGACCGCCGTGTTTGGGTGGATAAAACTGGTGGAGGGGGTGGCGTTGTATTTTTATGTTAAGGAGTACGCTTTAAAAAGATTTAATTTGTCTCATGCTTTCGAAGCGATTGTGGCGGGGGCGACTTTCCAAGCAGTGATTGCAATTATTCAATTTGCGACGCAAGGAAGTTTGGGTTTGAAATATTTAGGCGAGAGTCAGTTTGTGCCAGCCATGAGCGGTATCGCCGCTTTTTTTGTGAACGGGGTTAAGGTTGTTCGGGCCTATGGGACGACGCCCCACTCTAATATATTGGCCTTGTATTTATTTATAGCGATTGGTGCGGTTTACTCAGTTTGCATTTATCAAAAGCGAACTTGGATGTGGCATCTTTGTCACGCTTTGATCCTCTGGGCTTTCTTTTTGACCTTTTCGCGAGTGGTGATTGGTTGGTGGGTGCTCATCTTTGTGGGCCACTCATTGTTGCTTAGATTTTATCAGCCATTTTATAAAGAATTTTGGTTGGATCCGGAAATGCGCCGTCGTGGCTTAGGATTATTCTGGACAACCATTGGAGTTGCAGTCTTGTTTGTTGCCTGCTATTGGCCAAATGTGATTAATAGGTCAGTGATCTCAACAAAAGATGAAGCGGTTCAATTGCGAGTTTTGTATAACAACGAATCACTTTCTAGTGGTCAAAATATTTTCGGTGTTGGAATGGGTAATTTTGTGCCTTGGCTGATGACACAGGATTTACATTTAAATCGAGAGGTCTATCAACCGGTTCATAATATCTACTTGTTGATTTATTCAGAGGTGGGAATTGTTGGTGTGGCTTTATTTATCCTTTTTCTTGCTCTTGTTTTGTATGATTTTTATAAACGAACTGGCCTTAAAAAGTTGCATCATTTTTATTTTGTTTTGATTATTGTTGGAATTTTATTTTTTGGTTTATTTGATCACTATATTTGGACAATTCAAACAGGCCGGCTAATGTTTTGGCTGGCTCTGGGATTACTTGCCGGTGCTGAATAGTGTATTAGAATTTTAATATGGTTGATAATCGCGACGAACAATTAAAAAAAATAAAAGATGAAATATTGACGCTGGAATCTTCACCTCTTTATCAAGAGAGGACCCAAAATGGGTACTTGCCTGTTGTGGGAGAAGGGGACCTTGAAGCTAAAATAATGCTTGTGGGTGAAGCTCCTGGTAAAAATGAAGCCAAGACTGGCTTGCCCTTTGTTGGCTCAGCTGGAAAGATTTTGGACAAATTACTTGAATCAGTTGGTATAAGTCGAAAGGATGTTTATGTGACCAGTGTCCTTAAAGATCGACCGCCAGAGAATCGCGACCCAACACCAGCGGAGATTGCTGTATATGGACCCTTTTTAGATAGGCAGATAGATATTATTCAGCCAAAGATAATCGCGACTCTGGGAAAATTCTCAAGCGAGTATGTAATGAATCTTTTTGGATTGAGTGATAAAATAAAACCAATTAGCCAGATGCATGGCCAAGTTTTTATTGTGGAAACTTCGTATGGGGCAGTTAAGTTAGTACCTTTGTATCACCCCGCGGCGTCTATTTATAATCAGCAACTTCGGCCAACCCTCCTTGAAGATTTTAAGATTTTAATGCAAAATATCTAATATGCACCTCTTCGCATCAATCATTGATTCAATCGAAGTCGCTTTTCCTGCCCTCGAGCACTACAAGTATCTATTTTTGTTTGTTGCCACTTGCGTGGAGGGTTTTAATAGTATTATCTTGGCCGGCTTCTTGGCGTCTTTGGGTACCGTTGCCATTATACCTGTACTCGTTGTTGTTATTGTTGCTGATTTTTTGAATGGGATGGCTTGGTATTTGGTCGGTTATTTTGGCGGTGCCGGAGCCATAGACAGATGGGTCAGGAAGGATAAAAAGGGGAACAAGGTTATTGAAACAGTAGAAAAATATTTCCATCGATATAGTGGTCGAGCTATAATTTTGACCAAACTGACCTGGGGGCTGACAATCGCTACTATGGTCATGGCCGGTTCTCTCAAATACAATATTAAAAAGTTTTCTTATTATAATTTCTTGGGAGGTCTGGGTTGGGTGGCTCTTACTTTTACAGTCGGATACGTTTTCGGTAAGGGTTATAAATCCGTTGCTTTAGTAAATAATATAGGTTTAGTGATTGCATTTTTTGCTGGTGCTATTTTGCTGGTGTACCTTTTCAAGGTTATTTTTAAATCTCAATTTATTCAGTCTTTAACGGCCATGGAGCGTCTCCGTGACTTGGGAGATAAGCTTCGTGACGGCATTGATAAGCTGGTTTCCTAGCGGGTGTTGTGGATTGCCCGTATAGCCCCAATATGCTATACTTCTAGGTACAACTATGAATACAAAGAAAGCCTTAGTTTCACTAGCTTTTGTCTTGTTTTTTATCACGGCTTCGACCGTCCAGGCCGCTGGAACCGATAACCGTTATTTCGTAAAATCTAACTCTTGGTTTATCAAGAAATCCTTTCAAGTAAGGAATGTTTTTGATTCTGGCTTCACCGCCAACCTTTCTGATGTCCAATTGAAAATGGCCAAGTTTTTCGGTGTCGAGGTAACACCAGTTAAAAAGTTAAACATCCTTGCTGTTGGCAAAAAAGACGTCGTGAAGCCTGTAGTTTCCAAGCTCCCAGTAAACCAAGTCGGTTGGGGAGTTAAATCTATTTATGGGGATCTTCTGTCTGGGACTGTCCCTTCTGGTGGTGACGATGTAAGCGTTGCTATTTTGGATACTGGTGTTCTTACAACTCACTCCGACCTAAAGGGTCAGGTTTCGGGATGCAGTGATTTTTCTGGTTCTGACGCATTTGTGAAAAATACTTGCGAAGACAAAAATGGTCACGGCACCCTCGTCGCTGGTATCGTTGCTGCAAACGGAGGAGCAAATGGTAAGGGTATTTATGGCATGGCCCCAAGAGCTAATTTAATGGCTTACAAAGTTTGTTCTAATGACGGCACTTGTTTTGCCGATGATGTTGCCAACGCAATTGTTTACGCTGCCGACAATGGGGCCAATATTATTCTTTTGAGTTTTGGATCTGATTCCGAAAGCACCTTAATTAATGAATCAATTTCCTATGCTTCCAATAAGGGTGCTTTGATTATTGCAGCCGCAGGCAATGATGGTCCATATCCTGGCAGTATTGATTACCCAGCCTCTAATATTAGCGTAGTTAGTGTTGGGGCCGTTGATGGTAGTTTATCTGTTCCTGACTGGAGTGCCCGTGGCAATAATGAAGCTTCAATCTCTTATGCTCGAAATGTTGGAGATCTTGAAGTTGTCGCTCCCGGCGTAAATGTTGAGTCAACGGCCATTAATGGTGATTACGCAACTTCGTCTGGAACTTCTATGGCTGCTGCTCATATTGCTGGTTTAATGGCCAAAGAATGGCAGGGTCAGTCATCTACCCCAGCTCAATCCACTCGTGAACTTTTGTATAAACAATCCCAAGACGTCCTTCCTTTTGGGGACGATAATGCTTCTGGTTGGGGTATGCCACAATTATAAATTACAAAACAAAACACCCATGCAATTGCATGGGTGTTTTGTTTTGGTTACAATAGTTAAATGAAAATAAACCACGTCATCCGTTCCCTAGTTCTTGGAGATTTTTTTATTAATGCAGGTTTTAGTCTTTTTGCCCCAGTGTTTGCTATTTTCGTGACTCGACAAATTTCTAATGGGAATTTGGAGGTTCTTGGTTTTTCGGCAGCTATCGTTCAAATATTTAAGGTTGTTTTTGAAATTCCTGTGGCTGCCTACCTTGATCGCAATCACGGTGAGTATGACGATTTCTATGCTATGATTTTCGGGGCTTTGCTAACGGCCATTATTCCTTTTATGTACTTGATTGCAACAACTCCCAACCATCTCTATATAATCAGCGCTATTTACGGAATTGGTATTGCTTTTACTGTTCCTCCTTGGAGCGCAATATTTTCAAGACACTTGGACCAGGGGCATGAAAACATTGATTATTCTTTAGAATCAGTCGCCATTGGTATCGCCGCAGCCGGCGCCGCAGCCTTAAGTGGTATTCTGTCTCAACACTTTGGTTTCTCGGTTGTGTTTTTGATTGCTGGGGTCTTGGCCATTTTTGGAGCTTCTCAACAAATTAAAATCTATAGCGATATCAGATCTAAGGTTTCTCGTGGGGTTGTTAAGCCAGATATAAAGGGTTCAATTTAGTATTATTATATCTAATAAAATAGAGATTTGGCATTGACCCCGAAGGGGGTCTGTGTTAATATATAGGACACAGAAAGGAGTTTGAGACTTGGTTGTTCGAGATGAAGATCGTGTCCCGATTCCCGCTGAATCTCGTTTGGTTCAGCGCCCAGACCACCCAGGGCAGCTTTTCATGATGATTCCTGGACGTTTCGTCGAAGGGATGGAAATGCCCTTCGTGGTTCCCGAGCCAACCTCAGAGAAAATCGAAGTTCCTCTGATGGTTGAGGAAAGACCCCGTCCGCTCAAGGCCCTCTTGTCCGGATTGCTCAGCTTTGGTCGTCGTCGCGCCGGTTGATGTGTAACGCCCTAGGCCAGTATATGGCCAGGGCGTCCATCGCCGGCGTTTTTTAATTTTCTAAAAAATGATAGCTTTTAATGATGGATAAAAAGATGACTGATTTCCAAAATAAGGTTTACGATTTTGTTCGTAAGATTCCCAAGGGTAAGGTTGTAACTTATAAACAAGTGGCCAAAGCTATTGGTCGACCCAAGGCTTATCGAGCCGTTGGAAATGCCTTAAATAAAAATCCTTTTTCGTTTGAAGGTGGTGGAGATGTGCCATGTCACCGGGTCGTTCGTTCAGATGGTGCTGTTGGGGGATTTGCGTCGGGGACTAATAAAAAGTTACAATTGCTTAATAAAGAAGGTGCCTTAAAGTAAACTTATGTCCAAAAGAATATTATTGGTTGGCGGTGGTTCTGGTGGTCACGTTTTCCCCCTCATGGCTGTAGCCGAAGCTTTGCATTCACTTGACCCATCTGCCGAATTGATGGTTTTGGGAGACGGTCCATTTATAGATACCGCCATTGCTGCTTCTGGTCTTCCTCACAAGAAAATTATCGCGGGTAAATTCCGTCGCTATTTTAGTTTTTGGAATTTTTTGTCGCCCTTTCAGATGCTTGTCGGATTTTTCCAATCACTTTGGTTTCTGTTTTGGTATATGCCCGATATTGTTTTCACTAAGGGTGGTTATACTTCAGTAATGCCCGCTCTTGTTGCTAAGTTGTATATGATTCCTTTGTACACTCATGAATCCGATGCCGTTCCAGGAATGGCCAATAAGCTTATAAGTAAGTTGGCTAAGAATATTTTTACATCTTTTGATTCAACGGCTAGTTTCTTTAAAGTCGGGAAGGCAGTTTTGGTTGGGAATCCGGTTCGACCAGAAGTTTTATCTGGTGATAAATCTGCAGCTTTGACTCAATTTAATTTAAAATCAGATAAGAAAATTATTCTTGTGGTTGGTGGGAGCCAGGGCTCGAAGCGTATTAACGATGCAATTTTGGAAGCCATTGTTCCATTAGTTGAAAATTTCCAAGTTGTTCATCAGTGTGGAGATTCTCAAATGGCTTCTGTCGAAGCAGTTATTGACCAGTACACCAAAGAAGGCGAAAAATCTTACGGTTCACTAATCAGTGCAAATTACCGCCTATATCCATTCATGAACCCAATTGATATGGGAATGGCTTATGCAGCTGCTGACGTGATTATTTCTCGTGGTGGTGCGTCTAATTTGTTTGAGATCGCTTCTTTGGGCAAGCCAGCCGTCATAATTCCTTTGACCAAAGCCTCTAGTCGTGGAGATCAAATCGATAATGCCATTCAATTTGAAAAGTATGGCGCAGTTGTTATCGAAGAAGCCAACATCACTCCGCATATTATCGTGAATCAGATAAAGGAACTACTTGAACCTGCCCGTTATTCCGAAGTCGCTGCTAAGATAAAAACTTTTGCCAAGCCCCATGCCGCCAAGAGTATTGCTCAAGTATTATTGTCATGAACGAAATTGTTGTAGGGCTACTTCAAAAGGAAGACATTCCCAAAATATATGAATTTATGAAGAATGTTATAATCAGCATTCCATATTATTCGGATGAGGCAAAATTAGAAGAGCCTAAACAATTTGAGCCAGAAATAATTTCTAAAAATTTAACTGAGATTGAATCAAAGTGTCTTTATGTTGTGGCCAAAGACGGGGATAAAATTGCCGGAGTACTCAATGGCTACTATGGCGGCGGCGTAATATGGGGTAACTGGTTGGGCGTTGGTAAAGAATATCGACGACAAGGTGTTGCTCAAAAAATGATTGAATATATGGAGGCCGAATCAAGAAAATTAGGTTGTCATAAATTTTGGTGTGACACTAGAACTGATAATCTTGAGGTCATTGCCCTGCAGGAAAAACTTGGCTACATAAAAGTGGGAGAACTGAAAGATCATTGGTATCATTTAGACTTCTATCTTTGGGAAAAAAATCTATGAGCTGGCGCGTAATTGGATTTAAAAAGCAAAAAGACTTATTTGATGGCCTTATTAAACAAGGCTCATTATCGCACGCTTATATTTTTCAAGGACCAGAACAAATTGGTAAAAAGCTATTTGCTCAGGATGTTTTTGCAAAAGCTAATCAAAAAAAGGAATTTAATTCAGTTGACCCAGACTTGCTGGTTATTGGGCCACGTTTAGCTGAAGATGAAACTAAAATTTACATTGAAGACATTCGTGATTTAAAAACATTTCTTTCGTTGAGATCTTATTACGAATCATATCGTTTCGTGATTATCGACGATGCTCATCGTTTAACAACCGAAGCATCAAACGCTTTATTAAAACTGCTTGAAGAGCCAGTCGCTAAAGTAATTTTCATATTAGTTACTAGTCAGCCTCAAGAGCTCTTGCAAACCATTAGTTCTAGAGCTCAGCATGTTAATTTTCTGCCACACGTCGATAAGGTTGTTGAGGAAGCTATCTCTAACAGTAAACTTTCAAAACCAGACCAGGCACTTGCCGTGGCTTTGGCCCATGGTCGAATTGGGTGGGCGATTAATGCCATGCAAACCGGTGTTTTTAGGGATATCAAACAATCAGTAGAAGAATTCAGCGAGATACTTAAAAGCCCCCTAGCAGAGAGGATGATTTTTGCTAAGAGACTCTTTGAAAAACAGCCCTACCAAGAAGAAGTTAACTACTGGCTCGCTTGGGCCTACGCCAACCGCTCCACACTCCACAATGCCCACCACGTGCTCAGTCAGCTACTTGTGCTTCACCAGTACATTAATCAGCCCCAATACAACCACCGCGCCCTCCTTGAAAACACCCTGATTAACCTTTGACGAAATTAGTTTTTTGTAGTATGATTTTGTTGGGGAGCTGAGATGAACATTTTTGAGAAAGTGGACGCTTTTATCCTCGGGTACTTTACCAAGTTTAGCCACTGGTTCCAGTGTCTCACTGGCCGAACCAACTTTTTTCTGGCCTACGTCTGCCTGACAATTTGGATTATCGATCTGTTTGTTCGTATTGGGAACTATTGGTGGCCTTTGCTAGAGGAGAAGACAACAATCTCTGAAGTTTTTTGGCACAGCCTTTTTATCCTTGTTTCAGCAGCAAATAGTTCAGAGATAATTAAGGCCGATAGGGATCCAAAAGATATCCGACCCTCTATTCAGGTTTGGCATATTAGCGGCCCTTTCTTTTGGCTCAGACTTTTTTCTGCTGCTATCGCACTGATAATTAGTCCAGTCGCTATCTACGAAGAGATTAATTATTCAGGCAAGGGTGTTAAGTTTTTCGAGATATATGATGATGCTTATTTTTTCTTTGTTGTCGGCTACTATTATTTTTTGGCGGTTGATCCGCTTCCGCCTGGAACTAGCAAGGTCCGGCAGTGGCTGAACTCGATTCGCATGGCTTTCAGTCGGCCAGTTCGAGCCGAAAGCTCTTAGACCGTACGCAAGTACGGTCTTCTCTTTTTTTATGAGAATGTTATAGTATTGATATGTATAAAGAACTTATTGCCTCACGAAAAAAGGATTTTGACGCAGCACTAGAAGCAGCCAAAGTAGAAGCGGCGGCTATTAGAACTGGCCGAGCCAACCCATCATTGGTGGAAGATATTTTAGTTGATTATATGGGTGCTCGTTCCAAGATTAAAGAACTAGCCAGTATTAGTGCTCCAGAACCTCGTATGATTATGATTCAACCTTGGGATTCTGGTGCGGTGCCTTTGATTGAAAAGTCTATCCGTGAAAGCTCTCTGGGTATTAACCCATCCAACGATGGTCACGCCATTCGTTTAACCATCCCGCCATTAAGTGAAGAGCGTCGCAAAGAATTCACCAAGATCCTTGGTCAGCGCATGGAAGAAATTCGCATTCGTGTTCGCCAGACTCGTGAAGATATTTTAAAGAAAGTTCAAACGGCCGTTAAAGAAAAGACCGCCCGCGAAGATGAGGCCCGCTTGGCCAAAGACGACCTCCAAAAAATCATCGACGATGTTCACGGTAAAATCGACGAACTCGTCAAAAAGAAAGAACAGGAATTAATGACCAGCTAAAATAAATAAGTGCCCCGCGGTGGGGCACTTTGTGTTTTTGCACCCCCGCTTACTAGCGGAGTTGGTGGTGGTTCAAGCCGGCCATGTTCTCAAGTTCAACCCTGAATTCTTCAAGGATCGCTGGTTTGAGTTTGAAACTTTTGAACATGTTCCAGACGTACTCAGCCGTTTGTTCGACTGGGCTGTCTTCGTATAAGAACATTGCAACGTGGCCTTCGTTGATGACGTGGCAAGGCTGTGGTGCACGAAGTGTGACCATGCCAGGTCGGCTTCCTTTGCCAATGACGCTGATTCGCGGATTAAATACCGGCATACTTTTGTCCTCTATTCTCTGGCGGTGAATTAAAAGATAGTACCTGTTTTTCCTGATTTTGTCAATTAATTGGTGCTTCACTGTTGTATGGCTCAGGAGGTCTGGGCCATGTTTAAAAAAGGCGGAGGTGTTAGTGCCTCAGGTTGGTAGAGGTTTTGTTTCTGGTCAGACAATCTCGGCCGTTTCTTTTTTATAGAAATAAAGATATAATCTTATAAATGCTGACAGCTATCATATTTATCATAGTAATTGGGGTTCTCGTGCTGGTGCACGAGTTTGGTCATTTTGTAATGGCCAAAAGAGCTGGGATGAAAGTCGAGGAGTTTGGGTTTGGTTTTCCACCAAGAATGGTAGGGTGGAAGAGAGGGGAAACCTTATATTCAATCAATTGGATTCCTTTTGGTGGTTTCGTAAAAATATTAGGTGAAGATGGGGACGAACGTGGTTCTCGCAGTTTTGGTTCAGCTTCGTTTTTAAATCGTATCTTGGTTTTATTGGCGGGGGTGATAATGAACTTTTTGCTAGCAGCTTTTCTTTTGATGATCGTTAACTTTTTTGGATTAAGAATTGGCTTGGTGGACGGGGATACTGGCTCGGCAAAAAATGTAAAAGTTCAGATTGTAAGTGTTACATCTGGGAGTCCAGCTGAGTTGGCCGGCCTGCAACCATTAGATTCCATTGAAGGCTACAAAGAAAATGGGGTTATTGTCCCAATCAGTACAGCAAAAGGAGTTCAGGATCTCGTTGCTTCACACTTAGGCCAATCAGTTGTTTTAGAAATTGGTCGTGGCTCAGAAGTTGTTGAAAAAACCATGACTCCTCGTATTGATGCCCCAGAAGGACAAGGCGCAATTGGCGTCTCGTTGGCCTTAACAGGTACGGTTTCCTACCCTTGGTATGAGTCAATTTGGCGTGGTATTTCTGATGCTGCTTTTTTGACCATGGCAACTATCCAAGGGTATTATTCTCTTTTGAAAACCCTTTTTATTCATGGCAAGTTAATGGCAGAAGTTTCTGGCCCAATTGGGATTGCTAGTTTGACAGGACAGGCGGCCAGAGTTGGCTTCAACTATTTGTTGCAATTTGTGGCCATGATTTCCATAAACCTAGCAGTGCTTAATATAATTCCGTTTCCAGCTCTTGATGGCGGGCGAGTGGTCTTATTGATAATTGAAAAGCTAAAGGGTTCCCCAGTTCCCAAAAGGGTAGAATCATTAATAAATGTTGTTGGTTTCTATCTTTTGGTTATATTAATGATATATATAACCTATAAAGATATTGCTAAGTTTTTTGTAAAATAATAAATCTCAAAAATAATGTCTAAAGTTTTCGAAAAGAAAGGGCTAACTAAAAAATCAGAAAATATTTCTGATTGGTATCACGACGTGGTTCTGCGCGCAGGGTTGGCGGAGTATTCGGATATTAAGGGTTGTATGATTATAAAACCTCATGGCTATGCTTTGTGGGAAAAGACTCAGAGTGTTTTGGATGGTTGGTTCAAAGAAGACGGTGTTCAAAATTGCTACTTCCCAATCTTTATTCCAATGAGCTTGTTTGAAATGGAAAAAGAGCACGTTGCTGGGTTTTCTCCTGAATTGGCTGTCGTAACTCATGCTGGCGGAGAAAAATTGACCGAAGCTATTGCTGTTCGCCCAACCTCGGAAACTGTAATTACCAAAAAGTTTGCTGACTGGGTTCAGAGTTATCGCGACTTACCAATGAAACTAAACCAGTGGTGCAATGTCGTACGTTGGGAGAAGAGAACCTATCCATTCTTGAGAACTTCAGAATTTTTGTGGCAAGAGGGGCACACTGTTCACGCCGACAAGAAAGACGCCATGGTTACAGTTATGACGGCTTTGGAATGGTATTCCAAGTTTTATCGTGACTATTATGCCATCGCTCCTTACGTTGGGGTTAAGAGTCGGTCAGAGAAATTCGCCGGTGCCGAAGAGACCTATTCAATTGAAATTGTTGTGCCGGATGGCAAGGCGCTCCAGGCGGCCACATCACATTATCTAGCTGATCATTTCACCAAAGTTTTTAATGTTCAGTATTTAAACGAAGCTGGAGAAAAGGTTTTGGCCCATCAAACTTCTTGGGGCCTTTCAACTCGAGCAATTGGGGGATTGATTTTCGTTCACGGCGATGATTCTGGTTTAGTTTTGCCACCTATGGTTGCGCCGCAACAAGTCGTGGTTATTGGTATCGCTGGTAAAGATCCAGTCATGGAAGAAAAAATTACCACTTATGTTGGCCAAATTCATAAATTATTAAAGGATGCTGGTGTCCGTGTGGTTTCTGATGTTGATTATCGCAAAACTCTTGGTTTTAGAATCAATGATTGGGAATTAAAAGGCACGCCATTGCGCATTGAAGTCGGTGGCAAAGAATTAGAAGCCAAGACCGTGACTATGGCTCGTCGCGACAATTTCACTAAGACTCAAACTGGTTTTGACGTGCTTGGCTTAGAAGTCCCAGCTCTTTTGGATACTATCCAGAAAGATTTATTCAACAAATCAGAGAAATCTCGTAACGACTTAACCGTTGAAGTCACAACTTGGGACGAATTCAAATCTACCATCGCTGATAAAAAAGTATTCATTCGGGCTCCTTGGTGCGAAGAAGCTTCTTGCGAAGAAGTTATCAAAGAAGAAACTAAAGCCTCATCTCGTTGTTTGGAACTCGAACGCATACAAGAAACTTTAACTGATACACCTTGCGCTCACTGCGGTAAACCCGCCATCCACAAATGGCTTTTCGCTCAAAGTTATTAACTCAGAAGTGCATAACTGCTTATTGACGTCATAAAAGAGAATTTTGGATAATTAGTGGATGAAGAGACAGTTGGAGTTCTCAATGTTTCTAGTTTTGTGTAGTCTCGGTTTTTTTAGTTTTTCAGTATCTATTGCTGATACCCTTGATGCTTTTGTCCCAGTTTCAGGGGTGGACACAACCAATGGGTCAGAGTCAGTATTGACTACCACTGCCAGTGGAGATATTTTTAAATTATCGTTGAGCGATGACAAGCGCATGGCTTCGAATTTGGCTTGGCCAAGCTCTGGTTCGTATGATGAAACTAAATATATTGAATTTTTATTCAATCCAAACATACCGATTGAATCAGTAATATCTTCAGTCACTATTACCCACGAGTATCGAAGGGCTACTATTTTGGCCGCCACAAAACTAGAAATATGGGACGGTAATATCTGGAACGATATTCCACTTATTTTGCCTGATGCAATTTCGAATGATATTTCTGAGACAAAAGATATTTTTTCAATCATCGATACCCCGCCTAAAGTTAATGGAATTAAAATTAGATTTTTGGCCTATCGGGATACTCACGCTTCTAGCGCGACGACAAGTCACGATTTTCTTAAACTTACAGTTGGGTATGTTGCCATGGAAAATCCAAGTCCCACCTCCACACCCTTAGCAACTCCGGATTCGATGCTTCCACCGCAAGTAACACCAACAGTTGAAACAACCCCTTCTGCTACCCCCACATCAACACTTACGCCAACTTCGCCATCTGTGCCTTCAGATGTTTCAGTGGTTTCATATTTTAGTCCCACACCCGCCCCTTCTGCCCCGCCAGTTTTGGTTTATTCACCAATACCAACTATTTACATGATTCCTACGCCATCTTTTTCGCCGACACCAACCCCGACCGAAGCGTTAACTTCGACTCCATCCCTTGTACCAACAATAATTGCAAATAGTTTAGTAGCCACCATTACTACTCCCCGAGCTGTAGTTAGAAAAATTCCCCCGACACCTTTGCCAAGTGTCGTTCCTGTCAAACCATATCAACCTAAAATAGTTACCGAATTTATAATAATAAAAAATAAAATTTTAAATATTTGGCACTGGCTGAATCGGCCCCAAAATACGACTAGAAAAATTAGTTATTAAAAACAATAAGACCCACGATTTTCGTGGCACCTATTGTTTGGTGCACGATTCGCGGGTCGGTTACTAGGGCTTCTTGTTTCGAAGCTCTTTGGGCAAGTAGGCCTTCCATTCTTTCTGCAAGATCATGAAGTTGTTGTGGAGGAGATTTCTTGCCTTCTTTGCCACATCATAGCGTTCATCATTCCACAGATTTAGGAGGGTTTTGATATCTGACTTGAGATTCTGAGCCATGCTTATAGAACGCTCTGTTACCTGTTCGTCACTCATGCGCTCTTCTTCTGCGCTGGAGAGGAGTCTCACTGCTCGCAAGCCACCCTTTTGAAAGGCTATCTCTTTGAGGCAGGCATCGTTGAGTTCAACTGCGATGGTAGAAAGTTCCTCATCAACAGCCTTCTGGATTGCAGTGCCCTTGTCTAGGAAGCGTAAGATGAAGAGTCTAAGGACCTCTCGTTCCTGTTCGGCTTTCTTCCACTCTCTCCGCCAACAAAACCAGCCACGACTGGCTAGCATGCAAGCCACGAAAGAGAAAGAGTAGAACAGCAACATGGGCACATTCTTTGACCATGTTGGAGCGTACCCCTCTCTGAAGACACCCATGTAGTAACCAAGCACCAACAGGCTCGTAAGCGAGAAGAGTAAACCCCAGAAACCAGCCGACTGATAATCCGGTTCTTTGATTTTCACAGAACTACTTTCCCTTCGACCCAGAGTTTAGTGGCAGTTCATCTGCCAAAACTAGACGTTCAGCGCCTAGACTGAGTTGGCAATATTTTATATAAAATTATTAGTTCTGTCAAGTTTAGTTATTCTTGGGTTTTTGCTACTCTATAGGGACAGATTTAATTCTCTCTTATTGTGTTAAACAAGCTTTTTAGTTTTTGGTCACAAGATATCGGGATTGATTTAGGAACAGCCAATACGCTGGTTTATGTTCATGGCAAAGGCATCATTATTAATGAGCCCTCGATTGTCGCCTTGAATCAAAAAACGGGAAAAATTTTAGCTATTGGCACACAAGCTCGGGCCATGGTTGGGCGGACTCCGGGTTATATTACTGTGACTCGGCCGTTAGTTAATGGTGTTGTTTCTGATTTTGAAGTGACAGAGCAGATGTTGAAATATTTTATTGATAAAGTCCATCAGGGTCGCTTTGCTTTATTGCCCAGACCTCGTGTGGTGATTGGTGTGCCTTCTGGTGTAACCGAAGTTGAAAAACGGGCCGTTGAAGATGCTGCTTATTCGGCTGGTGCTCGTGAGGTTTATTTAATTGAAGAACCGATGGCCGCGGCGATTGGCTCTCGTTTACCAGTCCAAGATGCCGTAGCCAATGTGATTGTTGATATGGGTGGTGGTACAACCGAAGTGGCTGTGATTTCTATGGGTGGTATGGTGGCATCACGCTCATTGCGTGTGGCTGGTGACAAATTAACCGATGACATTTTGCGTTACATGCGCCAGGAAAGAAATTTATTAATTGGCGAGGCTACGGCTGAGAATTTAAAGATTCATTTAGGTTCGGCATATCCTATGGAAGAAGAAATGGAGGGTCGCGTTCGTGGTCGAGATTTGGTTTCTGGTTTGCCTAAAGAATTAACTGTAACCTCGGAGGAAATTCGCACCGCAATGTATCGTTCGGTAAAGAGTATTGTTACGGCCATTAAAAACACAATCGAAGAAACCCCACCAGAGTTAACCGCAGATTTGGTTAATAGGCATATTTACCTTGCAGGCGGGGGAGCTTTACTCAAGGGTCTAGACGATTTAATTTCTAGGGAAACAAAATTGGATGTTAAAATAGTAGATGATCCTTTGACGGCTGTTGCTCGAGGCTGTGGTTTTGTTCTCGAGAATATCGACGAACTTCGTTCCGTTCTTCTGTCTACACAAAGCGATAACTTCTTCTAAAAATGCGAAACGAGGGTATTCCTAAATTTTTGTTTATTGCGGGGGCTATTTTAATTGTTTTGATGACAATTAATGTCTTTACTCTTCATTCTGTTCGGCGCCAGTACGCTCCAGCTTCTCGCATAAATGCTTCTTTGTTTGATTTTGTTGGCCAGACAAAAGAATGGTTCGACTATTTTTATCATTGGAAAGATTTGGCTTCTGAGAATGAAAAACTCCGCAATCAGTTGGCTGGGTATACCGCCATTAAGGCGACAGTTGGGGCCTTACAAATAGAAAATGATGATCTAAAGAAAATTTCTGGTATTTCAAAACGTTTGGATCGGCACTTATTGCCCGCTGGAATTTTTGATTTCTATCTCGCGCCTGATGGTTATTCTGCCCTCATTAACAAGGGATCCTTAGATAAGGTCTCGGTTGGTCAGACGGTGATATCTTTGAATAATGAAATTATGGGCCGGGTTACTGCCGTATTCCCAAATTCTTCAAAAGTAATTTTGGTTATGGACCCAAGCTTCACCGTTACAGGAAAGGTGCTTGGTGGCCAGACAAGTGGTATTGTTCACGGTGCCTTGGTTGATGGTTTAAATTTTGATTTGGTTACTCAGGCGGATTCTGTTTCTGAGGGCGACGTAATCGTGACTACAGGGAATGATATGATTCCCGCTGGTTTGGTAATAGGTGTGGTTCGAGTGGTGGAAAATAATGATACTCAGCTTTTTAAAAAAGTAAGTATTAAGCCAGCCATACAGCTTACTCAGGGCTCGGTGGTTGTCGTTCAATAATGAAACGATTTGCAATAATATTGATTTGGATTGCCGTCGTTGTTGCTGACGGTGTTTTGTTGCCTGCCATATCGGGCATGCCTTCTGGCTTTGGGGCTCTGGTATTTTTGTCTGCTTTAATAATCACATTTCACGTTCATCGGTGGGTAATTGGCTTAGGGATCTTTATCTCATTGGCCACTGAGTTGTGGGTCGGTGCATATTTTGGAACAATTATAGGTTCATATTTGATTATGGTTATTGTTTGGTATTTGCTTAATAAATTTTTGAATATGAGGTCCGCAAGTGAAAATGGTTCAATGTTGGCGATTATACCGTTTACTTTTTTGGGTATAATACTATTCGGTGTGGGAGAGGTATTTTTATGGTTGGTTAATCGCTACGTTTACATTAGGGATTTATCAATGGCAACATTAATAAAATTGATTATTTCTCCAGAAATACTTGCCATTGTTACGATTGAATTAATTGTAATTTTTTTGGTATTTAATTTTATATATTCTTCACAAAATGACTAAGGAATATTATGTTCCAATTGATGATGACACCATTGCTCCAGAGGAAACTCTTTTGGACGGTGATAGCTCTTTCTCTAATATAGAAAGGCCAATTCGACCCGCAGTTTTTAGGGGGATATTGTGGGGAGTGGCTAGTTTGCTGGGAATTATTTTTTTGGTTAGCGCAAACTTAAGCATTATTAACCATCCCTATTATTACAACCTTGCTTTCCAAAACCGTTCGGCTAATTTTTCAATACCGCCAGCCAGAGGGATTATTTTTGACCAAAGTGGTAAGCCGCTAGTTAAAAACGTTCCACAGTTTGATGTAGTCGGTGTCTCCAAAGAAGTTCGACCGGCTCTTAAGAACGGAACATTAAATCTTGATTTATTGTCTAAGACACTGGGGACCACTTCTGCTGAATTATCAGCAAAACTTTCATCACAAATGCAGGAAGCAAGTGTGTTTTTTATTGCTAGTAATTTGCAAAAGGACCAGATTCTCGCTATTCAAGGTCTGAAACCTCCTGGTGTTTATGTGATTCCGGATGTGCAAAGGGTTTATATAGATGGTTCTAAGTTTTCAGCAGTGATTGGTTATGTTGGCAAAGTGAATAAGGATGATATGGCCGCTGATAACTACTATGCATCGTCAGACGTTAAGGGACGTTTGGGAATCGAGTCGCAGTACGAATCGTTGCTTCGCGGGGAGCATGGCAGAATATTTTTTGGAGACACAACCGACACAATTAATGTAGAGGCCAAGAACGGTGGCAATGTGGTTCTTAATATTGACTCAGATCTTCAGTCCCACCTTTACGATGAATTGAGGAATGTTTTGCTTAGTGCTGGTCTGTCTCGTGGCGCAGCGATAATTCAAAATCCACAAACAGGGGCCATTTTGGCAATGGTTAGTTTCCCAAGTTTTGACAACAATGTTTTTTCGGACGGCTTATCTCAAAAAGAATACGACTCTATTTTTAAAAACACATCTCGGCCCCTATTTAATCGTGTTGTTAGTGGCACGTATAATCCTGGATCAACCATCAAGCCTTTGATGGGTCTCATGGGTCTGCAAGAAAAAGTTATAACCCCAGAAACAACTATTCAGGACTGTATTAGTATTTCAATTCCTAACCCTTTTAGCCCAGGAGTAACTTATACTTTTAAAAATTGGAGAGCTGACCATGGACCTTTTGATCTCCGTCGGTCAATTGCTAATTCTTGCAATGTTTTTTTTGCGACAGTGGGTGGCGGTTTCGGGAATATCGTCGGCCTCGGCATCAACAAGATGGTTCAATACTTCAAATCAAGTTTGGCCGATAAAATTCTCGGGATTGATTTGCCGGGTGAAAATCATGGCTTTGTCCCAACCGCAGATTGGAAACAGGAAACACGTGGTGAACCTTGGTATCAAGGCGACACGTACAACACTTCTATTGGGCAAGGGGATTTGTCGGTCTCCCCACTTTGGCTGAACACCTATTTGTCCGCGGTGGCTAATGGCGGGACAATGTATAAGCCTCAGGTGGCTAGTCGGATAGTCGATAATGACAAAAAAACACTCCAAACATTTAAATCTGAGACTATCGGCAAGTTGCCATTTAGTGATCAGAATTTGGCCATTGTAAAAGATGATATGCGAGAAACAATTTTAACTGGTACAGCAACTTTGCTTAAGGATTTACCGGTTACATCTGGTGCTAAAACCGGAACATCCCAGGTTGTTAATGGGTCGCAGGTAAATTCACTATTTACGGTCTTTGCCCCATTTGATCATCCCCAAATCGCTATGACAATATTGGTAGAAAATCCCAAGACTGAAGGTTTGGCAGTTCGTACTGCTAATAATGTTTTAAAGTGGTATTTTGGTCAGACGGCTTCGTCTAGCTACAAGCAATAAGGTTATCAACACTACCTTGCAGAGAGGCTTTAATCGTAGTATAGTTCTGTATCGCAAAATAAGATAAACACCAATAACGTATGGAAAAACAATATTTCAGCAAAGAAGGCTTAGAAAAGCTAAAGAATGAGCTCACAGAACGAACTACTGTACGTCGTCCAGAGATAGCCGTTAGAATCAAAGAAGCTAAAGAGCAAGGTGATCTTTCTGAGAACGCTGAATTTGATGCGGCCAAGGAGGCTCAATCAATCAACGAGGGCCGTATTGAAGAAATCAACCAGATTCTCGAGAATGTTATTGTTATTGAAGATGGCAAAAAACCTACTGGGATTATTGTTGTTGGTTCCACCATTAAAGTTGACGCTGGTAAGGGGGCTAAGGATTTCACAATTGTTGGTGTTACTGAATCAAATCCAACAGCTGGTTTTATCTCCAACGAATCTCCTTTGGGTAAAGCTTTCTTGGGCCACAAGAAAGGCGACATCGTAGAAATTCGCACCCCTCGTGCGACAGAGAATTACAAAGTATTAGAAGTTAAGTAATCACTCGGCTAGATATTTTTATCGCCTTCTCTCCGCCTGTCTCGTAACTTCAATTTACCTATTGCTTTCGAACAAAAGGCCACCTTGCTAAAATCCGCTTTCTGAGCGGATTTTAGTTTCCTTTTTGTTACCGGAACAATTTCATAAATTATCGGATGAGAAGACGGCGTCGCTCAATGCGATAAAAATATCCAACCTCGCTCAAATTTTACAAAAATAAAAAAAGGGGACCACTCGCAGCGTATCGCTTGAGCAGCCCCCCCGCGTACCCTACGGGATGAACCTCGGCTTGATGCGCAAAAGCACAACCTGGTCATTCTCATCCTTGCCCGCGTTAATGGCAAGACGATCGTACTCACCAGAAGTCCCGTGGTCATCCGCTCCGAGCGTGATCAGCCCATCATCGAAGAAACCGATTGCACGGCCATCGATGATGGCCCCCATGGGACGGTATGGTCCGTCCCAGCGGAAGAGGAAGAGTTTGCCACCGCTGGCCCGAGCTTTCTTGATGGTCTGTGCGTCATCCTCGCCTTTGAACTTCATGGCCACGGTCCCATTGAAACCGGTAACCGTTGCCCCGTCGAGAGTGAGCTCCACCAATTCCTTGATTTTCACATCCTGCATCGCAGACTCCTTGCTAAAGGCTCGGTAGGTCTGAGCCGAACTGTATTTTAATTATACCACGTTTTATATATAAAAGTCAATACAAGAGATACCCCCCAGAAGTGATGTATTTTTTGTTAGTTTTTGGTATTATCTATTTATATGGCATTAGATGATATTCGTCAGGTAAAACTAGATAAATTAAAGGCATTAAAGGATATGGGAGTTAACCCTTATCCTGCCACCACAAAGCGCTCAATGAGTGCCGGTGAGGCTTTGGAGAAGTTTGATGAGCTAGCTGAGTCTAAACAAGAAATCACGCTAGCAGGGCGCATGATGGCTCGACGTGGTCATGGTGGCCTTATCTTTTTTGATTTAAATGATGGAGGGACCAAATTTCAAGGTATTGCCAAGGAAGACACACTCGGTGCTGAAGGATTCAAATTTTTTAACGAGCTAGTTGATATTGGTGACATCATAGAAGTCACTGGCCCTTTGTTTAAGACTAAGAAAGAAGAAAAGACCATTGAAGCAACAAGTATCGCCATGCTCACTAAGGCGTTATTGCCATTGCCAGAAAAGTGGCACGGTCTTGTTGATGTAGAAGAACGTTTCCGAAGACGCTATTTGGATTTGTTAATGAACGAAGAAGTAAAACAAAAATTTGTTAAACGTTTTCAGATTATTCAAGGCTTAAGAAACTATTTAATCAAACAGAATTTTATCGAAGTAGTTACTCCAACGTTGCAGCCATTGTATGGTGGCGCTTCAGCTCGACCATTTAAAACACATTTCAACGCCTTAGATCAGGATATGTTTTTGCGTATTGCTCCAGAATTGTATTTGAAGCGCTTGCTTGTCGGTGGCATGGATGCAGTTTTTGAATTTACCACCAATTTTAGAAATGAGGGCATGGACCGTGAACACAATCCAGAGTTTTCTGTGCTTGAGTTCTACATTGCCTACAAGGATTACAACTGGGGCATGGATTTCATTGAAGATATGTTGGTCACCATTGCCCCTGATAAATTCCAGAAACCATTTCGTCGCGTTACCTTTGCTGAATTAATGAAAGACACCGGCAGTTTAGATGATGCTGTTTTCAAAGAAAAGATTCGCCCTCATTTGCTTGAGCCAACTTTTGTTATGGATTATCCAAAAGACATGTTGCCACTAGCCAAATTAAAACCAGGCACTGATACCGTCGAAGCTTTCCAGTTCTATTTTGCTGGTTCTGAATTAGTTAAAGCATTTACAGAGCTTAATGATCCAATTGATCAACGCGAACGCTTCAAGGCTCAAGAAAACATGCGCGCCAAAGGCGATGAAGAAGCCCAGCAGATGGATGAAGACTTCGTCGAAGCCCTTGAATACGGTATGCCTCCTGCCGCTGGTTTTGGTATCGGCATCGATCGTTTAGTGGCCATTCTCACAGACTCGCACTCGATCCGCGAAGTTCTTTTGTTCCCAACAATGCGCCCTAAGGATAAATAAAATGAAGACCATCCTCGTTGATGCTGTAGATACAATTGTTTCAGGCACTGGAGTTGTTTTTAAGGATGTCCATGATTTGGTGGAGGGTTTCCCTAATAAAAAAATTATCCTCACAAACGCAGACGATGCCCAGTTTATTGAGTTTGGTTTAGATAAAATGCCATACGAGGTTTTTACTTTGAAACATTCCCCAGACAAGATTGATCCCGTTTATTTTCAAAAAATGCTTGAGCATTTTTCTTTGACGGCAGATAGTGTCGTTTATTTTGAGCATAATCAGAAGGCGGTTGAGAGCGCAAGTTCCTGCGGGATACCATCATATTATTTTGATCCAGAAAAAAGAGATATTGATGAACTTAAAAAATTCTTAACTGAAAATTTATAAATACCATGCTCGACATTAAATACATACGTGAACATGCAGAAGAAGTAAAAAATAATTGTGAGAACAGGGGAGTTAAGGTTGATATTGATAAGCTGATTGAGCTTGATGAAAAGCGCCGGGCCAAGAAGTCTGAGGTTGATACACTTCGTGCAGCTCGTAACCAGGGATCTAAGGGGAAACCAAGCGAAGAAGAGATCGCTAAGATGCGCCAAGTTGGTGAGCAGATTGCTGCTGCTGAGAAAGAATTAACCGAAATTGAAACGGCCTATCTTTTGATTCTTAAATCAGTTCCAAACCTAACTCACCCAGAAGTGCCGATTGGTGGTGAGGCTGACTTTAAAGTTTTGTCTCAAAAAGGCGAACCAACCAAATTTGATTTTGAAGCTAAAGACCATGAAGAAGTAATGCTTGGTTTGGATTTGATTGATTTTGAAAGAGCCGCTAAAGTTACAGCTTCCAAGTTTTACTTTGTTAAGAATGAGTTGGTTGAACTAAACCATGCTTTGTTGCAATACGGTGCTGATATCGCCAAGAAGCACGGCTTCAAATTAATCGAGACTCCAGATTTGGCCAAAGATGAGATATTAGAAGGTATCGGCTTTAATCCACGTGGCCCTGAAGCCCAGATTTACTCAATCGAAAATTCTGATTTAAGTTTGATTGGTACTGCTGAAATCACTATTGGCGGTTATCATTCTGGTGAAGTCTTGGATTTGTCTAAGGGCCCAGTAAAATATGCTGGTATCTCTCATTGTTTCCGAACTGAAGCTGGTGCTTATGGCAAGACTTCAAAAGGATTGTATCGTGTTCATCAATTTACAAAATTAGAATTCTTCGTTTTTTGTAAACCAGAAGACAGTGACAAAATGCATAATCACATCCGCGAAGTGGAAGAAGAAATCATTCAGGGCCTTGAGGTGCCTTACCAAGTCATTGATGTTGCTAGTGGCGACTTGGGTGGTCCAGCTTATCGTAAATTCGACATGGAGGCTTGGATGGTGATGAAGAATGATTACGGTGAAGTCACTAGTGCTTCTAACTGTACTGATTTCCAATCTCGTCGCTTGAATATTAAGTACCGAAAAGAAGATGGTGAAACGGAATTTGTTCACACCCTAAACGGCACAGCTTTGAATACTAGTCGCTGGCCATTAATCATCGCCGAAAACTATCAGACAAAAGACGGCTCAATCAAGATCCCATCGGCTCTCCAGAAATACATGGGAGGCTTGAGTGAAATTACTCGTAACAAATAAGAGTGCGCCCAACCGACGTAAAAACATTTAGGCACAAAGATAAATTAGCGTCTAAGAGACGTCACCGTTTTCAAATCAAAACTATTTCAATCGTCGTCGGAGCTGTCATTGTTATTGCGGGTATGGTTTACGCTCTTTTTTATGCCCCATGGTTTCAGATAGACGTGGTTAATTATCAGGGTTTGAGCGATAGCAATAAGGATGAAATACAAAGAGTCGTTGATGATGCCCTTGGTCATAGATTGTTGGGGCTACCAATTAGTCGGGACGTGTTTTTCTTTGGGGCAAGTTCTCTCGCTGCAAATCTATCTTCGCAGTTCTCTTTTCTTGATGGGGTAAGAGTCGAAAAAGATTATCTTCACACAATAAATATTATAGGCAATGAGCGTAAGGCTGAAGGTGTTTGGTGTTTTGATTCAACTTCTTCAGTTCCAGATTGTAAATATTATGACCGCGATGGCATAACTTTTGGTCAGGCCATTCAGTCTTCTGGTGTCTTGTTGCTTAATGTTGACGATATGCGAATTAAAACGGCATCAACATCCCTGTCTTTGGTTGATTCAAAATTCCTTAAGACAATCCAAGAAGTGGTGCCGGCGCTTAATGGTCAGAATGTTCTTGTTAAGAAGATAACTATTCCCGTCGATACCTATACAGAGTTTGATGTTTTGGTTGGGGATGGTTACGTGGTTAAGTTTAGTTTGGACTCAGACATACCGGGACAAATAGATGTATTTCGTATATTTAGGGCCCAGAAGATGGTAGATGGTAGCCTAAAGCCGCAATATGTAGATCTTCGTTTTGATGGGCGAGTTTACTTCAAATAGCCCCAATTACCGGCCTACCATAGGGGTATTTGACATTATTTAAGCAACCTGCTATAATGATTGCATACTTAGTTCTTTCCAAAGAGCCCAGAAATGGGCTCGCAAAAGCCAATACCCTACGTACGCTATCTTTCAGGCAACAACACTCTTTAGTAGAAGGCCGTATAGAAATCTAGTTAGTTCGTCTATAGCGAGCAGTAAAGTAAATATGCGTATTGGTTTTTGCGAGTCCGTTTGTGGCTCAACTCGTGCCCGTCCTGGTTAAGTCGTTTGGGGCCCCGTAATCAAAAGTTTGGGCCTTAATCGTTTGCTGGGACGGCACCTAATAAAAAGTCGTGCAACTCGCACGCAGAAGTCGGGCGGTTAGATGGAGTGGTAGACCCCTCGCAACATTGCGTCTCCTGCTCTTCGGCCAGTTGCGACAAAGTCGCCGCTGACTGCGTCAACCGCATCGATGTCGGGCCGGCTACGAGCTTACACGCCCGACTCGCAAGAAACCTCCTCAAGGAACAACTCACCGAGTACCAATTCTGGTACTACGCTGAGCCTTGAGGGGGTCGTTTTTTTACAACCAACTACGGAGTGATGTGCCAGACAAATATCGAATTCCCAATAACTTTAACTGGGGAATATTGAGTGAGCCAATCATAGGGTTTGTCGGGGGTGACGGAAGATTCTTGGTAGAAGGTGGCCGAGATAGCTAACCAACCACCCTGAGGATTTTCTTTAATAAAAGATTCCTTGCTGGTGTATTTCCCACCATTCATCCAGACGTAAGCGTTACCGAGGTAGAAGTTTGCATCAGCCCAGCCAAAATAATCGGTATAGATTTTTTGGATATTATTTTCTTTAACGAAATCACCTAAGCGCCACAAGTCTTGGCCCCAGTCCAGATTTGAATCAACAACATATTTGTGGCCGCCTGATGGTCCTCCGGCGAATTCATTGAAATAGGTTAGGTAGTAAGGGTAAACAGAAGTGAATTCTCCAACATACCAAAGACACATAATTGAAACAAAGATAGTGAACCATTTTTTGATACTCTCGCGGTTCATCGCTGATTCAATCTGGCCGGCGACAAGTATAAAGATGAAACCGTAGATTGGCATTAAGTGGCGGATGCCGATATTGAGATTGGCATTGATACTAGCAGCCATGTAAATCAAAATCCAAAGCAACATTATGAACTCCGGAAGGTGTTCTTTTGTTTTTTCGCGGAGACTTAGGTGTCTGCTGCGCCAAGTTTTAAAACCAAACCAAATTGCCAGAAGAATCAAAATTAATAATGGGATCGGTTCTTTAAGGGAGAAGACAATTGGGAAGTATGACTTAAACGAAGAACTAGAGAGCTGGCCCATGAAATAGGTTCTGTTGCCACCTTCGGCGCGCTGGAAGACCATGGCGAGGCCCAGAACGTATTGGGAGTAGGGACGAAGGACTGGCTTATCAGCGCTCCATATGATTAGGGGCTTTAAGAAGATGTTGTTGTTGGTGAGAATTTCTGTTGCGTCAGACTGTTGTGATTTTGGCGGATAGTTTAAAACATGAAGTTGGTAAATTGGTCCAACAACCACAACGAAACCAACAAGCATTATCAGCGCAGTTTTGAGCACTAGTTTAAAAGCCGGCTTGAAGAAGTTTGTGTGGTGAGCCCAAACCCACAACAAAGCAATACAAAAGAAATATGGGACAAGGATAATAGTAGAGAACTTGGCGAGAAGGGCGACACCAAAAGAAAGTGAGGCTAGCCAGAAATTTTTGGTGCTTTGTTCTTTTAAGTATTTAACAAAAAAGTAAGTTGAAAATAGAACGCCAAAGAGTGCAGCGATATCAGTCGTTACAAAACGAGCATGGGCAATAATCGTTGGAGAAAAAGAAAAAAGAAAAACAGCGAGTAGTGCTGCTCGGGAGTTGTAAGTTTTTTTGGCCCAAGCAAACACGAGAACTGCTGAGAGTATAAACAAGAGTATCAAAGGTATCTTTGCCGCGTGGACTATCTTGATTGGATCAACGCCAGAATGATAAATAAGGGCGCGACCAAAATTCCATTGACCATGGACATCCGTTGGCCAGTTGGCTCCGTAGGTGCCTGATAGTATCTTGGAATCAATTCCGAGCGGTAGGAGAGCGAGGCCAGCTAAATCTTTGGCTAGTGGTGGATGTTCCGGATTGAATTTATAGGTTTGACCAAACACATAAGAGTAACCAGCCCCAATGTGTGGGTCTTCATCTACTATGGGGGCGTCGTGCCAAACACTAGCAAGGGCCACAAGGCTGGCAATTATTATTATGATTCCTGCTGCTAGCGAGTATTTTTTGTTGGCCATTAACGAATGTGCCAGATTGTTGCTGTTGGGTTAAATTTGTAGCCAATAGCTTGATCGGCGGTTAGGTAGATAAGGTTTTTTGCCTTTTGGGTAGCTGGTGTGACCGTGTCTGTTAGGAACATTACCGTTTCAGCTGAAACTGGCAAGCCATAAGCATTCATGGCTGGAGCATCAATGATGACGTATTTTAGTTTTTTGATCGGCGTGCTATTGATTTGGTTGGCAATTTCGACATAGTTTGCCGTAAAGGCTCCGGCCGTGATTTCGCTTGGTCCGAAAATATTAAAGTAACGATTGTATTCATAGAATCCGAGAGCAACCATAAGGGCCAAGCCAGCAACAATGGGAGTGATAAATTGTTTGCCATTTTTATTTTCCCAAGGGTAACGAGACATTTCCCATTCTTCAGAAGCGTTCAATAACCACATAAAGCCGCGTCCGGCGAAAATCATTACAATTGGAATAACTCCGATTGCTCTAAGTGCGTGAGGTGCTTCTGTTGAAAGAAAGCCAGGAAGAAGGAAAACAAAGAACCAAGAAAACATAAGGGCGTGGATGGGTGATATGTGCCCATGTTTGCGTCGTATTAAATGGTATAACTCCTTAAGAAAACCAATCATAAATAAAACACTGATGGGCCAACCCAGCATTGGCTGAGAATTTAAGTTGTGACGGGGGTTGGAATCGCCTTGGAAGCTGAACATTCCTAAAGTACGGACAACACTGTTTGTGAGTTCGCGAATTGGTTGGGATTGAACAAATACTGATTGAGTGTTGCGTTGCATAAAGTTTTGAGGATTTTTCAAGAAATAAATACCGATTGGTAGGGCAACAAAAAACATAGTGATCATTAATAAAGAAAATCCACCCAAAAAACGATTGCGTGTGTGTTCGTAATTCTGATGCTGGTAGTCTTTCTTTAAAAACATCCAGTAACTAACGAAAACCAAAAATAGAATTAATGGGGCAATGCGGTAAGCGGTGTAAGTGTAGAAGCCTAATCCCCAAAAAACGCCGGACCAAAAAAAGCTGACCCAATTTGATTTTTTTAGACCTTTCCAGAAAAAATAAAAAGCATAGACCAAAATAAATGGAAGCATGATGGCTCTAAATCCTATGCGAGAAAAATTGACATGCCAAAGCGAGATAGCCATTAAGAAACTTGATACGGAGGCTATGCGCCATTCGAACAATTCGCGAGTTAGTAGATAGAGCCCTAAAATAGTCAAAACACCAAAGAGGACGGAGACCACACGAAGAGCCCAGGGGTGGTTACCAAAGATTTTAACCGAAAAAGCCTGGATATTAATAAATAACCCTTCTCTGCCAGTATTTTCTGGGTAAAATATTTGGTAATGACCCGTAGCGTTAGCAACAAGAGCGTTGGAGCCGTTCATTGCTTCATCTGGGTAGAGACCAGGAGGATATTTTTCTAATTGGTAGAACCTGAAGAATGATGCGACTACTAAAATACCGATAACAACCAAGAGTTCAAAGCGTTTATGTCTTTGCATGCATTCATAATAACAGAAAATGATGTATCTTTATCCACACATATTAGTGGCCAATTATTCTCAGTGGTATAAAATGTATCTATATGGCAGAAAAACCTCGCAGCACAAAGTCGACAGAGAAAAAAGTTGCCCCAGATTTAGATCTAAAAGGTGTCGTTCCTCCTGTTGTTGAATCATCGGGGCCAGACCCTCTTTTGGATATAGACCAAGTCGTACCACCACTGGAACCTGCTCCTGGTAATGATTTTGATTTGGACGCTGTACTTGGCGAGCACAACAAAGAAGTTGGCAATGCTCCGGCTGTGGATTTAGAGATTTTCCCAGATTTGCCAAGACCCGCAGAATCAGCACAAGCCCCAGAAGGTGATTCTCTTGGTATTAAGACTGAAGATTTTGATAAGCCAGGCAATCCAGAAGGATCCCTATTGCCTAATCCGTCAGAACCCAAAGATTCTCTAGATTTAGCTGCTTTAGACAGGGCTCTGGCTGATCAATTGGCCGCAGATAAAGAAGATCAGTCTATGGATATCAAGTTTGCCCCTACCCCTGCTCGTCCACCCGAGAAGCCTTACATTTTTCCAAAAGATCCATCAGCACCAGAAAGAGATTCATCAGATCCGATAGAAGTTCTTAATGAGCAGATCGATAAAGAGATTAGATTGTTGAAACGTGATGAACGTAGAGTTTTCAAAGAAGGTGATGAAGGTAAACTCAAAGATCTTGAGGATAGACTCAAGGATCTTTTGTTGCAACGTGAACTTCTTAAAAATGCAAACGAAAAACCTGCCCCTGAACCTATCATTGAACCAGCACCAGTCGTAACTCCTGAGCCTGCCAAAGAACCAGCACCCGTAGTGGATGTTGAGCCAGCTCCTCAGCCAGAGCCAGTCGTAATCCCTGAACCTGCTTCTCCATCAGCAGAAGAAAAGCCTGTTGTCCCAGCCCCTAAAAAAGCCAAGGCACCAGGGAGGAAGAAGGTTGCAAAGACAGAAGCTGAATCATCTGAGGCCGCTGCCTCCACAGCAGAAAGCCAAGAATCTGCTGAACCCAAAACATTTGAGGAAGTCCTTAAATTACAAGAAGAAGCTTTTTCCGCAAGAAGAGACATGATCAGATTCCGTAAAGGAAAAAAAGTAGAAAGTCTTTCCAAGAAAGACCAAGCTGAGTACAAGAGACTAAAAGAACTTTCCACAGAAAAGCGCAAAATTTGGATGGCTGAATTAGGCAAACTCCCAGAAGAGCAGCAAGAAGAATCCAAAGATCTTACTAAACTTAAAGAAGTTCAGGACCGCTTGGCTGCAATGACCCCAGAACAGGTCACAGAAGAAGCCATTGATGCTGCAGTCGATACTTATGATCAGGAGCTAGCTTCGCTTGAGGCTCAAATCGCAGAGATGGACCGCTTGATTAAATATGATGAAGATACGGTCCGCGGGGTGACGGCTTTAGGCAATAAAGAAGATTTAAGAGAATTAAAAAATAGACAAAAAGCTCTTCTTGCTAGAAGAGCGGCTTCAGCTGCCGAACAAAATCAATCAGACCCTGCTGGTACAGCTCAAATTCGTCCAGAACCAGCTCCTGTGCCAGAGCCTATTAGACCTCTGACACCAGAAGCACCACCAGTCCCTCCTTTAACTCCAGAAAATGAAGAAGACGCAGAAGCTGCTTCAGATGTGTTGGATTATGAACGTGCTCAAGCCGAAGCCAGAGCTCGTCGAATTGAAATTTTACGCGCAGCCATAAATGAAATCGATAGAAGAATAATTGAAAAGGTCGATGAACATTCCAAGACTTCTACTTGGGGTGTTATGGATCGATTGCGTATTAGTAGGGAGATTAGAGCTCTCAGAAAAGAACACGCCAGACTTGACCGTGAAATGAATGAACGGAAAGGTTTTGGTACTAAATTTAAAGATGCTGCTGCTAAGGCATATCGTTTTGTTAAGAATAAATTTAAAAAAGATAAACCAGTTGGAATTGGCGATCTTCGTGGCGTCTCTGAAGCAACCAATGCTTCAGCTGAAGATATCGAAAGAGTTGAGGCAGAAGCTCGTGGCGAACCTGTTATTGATGAAAAAGGTTCTTGGAAAAAATGGATTAAACAAAGATTGGGTGGTGCTATCTTGGGCGGAGCTCCAGAATATATTACTGCCGAAAGATTCCGAAGAGGAACTAAAGATGTCGGCCAAGAAACCTCTTCACTTTCGAGATTAATTCAAAAAGAAGAGAATCTTTCTCTTGAAGATGCCCATGACGAATATCTTAGGATTAAGCAAGAAATGGCAATCCAGGGAATTGAGACAAGTATGGATGATAGAGTTCTTGATATTTCTGCCGAGATAACCGCGCAAAAAATTGTCGAGAATGATGCCACGATTGACGATATTGTTGTAACCGAGATCGATAAATTAGAAAAGAAGCTCAAAACTTATAAAGGTGATTTTGGTCAAGATGTTTTGACCGAGGAGAATAAGGGTAAGATTGCGACTGAAATGAAAGCTCGATTGCAGAACTTGCGTTCTGGTGAAGGTGTCGCGGATGCCAAAGAGATGGCGAAGATGCTTCGTGAAAACTTGGATGAAAAGTGGTGGCGTCGCTATGCATATGGGGCTGTCGAGACTATTTTGGCTGGCTTACTTATTAAGTGGGTCGGAAGCAAGTTGTTGGCCGGAAAAGCCAAAGAAGCCGTTGCAACAAAAGGTGCTGGCGCTGCTTCGCAAGAAATCGCTCAAATTGGTTTGAAAGACACAATCTGGGGTGAAGCCAAGAGACAATTGGTAAGTCATGGTGTTTCCAATCCAACCAATGCTCAGATTCAGCAAGTAGCTGCAAAGTTTGCTAAAGACAGTGGGGTTAAAGTCGTTGCTAAGGGTGGCGAATTGTTGTGGCCCCAAACTGCCGCAGGCCTAGCAAAGGATATTGCTTTAGGTAAAGGCTTCATGATCAAAATGGCCGGCGGATTAAAAGAAATAGCCGCTATCAAATCTGGTCTTGTTGCAGGTATCTTATAATTAACCATCAAACATAAATGACACAAGATATTGAAAAATTAGCAGAAGAGATCGGCACACTATTGGCTGAGTCTATGTTGGACCAGAAGGTTAAAGATGAAATCTTAGAAAATTTAGATACCCTTCCAGAGGATTTGGTTTTTCAATTGAGGGATGCTTTGCATAAAGAGCAGGAAGAATTAGATGGTGTCGTTTTCGACATAGAGCTTTTTATCAAAGAACAAAACGAGCGTTGGGCAAAACTAGAAGAAAAACAACAACAAGCAGCCTCATCGATGAGCGATGAGCTATTTGAAAAATTAAAAGATCATCCAATAACATCCGGTGGAGCATCGAAAGATGAAACTTCGGCTTCAGAATAATAATGGAAGGAACACCCGCCGAACAGGCCCAACAATTAAAAGCAGAGTACGAAAAGAAATTAGCAGAGATTAATGCTCCATCTCTTGAAGTTTCAGAGAATTCCTCTGAAACAACAGATTCTTTGGAGCATCAAGCAATTTCAGAAACAACAGAGCAGATGATAAAAGAGCATGTTCCTGATTTCAAAGCTTCTTCTCACAGCCAGCACGATAGCAACGATATTGCTCCCGAAAATCAGGCCAAGGTTCAAGAGTGGGTTAATGTTGCAATAACAAACCCAGTGGCGGGTGTAAAAATGGCCAGAAATTCTAACGACATTGGGTTGATTGATATTTTCCACAAAGTTTTAACGAGCAACGAAATGTACAAGGCGATAGTGCAGAGAGGGGAGATTCCTGAACTTAAATAATTAACGTGTCTATATTCCTTATTGTTGTTTACGCGGTGGCTTTGGCTTTGATTGTAATTGCTGCCCTAGTAACACTAAACTCAATGCGGTCCAAGGGTTCGATTGCAAGAGCGCTGAATATGGCGCTTTTTTCTGTTAGTGTCCCACGACCAGCAACTCCAGGCTCACAGGGTGCGTCACAGCGTCCGGAAAAAGAGCTCATTGGGATAATGGAACAACTGTATTCTTCTTTCACCAATATCCATTCCAAGGGTTGGAACAAGTTTATTTATGGTGAGCCATATATTGCTCTTGAAATTGCTGTAAAACATATTGGCCAAGATATTAATTTTTATATGGCAGTGCCTCGTAGCATAGAAGATATTTTTGAAAAACAGATCCATGGATTATATCCCGATGCTCATATAGAAAAAGTTGAAGATTATTCAATTTTCCATCCAGGCGGTTCTGCTTTGGGGGCTTATGTTTCTCAAAAAAGTGATTCCATATTACCAATTAAGACTTATCAAAAATTAGAGAGTGATTCTATTGGAGAAATTTTGGCCTCTCTTTCAAAAATTGGTCACACGGGCGAAGGTGCAGCACTGCAGATTTTGTTTAAGCCTTCCCACCAAGACAATCAACGCAAATTCGCTGAAAAAGTTGTTCGTCAGATGCAACAAGGGTATCAGCTCAAAGATGCAATCAGTCGCGCCAACCATCCACCCAAGGAGAGCCCTGAGGATTTGGCCAAACAACCACCTCGTGTTGTCACACCTTTCGAAGAAGAGGTGATTAAAAGTATTCAGGCTAAATCCGCCAAGCCTTGGTTCGACACCAATATTAGATTGGTCGTATCTTCGGAGACCGATCAGCGTTCGTCACAGTTGCTAGATATTCTGGCTGGTTCTTTGGCTCAGTTTTCAACCACTGATCAAAATTCTTTTTCTTTGAATAAAATGAAAGGTAGATACTTGCGCTCCTTGTTGTTTAATTTCTCTTTCAGAATGTTTGATGAAAGCCAAAAAGTTTTGCTTTCATCGGAAGAGTTGGCGAGTTTGTACCATTTCCCAGTTTCGGCAAATTCAGCAGGTGTTAAATTTGTTACTTCCAAGTCTGCCCCAGCCCCAATGAATCTTCCCAAAGAAGGTGTTGTTATCGGAAAGAATATTTTCCGTGGGGTTGAAACAGAAGTTAAAATGTCGGATGCTGATCGTCGCCGGCACCTTTATATTATTGGGCAAACCGGAACTGGTAAAACAGTAACCATGAAATCAATGGTTCGTCAGGATATCGAAAATGGTAAAGGTGTTTGTGTTATAGATCCCCATGGCGACTTTGCTGAATTTGCCCTCTCTATTATTCCACCAGAGAGAGCTGAAGATGTTATCTATTTTGATCCAGGAGATATCGATTTTCCAATGGGTTTAAATATGCTTGAGATTGACCCTAAGCATCCAGAGCAGAAATCAATGGTGATTGATGAGCTTTTTGGTATCTTTGATAAGTTGTACGACCTTAAAGCCACGGGTGGTCCAATGTTTGAAAAATATTTTAAGAATTCGGCGTTGCTATTACTTGATGACTACGAACATGATATCCCAACTTTGGCCGATATCTCCCGTGTCTTAGTTGATGACGCTTATCGTGCCGATAAACTGTCTCGCGAGACTAATCCGTTGGTTTCTCAGTTTTGGAAACTGGAAGCCGAAAAGGCCCAAGGCGACCAAAGTTTGTCGAATATGGCGCCCTATATTACTTCCAAGATTACCTCTTTTGTTTTTAATGAATTCTTGCGCCCAATTATCAATCAGCAAAAGAGTGCATTTAATTTTAGAGAAGTAATGGACAGTCAAAAGATTTTGATCGTTAATTTATCTAAGGGCCGAATTGGTGATATTAATGCTAATCTTTTAGGCATGATAATTGTCGGCAAGTTGCTTATGGCGGCCTTGTCTCGTGTTGATATTATAAACGAATCAGATCGTAAGGATATGTATCTGTATATAGACGAATTCCAAAACTTTACCACCGATAGCATATCTACGATTTTGTCTGAAGCTCGTAAATATCATCTAGATATGGTTATTGCCCACCAATTCATCAAGCAATTAAAAGAAGGTATCCGCGATGCTGTATTTGGTAACGTTGGTTCTATTGCGACTTTCCGAATCGGTCCTGATGACGCAGAATTTATGAAGAATAAGTTTGAGCCAGTATTTAATGCTCAAGACATAATGAATATCGACAATTTGAACGCGTACATTAATTTGTTGGTCAATGGTTCAACCGCGATGCCATTCAATATTAAACTAGAAACTGAACGCGTTTTTGGTGCTGGTAATAAAGAAATGGCTGAATATTATAAACAATTATCACGATCCAAGTTTGCTCGTCATCGCCAAGAGGTTGAGGATGAAATTAAATCAAAGTTTTTAACTAATACCAATAAATAAAATATGAATTTTATCCAAAAGTTTACGAAGCGCGACTTAGGGTTTTCGGTCTTAACAGGTTTGATTACGGGGGCATTGGGCTGGAGGATATTTGATTATTTAAATATTACCGCTCCTCATTTTGGTAAATTGGTCATGGTGACCTGCAAATATCCTTCTTTTGCGCCATGTATGGATTATCAGTATTCTCTTCCATGGGTGAGCCTTGTTTTGATCGTTCCGATAATCTGGATTCTTGGTGTTATGTTTGGATACTTCTTGGGTCAGTGGATGGATTTTTTTAACCAGTTCGGCAAATTCGCTGCCATTGGTTTTACTAATTTTGCTGTCACGGCCGGAGTTTTAAATTTTTTTATTTCTATTACTAACTACACTTCAGGTGTAGGGTACTCATTAATTTCTGGAGCCTCTTTCTTGGTGGGTGTCTTCTCGAGTTACGTATGGAATAAATATTGGGCTTTCAAATCTAAAAAAGACCAGGGTGGTGCTGGCCAGTTTGTTAAGTTCTTTATTGTTACAATCATTGCCTTTGGTGTTAATTTGCTTGTCTCTGGTTTTGTTGTTAACTATATTCATCCATTGGCGAGCATGAATGCACATGCTTGGGCCAATGTTGGAATCATCGCTGGTTCTGCGGCTGGCCTAATCTTCAGCTTTGTTGGGTTCAAGCTCGCTGTCTTTAAATAGTTCGCTCAGCACAATCATTAACTGACCCGCGTTAAAAGTCTGCTGACTTTTCCGCTCTGCCCTCGGCTACCCGCCTGCGACGGTCAGTTAATGATTGACCCTCGCTTTTATTTTGACCCTTTTTATTTTTTGATAAATAAGATAATCTAGCTTTATGTTGTATAGAAAATACAGACCTCAAACATTTGCTCAGTTGGTGGGGCAGGAACACGTTATCAAAACTCTAGAAGGGGCGCTTTCGAGCGGGCGAGTGGGACATGCCTATCTTTTTACTGGCCCAAGAGGAACAGGCAAGACAACTATTGCTCGAATCTTTGCCAAGGCTCTAAACTGTGCCGAGTTTGGTAAAAAGGGTGCCGTGGTGCCCTGTAATGTCTGTGACGCGTGTTTGTCAGTTAATGCTGGTACCTCACTCGATTTAATTGAAATCGACGCCGCTTCCAATCGTGGCATTGATGAAATCCGCGCCCTTAAAGAATCGGCTCAGGTGGCTGCACCATCGGGTGGGTACAAGGTTTTTTTAATCGACGAAGTTCATATGCTCACTAAGGATTCTTTTAATGCTTTGCTAAAGATTCTTGAAGAGCCACCAGCTCACGTGGTATTTGTCTTGGCCACAACCGAACCCCACAAAATTTTAGCCACTGTTTTGTCACGTGTGCAGAGATTTGATTTTCATCGAATCACACCAAGCGAAATGGTTACTAAGTTAAAATCAATCGCTAAGGCTGAGAAAATTCAGATTGATGATGATGCTTTGTTGTCTATCGCTAAGGCTTCTGATGGGGCTCTTCGTGATGCTGAAGTCTCACTAACAAAAATCAGAAGCATTATTCCATCTGGTGCAATCAGTGACAAAGAAGTGGCTGAAATTCTTGGTTTAATCCCAACCTCATATCACCCTAAACTTTTGGGTTATATCGCTTCAGGCGACAAATCGTCCGCTGTGGCTTTGATTCATGATATTCATGACGCCGGTATGGATTTGGAAAACTTCACCAAAGAATTTATTTCATATTCTCGCAGCGCCTTGTTGTCGCGGGTTAATCCAGCCCTGTCGGAATCAATTGAAGGTACCGAAGCTCACAAACAGTTTGCTTCTCTTGATTCAATCGACAATGAAAAACTCATTAAGATTATAAATACATTTACTTTGGCCCGTTCTCAGATTAAGTTTTCACCAATTCCCCAGCTTCCTTTGGAATTGGCTGTCATGGCTCTCTAGTTGAAAAAACTCAGTTTTTGGGGTATATTAATCGCATTGCGGGATCGTCTAATGGTAGGACAGTGGCCTTTGAAGCCATCAATCTTGGTTCGAATCCAAGTCCCGCAGCAAATGATTTTCTCTAGGTTTTATGGTATCTTTTTAAGGTAGCGGGTCGTGGACTGTGGAACTATTTACCCGATTAATTTTAATGTTTTAAATTATGAGAGAAAAATATAGCTCAGATGAAGCACAATCAGAGGCCCAAGAATTAAAGAAAAAAATTGAAACAGGAGAAGCTGCCAATTATACCGAGGCTGAAAAAATACTGGATGTTAAATATTATCAAGACTTGGTATGGAGACTCCCAGAGGATGAAGAGATTAAGCAACTTGGTACGTTTGCGGATGTCGAAATTTTATCTGATACGCCAATTAGTGCACCCACCCATTTACCATCAGAAAAGTTTTTAGAATTTATTAAAAAAAGTAGTAATACACGACTAGTAGAACTTGGCTCAGCTACGACAGTGTTCAGTAATGATGGATTTCAAAAACATTTAGAGGAATCTGGAGTAGAAGAATATATAGGAGTAGATTTAGGTATTAAGGATAGTGACTTCTGGATTCGTGAAAGTGCAGAACCAGGGAAACATTTACGATTAAAGGCTATGCACGCGGAAATATTAGCAGCGTTGCATTCGTTTCCAGTTGATTATGCAAACATTTGGATGACAGGTATTCAAGATAGGAACGTAATAAATTACAACGACCCATGGGGTTTTGCACTTCTTGCTGAGTTGAAGCGAGTTGTACCAGAAAATGGCTTTATCTATACTGACGGGGGTTTCATGAACCAGGTCTTAGAGAAATGTTCTTTAGAGTTTGCTGAATTATATAAAACACTATCCGATTTAAGTGCATACAGTGACCATGGCCATATAATTGGTAGACACGATTTAACAAAGGATGAAGCTTCTTTGGTTGCTGATGAAATGCGGGCCAATATCGAAAAGTATAGATGTGCCAAAGATGATCCGTATCAGCTTGGGCGGCGACTCGGTAGCTATGTTGTAGACGCCAAAGAACTCGGTATCCGTATATATTTAGGAAGGGTAGAGGATTGGGAGTCCCCGATTGTTATTGTGAATACAGGGAAAAAAAGAATAGTGCCAAAGACTAATCAGTCCACTTTGACCCAAGGCGTAGATTAGTTGTCGGGTTTACCAATTCCTAACTACCCCGAATGGAGAATAGCCCTGCATCTGTATTAAAGCAGTTCTAACTTCATCCAAGTCCCGCAGCAAATGATTTTATTGCTATAATCTAAATATATACTTATGAAAACGATAAATACCTGGATTAATTTTAATGGTAATGCCGAAGAAGCGTTTAACTTTTATAAATCTGTTTTTGGTGGTGAATTTGAAAAAATAATTCGTTTCAAAGATCTTGCGAGTTCTGAATTTAAAATTCCAGAGAAAGAAGCAAACAAAATCATGCGAATTGCATTACCCATCAGTGGTACCAGCATGTTGGTGGGGAATGATGTGCCTGAGTTTATGGGGACTGTAAACGAAAACGAAAACAGGAGCAAAATTCATATGGTTGTAGATAGTAAAGAAGAAGCTGATAGAATATTTAATAGACTTTCTTTTGGAGGGCAAGTAGAGGGATCGGTTGGGGACAGTCCTTGGGGAACGTACGCCGGCATGTTTAGGGACAAATACGGTATCGAGTGGATTGTGGAGTTTAACCCAAACCAATAGAGTCTGAGGGAGTTCCAACATCTATCCAAACCCTGTAGCAATTCGATGTTTTCGAAAAACATTACAACTGAAAGAATAAATCTAAGACCATATGAGACGGGAGATGTTTCTTTTTGGCAGAAATGGGATACAGATCCAGAGGTTCAGCGTTTTATGCCTGAACCTATCAATGAGCCGGTTTCTGACGAGAAGCAGTTCGACTACCTAAGGGAATGCGAAGAAGAGCAGGGCGGCGTATATTGGACAATTGTTTGGAGGGAAAATAGTAAACCAATTGGACACATTGCTATTACCGAAATTAATTACCACCATGGAATCGGAGAGATTGGGATAGTCGTTGGGGAAAAAGAATACTGGGGAAAAGGTGTTGCCAGTGAAGCGATCAAGGGGGTCATTGAATTTGCACTAAGTATCGGGCTGAAAAGGTTAAGCGCAGAATTTGAAGAAGGGAATGTTGCCCTTGAAAAATCTTTAACTAAGAATGGGTTTAGAAAGGAAGCAGTTCTAAAATCTTCAAGAGTTAAAAATGGTAAACGGATAGATACTGTCAGGTATTTTATACTTCTGTAGTTTCAAAATCTAACCAAACAATCAGTAAACATATTTTAAATGATTAACGATGCAAATTTAGAAAAATTTATTTCAAAGTTTCCTCTTTTCCTTCCAACTATCCAGAAGCTAAACGAGGCTTCAGTTGACTGGATGATTGGAGGTAGCGGGTGTTTGTTTTTATTAGGCAACAATCGAATACCAGATGATGCTGATATATACATCCCAGATGACCAGCATGACACTGCAGACGAACTGTTTGGCATTGAGTCTTACACATACACTTCACCAGTTGAATCCGTTAGGAATTCTAATCCTGAAGGCAATCACTCGTTGCAACTTACTAGTCATCTGGAGTTTAATATCGACAAGACTTATAAATTTTCTATCACGGATACGGTTAAGAAGAAAATTGTAAAATTAAAATATGAAGATATTAATCTTTTCCTTCTGCCACCGGAAGATGTCCTTTTGATTAAAGCATTGCTTCAAAGAGGCCCCAAGGAGGGTAAAAACGATATTGAAGATATTAAAACCTTTATGGCTGTATATAAAATAGATATGGCTTATCTTGATCATAGAGTTAAAGAGCTTGATGCGGAAGAGAGGGTGGGGAATATTTTTAAATAAGTTGCAGCATCTAGCCAAGCAGTCAGCAAACTTCAAAAAATAGCACTTCTGTGGTATTTTTTGTTTATTGGAGGAGTCATGTTTGTACACAGTCTTGCTATTAAGCTTTACAAGAGAGGTCCAATGAATCCAGCAGGGCGTATCTTTGTTATCGAAAACGAAGGAATTATAGGCGACTGCAGGGGTGGTGGAGGGTTTGGCCGTAAACGGCAAATTACCTTGATATCACTGGAACAGTGGGAAGAAGCCTGTAGTGAAATTGCAACAAATATTCCGGTTTCATCTCGGAGAGCAAACGTCTGTGTCGTCGGTCATTCTTTTGGGCCAGGTGATGTGGGCAAGAAGTTCCACGCCAATGGAGTTGTCCTCGAAATTACTGGAGAAACTAAACCATGTGGTCGCATGGATGAAGTTGCTCCTGGGCTTCGAAAGGCTCTTGAGAAGGATTGGCGCGGTGGAGTAACCTGCCGTGTTGTTTCCGGCGGAGTCATTGAGCAGAACCACGTCGCATCAATCGGTGACTAGTTTTAAGCGTCCACCTAAGGTGGGCGCGCTTTTATTTTTATTACAAAATGCTAGGATTATTTAAATTAATAACAGGTGGTTTATGGACGAAAAAAATAAAGAGAAGTTAAAAAGAGTGTATGAAATGAAATTCGCTAGGGTCTACCCTCTGTATATTACGAAGGCAGAGAGAAAAGGGCGCTCAAAAGAAGAGGTTGATCAAGTCATTTGTTGGTTGACTGGATATAGTAAAAAGAGATTGGAATCCCAGATAAAAAAGGAAACAGATTTTGAGACTTTTTTTGCGGAAGCCCCTAAGATGAATTCCTTGCGAACTTTGATCACGGGTTTGATTTGTGGTGTTAGAATAGAAGAAATCAAAGATCCCATAATGAGAGAAGTTCGTTATATGGATAAACTAATCGATGAGCTCGCAAAAGGGAGGCCCATGGAGAAAATTTTGCGTAAGTAGTGCTTATGGTTGGTGGATAATAAATTCAATATTTAACTAAAACTTAATCCGTGAAAATACTTTTTGTTTGCAGGGGGAATGTGGGGAGGAGTCAAATGGCAGAGGTTCTTTTTAATCGGCTGGCAAAAGCGGAAAATAAAGCGGAATCAGCTGGTATTGAGGCTATGGGCGCTGACGGTAAGGATTTAAATGGTATGCTTCTCAAGGATAGAGCTTCTTCAAAACATGTTCTGGAAAGCTTGGAAGAAATTGGGATTGATGTGTCGAATAATTTTATCAAAAGGCTGACTCCAGAAATGGTAGAAAACGCCGATAAGATAGTGGTCATAGTTAAACCAGAAACTGTTCCAGATTTCTTGAAGGGTAATGGCAAGATTATTTATTGGGACATAACAGATCCTGATGAGCAAACCCTTGAATTCCACAGACAAACATTAAATAAGATAAAGAAGTTAGTCGCGGATTTTATAAACGATCTTAAACTTTAATTAACAAAAAACCATGAAAAAACCATTTTTGAATGCGTTGGGTGCAGCGGTATATATTGTGGCCATAATCTTTATTGTCCAAGGAGCAGGTCTTCTTTTCAAAAACGAGACGGGGACAATCTTAATACCAATGGTCATGCTGAGCATGTTTGTTTTATCGGCTGCGATTATGGGGTTCTTGTTTTTGGCCGAGCCACTACAATTGCTTATGGAAAGCAAGAAGAAAGAAGCCATTGCTTTCTTTGCTAAGACAGTAGCCTTTTTTGCCTGTTTCTTAATTCTCTTTGCAATCTTTCTCTTCTTTAATTCTGCTGTTATCCCTAGGTAGCCCCCCACTTGATTTTAAGATTTACAAAATACCACTTTCGTGGTATTTTGTTTTTTTGAGGAGGATTTTGCATGCCAAATACGACAAAAGTTATGTGCCCCTGTTGCAGGAAGGAAACCGAGCACAGACATCTTCATAACACCGCCTACGATATCTGGGGGACGCATATGGCCGGCACAGAACGGTACGAGTGTGTCGAGTGCAAGAACGAGATCTTCAAGAATCAGGCTCAGGGTCTCAGTCTTACCTTCGCGCTTGATTAGTCAGCAGGATTCAGAGGGCCTATGGAGAAATTACAAAAAATTATCAGCGAGTCTGGCCGCAATCTTCACTCGCAGATAATGTCCATGTTTTTCCCGACACCTCCTCATGTTTGTCAGTGTGGGAAGCCTGTTATCTTCCACCACCCCAGCAGAAAATTTAACTGCACTAGGTGTGGTCGAAACTACGAACTCATCGTCGAGGTTAGGGAAGTTGTTTGAAAGCCCGCACGGAGCCCACTCCGGCGGGCTCTTTGTTTTCCCACTGGTTTTTAAAAGAATATAATGAGATTATGGGTTTATAAAATATGAATTATTGGCTTGTTAAATCAGAGGGGGATTGTTATTCGATTGATGATTTTAAGCGTGACAAGAAAACGGCTTGGGAAGGCATTAGAAATTATCAGGCGAGAAATTTCATGATGAAAGATATGAAGATTGGAGATTTAGTTCTTTTTTATCATTCTGTTAGTGATCCAACCGGAGTCTATGGAGTTGCCAAGGTTTCGAGCAAGCCCCACCCCGATCTTTCTCAGTATGACAAAAAGGATATACATTTTGACCCTAAGGCAACCAAAGACAAACCAATTTGGTTTTGCGTTGATTTGTCCTTTGTTAAAAAATTTAAAAAAGCTGTAACCCTAGAAGATATTAAAAGAGATTCAAAATTAGAAGGTATGCTGGTTCGAGTCAAAGGTTCACGTCTATCTGTGCAACCAGTTTCTGAGAAACATTTTAAACACTTGGTCTCTGTCGGTTCATAGTTTCTTAAATTAAATATCCGCCCCTAACTGGGGCGGATATTTAATTGATTGGTGCCTAGTCCTTAGATGTTCTTATTGTTTTCTTGCTTTTCTCCTTCTTCTTTTTTGCCTTCGGTGCATCCGCACTTACATGTTCCGTCTTCTTGTTCGTGGACGTGCTGGCATTTTTCGCATTTCATTTTGTTGTCGTTCATATAGTTGATTGTTAAATTACTTAATTTTAATACAATTTAGCCATATCGACAGACTCAGTTGTCGTGCTTCCGGAAAGCTGACAATTGAGTTAATAGCGTTACCCAACCTTCGATAGTCTAGCCGTACAGGGTCTAAACTTATTTCATTTTTAGGGCTTGTGTCTATTGCTCGGCGCCATAATATCGATTAATATTGTAGTTAATCAACAAATAATAAAAATATGAGCATACTAGCTATTTTGGTGGCAGCAGCGGTTTGTTTCGTCGTTGGGTTTTTAATCCATGGCCCATTGTTTGGAAAGCTTTGGATGCGATTAGCTAAAATCACCCCAACCGGGAATGAAAAGATGTCTGATATGTATGGACAGATGTTTTGGAATTACGCCATGAATGTTGTTGCTGCTTTCGTTATGTCCGGAATTATCTGGATGGCTTCAACTTCGTCCATGATGGTAGAAATCACTTGGTATCGTGGTGCTATTTTGGCAGCTTGGCTCTGGCTTGGTTTCGTTGTTACAAATTCATCAATGAACGTTATTTGGATGGGGCAGTCATTCAAGCTTTGGCTATTTGATACCCTCTCTGCTTTAGCGGGCCTAGTTTCTATGGGTATTGTTTTAGCCCTCTGGAAATAATTATCATGCCAAAAATTACACCATCGCTCTGGTTTGATAAGGGTATGAAGGATATTATTGATTATTACAAATCAATTTTTCCTGATGCAAAAACAAATTTTGTAGGTGAGTTATCTGATACACCATCAGGTACAGTTGAAACAGCAACCTTGGAAATATTTGGTCAAAAATTTAATCTAATGACCGCCGGCCCATTATTTAAATTTAATGAAGCGGTTTCGTTTGCGATTGATTGCGATGGTCAAGAAGAAGTCGATTACTATTGGGATAAACTTTCTAAAGATGGCCAAGAAAGTCAGTGTGGTTGGTTGAAAGATAAATATGGTTTGTCTTGGCAGATTGTGCCAAAACAGTTAGGCGAACTTCTTGGGAATCCCGATCGAGAAAAAGCTGGTAAGGCCATGCAGGCGATGTTGAAGATGAAGAAAATAGTTATCGCCGACTTAGAAAAATAAAATATTTTTGACGGGAGATAAGTTTGACAATACCACCGAAAGGTGGTATTGTCTTGGAGAGGAGATCAGCATGTCACAGATAGTGGGCGAGGGTAATCCACACAAGATTCAGCCTTCTGATGTTGATACAGCCGAACACTTTTGGGGCGCATTCGATCACAACGAGACTGAGATTTCCGCCAAATGGATTGTTCGTCTTTGTCGGTCTCGTGGCGGATGGTTACCATTCACCAGGGAAGAAATCGAGGCCTTCTACAGCGCCTCGGGTCGTTTTAAGAACTTTTGCTTCAATCGCTTGATTAATCCTGGCACTGCCTTCAGTATTAGAACAGGGCCATATCTTGCTGGCGGTGGTTGGATCGTTCGTGACGGAGACGGTTTGCATCATGTGACGCATGATTTTGTGGATCGTTGTTTGAGGGGATCATTGGCCCGGAAAGCCTCGGAAACCTAGATCGGGGAGGTCTGGATGTTCAGGAAAGCTGGTTGTGAGATCGAGATTTTCTGCGACGAAAAGAGCCGCACACTACGAGTAGCGACTGATGCCCCTTTGCTCCGAGGTTATATGAGGCATTGGCGTGAGGTTGCTTCATTTAAGACCGAACAGGAATGGCGGTCTAGTGTGTACTATGGTCGAGTGACAGATGAGTCGGTCCAAGAAATGATTGACTGGTTCTGGCACGATCTTTATGAAGATGCCGAAAAAGCAAAGGCCCAAGTATCCGTTTAACGGAGAACGGGCCTGTTTTATTTTTTTAAAGTAATTAACTTTTTGGAGTGTTGCTTGATGGTGAATTGTAGTATCATTTATGTATAAAATATAAATTTTTATTATGGCCTCAAATGAACTCGCTGATTATATAAAAGAATCTCGAAGGGTTGGGCAGAGTGACACGCAGATAAAAGAAGATTTAAAGAATAACGGTTGGCAACAGATCGACATAGATCAAGCTTTTTCTTCTTCCGGTAGTTTTTCTTTGAAAAATAAGAAGGTTGTTTTGGGCACAGTTGGTTTGGCTGCTATTGTGGCTCTGGTGTTTTTGTTGCCTCAATTTTTTAGAAAAAACACAGATAGTCCGACTCCGACCCCAGTTTTGGGAGAAAATAATTCAGAAACAGGCATTACTCCTTCTTATGTTGAGATTAGCCCTTCTGTTAAAGACATCCCAAATTATTCTGCTGTTGCTCAAAAGTACGGATTAAATCTCACACCCAATCAGGAGAAATCTTTAGATCAGAATAGGTTTTTGTTGGTTGATTTAGACAAGACAAAATTAAGTGCACCCAAGTACAATTTTGATCAAATGCTTAATGACTTTGATTCTTTGGGTGGAGGTTACATTTTAGATCGTAAACCAGAAGATACTAAACTTGTTACTCCGGACATTGTATTGCATGCTTATCATAAATATTTTGAATTAACTCTCGAACAATTAGAAAAAGGCGATTTGAGTAAAGACTTGGGCGATTTCTTGATTGGGCTACACAGCAATTTGGCTCTGGCAGTCAAAAACAACACTGGATTGATAAAAGAGCGTTACCAAAATCTTGAATCGCAGATAGTGCTGGCTCGGGTTATATTTGAGAATAAGAATGCCCCTTCTCCCGATTTTTTTAGTAATCCCGACGAGGAATCTGGTTATTTTGAAAAAGATAAAACTGTAGATACTGCACAAAATGCCAAAAAAATTCTTGTTAAATATTCTTCTGATTTAACTCCTGATCTTGTCAGTAAAATTCAGTATGATATCGACAGGATATATTCAGCAACAGATGTTGGTGTCTCTCCATTATTTGGGCAGTATAGCGATGAAGTTAAAACAGACTATACCCAATTCACTCCCCGTAGCCATTACACCAAGAGCTCTGCTTTGCGCGCTTATTTCAGAACGATGATGTATTTGGGCAGAAGTAGTTATTTTATTAGTAAAGATATTGGCATTATTGATTCAAACCTTTTGGTTAAGCAGTTTTCAATTAAAAGTAGCACCGGGATTGTGCCACTAGATCTTTGGAAGAAGATAATGTCTGTGACCGGTTTTTATGCTGGTCAAAGCGACGATCTCACTTACACTGAATGGGCAGATTACAAAAATGTTACTATTGGTGGATCAGTTTCTGACTCCGATTTATCTTCGACAGCTAATATTAAAAAGTTGGCTGACAATTTGGTTGCCTTGAGGATGCCGAAAATTCTTTCTGATGTTGTTGTGGATCCAGACATTGCATCCAAAACAAAAGCTGATTTATTGAGAGGGTCAATGGCGTTTAGAATATTTGGTCAAAGATTTACTTTTGATGCTTGGGTTTTAGGTAGTCTAACTTCTGGCCAAGAGAGTAGCGATCCCAAACTTCCATCAACCCCATCATCGTTGTTTATCTCCGCCGCACTTGGCGACCTAAGAGCCAAAGAATACACAAAACAGTTTTTACAAAAAGATGCTGGATTTTCTGCGACAGATATTGATAGTTTTGTTGGGAAGTTGGAGCAAACAAAAGCCGACATTAGGAAGGTGAAGAAGAATGAGTGGTTCGCTTCTATGGGTAGTGCTTGGCTTTATGTTCTAGGTTCTTTGACTCACACATTTGGTGCTGGTTATCCTGGCTACATGCAGGCTAGTTCTTTCTTGGATAAACAAATTCAAACTTTCCTTGGGTCATTCACAGAGTTGAAGCATGACACTTTGTTGTATGCTAAACAAAACTACGCTGAAATGGGTGGTGGGGGAGATGATGAGCGACCAACCCCACCAATTGCAAAAGGGTTTGTTGAACCAAATGTAGAATTTTGGAATAAATTTAACGAGCTACTAGATAATACTGAACAAGTGTTTAGGCAGAATAACTTGTTTAAAGATAGCTCTGTTGTGGCAAGGCTGCAGAGTTTTAGGGAGATTTCTGATTTTTACACCAGTATCGCTAAAAAAGAGTTGCAGAACCAACAAATCACAGACGATGAGTATGAAAAATTAAGGACCACCACCTTGTCGTTTATGGTCCAACCTTTTGATTCGTCTGCATCAGATCCCGACAAAGATTCAGGGAAGGTGGCGTTGATTGCTGATGTCCATACAGATGCTGTTAAGGGGCAAATTCTGTATCAAGCGACAGGGAAACCCTACTTAATGCTTGCTCTTGTCGGTAATGAAAATTCTCCGCGAGTTGTTGTTAGTCTGGTCTATAATCACTATGAGCTAAATGGCCCTATCGGAAAAAGATTGACTGATGAAGATTGGAAAGACTGGGTCTATAATCAATTGGATAAGTTGCCTGCCAAGAATTTCTGGTATCAGTCTCTTCTGGTAAAATAATGTCCTCCCGACCGTTTGCACTTGTCTTATTGCTGGTCGTTGTATCTTTTGCAGCGGGGTCTTTGTTTATTAAATTTAAAAAAAATTCTCCTCAAGTAGATTCATTGATCGCAGCTCAGTTTGAAGAAAAACCGCTCTTCTTGTCTCCTATTAAACAAGCAAAAAGTGAGCCAGCCAGATATTTGGTTACCGGCATAACCGTACCTCATCACCTTTTGGCACGAGACCTTATTGCTAAGGGTTTTGATTATGCTTCGGCCAATAAATACGACTCGATTGTTCTTTTGAGTCCAGATCATTTTAATCTTGGTGATTCAAATATATCGACAACGGTAAGTAATTTCTCAACGGTTTTTGGGGTGATTCAGAATAATTCTGTTGTCACTAAATTTCTTAAGAAATTGCCTTTTGTGCACGAACAAAATTTTTTCTATCGTGAACACGGATTGGGGGCAGAACTCCCTTTTGTTAAATACTATTTTCCTGAATCAAAGATTATTATTCTTACGTTTAAAGAGGTCACACCAAAAAAAGAATTAGACCAAGTTGTTGATGAGTTAAAAAAAATACTACCCAAAAATTCATTGATTGTACAAAGTACTGATTTCTCCCACTATTTAACGCCAGAAAATGCAGAAATTTATGACCGAGAAACCATCAAGGTTTTGAATGAAGCTGTTCCCGATAAGCTTTGGGATTTAAAACAGCCATCAAACATGGATTCTATCGCTTCGCAGTATGTCCAATCAAAATTACAGAAAGAGTTTTTTGGTTCTAAACTGAAAATAATTGATCATAAAAATTCTCAAGATTATACCAAGCAAAAAATTACCTCTTCGACTAGTTACATAATTCAGGTCTATTCAAAAGATTTTTAAGGAATAGGGTGTGATTACTTGAAGTCCGTAAGCTACTTGTTTTTTACTATAGACAGGATTATATTTTCAGAATATACAATAACTTATTAGCCAAAAGAGAATGTTGCCGAGCTTATCCAAAATTAAAGACTTGTGTCGAATAAGTTTTAATCGTTACTATCCTTTGTTTTTCTTTGCTCTTTTGTTGGTTTCTTTTTTTTGTTCCTATAAATATATTAGGATTTCTTACAATCCTAACCCGCTGTTAGACATTTCTAGGAAGTTTGTTAAGACGCAGGATGTGATTATAAACATCCAACCATTGAGAGATTTTTATGGCAATCTACAATCCAAATATCCAAATTCTGATATCTCTCTGTATTTTGAATTTTTAAATACTGGTGCCAATATATCGCTTAATAAAAATCTAAGGATGTGGCCAGCCAGTTTGCCCAAGGTCCCTGTTGCGATCATCATAATGCGAAAGATTGAGGATGGAGATTTGTCATTATCTACCAAAATAAGAATTAAAGATTCTGATCTTAATAAAAATTCAGGAGACTTGTACAAAAATGGAAGCGGAACAGAATACACTGTGGAGGAGCTTCTGCGACATTTGCTTGTTTATTCTGATAATACTGCCGATATTGCCCTGCTTAGACAAATAACCAAAGAAGAAGAAGAGGATTTTATAATGGAGACCGGTCTTGAGGAGTTGTTTTCAAAAGAAGGCGGGATAAGTGCCAAAGAATATTCCAGGGTCCTAAGGTCATTGTATGAATCTAGCTATTTGGAGCCAAAAAATTCTGAGAAGATACTTGATTTGATGAGCCAGTCAGCCTTTACTGATTTTATGAGCAGGGGTATCCCAAGAGGTATTCGTTTTGCCAGAAAATGGGGGATAGATTTTGACCGTAAGACATATCTTGAGGCCGGGATTGTTTATCTGCCGGATCGACCCTATATGGTGGTAGCAATTATAAGCGGGGTGGGTATAGATAGTGCTAGGGACTTTTTCTATTCAGTATCTTCTTCAGCATACAATTATTTATCTAGGGTAAGGAAATAGCTATCAGTTTTGTCATTATCTCAATGCTTTTTGAGGTTGTTTTGTTTGTGTGGATAAATTGGTATAATAAAAATGTTATAGCTTAAATCTAAATATGGGTAAAATTTTATCATTTTTGTTGAAAAGATCGGTTTTGATTAGTCTGGCAGTTGTTATGCTTGGCTATGGCGCATGGGCTTATTTCTCTAAGGGTGTCGATCAGGTCAGCACTTTGGCCGTTCGTCCTTCTGATTTTTTGCAACAAGTATCAGTTTCGGGTACGGTTATTCCCTCAGAGAGTCTGGATTTATCTTTTGAGCAAGGCGGAAGAGTTTCTTCTGTTTCTGTTAAAGTCGGACAGCGCGTGTCCGCCGGACAAGTTTTGGTTTCTCAGGCCACAAGTGACCTTGTTGCTCAGCTGTCTGAGGCTCGAGCCAATGTCGACTTACAACAAGCAAGACTTAACCAGATTATTGCCGGGGCTTCTTCTGAGGATTTAAAGACAGCACAGACCACTGTCGATAATGCAAAGCAGGCTCTTTTAAACACCTTACAGACCGGTTTCCTTGTTTCAGACGACGCAATTCACAACAAGGTTGATCAACTATTTTTCCATCCAAACGCTCTAGATTCTGAAATTAGAATATATTCTATTTCTGGTGCGACCGATAGTGCCTTAAACACGTCGAGAGCTGGTTTTGAATCCACCTTATTTCCAGCTTGGAAAAATTTTATTTTACAATTAAGTGATAATGGTGACTTCAATCAATACGTGGCTACGGAGCTTGGGTACTTAAATCAGGTTAAGAATTTTTTGGATTTATTGGCTACCTCTGTAAATAACCCTGACACGCCTTTTAGGCAGGATTATTCGACCAACATTTCCGGTGTTCCATCAACAATCAGGGCCGATTTTTCGACAGCCAGAACTAGTGTAAGCACCGCTATTAATAATTTAACATCTGCAAAAAACACGCTTAATTCTAGTATTGCTCAGCTCAAATTGACCGCAGCCCCTATTCGCGATGTGGATGTCGCTACATACCGCGCTCAAATTGCCCAAGCTCAGGCTAGTGAGCAGAATATTTCTTCACAATTGGCTAAGCGCCAGATTAGGACCCCTATCAGTGGAGTCGTCACACAAGTTAATGCTAAAATCGGTAGTAATCTTGGGGCTAATTCTGTGGCAGTTTCGCTGATTAGTAGTTCGGCGCTAGAGATCGATAGCTATGTCCCACAGGTTAATATTCCTTTTATAAAAATTGGAGACCCAGCAGTTGTGACCCTAGACTCTTACGGTGATGATTTGCCATTTGCTGCAACTGTTGTCTCTATTGATCCAGCAGAAACAGTTCGTGATGGATTGTCTACTTATCGAATAAAATTACAATTTGTGACAAATGATGATCGTGTTAAATCTGGCATGACTGGCAATATCTTAATCACAACAGAGAAAAAGTCTAATGTGATTTCTGTCCCTCAGGGAATAATTATCGACAAAAATGGTCAGAAATTTGTCATTGTTATTGAAAACGGAAAAAATATAGAAAAATTGGTTCAGACGGGAAGTGTTTCATCTGTCGGTCAAATCGAAATAGTATCTGGATTAAACGAAGGCGACATTATTGTTCTCCAACAGGCTAGTAAATAAAAATGTTTTCCAATTTAAATATTAGAATAGGTTTCTTTCTTGCTTCACGGCAGATAAGGAGGGCAAGTCTCTGGACAACCGGTCTTATAATTTTTGTCATGGTACTCACTTTCCTTAACCTTGTTGTGGTAAGTGGTATTTTGGTTGGCTTGATTCAGGGTTCTGTTGAGGCGCAAAGGACGCAATACACGAGCGATGTTATTATTTCTAGTTTGAACAACAAGAGTTATATCGAAAATAGTCCGCAAGTAATAGATACAATACGTTCTTTGTCTGAAATTAAAGCCTTGAGTGCTCGCTATGCTTTGGGTGGTACGATAGAAGCTAATTATCAGAATAGGCCGATATCAGATAAGCCCAATATTGCAGCGGGGCAATTGGTTGGAATTGATCCAGTCGCAGAAAATTTAGTGACAGGTATGTCCAAAAACGTAATTGTGGGAGACTGGTTGCTCCCAACCGATTATGACAAAGTTGTCATTGGAACTTATTTACTAAAACAATATGTTCCAGTTGATAATCCAGGGTTCGAAGCTCTTAATAATGTGTCTATTGGATCAAAGATACGCTTAACAGTGGGAGGAGTTTCTCGAGAGGTTATCGTTAAAGGTATCTTAAAGAGTAAGGTTTCTGACGTGAGTCGCAATGTTTACATGGTAGATTCTCAGTTGAGAAGCTTGATTGGTCGAACCGATGGCAATGTTGCACAAATTGCAGTCAAGCTAGGCCCCAACGTTGACCCTATAAAATTTAGGGATACATTGCGGTTGCTTGGTGTTGGGGTTGTGGCCAAGGTCCAAACATACGCTGATGCCCAACCACAATTCTTAAAAGATATTATCAATACATTTTCTACTCTAGGGAATGTATTAAGTTCAATCGGTCTAATTGTTGCTTCTGTTACAATTTTTATTGTTATCTTTATCAATGCTCTTACTCGCCGAAAATTCATCGGAATTTTAAAGGGTATTGGCATCAATGGTCAGGCAATTGAGATTTCTTACATATTCCAATCAATATTCTATGCCTTCTGTGGTTCATTTATCGGTTTGGTTTTGGTGTATTTAATATTGGTACCTTTGTTCTTGTCTCATCCCATAGATTTCCCTTTTAGTGATGGTATCTTGGTTGCGCCAGTCTTTGAAACTGCGATTAGAGTTGGTCTGCTGGTATTGTCTACTCTCATTGCTGGGTATATTCCTGCACGAATGATTGTCCGTAAAAACACCCTAGATTCAATTCTGGGTAGAAATTAACACATGATTGAAACTAAGAATTTAATTAAATCTTTTAAAGACGGAGATCTAGAGACAAGAGTTCTTAAGGGTATTAATTTTAAAGCAGAAGATGGAGAATTCTTGGCTATAATGGGCAGGTCTGGCGCCGGCAAGAGTACTTTCCTTTATCAAATGAGTTTATTGGACGATCCCACTAGCGGTGAAATAACAATTGACGGGATCGATACCCACAACATGACAAGTGAAGAGAAGATTTCTTTCCGCCTCACAAAATGTGGATACGTTTTTCAAGATTATGCTCTTTTGCCAGAACTAACTGCTCTTGAGAACGTCGCTCTACCACTCTTGATGCAGGATATGAGTAAAAAGGACGCTTTTTTGAAAGCAGGGGAAGCACTAACTAGAGTTCGACTCCAACATCGAATCCACAGCATACCAAGTCATTTGTCGGGGGGTGAACAGCAACGAGTAAGTATCGCCCGTGCAATTGCTCACAAGCCCAAGATTTTATTTGCTGACGAGCCTACTGCGAATTTAGACAATGAGTCTTCTGAGATTATTCTCGGTATTTTTCAGGAACTTCACAGATCCGGACAAACCTTGGTCATGGTTACTCACGAAGAACAGTACGCCTTGATGGCACAAAAGATTGTGAAACTGGATGATGGTAAAATCGTTTCTGTTACCACAAATAATTAATCCAGGCTTGAACATTTATCGATTGCATTCGATTTTTGCGAGTACTATAATAAAGGTATTAAATAATTAACTCATATGACACAACTTCAAAAAGTTTCGTTGTTTCTTTTGCGCGTGAGTTTGGGCTGGGTATTTTTTTGGGCCGGTATAACAAAGGTTGTAAATCCTGCTTGGTCGGCTGGTGGTTTTTTGCAGGGGGCCAAAACATTTCCTAGTTTGTTCCATTGGTTTGCTTCACCTGGAATGTTGCCAATCACTAATTTCGTGAATGAGTGGGGTTTATTGCTGTTGGGTGTTTCTTTAATTTTGGGAGTATTTGTGCGAAAGTTTGCTCCTTTTGGAATTTTACTCATGATTCTTTACTACTTGCCAGTTCTCCAGTTCCCTTATCCAAATGTAAACTCATTTATTGTTGATGAACATATAATCTATATAATCTCGCTCATAACATTGTATGCTTTTAATGCTGGTCATTTTTGGGGATTAGAGAAAAAAGTTACTAAAAAATAAAATATTAAAATAAATATACAATGAAAGGCTATATTACAAACATTGAACAAGACTCGATTGATAATAATAATTTCAGAAAAGTTCTTTATACTTCGAAGAACAGTCAGTTGGTTTTGATGAGCCTTCAGCCAAATGAAGATATTGGAGAAGAAATCCACCATCTCGACCAGTTTATTCGTTGTGAGGCTGGTCAAGGTAAGGCAATTTTGGATGGTGTGGAGCATGAGGTTAAAGACGGTACCGCAATTGTCGTTCCAGCTGGAGCTAAGCATAATATCATTAATACTTCCTCAGATTCTCAGATGAAGCTTTATACGGTGTATTCTCCAGCAAATCACAGGGATGGGGTAGTTCATGTTACAAAGGCAGATGCTTTGGCTGACGAAGAAGAGCATTTTGATGGCACAACTACGGAATAGCAAAATCATTCCGCGACTTCCTTTTTGGTATAAGCTTTAATCTGCATCTTTCTGCTGCAGTGCATCAATAAAACAAAGTAATAATCAACAAAACATGGGCAATCAAATATATTACGCTGGACATGGTCATATGGCTGGTTGGGGCGTCTTTGGCGGTGTCGTAGAAGTTTTATTTTGGGTTTTGTTAGTTGTGATTGTCATAAAGATTATTCGCGGGTCTCTCTATGGCGGGCGTCATGGTAATTGTGGTGGTTGCGGTATGGACAATAGGACAAATGGCAACGTCGGTCTGGAGATTCTAAATAAAAGATATGCAAGTGGAGAGATTAGTAAAGAAGAGTACGAACAAAAAAAGAAAGATATTCTTGGATAATTTATATAACCAAAGCTGCTTATTCGTAGGTGGCTTTTGTTATATAACCTAAAAAATATGTTGCCCCCTGGTCATGTCGCAGCAGGGTATCTTGTGGCCAAAGCCCTGTTGGTTTTGGCGCATCCAGCCCTAACCGAAGCACAACAGCAGTACTTATTGCTATGGGGTATGTTTTTTGGTTTTGCTCCCGACCTAGACATGTTCTTTTCTTTTTTTAAGATGAAAAAATTTGTTGTCTCTGAAGGCGTAAATCATAGAAAGTTTTTTTCGCACGCTCCCATACTGTGGTTTTGTGGTAGTTTAGTTATTTTTGTCGGTGGTGTTTTGGGACATAGTTTGTTTTTGCAGTATTTGGGGATCGTAGCATGGCTAGGATCTTGGAGTCATTTCTTCTTTGATGCTATCCAGTATGGAGTTATGTGGCTTTGGCCGTGGAATAAGGAGCCTCTGGCTATTTTCGACAAAGAAATTGAAAGTGATATTCCGCCTCAAGATTTTCTGCCTTTTTGGATTAAACAAGTTAAGTGGTACATGACCCGCTTGGCGATAACCTTTATTACAGAAGTGGTTTTAATTATTTTAGCCCTTGCGGTGTACATGCATGGAATTTATTAAATCAAAACTGGAACACTATTTAAGGAATATTTTTGAGGTCGGTATTTTTTTAAAAGGGATTAACGGTATTTGGGAAACTGCGGTTGGGGCATCAATTCTATTTGTCGGAAGTCCTAGGTTGATTAGTTTCATCGATCTGTTTGATAGGATGGAATTATTTCAACATTCTCACTACGGCATGCTTGGTATCGGAATGGGCCTATTACAAGGTGTGGGTGGGGCAAAAACATTCATTGCTTTATATTTTTTGATTCACGGATTGGTAAATATATTCTTGTCAATCCAGCTGTATCGTAATCGTCTTTGGGCTTACTTGGTAACCATGGGTGCAATGTCTATTTTGGTGGTCTATCAAATGCATCGAATCTTCCTATATCATTCAAAGTTGCTAACGGTAGTTACGTTGGTAGATGCCCTGTTCATTATTTTGACTTGGCACGAATATCGCCATCAAACATCTCCAAAAGGGCAGGCTTAGAGCCATTTATGCCTCTGGGAGTCTAGTTATTGACTTATTGTGTAATGTGATATATAATTGAAGCATACAGTTATATCTCAAATGGTATCTGGAGTTATCGTTTTGTGTCAGTTTCTTCTCTATATCTCATCAGGTCTCATGTGAGCGTTTCAAGTAATGGTTACTAGAAGTTTTAGTCGTTCCTCTTTTCCAAGACGATCGACGGGTGGTTTTGGTGGCGGAAATCGTCGCCCAAGTCGTTCTGGTGGTGGTCGTGGCTTCCAAAGTTCACGCATCGATCCAGCTCGATTTATTAGCAAGGCAGTAATTACTGAGCAGGTAGAAGTTTTTGTTCCCGAACATAAATTCGAGGATTTTGCCATTGATGCCCGTTTAAAAGCAAACATCATCAAAAAGGGCTATGTTCAACCAACACCAATTCAAGATAAATCTATTCCACATATTTTGCGTGGTTCGGATATCGTTGGTATTGCAAATACCGGAACAGGAAAGACAGCCGCTTTCCTTATTCCTTTAATTAACAAGGTTCTTTTGAATCCACAAGAAAATATTTTGATTGTTGTTCCAACTCGTGAGTTGGCTATTCAGATCGATGATGAGCTTCGTGGTTTTACCCCAGGAATGCGCATGTTTTCAGTTTGTTGCGTCGGTGGTGCAAGTATTGGTTTCCAAATTTCCAATCTTCGTCGTCAGCACAACTTTATCATTGGTACCCCAGGCCGCATTAAAGATTTAATGGAGCGTCGGTTCATCAATTTGGCTCGCTTCAACACTGTTGTATTAGATGAAGCTGATCGAATGTTGGACATGGGTTTCATTAAAGATATGCGTGCCATGATGGCCGGTATGCCAAAAGAAAGACATACTTTGTTTTTCTCGGCTACTTTAAATCGTGAAATCGAAGGTTTGATTAATGAATTCTTAAAAACTCCAGTTCGTATTTCTGTTAAGACTAGAGATACCGCAAAGAGTGTAGACCAAGATGTGGTTCGTGTTGGTCATGGTCAAAATAAATTTGAAATGTTGGAAAAGCTTTTGGCTCAGCCCGGTTTCAGTAAGGTGTTAGTTTTTGGTCGCACCAAGCATGGTGTCGAAAGATTATATAACACTCTTGTTGCCAGTGGTTTTAAGGCCGATGCTATTCACGGTGACAAGAACCATTCTCGCCGTCAAAAAGCTTTGAAGATGTTCAAAGATAACCATATTCAAATTCTTATCGCTACCGACGTTGCTGCTCGTGGTCTTGATATCGCTGACGTGTCGCACGTTATTAACTACGACTTGCCAGCCACCTATGAAGATTACGTTCACCGTATCGGTAGAACTGGCCGAGCCAATAAAACCGGCAAAGCCCTCACCTTTATCGAGTAATTATTTAAACTAAAACACCGCCCAATCGGGCGGTGTTTTAGTTTATTGACGCATACACCTAAAGGTGTTACGATTTAGAGGCAAGTGAAAGTACTCCAACCCCAGCAAAGGAGATCTACCGTGGCAGGGAACGATCAGCCGAGTGAAGATCAGCCGAGTGAAATTGAGCAGCAGGCGGCGGCAGACGCCAACAATGGTGTCTACGATCCACCATCTGTCACTCCCCCCGTTTTCGTTTTGAACGAAGCGACTACGACGCGGGAAGTCGCAGAGAAAGAAGAATACGACAAGAGCTACGAAGCGGCCAAGGAGACTCGCGGCTGGTAGCACTGCTACCGCCGAACACACGGCAGGCACGATGGAACACCATCGAGCCTGCCGCTTTTTATTTTAAATCAAAAATCCGCCTCGTTGGCGGATTTTTGATTATCTGATTAGTAGCCCCAACCGTAGTTGCCATATCCATATCCATAATTTTGAGGATAGCAAAGGTAGAAACAAGAACGAACTGGAGATGGGTAATAGGTAAAGTTGGCGACGAAGTTCAAGTGACCTTGAATCATCTGGCTAACATTATCCTGGTATCCGTACTGATAAGGATTGTACGAATAGTTTGGGTATGACTGAGCTTGGCGGAAGTAGGCGTGAGCCGAACCACCAACCATAGCGAAGCCAACCAACAACATAGTAACCAACAGGCTTAATTTAAGAGTTTTCATAGCGTGCATTGCTTTGAAGCTAATTATTAAAGGTTTATTGGCTAATTGGCCCTTTCGACCTTTGGTCCAACTAACGCGCTTATGGTACCACGAAGTCCGAAAAATGCAAGAAGAGGTTCTTTACAGTGCTATTATTAAATTGTACATTGTAAATCACCTTCCATGGACGAAAGCCTGATAGCCCGTCTTCTGCTTGGGTGCTAGGGAAAACAGTTGGGTGGCTCTGTGTCACCTGTAAATCTGTTCCTGGCACTAATGGGTTGGAGACAAAGGGAGTTTCAGGTGCACTGTCAGAGTTCTGACGGTGTCCAGTTCCTAAGCAAGATCTCGTCGATCTCAGCTACGCGAACCTCCAACCACGGAAGGCTGGGTGGTCGCTTCTGGCTAGTACTGCAGGAGCGACCACATTTCTTTAACAATTAAAAACAAAGGAAGGGGATTGAATGAATTGGGAAGATGAACTTTCTGATCGTTTTTTATCTAACGGTCATCAATTGACCATGAAAGAACTGGAAGAACATCGTCTCCAAGACCGAATCAAAAAGTCTCGTAGGCGAATCGACTACCGCAAGAAGTCTTTTTTCTGGCTCGGGCACAAGCTCGAGTTGCCTCACTGGCTCAACCTGAGTGAGATGCTCCAAAGAATCGATGTTGAGGGCTCAGCGTATCTTTACAAGGAGCCCCAGATCATTCCAAAGCCAGAAGGTGGAACAAGGATTATTCTTTCGCCACAAGCTGATTTGAAACTTGTGCAAACAAGAATCAACAGGCTTTTGCTGAAGACTTTTCCTCGCCGGCCAGAAACATTTGGCTATATGGGCGGGAGTTGTTTGGAGCTTGCCCAAAGACATTTAGGTATGGCCTCAACCCTTAAGTTTGATATCAAGGATGCTTTTTTTCAGGTTCCTTGGACGAATGTCAGGAAATCAGTAAAGGGCTTCAGGGGGATTGCTCCTGGTTTTTCGGGAAGTGTTTCTCATTGGATTGCTAAGCTTTGTACTTACAGTCCAACACCCGAACATATCAGGAATCAGTTTGGTCTATGGCGAGGTGCCACATCCTTTCTTCCTCAAGGCGCACCCACAAGCCCAATCTGTTTTCATCTTGCTTGTGGGCCGCTTGATGACGAGATGACCAAACTTGCCAAGCGTTTCGGTGGTGTTTGGAGTCGATATGCTGATAACTATTATTTCAGTATGCCGACACCACAGATTTCGAATAAACTCGAAGAGATTGTCGTTTGTGAAGCCAGAACCAAGGGTTTCAAGATCCATAAGGTTCGTCGGGTTAAACAAGGAGAGCTGTGTCGAATTCTTGGGTACAATCTTTTGGATGGTCGAATTGCTAATACTCGCGACTTCAATCGTAATTTTCGTGGAGCTCTTTATGTTCTGCGAACGAAGCTCGACAGAGGCCTGGATTATCGAGATGCGTATTCGCGGGTCAAAGGTTTCATGGGAATGGCCATTAATGTTCCTGAAAATCTGCGGCTCGAGTATGATTACTGTAAAAACAAGATAGAAACAATTTGAGACGCATAACCGACCCGGTGTCGGCTCTGCGTCTTTTCTTTTTATAAAATTTCTAATATATATAATACATTGTGTATACCGTTTATATCCTCAGGTGCTCTGATAATAGTTTATATTGTGGTATAACAACCGATGTAGAGCGGAGATTTAGGGAGCATCAGGCAGGGAAGGGCGGGAACTATACTCGTTCGCATAAGGTTCTAAAGATTGTATATACTGAAAAGAAGAAGAATCGGTCGATGGCATCCAAGCGAGAAGCAGAAATTAAGAAGCTGTCTAAACAGCAGAAACTATTATTAATACGAAACGTCTCAAAAAAATAAGTTGGTTGTTGCTGCCTGTTGTGCTGGCCTTTTTTGTTTGGTTAGGAATCGTTACGGCCAATGTCTGGGGCAAGAAAAGTATTGATATTGCTAGAGCAACAATCAATCCGATAATAACCTCAACACCATCAAAAATTTCGAGCATGCTTTTTGTCGGTGACATTATGTTGTCCCGATCTGTGGGGGAGTTGATGGCCAAGAAAGACGACTACAGGTGGCCCTTTGAAAAGATTGCCGATTTTTTAAAAAGTGCAGATTTAACTTTTGCTAATCTAGAAACACCTGTTTCAAGCCGCGGAGTTAATGTTGGGAGCATCTATTCTTTCCGAAGCAATCCGAAAGTTGTTCAGGGTTTAAACTATGCCGGATTTGATATTGTCTCAGTGGCTAATAATCATGCGTGGGATTACGGCAGAGAGGCTTTCGGTGATACTTTGAGCAATCTAGCGTCTGCTGGTATTTCTTACGTTGGCGGAGGCCATAGCGAGTATGAGGCCCATGCTGGGGTGATTAAGACCGTGGGAAATACTAGTGTTGGATTTTTAGCTTACACAAATCTTTTGCCCAAGTCGGTTTCGGCTATCGGGGACAGTATGGGGGTGGCTGTTTTGGATGAAGAGCAAATGGTTCAAGATATTAAGGTAATGAAGTCTCGCGCTCAATTGGTAGTCGTTTCTTTCCATTGGGGCGAAGAATACCACCCAGTTCATAATGCTTTGCAGGAAAGAATCGCCCATGAGGCTATTGATGCCGGTGCCGATTTAATTATCGGTCATCACCCGCACGTGGTTGAGGATATCCAGCAGTATAAAGGTAAGTATATTGTTTACAGTTTAGGTAATTTCGTTTTTGATCAGAATTTTTCTGCTGAAACAATGAAGGGTTTGGCGGTGAGGGTTTTATTGAAAGATGATTTAATCCAAAGCCTGGAGCCAGTAAATATAAATATTTCCAGAGAGTATCAGCCGTCACTATGATAACAGCCAAACATAAAAGACATTTATCCAAAGCCGATCCAATATTGGGGGATTTAGTCAAAAGGATTAAGCCCCAGTCCTATCCTCTTCAGGATAATTATTTTAAATCTTTGGTCCGAGCAGTTGCCAATCAGCAATTATCTGGCAAAGCGGCAAAAACAATTCTCGATAGAATGGTGGCTCTTTTTCCGAAAGGCGAATTTCCAAACCCTCGACAATATCTAAAAATGTCAGATGAAAAACTTCGCTCGTCAGGTTTTTCTTTTTCTAAAATAGCCTATACCAAAAATATTGCTCAATTTTTTATTGATCATAAAAAAGAAATGGCCAAGATTAATGAATTATCTGACGAAGAGGTGATAAAACTTTTAACTAGTATCAAAGGGATAGGTGTTTGGACAGCAGAGATGTTCTTAATGTCATCTTTGGGCCGAGAGGATATTTTTTCATTTGGAGACTTGGGTTTAAGAAAAGGAATTCAAAAAGTTTATAAGTTAACAAAAGAGCCAACACTAAAACAAATGCAGAAAATTGTTGAATCTTGGCGGCCCTACAGAACCCATGGGGCTATGTACATGTGGGCAAGTTTAGTTGAGAAAGACGTTAAAAAATAGTACTATTTGTAGCGGTATGCGCTATATCGGCGTATACCTAATAAGTTAATAAAAACAAATGAATAAATTAATTATCGCCAGTGTCGTTGTGGTTGTTGCGGTTGCTGGTTATTTTGTGTTTAGTAAGGGGAATAATAAAGGTGTGGCTGATTCGACTGTCAGTCCGACTCTTGTTCCATCGATTAGTTCTTCTGTTTCTCCAAAAAGTAGCCCACAAGTCACAAAAAGCCCAGCAGCTACAACTGGTCCCAAGACTTTTAGTTTGGCTGATGTTTCCGTGCACTCCAATGCTACAAGTTGCTACAGTGCTATCAATGGTTCCGTATATGATTTAACTGCCTGGATTAAACAACACCCAGGTGGAGCTGGCAAAATTCTTAGTATTTGCGGAAAGGATGGCTCTAGTGCTTTTAGTAATCAACACGGGGTAAATCAGAAAGAGCTTAATATTCTTGCGACCTTCAAAATCGGTACTCTCTCTCAGTAGTATATAAACGTGGAAAATAAAATTGAAATTGTTGCTTTTGGTGGAGGTTGCTTTTGGTGCACAGAGGCAGTTTTTGGGATACTTCAAGGCGTTGTTTCCGTTAGATCGGGTTACGCTGGTGGGTCGACTCCCAATCCAACGTACGAGAGTGTTTCATCTGGTACCACTGGCCATGCAGAGGTGTTGCAAGTTGAATATGACTCAAGCATTATTTCTTTTCCTGATTTATTAAAAGTATTTTTTGAGAGCCATGACCCGACAACTTTAAATCGGCAAGGAGCAGACACTGGAACTCAGTATCGTTCTATCATTTTGTACACAAATCCTAAACAGAAAGAAGAGAGCGATAAGTATATTGAATTCCTTAAAGCCAGCGGTATGGCTGTGGTGACGGAAGTTAAGGAACTAGAAAAGTTTTTCCCAGCCGAAGATTATCATCAGAATTATTACCAGAATCATGAAGGGGGAGTTTATGCAGAAGTGGTTATTGAGCCAAAACTAAAGAAAATAAAGGATAAGTTTGGTGATTTGATTGACTCTGTTGGCAAAGATTTTAAATTAGATTAATATAATTAGATGAAGATATTATCATTTTTTGACAGGCTAGAAGACCGCGTGCGACATGCATTAAGTAAGCACCCAGTGCCTTATGCATTGATAGGTGGCATTGCTATTGTTTTGTTTTGGAGGGCTGTTTGGGATTTGGCCGACATGGTGCCTCATTGGCATCCGGGTTGGTGGTTATTGCTTAGCGTTGTGATCATGTTGGCAACTGGCACTTTCGTTTCTTTCTTTATTGGTGAGAGTATTATAATTTCGGGGCTGCGTTCCAGTAAGCGAGTTGATGAAAAAACTGAGCTTGAGATTCAAAGAGAAGATGAAAGGATCAAGCATCTTTATGATTTAGTCCATGATATTCGTAACGACGTCAAGGAGATAAAATCAAAATTAAATCAGTAAAAAATAAAACCACCCGACACCATTAAAAATGTCGGGTGGTTTTATTTTTTACATTAGCGAGCCTTTATCCACTGGCCGATATTGCATTAATTATTCTATAAGTATATGCTTATATTCTTATAGAATAATTGTTTTTAGGGAAGAGGTTAAAAAATACAATCTTGATGAATTTAATAAATATATGGGAGATCTATGCAGGGAAATAAATAAATTAGGGAAAGGCATTGGGAACACCGCTAGATATAGAATTTTGGAATCTTTGAAAGATTCTCCGAAAATGGTGGGGCAACTAGCAAAAGTGGCGAAAGTCTCGCAGCCGGCCGTATCTCAGCATCTCAAAACTCTAAAGGAATGTGACTTGGTGTACGATGTTAAAGAGGGCTCAGCGGTAGTCTACCACCTAAATATTAGCCACATGCTGGGATTATTGAATAAGCTTGGGACGACATTACAAAAACCAACAAAAAATAAAAATAAATTAAAAAAATAAAAACATGTATAACACTATCGCAACTCAAGAACAAATCGATTTGACCGTGGCAGCCCTAAAGACCAATGGCATAGATTCTTATGTGGCCAAAGATGGGGATGACGCTAAGGCAAAAGTTTTAGAAATTTTACCAAAAGGTGCCGAGGTTATGACTATGACTTCTGTCACATTGGATACTTTGGGTATCAGTAAAGAGATTAATGAATCCGGTGCCTATGATTCAGTAAGAGCCAAGTTCGCAACGATGGACTCCAAGACTCAGGGTCGTGAGATGAAGAAGCTCGGTTCTGCTCCTGAATACGTCGTGGGTAGTGTCCATGCCGTCACACAAGATGGCAAGGTGGTCATTGTTTCTAATACCGGCAGCCAACTCCCTGCATACGTGTATGGAGCTGATAAGGTTGTTTGGGTTGTTGGCACACAAAAAATTACAAAAGACTTAGAAGAGGCCAGAAAGCGTATCGGTGAGTATGTATTGCCCCTAGAGAGCGAGAGAGCCAATAAAGCTTACAATATGACTTTTGGAAGCAACATTAGAAAAGAACTAGTTTTAAATTCCGAAGGAACTGCTGGTAGAATAACTATCATTTTTGTTCCTGAGGTTGTTGGGTTCTAATTATAAACCCCATGAAAACAGACGAAGAAATAAAAAAAATTGACCCCGAGTTATACAAAGTTGCTCGTGAGGGTGGAACCGAAGCACCATTTGTCGGTAAATACGTAGACGAACACACCCAAGGTGTCTATAAGTGTGCCATTTGTGGTACTGAATTATTTTCCTCTGATACGAAGTTTGATTCGGGAACAGGTTGGCCAAGTTTCACTGAGCCTAAAAATCTAGAGAACGTAGAACTCAAAGAAGATGATTCGCTGGGAATGCACCGCACTGAGGTTAATTGCAAAAAATGTGGCGCTCACCTCGGTCATGTTTTTGATGATGGCCCAGTCGAACAGGGAGGCAAAAGATACTGCATCAATTCGGTTTGTTTGGATCTAGAAGAAAAATAATCACTCGGTTAGATATTTTTATCGCCTTCTCTCCGCCTGTCTCGTAACTTCAATTTACCTATTGCTTTCGAACAAAAGGCCACCTTGCTAAAATCCGCTTTCTGAGCGGATTTTAGTTTCCTTTTTGTTACCGGAACAATTTCATAAATTATCGGATGAGAAGACGGCGTCGCTCAACGCGATAAAAATATCTAACCTCGCTGCGTGTTTGAGTTTTGCTCACTTTGGTTTTTTAGGTATACTTGGAGCATGACTTACGAAGAAGGAATATTGGGGATGCCCAAACAATTTGAATATAAGGCGGAGGTTATTAATAAAGAAAAAATTCGTCCTTACACTAAGGTGGTGGTTTTGGGTATGGGTGGCTCTAGATTGGCTGGAGATATTTTGAATATGATTAAACCAGAGTTGGATATTCTTATTCATTCTGATTACGATTTGCCAACTATTAATTTGGAAGATGCTCTTATCGTTGCTAATTCTTATTCTGGAAATACAGCCGAAGTTATTTCTGGTGCAAAAATGGCTATTGAGAAAGATTTAAATCTTGTTGTTGTTTCTTCTGGTGGCGAGCTGAATACTTTGGCCAGCAACAAGCAGATTCCTTATATCACCTTACCTCATTCTGACCTACAGCCCCGTATGATGATCGGCCACGACTTAATGGCCTTGGTTGAATTGCTTGGGTTGGATTCCCCTGATTTAAAAAACTGTTTAAATATCGACGCCAATAGCCTTAAACCCAGTGGTATGCAGGTAGCTCGACAGATTGGTTCGGCTATCCCATTAATTTACACTTCAGAAAGATTTAATGAGCTGGGATATATCTGGAAGATTGTTTTAAATGAGACAGCCAAGATGCCTGCTTTCCATAATCGTCTTCCTGAAGCTAACCATAATGAGATTGCTAGTTTCCAGGGGGATTGGGCTTCTGGTTTTCATTCTATATTTTTAAAAGATAATTTGGATTCAAGAATTAGCCAACGCATGGATTTAACTGCTGATCTTTTCCGTAAACATGAAATGTTGGTTGCAATAATACCCCTTGAAGGGGATTCTGTGGCAGAGAAAATAATTAAATCTGTATTAATTGCACATTGGGCCGCACTGGAATTGGCCAATACCAACAACATCGAACCTCTCACTGTTCCTGAGATAGAAGATTTTAAAAAGGATTTAAAAAAAGACTAGAAATTTACGTGTATGTTCCCGCCTGTTGCTGAGGATGGGGTGCAGGCCGGTACGTATTCATCGAGGAGAAACACCACACCGTTGGTGTCTTTTGCTGCTTGGTATAGGTAGGGAGCACAGGATGTCGCATTGCCAATAATATTAAAGTCGGCGCAGGTGCCACTCTTTGAATTGCCTGGCTTGTGGCAAGCTGAAACACTAGGCCCACCATTAACCTGAATTGTGGAAGATATTTTAAGTTCGCAACTTTTACCTGCGGCGAGCGTGTTGAATGATGCTATTAATTTTTGGGCACGAGTTGCAGCTGGTGGAGAGAGAAGACATTTGCCGCCATTACTTTTACAATCATGTGTTTTGGTATAGTCGCTGACGTCGGTACAGGTATTCGTGTCTATGCAACCAGTGGCAGATGTTACACTAGGGAACTTCTGGTTGCAGCTAGAAGTGGATACTGGTGGCGCTCCAGCTGGGGCCTCTCCTTCCACAGCACCATTATTTGTTCCACTAGATCCACTTAGGCCAGGGAAATTAACTTTCCCACCAACTAGGTCAGGATTAATGCTATTCAATATAACGAAAGCAGAGAAGAGGATGATTGTCCCATAAACAGCATTTTCCATTATACCTTTTGCTCTGGTGACATTACTTGCATTGCCGGCAGCCGTGAACCACAAAAAACCAGCGAAGAAAAATCTTATAAATATTATTAAACCAATTAACCCAAGAGACCAATTGTAAATTTTTGAGATCAGGTCTCCAATATCCGTTGGTAGGCCATTACTAGGTACTTGTAAGTTTGTTGCGCCTTCCACAGCACCATTATTGGGGGCGTTCGTAATTGTTGTGCCAATGTTGGATACAAATTTTACTGTTTTTGTGTCAGGGCTAGCAACGGCGCCATAAGTGCCTGTAAGTGTGTTTTGTGTCAGGGCAGTCCAATAACCTTCCGTTGGTTTCCAGGCTCCAGAAAAAAGACTTTGTGGGCTGGCCCCATTGCCAGAGTCGGAATATAAAGTGAAACTGTCGTCGGTCATTGTGGATTTTACAACAAACAATCCGAATCCATTTTGGCCAGGAACCAGTACGCCAATATTTGCCCCGTTGATCATATTGTTTGGATCAGTATCTAGGTCGTCAGCGCAAGTTAATATAGTTTTTTCTAGAACGTTGCCATCAGGATCAATCCAAGCAACAGTGTATGAATTGCCCGATTTGTTAAAGATTATACCAGCAGTATCGGCTGATTGGGTCGTTATGTCTGAGGGTGTTCCAACTGAGCCAGATGGAGAAATCGGTTGAACCACGGTCTTGTTCCCATCAGAATAGGAGACACAATACTCTCCTGTGCTTGTGTTTATTGCCAAGCTGGGGGCGGATCCTTTTAGCCGGACATTGTCTAGTTTTACTGGAGTTATGACTGCGCCTGTTCCGCTAACTCCCGCATACATTACATCGACAGCGTTACCAGATTTTTCGTAAGCAAAAACGAACTGTTTTTTTGTGGTGTCGTATTGAATGTTGCCAGCGGGATACAGGTGGGCACCGCCAGATGCAATTCTAAATGCTTGACCAGAATTTTTGGCATCATTATCCAGCAATTGGCCCCACAAGACTCCATTTGGATCTTGCCCAGACGTCCAAATAACTAAATATTTTTTGAGGTCGATACTATAAGCTACTTTTGGTGTGTGGGCATCGCTTCCTCCAATATTTAAAACAGCCCCACTTGTCTTGTTTCTATTGGTCATTAATTGACCTTGTATTTTATTGTTGCTTTCTGCAACAACCAACCAAAGCTCGTTGCTTGGATTGAAGGCTAGGCCTGGGTTTTTCCCAGATAGGGCGGTAACCCCACCAATTGGTTGATCTGGTGTAGTTGGTGCTGCCCCAGTATCAGGTGGTGTGTTTGGATCAGTTTCGGATGTGCAGGACGATGTTCCAGTGGGGTCTGTCCAGGCCCTCATTACAATATTGGTTCTTTCCTCGACATTGCGGACTTCGTTGCGAGCCAGCCCACTCACCATAAAACCATAAGTCTCTCCCATTATAGGGGCAAATCCCTGTAGTCCATGAAGTGTTCCATCTGAGCCACCACATCTTATGTTGCTGGTGTCTTTTTGGACTTGGCGCGGCCTTAACCAATCAAAAGTTGCGGCATGCCAACCATCTTCTTTGTGAATAAATATCCAAGCAGTTGCATTTGCTTCGGCCCCTATATTGGGGTCTATCCCTGGCCAATCATTTGCTTTGTCATAGTTAAGATATATTGCGTCTTCTCCAATATTTACTGAGCTAAGTTTTGAGGTTTCTTCCCACCGACTGACATCCGCATCGCCCCATTTTACCTGATTTATATCAATTGGTGTTGGTGGTGGGTCAGCATCATTTCCAAACGCAAAAACAGAAACAGCAATAAGGAAAAACCCAAGAGAAAATAATATTAAAAGACCTTGTTTTATAGATGGTGAATTTTGCGTTTTCTTCACGTTGCTATAAGTATAACTTTTTTTGCAAATACAACCTATATAATTATCCACTGGCTTAAAAAATTCTTTATTTTTTGGGGATACTTGATATTGTTTTTGTGGTACAATTAGTGGGATGAAATTCGTCTCAGAATACCGTCGTTTTTTGGTGTTGCCAGCACTCGTTGTGCTAGGTCTTTTTTTGAGTGTTTATTCTCGTGCCGCTACAACAACAGGAGATAGTCAACAGATCCAGTCAATTCAGCAACAGATAGATGAATATCAGAAACAAATCGATGTTATCCATTCCCAAACAGTGTCTCTGCAGGGGCAGATTTCAGGCTTGAATGCTCAAATTAACCAAACCACCCTTGTTTTAAAAAGTTTGGCACTTTTGATTGCCCAAACCAATAGATCTATCCAGGAAACACAGGCCAAGATATCTGAAGCTGAATCACAAATTTCAAAAAATCAGGTGGTCTTAGCTCAATATTTGCAACTTGTATATAAAAGCGACCAAGAATCTTTGACAGGTATCTTACTTAAAAATAATAATTTATCTGATTTTTTTGGTGATTTAAACAATATCAAGACCAATCAAGACAATTTAAAAAACATCATGGATAGTATAAGGTCCCTTAAGGTCTCTTTGGACATGGTAAAGCAAGAACTCGAGAACAAACAACAGGAGCTTGAGAAACAGCAAGGTTTGGCCGCTATCGACAAGAGGAACTTAGATCAAAATAAAGCTCAAAAAGATAAACTATTAAAAACAACAAAAATCCAAGAAAAAACAGTGCAACAAAAAATTGACACATTGAAACAGGAGATATCGTATTTGTTGCAAAATGGGGTCACGGTAGAAGACGCAATAAAGTACGGGAACCTTGCGGCGATAGCGACAGGTATCAGGCCCGCTTTTCTTTTGGCAGAGATGGATCATGAGTCGGCTGTTCTAAATCCTGGTGGCGGGAACGTTGGTAAATGTTATGTTACAAATTTTGATAATGGCGACGGCGTACACATTGACACGGGGGCCCCAACCAAAAGGAATATGAACCCCACGAGAGACATTAAGCCTTTTCTTGCCATAACTTCTTCGTTGGGGTTGAATCCATCCACAACTCGCGTTTCTTGTTGGCCAAAAACATATTCCGGCGGACAGCCATATGGTTGGGGTGGCGCAATGGGACCAGCTCAGTTTATTGCTTCAACTTGGATGGGTTACAAAGACAAGGTTTCTCAAATAACAGGCCATAATCCAGCTAATCCATGGAACATTCAAGATGCTTTTACTGCCGCCGCAACAAAGTTTGCAAAGGATGGAGCCAGCAGCAAGGATCGTGCCGGAGAAATTGCTGCATCAAAAAGGTACTATTGTGGTAGTGCAACAAGCACAAATAAGGCTTGTATAAATTATGCCAACGCAGTACAAAATCTAGCCGCCCAAATTCAGCAAAGTTTGTAAAAAATGAAAATAAATAAATTAAAATTTTTAGTTACTACTGCGGGAGTTGTCTTTGTGGTTTCTTTTAGTTTGACTCAGGTGCACGCCCAAATTATACCTTCAATTAAAAACATATTTTCAAAAAAACAAGTAGAAATTATTATTCCGTCTACTTCTCCGACTCCGGTGCCTTGGGTAATGAGTGAAAAAATAAAAGAAGCCAAAGGGCTACTTAAAGACGTGATTCTCGAGGTGGGAGATAACCCCATAGCTTACAGCGAAACAAGATATATGTTGGTCAATAATAAACTGGCCCCAACAAAAAAGAATTTCAAAGAACCTGAAAAACAAATCGCCCTAGCTGTCCTGGATACAGTTTCAGGCAATATTCAAGTTGTAACAATAATCAAGCGCGGAATTGAACTAATCCCACCTTCTGGGTGGAATATTGATATTCTTCAGCGACCAAATGGGATAGTTTGGAATGGCTGGAATACTGCCTATAAAATCAACTTGCCTGCCCATAGTGTTGTGATTGCCAATGTCTATCCGAATGAAACAGATACTAAGGTTGCACAAAAACAAAAAGGGAAAACAGTTTACATGACTCAACGTTCGATTAAATATCAGCTGTATGTTCCTTATAGTCCAGACCTTCATTCATCTGATCTTGTTAAGTCGGGGGCGGATTACACGAATAGTGTTATTGCAACAGCTTTTAATGAGCTTAGAGCCTCTGGAGTTAAATCAAACACAATACCAAACACTTTAGTTTCTGATGTTTGGGGTACTCACCACGATTTTTTTGGTCGAATCCCTTTGCTTGAGCAGACCGACCTTACTGAATTTGAAATCGACCCGCAAAACACCGTGGAGAGAGCCCAAGTCATTATAGGTTCTAACCAAGATCAGGCATTCAGTGTTACCTGTAATAGTTCGAGTGCTTGCGGTTGGTTGCAATTTACCCCCAAAACATATGCTGCAATTGTTAGGAATTATCCCCCGGCAAAACTTATTAAAGATTTTAAAGCAGGAGCGGCGGATCATTTGAATTCAATGAAAGCCGCTATTTTGCTTTACGATGAAAATCTAAAAGGATTGATTCGGTCGCATGGTCAAAAAGTTTTGAATGACCCAAGGCTAGAAGAATACCTAGCTGCTTCCTATAATGGTTCGCCCTCTCGTGCTACCAAGAGTCTCACTGCATCGATCGCAGCCAGCATAGAGGATTGGGTTAATGCTCTTAGTTCCAAAAAGGGTGGCCTTGCTTCAGAGACCTTGGGTTATATAACAAAGCTCCGTTGGCTTCAGGGTCAGCGCCCATCTCAAGTGGTTGACTCAAGCGTTTAATTGTGATATAATTAAGATTCAGGAGACTCATTTGAGCGAAGAAGAAGTGGGTATAAAGAAGGTGTTCGTGATTATGGGGGCTGACCGCCCAGATCATCGCGCACTCTTCCGAGCGCTGGAAAAGGCTTTCCCCGCAGATGCCGATACTGGACTGATTTTTCAGGTTCAGCCCGAACGGCGTGAGCCGCCACTGGTCATCGACCTAAAAACCTTCAACCGAGATGAGAAGGTCGAAGCGACCAAGCGTTTCTCTTCTCGAGACTTCGGATTCAAGAGGGGCCACAAAGAAAGAATGTCAGTTCAGGTTCGTGGTAGAAATTTTTTCCGAAACAAATCCGGGAAACCCTGAGCAGGCACATACACATCGAGTCCCCGCCATTGGCGGGGCTCTCTATTTGATAAAACACTGATTTTCTGGCATAATATAGAATATAAATGGCCGGATCTAATAAACAAAAAACTGTATACGTGGGAATGTCTGGCGGAGTGGATAGTTCCGTTTCTGCTGCCTTGCTCAAAGAGCAAGGTTTTAATGTTGTCGGTGTTTTTATGAAACCATGGCAACCCTTTGATGATGAAGATTTTTGTCTTTGGAAACAGGACCGAGAGGACGCTATGCGTTCGGCCAATGTTCTTGGTATTCCTTTGTTGACTTGGGATTTTTCTAAAGAATACAAGAAGTCAGTAACAGATTACATGATTCGGGAATACAAAGCCGGTCGAACTCCAAATCCGGATGTTATGTGTAATAAAGAAATTAAGTTTGGGATTTTTTTAAAAAAGGCTCTCAAGGATGGTGCAGATTTTATTGCCACTGGCCACTACATAATTAAAAAGGGAGACAAATTATTTCAAGGTAAAGATAAAAATAAAGACCAAAGTTATTTCCTTTGGACCTTAACCTCTGATCAAATTAAGCATTCCTTGTTTCCTGTCGGAGACCTCGAGAAACCAGAGGTTCGAAAATTGGCCAAGAAGTTTAAATTACCCAATGCTACTAAAAAAGATAGTCAGGGAGTTTGCTTTATCGGCCCCTTAGACATGAAGGATTTCCTTTTGACTTATATTAAGCCTAAGTCTGGGAAAATAATTAAGGACGGTAAAGAAATTGGTGGACATGATGGCGTGTATTATTACACGATTGGTCAGCGCCATGGCTTAAACATCAGAGACGGCGGTGGGCCTTATTATGTCATCGGTAAGGACGTTAAGAAAAACATTATTTATGTTGGAGATAATGCGGAAGCCAACATCTCTGAGGCTAAAGTTGGTGAATTTAATTGGATTCAAAAACAAAATTTACCACTTTCTCTGGATGTGAAAGTTCGTTATCGAACAAAATCAGCTAAAGCCGTTTTAGATAAAAATGGTAATCTTAAATTCATAAATCCAGAAAGAGCTGTGACGTCTGGTCAGTCTGCCGTTTTTTATAAAAGTGGACAACTAATTGGCGGAGGAATTATTCTGTGATAATTTAAATTTAGGCGGTGTTGAATGGATCAGGTCCGTGGTGTGCGGTCCAGAGATGTCGGCACTTTCGAATTTGTGTGTTCCTTAAAAGGAGAAGTTGAGCACAATCTCCGAGTCACAGCTCTTTTTGTTACGCTAGAAGAACTTGTTCGTATTGGTCTAGTTGATCAGTTTACGCCGGTTGCCACTTTGCGGATAATTTTGTCTGAAAAGTGTGCCATTGGTCGTCAGATGAACTGGCCATTACTGCATTTTGAATATGCGTTAGATGCAATTTCTGTTTGGTGTCTAGAGTCTTCCCCAAGCAGGGTCCTAACGCTTGATTCTAAGTGTGGCAAGCTCTGGGAGGTTGCTTGTCGTGAAATATCCCGCCTCCTAGAGTCGTCAGAGGAGGTCTGACAACAAGCTTTGGCCCGTCATTTCGGCGGGCTTTTCAATTTGCATTAAATCAAGAACGGTTGGAGCAACGTCTGATAGTAGTCCGGATGCCTGTCCCAGGGATTTGGTGAGTTGGTCTTGAGTCCTGGCACCTTGGTATTCTTTGGCAATAAGATGAAATGGTATTGGGCTATCGTTATGTTTAGTTTCTTGAGATCCAGTTCCTCTGTATATCATAGATTCAACATTGCCATGGTCTGCTGTGATTATCATGATCCCATCTTTTTCTAGAACTTTATTTTTTATCATGCCGATTGCTTGGTCGGCGGCCCTGACACCTTGGGTGGCTGCCTCAAGGTTGCCGAGATGGGCGAGAATGTCACCATTAGCGATGTTAATTACATAAAAATCATAAACTCCGCCATCCAACTCTTCGCAAACTTTCTGGGCAATATCCATGGCGCGCATTCCTGGATGTTCGATTGGGTTTTCTAAGGATGGGATAAAAAAATCAGTCTCTCCTTCAAAAGGAGCATTTCTTAGACCGTTAAAGAAGAAGGTGACATGGGCATATTTTTCTGTTTCAGCGATATGGAGATGCTTCTTCTTGTTTATACTAAGAACATCAGACAAACAATAATTAATTGTTGGTGGCGGGAAGACGGTGTGTAGGATCGGGGATTCAGTGTATCGTGTCATTCCTGCAACATAAAGATTTTCTGGTAATGTCCTTTGAAATTTATCAAAAGGTGTTTCTGTAAAACATTCCACAATTTGACGCATTGAGTCTTCACGGAAATTAAAGAAGATGATTGAGTCGCTTGGCTTAATTAACCCTTCGTTTACAACGATAGCAGGAATATCTCCGTCGTGTAATTCTTTTGCATAACACCCATCTAGTTCTTTAAAAATATTTTCAGTTTTTAATCCAGCGCCTTGAGTCAATAAGTTGTAAGTTGTTTCAGTTTTGTTCCAGTTGTTGTTCCGGTCCATGGAGAAATCTCTACCAATAACTGTAGCCAGGTTTTCTAATCCACCAATTGAGTTAGAAAGTTTTTGTAGGGTATCCGAAGCTTCTCTCAAGCCAGAATCACGACCGTCAGTGAACAAGTGTATTTTATATTGAAGGTTGTTGTCTTTTGCAAATTTAACCAGAGCAACAAGATGATCCAAATGAGCATGCACCGCACCAGAAGTTAAAAGGCCGACGATGTGAAAAGTTGAGTTATTGGTCTTAGAGTGAGTTGCCGCCTCCATTAAGACTGGGTTAGTGAAAAATTCTTCGTTTTTAATGGCCTTGTTGATGCGTGTTAAGTACTGGAAGATTACCCGACCCGCGCCGAGAGTCATGTGACCAACTTCACTGTTGCCGGATTCACCGTAAGTCATACCAACTGCTGGCCCCGATGCTTGAAGAAGCATTGATGGATAGTTTTGCAGAATTTCATTTAGGGCTACTGTGCCGGCGTTAGTAATGGCATTGCCACCAGTATTTTTTGAATAACCCCATCCATCCAAAATTGTAAGTACGATTGGTCTCATGTGATTAGTATATCAGATTGAACTCTCTCAACCCAACCTTTGCTGAAAAGTCTTTTTGTTGTATAATATGCAAATCCTAGTTTTGGGCCATAGGGGCCTAAGACGATGCGCCTTGGAGCGTGGATGTCGGGAGTTAGTAATGAGAAGACACGAAGAGGGTACCCGGGAGCGTTTGGTAATTCAGCACTCCCATGATTACACCGTTACGACTGGCCAAGGTGCGCCCGCACTTATTTTGGTGCCTTGGTTTCTTTCTACGGCAGACAGGATTGATGTTGTCCGAGATCGCTTTGTTATGGCGATCAACCAGTTGGGGACAGGTAGTGATTACGTCCAGCTTGTGTTCGCTTTGGATTGGGATGCTCGGCATTTCATGGACCAGGCGAAATCCGAGATTGCATCCCTCCTTGAGTCTGCCAATAAGATTTCTACCGGCGTGCGTTATTCCATGCCATCGAATTTGCAGACTAAGTCCGTGATCACTATTGCGGCCAATCTTTCCACTTCAAACAGTGCCGACTTGAGCAATATGCGTTCCAGTATGGCCTTTGAGACTTTCTTGTCTTCGGCCATGAGAGATCATGGTGACGTGCTTGATCTCGTTGGTTTGGAATTGTGGGGCGAGGCTCTTTGCAATATGCCCATGAAGCACCTGACGGCAGAAGTAGAATCAAACTGGTCTCGTTTTTGCAAAGAGTTTGCCGGCAGTGGCCGGTCGGGCTCAAGGGAGCAAATCGAAGCCTTGCGCAAGAGGGTTTGCAAAGAGATCGCAAAGAAGCGTGATCTTGCTGCCCAAGAAGAATTTCAGTCCTCTAAGGGTGGTCTGAAAGCAGAAACTTTGGCCTAAGGAAAGGTGTCTAGTCATGTCTGGTTTGAAAGGACGGTTGGTAAGCGTTGGTGTCTGGTGCGCGAAGGCCAAAGGTGTTTACTGGCACATTCACGCCACTGGAAACAAAGGCGAGTTTGTCGTTACCTCATGTGATGGCAGTTGTCTCATTGATTTGCCAGAAGGAGTTAGCCATGAAGCATTGAGCATTATTGATGCCATGGCGACCGCTCCTGACGAAGGAAAACAGGGCGATCATTCCAATGAACAATCTGGCGCCGATCGCCTTATCGACCTCATGAGGGGCATGATCGGCTGACGCCGCTCCGTGCAAGACTAGAAGCTCCGGGTTTGACCCGACTTCGGTCTTGTCCGGAGCTTTTTATTTATGTTGACATCGAGTTTGCCTAAAGATGCCCTTTTCTGTATAGTAGGGTTAAATTTCCTTTAATATTAGCTAGAAGTACCAATATGGTTTTTCTAACTTTACCAATAACAAATGACAATCATTTTGCCCGCACTTATCGCGGCATCTTTAGGCTTACTGATAGGATACTTTGCACGACAGTTTTTGGCCTCCCAAAAGGCTTCTAATGCCGAATCTAAGGCTCAGCAAATACTTACTGACGCCAAGTCTCAGGCTCAAGACTTAGTCCTTGAAGCCAAGAATACTGCCTTAAAGACCCTAGAAGAATCCAAGAAAGAAGAAAAAGAGCGGTCGGCTCAGCTTTCGCGTATTGAAAGCTTATTGACTCGCAAGGAGACTGAGTTGGAACAAAAGTCTAAAGAAATTGAATCGGAAAAAGAACAACTTAAGTTAAAGGCCACAGAAGTGGTTGCTTTGAAGTCTCAAGTTGAAGCTACTCATGCCAAACAAATCATTGAACTTGAAAGAGTCGCCGGTTTGGGTCGTGAGGCAGCAAAAACCGAATTAATTACTAAGATTGAAGAAGATTCTAAGGATGAACTTTATCGTAAGATGCACAAACTTGATACGGATAATAAAGAGGAATTAGAAAAGAAAGCCAAAGAAATTGTAACCCTAGCCGTTCAGCGTTATGCCGGTTCCCATATCTCTGACACAATGACGACTGTGGTCAATCTTCCTTCCGATGAAGTCAAAGGCAAGATTATTGGTAAAGAAGGACGCAACATTAAAGCTATCGAAAGATTAACTGGCGTTGATGTCATTATCGATGACACCCCAGAAGCTTTGATTATTTCTGGTTTTGACCCAGTTCGTCGCCAGATTGCCCGTATCGCCATTGAACGCTTAATCGCTGATGGCCGTATTCATCCTGCTAAGATTGAAGAAGAAGTTCAAAAAGCTAACGATGAGATGAACGCCAAGATGAAAGAAGAAGGGGAGGCTGCTTTATTTGAAACTGGCGTTGGTCCTTTTGATCCTAAACTAACTCTATTATTAGGTCGCTTGGCTTTCCGTACTAGTTTTGGTCAAAATATTTTGCGTCACTCTGTTGAGATGACTCATATTGCTGGCATGTTGGCTTCTGAACTTGGTGCTGACGTCATGTTGGCCAAGAGAGGTGCTTTGTTCCATGACATCGGTAAGGCTCTAGACCATGAAGTTCAGGGTACTCACGTTGAAATTGGTCGTAAGGTTCTCCAGAAATTTAATGTTGATCCACGTGTTATTCAGGCCATGGAAGCTCACCACGATGAATATCCATATTCAATCTTAGAAGCTCGTATCGTTCAGGCCGCTGACGCCATCTCTGGCGCTCGCCCAGGTGCTCGTAAAGATACCGTTGAGGTCTATTTGAAGCGCTTAGAAGAACTTGAAAGAATTGCTAAGAGTTTTGAAGGTGTCGAAAAATCCTATGCTATCCAAGCCGGTCGCGAATTACGTATTTTTGTCACCCCAACTCGTATCGATGACTTAGGTGCCATCAAGCTTGCCAAAGACGTTGCCAAGAAAATTGAAGAAGAAATGAAATACCCTGGCGAAATTAGAGTTAATGTTATTCGGGAGACGAGAGCCTTAGAGTACGCTCGTTAAACCTAGTCACCATCTCTAGAATCGCTTCGCCTCAAACCATTCTCGACACGCCTCCGACAAAACAAGGACTCTCCGAGCTCCTTGTTTTGTCTCAGCTAAGCTCGCATTGCAGGTTCGTCAGCTAATTGGCCTGCTGGCCATTAATTATATTAGCTGACTCCTGCAACATCTCGATTGTCTCGAATTGGGTTTAGGCTTCGCTCGCATCTTGTTTCGTATGGTGAACTTTTACTTATCAAGGAGTTTCTGTAATTAAAACGGCCCGCCGGAGAGGCAGGCCATGGTGCGGAGAATGGGCGATTGCTAACAGCAGGGCTTCTGGCCAGCCCGCTTGATCATTCTTCGAATGTCTCTGAGTGGTGTGGCATCATAGGTCATTACCCATTCTGCTACAAAACGATTGCCACCTCCGAAGACAACTTTCTTGTGTTTCCGTATCTTGACGTCGAACCTTCTTGCTACACGGAGTTTCCTTGCTTGAATGAACAGCCTGTCTCTTTTGCTCTGGGTCTTTCTAGGCATCTCGTCTCTCCTTGTGCAATTATAATAATATTAAAATAAGTTTTTGTCAAACTAGCGAAAAACCTTGATTATCAACACCCCTATTGCAATTTTGGCGGAAAACCTAGAGAATTAAGAAGTTAGGTTTAAAAACCAAGGAAAATCCATCACAACCTATCAAATAGGTGTGAGGACTAAGCAATAATAAGGTCGATTGTTGCTATAATAACCAATTAAATTATCAAACAAATACTATGGCAAATGCTGTAAAAAAGAGTCAGTTAGCACAGATCTTGGCTGAACGCATGGGTGTTTCCAAGAAAGATGGTATCGCATGGATTGATGCCTTCGTAGAAGAAGTCACCAAGGTTATGCGCAAAGGAGATAAGGTCAACATTACTGGTTTTGGTATCTTTAAGGTCGCCGATCGCAAAGCTCGCGAAGGACGCAATCCTCGCACTGGCGAAACGATCCACATCAAAGCCTCTAAGAAGCCTCGCTTCACTCCTGGTAAGCTTTTGAAAGAAGCTATCATGTAGTCTTCAGTTTTGAATCTCGGATCCGAGTAATTCAAAAATCAAAGCCCCACCATATTGGTGGGGCTTTGATTTTTTACGATCTCATGTACAATTGGGCTCTGGAGGTTCCCGTGAATCCAAAGTGTTACAAGCTTTTGGTTGTGCTCCTGTCTTTTATGCCAGAGCATCTTGTTGCAAGGTGTGTAGGATCTCCACTGTTTGATTGTGCTCTTTATGACACATCAAAACGGGTTTCTTTTCCAGAATGGTTTGGGGAAGATCTTGATTTCAACCCTCTCTATGGGGTCATGCCTGTCGTGTATCACTTAATGCTTTTTGCTGCGCGTGATATGTTGGTTACTTGCAGTGGCCCAAACATGAGCTGGAAGGTGACCATCTCACGAGAAGAAATTTCTCAGTGTATCGAAGAGTTGGGACTGGCTGAAGCTGACGTTCGGGTGTGGGCAGATTGTATAACCCAATGTATTCTTTTGGCAGCCGAGTAATCGGCTGTTTATTTTTTTAGGTATTTCTTGTCTTTTAATTTTTCTGGGAGAAGGTCTTTGCTGGTATATATTTCATAATCTTGGCCGTAACCTAAATCTTTCATTAATTTGGTTGGAGCATTACGTATAATCATCGGGATGGGCAAGTTGCCTAATTGTTTGGCATCGACAAGAGCTTCTTTGTATGCATCATGAGCTGAACGATCTTTGGGGGCGAGGCTTAGATAGGCAACACCATGGCCAAGATTAATTCCAGCTTCCGGCATGCCTATGGTATCAACGGCTTGGAAAACAGCATTGGCGACAACAAGAGCATTAGGGTCCTTTAATCCAATATCTTCACTAGCAAAAATAACCATACGTCTGGCGATGAACTTTGGGTCTTCGCCAGATTCAACCATTCGTGCGAGATAGTAGAGTGCAGCATCTGGCTGACTGGCTCGCATGCTTTTAATAAAAGCGCTTATGGTGTTGTAATGTTCCTCACCTTTTTTGTCATAACGTAAAGTTTTTGATTGCAGGGTGCTTTTTAGGTTTTCTAAAGTAATACCATCATAAAGTTGTTTTGTGTTTTCGAGCATGGTGATGGCTTGGCGGGCATCACCACCAGCCATAGAGATTAGCCAATCCGATGCGTCCTTGGGGATCTTGAGGCCCGTACGTTTGAATATGGTGGCCATGTCGCCCTCGTTTAATTCTTCTAAAACAAAGACTCGGCATCGAGAGAGAAGGGCGGGGATGACTTCAAAACTTGGATTTTCAGTTGTCGCGCCAATTAGGGTTAATTTTCCTGATTCAACAAAAGGGAGCAGGAAGTCTTGCTGAGCTTTATTGAAACGATGAATTTCGTCTAGAAATAAAATTTTAGGCCCAAATAATCCTTCTGGTGCATCAACTATTTTACGAATGTCTTCTTTGCCGGCAGAGACAGCTGAGAGTTCATGGTAGTCGGCCTTTAATGCATTGGCATAGATTCGGCCCAGTGTCGTTTTGCCAACCCCAGGCGGTCCCCAAAGAATGAACGAAAATAAATGCTTCTTACTGATGGCGACTGAGAGTGGCTTGTCTGGCCCAACTAAATGTTGCTGGCCCACAAATTCGGCCAGTTCTTTGGGTCTGATTTGTGAGGCTAATGGTTCCATATCCGCAGTATACCAAACTATCAAAAAGAAAAAATGAATAAAGCCAATACCCCCGCCCTGTAATATTTTGCGGTCTCAAACGTTTTAGGTATCAGTGGACAAGTCTATATCATTATCTTTGATTAGGGCCATACTAAATTAAAGAGTTTAAAAAATTAACAAATATATGTTGAAACATAAAAAGGTCGGACTAGCATTGGTTGTAGCACTTATTAGCCTAGGCTTACTTGGATCCCTCACGGCTGGTGCAGCCACGACAGTTAGCTTGGGTGTCGCTGATAGTTTTGCTGTTCTTGGAGGGTCTACAATTACAAATACCGGTTCAACTACAGTGAATGGGGATCTGGGGTTGAGTCCAGGTACGTCGGTTACGGGTTTTCCGCCTGGTATCGTTAATGGTACTCAACACATAACGGATGCTACTGCGGCTCAGGCAATGACAGATATTGTTACGGCTTATAATTCTCTTGCGTCTCAAGCATCAACCTCAACAGTTTCTGGTGATTTGGGTGGCTTAACTTTGGTGCCAGGTGTTTATAATTCAAACTCTTCTTTAGGCCTCACTGGCACCTTGACTCTTGATGGACAAGGAAATCCGAACGCTGTCTTTATTTTTCAGGTGGGTTCTTCTTTGACCACGTCGAGCGGGAGTAGAATCAATTTGATTAATGGCGCTCAAGCTTGTAATGTTTTTTGGCAGGTCGCTTCATCAGCGACCTTAGGCACAAATTCTAATTTCGTTGGTAACCTCGTCGCTCTAACCTCCATAACGGCTACGACTGGCGCCTCTGTGAATGGTAGAGTCTTTGCCCGTAATGGTGCGGTCACATTGGATACTAGTCCAATAACTAAACCTTCTTGCATTCTTTCAACTCCTACCCCAATCCCAACATCGACACCAACTCCTACCCCAATCCCAAGTCTCACACCCACACCAGTTGCAACTTTAACTCCGACACCAAACTCAACCCCTTTCCCGACTAGTACCCCAACGCCAGCATTATTACCTCCTAGTACTCCAACCCCTTCTGTGACGCCAATTCCGCAGCTTCCTAACGCAGGAGTGGGACCAACCTCCAGTGGTTCTTCTGTCACGGCTTTAATCTTTGGGCTACTCTCATTGTTTGTGGTCTCGAGTATCGTATTTAAAAAGCTACAAACTAACTAAATCACAAACTATATGTTATTAAATATTGCCATTATTCTTTTGGTTCTATGGTTTTTCGGTTTTATAATTTTCCCTGTCGCTGGTGCTCTTATCCATGTTCTTCTTGTGTTTGCTGTTGTTGTGATTCTCCTTAGGGTTATCAAAGGCGAAAAGATCTTGCGCTAAAAAATGAAGCTTAATAAACCAAAGCTAAATAAGGCCCTGCTATTATTTAGCTTTGGTTTATTGGTTGGCCTAATTTTAATTTTTTCTGCACCAAGTTTGTTGTTTAAAAATAGCGCAGAGCCACTTGCTAAAAATTTTTTAAATTTGCCAAATCAAGGCAAGGGAAGCTTGCCTTTAAGATTGAGAATTCCAATTATTGGCGTAGATTCTCTTGTTGAGAACGTTGGTTTAACAGCCGCGGGCGCTATGGGGGTTCCGGTGGTTGTGGGGAATGTCGGCTGGTTCTCTTTGGGTAAGCGTCCAGGAGAAATAGGTAGTGCTGTTATTGATGGGCATTATGGCTTACTTAAAAAAGGAGGAAGTTCGGTATTCGATAATCTTAATAAATTAAAGATAGGAGATAAGATTTCGGTAGAAAATTATGATGGGGGAATCATTAGCTTTGTAGTAAAAGAAATTAAGCATTTTGAACCAGAAGCCGATGCTTCGTCCGTTTTTGTTTCTAATGACGGTAAGGCCCATTTGAATCTTATAACTTGCGAAGGTGTTTGGGATAAGGTTTCTGAAAGCTATTCAAAGAGACTCGTGGTGTTTGCTGATAAAGAATAAATATCAAATAAATACAGCCCGATATCGGGCTGTATTTATTTGATGGATAAGCTTTCGATTTCTATTCCCATATCTTCTAATTTTTCTTTGATAATTTTTTGAGAATCTTTGATGGCTTTGCGGTAGATGTCTTCACCTATATTTTCAATAAAGAAGTCTAGGATTTGTTCGGCGGCAATAACACCAATTTCTTCATCTCTTTCAGATTTAAAGAAACCAATTATATTTTGGATGTGCTTTTGTTTGACCTCATCGGAAACGAAGTTGAATCTGTTTTTCTTGGTTGGCATTTTGCAGACCAGCTTATTGTTTTATGACAATAAGTGTACCAAGGTCGGCAAATTCATACAATTGAGGCATGTCGGCATAGGAGACATTAATACAGCCATGACTCATCGGGTGGCCAAAATTGTTATGCCAATATGCGCCGTGAATGTAATACCCAAGATTAGAAAATCTTAAATTCCATTGTGTGTTTTTGAGGTCGTACCATGTGCCATCCAAGTTTTTGCCTATGTAATCTTTTGTTGGGATCTTGTCCAGCACAGTAAAGGTTCCGATTGGGGTCGGTGTTCTTGGAAGACCAGATGAAATTTTTATCGTATTAACCAAAGTGTCGTCAGAATAATAGGATAATGTTTGTTGCCCTAATGTGATCTCAATACGTTTTATGGGGGCTGGTGTTTGGGTTGGAGTAACACTGATTGAAGTGTCGTTGGGTGCCTTGTTGCTTAGGGTTAATATCGCTGCAAAACCAAACATTAGGACAATGGATGAGGCTATTAAAATGTTACGGTTCATGGTGGTTGGCCTGTATTTTATGGAGGGCCTAATACATATGACGTAGCAGTGGCATTATCCTTACTTTTGGCTCCAAAGAAAAAACAGACACTAATGGCCTGTTTTTTCTTTGGAGCGGGATACGGGAGTCGAACCCGTCTCTTGAGTTTGGAAAACTCATGTATTACCGATATACGAATCCCGCCTTAATCTGAACGGCTCAACCACTTGAGCCGTTCAGATCTAACTTGTCGGGCCGCCGGGATTTGAACCCGGACTACATGATCCCAAATCATGCGTGCTACCGTTACACAACGGCCCGATATTGCTCTATTGCCTCTCTGGTGCTCCCGGAGGGAATCGAACCCCCATCAAGACCTTAGAAGAGTCCTGCTTTATCCATTAAGCTACGAGAGCATCGTAGCTATTGAATTCTACGTTAAAAAAGCCAAAACGTAAAGCATGGATAACTTTACCCCTGGATTTATGCAATAAAATACGATATAATAGAAGGACGTATTAAGTCCGTAGTTAATATTGGGGGATATGGTGAAGCGGTTATCACAGCGCTCTGTGGCAGCGCGGTCACGGGTTCGATTCCCGTTATCCCCCCATTAAATACAAAATGCCCCATCGAAAGAGCGGGCATTTTGTATTTTAGAGATAACAGGAACCGGGCCAGAGAGTATTTGTGTTGAAAAATCAAGCAAAACATGGTATTCTAGAAGCTAGAAGGCGAGAAACAATAGGTCACATCCAAACGTATATACTATGGTGCCCAAAGACTCTTTTAACAAAGAAGCCGAGGCCCTCCAAAAAGGAGATTCTGCTTCTGCGGGGAAAATATTTGACCATTTTTCTAAACCGATTTATGCTTTTTTTATGGCTAGGGTTCGGCACAAAGAAGTTGCTCAAGATTTAACTCAAGAAGTTTTTTTAAAAGTTGTTAAAAGTATCGAACAATTCAATAGAGGAACCGGAAACTTTACTGCATGGATTTGGCAGATTGCCAGAAATTCAGCAATAGATTATTTTCGCTTAAAGAAACCTTCATATCTTGCCGACTTACCAGAAGAAGGGGGAAATATTGCCGAAGACAAAGCTAGTTCAGATGGAACGGCTAAGATTCGAGAAATAATGGAGATCGTTGAAAAGTTTTCACAAGAGGAGCAAGAATTATTTGAACACCATTTTGTTGCCGATATGTCTTATGCAGATTTGGCAAAGGTGACAGGTAAGTCAGAGTCTTCTTTACGTGTGGCTATTCATCGTTTGCGTAAGAGGCTTATCCCGTATTTAAAATAATGAATTTTATTAAAGAACAATTAGCTATATGGAAACTCAAACGTAGTTTGCGTTCTTATGTTCAGCCAGACAAAACATTTTTGAATTCAACTAAAGAAAAGTTTGTATTAATGTCTCAGCAGAGAAACAGTGCCAGCGTAATTAAGCATTATCATTTAATGAAGTACGCGACAGTTTTTGCTGTGGTTGCGTTGTCCATGGTTACGGGTTTGTCGGTTTTTGCTGATGTTAGTGATGTTTCTGTGGCCCATCCTCTTTATGATTTTAAGCGTGTTAGTGAGCAGGTGAGATTGAAAGCAAGTTCGCCAGTTAAGCAAGTGGAGCTTCACCGTGTTTTTGCTACTCGGCGCTTACAAGAAGTGGTTGAGTTGGAAAATGAAAATTTGCAACACAAAAACACACCACAAGAATCTATTCAGCCCACTCCTAGTTCAGTCGTTAAAAATAAACCTGAGGAAACTCCAATAAAAAATGAAATAAAAGATGCGGACCATGTCAAAATAGATACATCGATCAGTAATCAAAAACGAATTGATCGTTTGAATAAAGATTTTCAAAATGAGGTGGAAGGAGTTCTTGGTCGGGTTCAAAGATTGGAAGACAGTAAGGATGTGCGTGGTAAATTTTGCAAAGATATTTTAAATACAGTTAAGCAAAAAGATGCAGAATTTCGTTTGTCCGAGCATCTCTTAGAAGACATTAAGTCTCGTTGCGACTCGACGGAATCTACAAAAGGAAGTAAGGACTAGCTTATTTTTGGTATTTAAAACTGGCCTTGATATTTAGGCCAGTTTCTGGTATACTAATAGACTCTTAAGTAACACATAAACATGGCTAATCACCCTTTAATTTCATACGTAGAAGATGCTCGGAATCTTGGATTGTCGAATAAACAAATAATCGACAGTCTGACAGCGGCTGGTTGGCAGGTTAACGACCTTACTAATATATTTTTGGAGCACATGGAACTAACTCGACCAGAAGCTTCTTTGGATTCAGCTGAAAATATTGTTACGGCTCGCAACCTTTCTAAAACATATAATAAGACCTTTAGGGCATTAGATAATGTTAGCTTTGATGTTAAGCGTGGGAGTGTGACTGCTATTCTTGGTCCAAACGGCGCTGGCAAAACAACCACTGTTAGGATCCTGACCACATTACTAACGCCAGAAAGTGGTTCTGCTCGTGTTGCCGGTTTTGATGTTGTACGTGACGCCAACAAGCTCCGCTCTGTTATTGGTTTGGCTGGTCAGTATGCGGCTGTCGATGACAATTTAACAGGCCGAGAAAATTTAGAAATGGTGGGTCGCTTATACCATTTATCTGTAGCTGATTCTCGTCGCCGTGCGGCTGAACTTCTTACTCAGTTTGATTTGAATGATGCTGGTGATCGTATTCTTAAAACATATTCAGGCGGCATGCGCCGAAGGTTGGATTTGGCGGCTAGTTTAGTTATAAATCCTAAAGTCCTATTCTTGGATGAACCCACAACTGGTTTAGACCCACGTGGCCGCTTTGCTTTGTGGCATGTTATTAGAGAATTGGTAAAAGATGGCACGACAGTCGTTTTGACTACTCAGTATTTAGAGGAAGCAGATCAATTGGCTGACAAGATTTTGGTGATTGACCATGGTCGTATCATTGCTCAAGGGACAGCCGATGAATTAAAAAGTCAGGTTGGGGGAGATGTTGTCGAACTTCATGTTTCAGACCGAGAAAAGATTCAAGAAGCAGTCTCTATAATTTCCCCGTTTGGCAGTGAATTAGCTCACATAAAGGAAGATTCAGATATTATTACAATGCCAGTGAGTGGTGGTGCAGCCGTCCTGGTTGATGTTGTCCGCGAATTAGATGCTGCTAATATAAAAATTAACGACATTGTTTTGCGTCGTCCAAGTTTGGACGATGTATTTATGGCTTTGACCGGCCACAGTGCTGAATAAATATGAATAATTTCTCAAATACATTTTCCGATGTTCGAGTTATGACCAAAAGAAACTTGGTCAAGTTCACTCGCATGCCTCAGCTCCTAGTTTTTTCTACAATACAGCCTGTGATGATGTTGTTATTGTTTACCTATGTCTTTGGAGGTGCAATTAAAACTGGTGTAGAAAACTACATCAACTATTTATTGCCAGGCATCTTGGTCCAAACAGTTTTGTTTGGTGCTACTCAGACTGGTATTGGTTTGGTTGATGATTTGTCTCGTGGCATGATTGACCGTTTCCGCTCTTTGCCGATGTCTCGTTTGGCCGTGTTGGCCGGACGAACAATCTCTGATCTTTTGCGTAATTTATTTGTTGTTATTCTTATGACCATTGCTGGTTTGTTTGTTGGTTTTAGAATCGATCACGGCATCTTTAATTTTATGGGCGCATTGTCTTTAATCCTTTTGTTTGGCTATGCCTTTTCTTGGGTGTCAGCAACCATTGGTTTAGCCGTTAAAACCCCAGAAACTGCTCAGGTTGCTGGTTTTATTTGGGTATTCCCATTAGCTTTTGGTAGTTCAATTTTCGTTCCAGTTGAAAGCATGTCTTCTGCTATTCGTGCTTTTGCTGAGCATAACCCGATCACTTATACCGTTAATACTGTCCGAGCTTTAACCCTCGGGCTCCCAGTTGGCAACAATATCTGGTTCTCATTATTATGGATAGTTGGTATAATTGTGGTATTCGTACCCTTAGCAGTAAATAGGTATCGATCCATTACTTAATGAAAAGACTAATCGAGTTTGCGATTCTGGGGTTTATCTTGATTGCCATTTCTCTATTGGCCACACATATACCTTATAGTGATAAGGTGTGTCATGTTATTGGTGGGATTGCTGTCGCATGGTTATTTGAGCCATTATTTTCTAAAAATTATTCCTCTAAAAAAAGTTTAGGTTTTTGGCTGGCCATAATTGGGGTTGTGTCTACTGTCGGAATAGCTTGGGAAATCGCTGAACATCTGTCTTCTGTTTATTCTCCTGTCTATCTTCCAAAATTCTTAAAATATTTTTATGGTGGTGATTTGTCGGATACTCTTCGGGATTTAGTGGCGGATATCTCAGGTTCTTTGATTTATTTGTTTTATCGCTCTCGCTAGTTTATTTTGGGTGTGGATATATTCTGCCCAAGGTGTGGTATTGTTTTGTTATGTCTATTCATAATCCTTTATCTGTTAGCGAGCTTCGCGAGAAGCGTCGTCCGGTACGTAACCCAAACATAGAACATAAGGAAAAGCTTTCTTTGCTGGAGAAGATTGCTCTTTCTGTCACAAAAACCATTGGCACAATGGGTTTTTTCTTGATTGTGGTAGCCTGGACTATTGGTTGGCTTTTGTGGAATCTCCTTGCTCCTGTGGAGATGCGATTTGATCCATACCCAGCATTTGTCCTTTGGCTTTTTATATCCAACATGATTCAGTTGATGTTGTTGCCATTGATTATGGTAGGTCAAAATTTACAAGGTAAGCACGCCGAGACAAGAGCGGAAGCAGACTTCGAGGTGAATGTGCAGGCCGAAGAAGAGATTGAAACTATTCTTCAGCACTTGGAAAATCAAAATGACTTGATACTAAAAATTATTAATAAGCTAGATGGTACTAAAAATTAAAGATAAGAAAACAGCCCCTAGCGGGCTGTTTTCTTATCTGCGATAGTGTTTAGAATTTTCTTTACTTTTTCCAGGCTGTCTTCGTCATGAATTGACAGTGGCGTAACCGTTGTGTTTTTCTTTTTTAATTTGGTCACCAATTTCTTTAATTCCGGTGCTGGCAACATATCTGATTTTGATATGAATAAATATTCTTTCTTTTTTAGTAGTGTTGGGTTGTATGCCCCAAGTTCTCCTCTAATTACTTCATAATCTCCGACAGGATCGACAGATTCGGCTGACAATAAATGGAAAAGGGTATTAGTGCGTTCAACGTGGCGCAAGAATTTTACCCCTAGACCTTTTCCCGTTGAAGCGCCTTCGATGATACCAGGAACGTCGGCGAGAATTAAATCATAATAAACACCCAAGTGAGGTTCAAGTGTTGTGAAGGCATAGTTGGCAACCTTACTCTTGGCTCGGGTTAGTTCATTTAATAGAGATGATTTGCCGGCGTTAGGTAAACCAATCAAACCAACGTCAGCGATAAGTTTGAGCTCTAATCGAATGGTGTATTTTTCTCCTGGTTCTCCTTTTTGGAATTCTTTAGGGCTAGTGTTTACTGAGGAGCGGAAATGGTAATTGCCCTTACCACCACGGCCACCACGAGCAATCATTACCTTTTCTCCAATTTGGGTAATTTCGGTGTCTGTTTTTGTGTCTAAATTATGAACAACAGTACCAACGGGAACTTGAATGATCAAATCAGCTCCATCGTGGCCATCATTAAATTGGCGTCCACCAACCTTGCCGTTTTCGGCTTTGAAAACCTTGCTATGTCTTAAGCGCAACAAAGCACCGAGGTCAGCAACCCCTTCAACATAGACTTGGCCACCTACGCCACCCATGGCACCAGTTGGTCCAAGAGACATCATATTCTTATTAAAAGAAACAGTACCGTCTCCGCCATCTCCGGCCATTACCCTGATTGTGATGTCATCTATAAGCATTTTATTGATTGTAGCAGATTATTGACGTAATTGCTAATCAATTGTATCTTCAATAGTGAGGTGCTTATGGATCAGAATGATGCTCCGGTGGTTACCCAAAAGGATCGCTGGAAACATTACAGCAATTTTTGTCCTCAATGTTTCAACGGCTTCAGGTTGAACCCGGCTGTCGTTGGTGCTTGGATCCCGTGCCAATATTGCGATGGCACTGGTTACGGCGATAAACAGCCGGAAGTTCTTGAAGTGCTTCTTCTGCGCTAGCCATCAAGGTGCCCGGCCGACGAGAGTCGGCCTTTATTTTTAAAAATGGTATTATTGTTTTAATGACAGAATTTGAGAAACACTACAAACAGTTAAACAAGGCCCAGAAAGAGGCGGTGGATTCCATTGAGGGGCCAGTCATGGTTGTGGCTGGGCCTGGCACTGGTAAGACCAAAATTCTCACTCTTCGGATTGCTAATATTTTATTAAAGACTCAAGCTGAGCCGGAGAATATTTTGGCTCTGACTTTCACTGAGGCTGGTGCTGCAGAAATGCGTCGTCGTTTGGCCGACATGATTGGTGCGCCGGCCTATCGTGTCTCGATCAGTACTTTCCATGGATTCTGTAATGATGTTATTAAGCAAAACCCAAGTTCATTTTCTAAAATTATCGGCTCAGAAAGCATCACCGAAGTTGATCAGGTAAAAATTATAGAACAAGCCATAAGCGAACTTTCTTTACACGAATTGAAACCTTTCGGTGACCCCCTCTATTATATTAGGCCGATTATGTCTTCAATTAATGAATTGAAGCGTGAGGGTATCTCTCCGGATAAGTTCAGAAAAATAATGGTGGCCGAGGAACAAGCTTTTGCTAATATCGAAGATCTTTATCATGAGAAAGGCGCCCACAAGGGTAAAATGAAGGGCGATTACCAGAAACTACAGAAACAAATTAGTAAAAATATTGAATTGGCCGAAGTTTATTGGTATTACCAAAAAACTTTAGCTGAAAAAAAGTATTACGATTTTAGCGACATGATTATGGAAGTTGTCGAAGAACTATCTGGGAACGGTAGTTTGTTGTTGCAACTTCAAGAACAGTATCAGTATATTTTGGTTGATGAGCACCAGGATACAAACAATGCACAAAATAAATTGATTGAGTTGTTGTGTAATTTCCATCCGGACCCAAATTTGTTTGTGGTGGGAGATGAAAAACAAGCCATCTTTAGGTTTCAAGGAGCTTCTTTAGAGAATTTTTTACATATGCAGAAGTTGTACCACAATGCCAAGTTGATTGTGCTTGAAGACAACTATCGATCTCATCAATCTATTCTCGATGCCGCTCACAGTGTTTTGGCTGGTCCAAAAGAATTAAAATCTCAAAATAAAAAAACAGGCTTAGACAAGATTCGCTTAGGCGCTTTTTCAAAACCTGTCGAAGAGCTATACTTTTTAGCGCATGATATTCAAAAGCACATCAAAGAAGGTATGCCAGCTGAAGAAATAGCCGTTTTGTATAGAGAGAATAGGGACGCAGGTGAAATCGCCCGCGCTTTTGAAAAAATTGGAATCCCTTATGTGATTGAATCTGATCAGGATATTATGTCTGATTCTGATATTAGGAAGCTTTTATTGCTTTTCAAAGCAGCTGTTAATTTTGGCTCAGTTGATCTTTTGCTGGAATCTTTGCATATAGATTTTTTGGGGATTAATCCATTAGATATTTATAATGTAATTGCTCATGCTAATGAAAAAAGAATCTCTCCGTATTTGGTTGTTAAGTCGGTCGAACATTTGAGTGGTTTAGATCTAGAAAAGCCACACAAGATTTCGGAATATTATGAAAATCTGTCCAAGTGGGCAACGATAGCTAAAAACGAAAACGCTGAACAGTGTTTTGAGATTATTATTCGTGAGTCAGGTTTCCTTGCTTCGATTTTAAATAAAGTTGATGCCGGAGAAAAACTTGATCGAGTAAATAGTTTGTTCAGTGAATTGCAGGCGCTGGTGATGCGCCATAAAGATTTTTCTTTGGCCGGATTTTTAGAATATCTCGATACTCTTCGTACTCATAATATTTTACTCAAACGTTCTTCTCACGGTGCCATTGGCAAGGTTCGTTTAATGACCGCCCATCGCTCTAAGGGCCAAGAATTTGATTGTGTTTATATTGTTAATGCCTTCGATGGCCATTGGGGGAATAAACGTCGGCCACAATTAATTTCACTTCCCGATAGGGTTTTTGCTTTAGCGGGAGATATTCCAGAAAAAGGGACTAGTGAAGACGATGAGCGTCGGTTGTTCTATGTTTCTTTGACCCGGGCCAGAAAAGAGGTTGCCATTACTTATGCTTCAGAAAATAGTGGCGGTCAACAACAACTACCAACACAATTTATAGCCGAGATTAAGCCCGAGCTGGTTGAGGCGATAGATACAGATACAATCCAAAAAGAACTGTCTCGCCAGAAAGACTTCATGTTTACTGCCCCAATCGAGAAAGAGCCTGACATAAAAAACAAAGAATTTATAAAAAGAATATTTACGACTTATGGTTTGTCTGTTACCGGTCTAAACAACTACCTGACTTGTCCTTGGAATTATTTCTATACAAACTTATTACGTATCCCAAAAGCAAAATCCAAGCACCAAATGTACGGTACTGCTGTACACGGTGCTTTAAAAGATTTGTTTGATCAAGCCAAAACAAAATTGCCATCAAGTTCTTGGTTTTATGAAAAATTCCTAGAATATTTAGCAAAAGAACCGTTGAGTGATGCCGATTTGGCCGAATGCACTGAAAAAGGCAAGTTGGCCTTAGGTGGTTGGTATGAAACATATAAAGACTCCTGGAACACAAATGTTCTCACAGAGTTTAATGTTAAGGGTATCGTTTTGTCAGAAGATGTTCGCATTACAGGCAAATTGGATAAAATAGAATTAAGTGATGGCAAGAGTGTTCGAGTGGTTGACTATAAAACATCTAAACCAAAAACTAGGGGTGATATCGAGGGCACAACAAAGAGTTCAGAAGGCAACATAAAGCGCCAGCTCGTTTTTTATAAATTATTATTGAGCAAGTTTGATGATGGTAAAAAATTTACCATGGAATCTGGCGAGATTGACTTTATTGAACCCGATGAAAAAGGCAGATTCAAAAAAGAAGCTTTTGTCATTACCGATGAAGAGGTTGCCCAACTTACCGAACAAATTATGTTTGTGGCTGACGAAATTCTTGGTCTTAAGTTCTGGAATACTTTTTGTGACGATAAAAAATGTGAATACTGCGCTCTCCGCAAAATGATGAACTAATTTTGGGCGACTTATGCACAGATTTTTCTTGTAGTGTGGGGATTATTTTTTTATAAATAATAAATGGAGGTGACGATATTGGAAAAAGGAAGTTTTCGTTCTTTGAAATTTTTTCTGAAGATGAGAGGAATCATTCAAATAAAAAATCGTCAGCTTCGTGAGCGTGACGATGCAATTATTCTTCTGAAGCGCAGAATCGCTCTTCTTGAGCAACATCGGAGAGTGGTTAGTGAACTCTCGGCAAAAGAAGTCCCGGTTTTCGGGAAGACACATCGAGCGGGCTCTTGAGCCCGCTTTATTTTTTAAATTAAAAAGCGCCGGAGGTTGTCCGGCGCGGATAGGTCCACACCCATCCGCGCCGGATGAGTGAGACTATCGAATCGCGTAACTCAGCGTGAGCCCCATTCGGAATTCAGTCTTGCGACCGTCACCGAAATGGGAGAGAGGTTGATCAAGCTTGATCGGCAGGTCGAGACGCAACTTTTTGTTGAAAGCGCGCCCGATGTTGGCTCCGAGCCTCGTGAAGTATCCGGGGTTGAACCCGAACGCGCCACTATCGTGAGCCAGCTCGGCGTCGGCGCCGAGTGACCACGATGACTTATTCAGCCCCCAACCGATTTTCCCTCGGAGGAAGTTTCCAGCGCCGGGTGTCGGTCCATTGACCGGCATCGCACGTTGGAATGTCATCGACGGAGTCAGTGTGCTGTTGGCTCCGATTTTGAAGTTGCGCTTGGCCGTCAACGAGACGACGAACGCATCTCCAGCGTGTTTGGCGACAGGTGTGACACCGACGTAGTTCACATCGATGTTCCAGCTGATGCCACGTGTTTGGCCGTTCACCCCGCCGAACAGATCGACTTCATTTCCGAAGTTCGGAGTGAGATCGCGCTGGGCGAGAGGTGCGGACAAGAACGTCCCGACGTAGGCCTTGCCTAGCGACGCCGTAGCAACTGAGTGCTGAACAGTCGCGGGATGAAACACTGCACCGTTCATCCCGACGTAGTCCGGCCACGTCGTTGTCGAAGTGTCGACATGCAACGTTCGCGGGGTGTTCTGCTTCCCTCCTGGAACCTTCACTTGCTTACCAGCGCACGCGGCGGCGGTAAGGGGAAGACATGTCGAGAGAAGGAACGTCGCGAATCGCTTTGCCCGAAGCAACTGATATTTCACATCGATTGCTGTGGGGTAGCGGAACAGGCCAAACATCCAAATACTCAACCAGAGCCAGAATCGCGGGTCAGATGCAAGGAGGATGTTCCCGCCGAGCTTCTGGTTGCGAATATGGAAATGGCCGAAAGCCAGAAAGAGACCAGCGAAGTAAACGATGGCCCACGATCTGCCCGTGAATGGATCGAACGGCATTGCGTGAGAGTACATCTGGGGTTCGACGCCTGAGTCTTTCCGAGCTTTTTCGACCCTTCCTCCGTCTGAGTTCGTCAACGCCCGATATGCATGGTTGACGTATTCGTTTTGGAGGAACTGTAGTGACTGTCGATCATCGCTCAGTCCCATAGCAGAGTAGCCCTTGGGTCCGGATGCCGTACTGAGCTTGTCGGATTTGGTTCCTTCCAATTCAGCGCGTCGCATCGCATCGTTGAGACGTGCAAACCTCATCAGTGTCCGGAAGTACTCTTCCGGCGTGACGGCGTTTGCATTAGTTGTCTTGAGCTGGTCGTTGAGCGAGTTGAACTCGGTGGTTCGCTCAACAGGCGACATGTAGATGTAGTGGGTTGGGTCGGGATCACCGGCCGTATTCCGCATGCTCCGCCACATGGCGTGAGTCACGGCACCGGCGAGGAGAATCCCCGTCACGATGTAAAACGTAATCGATTTCTTCACTTGCCACCCCTTTCTTGGGCGTTTTGTTGCGTTGGTTTGTTAAAGAAAACAGGCGGTTAGCCTGTCATATAATTATAGCAAAAAAGAGGCGATTTGTCAAATTAAAATTAGACTATTTTTCTTTGCCGAAAAGGCTTGTTTTTGTTAGGATATACGTAAGGAGTTAGCTCATGGCCAAAAAGGCTTTGACGAGTAATTCGAGTCGGCATCTGATCATTCACGCAATTCGTTCAGTCGGAGCCACCATTGGTCACATCAACATGAAAGAGCAGTTGGGTGCTCTCAAGAGAGGCGACAAGACCTTTCGCCGCGATTTGGTATCTGCTCGATCTCGGTTCCGAAAGATGCTCAAAGAGCACGATAGAATCCATTACTGATAGTCGTCAATCTGAATCGTTACTGACTTGTGACACACACAAGTCAGTAACTCAATTTTTAAAATATGACACAACAAGAGATACGAGAAAAATTTATTAAATACTTTGAATCAAAGGGGCACAAGGCCGTGCCGTCTTCGTCGTTGTTACCATCCGATCAGTCAGTGTTGTTTACGACTGCCGGAATGCAACAGTTTAAACAGTATTATACTGGTGTCGCTGACGCCCAGAAAGATTTTGGTTCATTGAGCACAACTTCAATCCAGAAATGTATTCGTACTTCTGATATTGATGAAGTTGGTGATGCATCTCATCTAACTTTCTTTGAAATGTTGGGCAACTTTAGTTTTGGTGGTTATTGGAAAAAAGAAGCGATTCAATACGCCCACGAATTCATAACCAAAGAGATGGCCCTAACAATTGATTATGTTTCTGTTTTTGCTGGTGAGGGCGATGTTCCAGCCGATGTTGAATCGGAAGAAATTTGGAAATCAATTGATTCAAATATTGTTGTTAAGAAATTTGGTCGTGCTGATAACTTCTGGGGACCAACCGGCAACGAAGGTCCTTGTGGTCCAACCACTGAGATTTATGTTAATGGGCTAGAAGTCTGGAATGTTGTTTTTAATGAATACTTCCAAAGCCCTGAAGGTAAACTAGAAAAATTAAAGACACAGGGGATTGATACCGGCATGGGCTTGGAACGTTTGGCTATGGTGGTTCAAGACAAAGAAACTATTTTCAGTACTGATTTATTCTCTCCAGCCATGAACCTTCTTCCAATCGAAGCGAGCGACAGGACTCGTCGCATCATTGCTGACCATCTCCGAGCTTCAACTTTTATGTTGAGCGACAGCATTACCCCATCCAACAAAGAACAGGGCTATGTTTTGCGTCGATTGTTGCGTCGAGCCATTGTACAGGCTTATTTAAATAATATTTCCGTAGAGACTTTGGTTAAGATTTTTGAAGAGTTTGTTTCGGCTTATTCTCCTTACTATCCAAACCTGAATAGGGATTTGATTGTTTCTGAATTTAATAAAGAGAATGATAAATTCCAAAAGACTTTCCGTAATGGTTTGAAGGAAATGGAAAAGGTGGAACATTTTGATGGTCTGTCCGCCTTTAAATTGTATGAAAGTTTTGGTTTACCCTACGAAATCATTAAAGAAGTCGGTGCTGATAAGGCTAAAGACTTAACTCGTGAAAGTTTTGAAAAAGAATTAGAAAAAGCTAAAGAAATTTCTCGCGCTGGTGCTGAAAAGAAGTTTGGAGGTCACGGAATTGTTTCTGGCGATATTAGTGGTGCTGACTCTGCTGAAATTGAAAAGAAAACTCGCTTACATACTGCTACTCACGTAGTTGTTGCTGCATTAGAAAAAGTTCTCGGCCAAAAACTACCACAAGCTGGTTCAGATATTAGCGTTGAGCGTTTACGTTTTGACTTCAACTTCCCACGCAAGATAACTCCAGAAGAAATAAAACAGGCTCAAGATGTTGCCAACGAAGTCGTGGCCAAAGATTTACCAGTTTCATTTGAGGAGATGGACGTCGATAAAGCTTTTGAATCTGGTGCTTCTGGTGCTTTCAAGCATAAATACGGTTCCCGCGTTAAGGTTTACTCAATCGGTATAGAAGGGAATTATTTCTCTCGTGAGCTCTGTGGTGGCCCTCACGTCACTCACACTGGTGCTATCGGTAAAATTACCATCACCAAAGAAGAAAGTGTCTCCGGTGGTAATCGTCGTATCAGGGCTGTTGTAGAATAAATAAAACGCGCGGCTAGTTAGCCGCGCTTTTGTGGAAGAGTCCACGGATTGATTCCACCATCTCGGTTAGACCTTCGTCGATCACCCAGACGATGAGACCGATCATGCACAACATCAGGAATGCCGCATAGACGAAGATCGGCGTGATTCCGATATAAACAAGGTAGGCCCAAGTGGGATCTTCAAACCTTGTTCCATAAGTGAAAATTCGAACAAATATTAAGGACAGGAAGATTCCGGCCCAGAGATATACAGCTCCCCAGCCCAGTCCTGATAAGACTGTTTCATGGGCTTCTAGCCATTTATTCAAGCGAGTGCCTAGATACTCAACGGGTTTTGACACGGTAAGTCTCCTGAGGTTACAATAATATAAATTTCGCAATGCGTCAAAATTTCTGGAAAAATTTAAAGAAGCCTTTTTTTGTTTTGGCACCGATGGCTGATGTGACTGATTTGGCGTTTAGGCAGATTATTGTTGAGGCCGGCCGGCCGGATGTTTTTTATACTGAATTTGTTTCAGTGGCAGGATTGTGTTCAGAAAAAGGCCGACCCAAACTTCTGCCCCATTTAAAATTTAAAGAAAACGAAAGACCAATTGTGGCTCAGGTCTTTGGTTCAAATCCTGCTCAATTTTATGAAGTTGCTAAATTGGTTAAAGAATTAGGTTTTGATGGAATTGATATTAATATGGGCTGTCCGGATAGAAAGATTATGAAACAAGGAGCGGGGATTTCGTTGTGTAAGCGCCCAGAGTTAGCAGTGGAAATTATCAAAGAAACAAAACGTGGTGCTGGTGACATGCCCGTATCTGTAAAAACTCGATTAGGTTTTAATGAAATTGATTTAACTTGGATTCAAAAGGTCATAGACGCTGAACCAGATGCTTTGCTGGTGCATTTGCGAACCATGAAGGAAATGTCCAAAGAACCAGCCCATTGGGAATTGGCCAAGCAGGTTGCCGATATGGCCCATGCCAAGGCTATTCCTATAATAGGGAATGGGGATGTGGCAAGTTACACTGATGGTCTAGAAAAAGCCAAGGAATCCGGCATGGACGGTATTATGGTTGGTCGAGGTATCTTCCATAACCCTTGGTTCTTTAATCGAGAGGTGGATCATAAGGATAAAACAGCTAAAGAAAGAATTGCTTTATTGAAGAAGCATATTGAAAATTTTGTAGAGCTTTGGGGCACTGATAAAAACTTCGATGTCATGAAAAGATTCATAAAGATTTACATCAACGATTTTGAAGGAGCCAAAACTTTCCGTGATAAATTGATGGGCATAAAAACATCTCAAGAACTTGTGGATTATCTATCAACTGTTGAATACACTTTTCAGTAAGATTGTGGTATATTAATTGGACATGTCTTCTACGAAGATTATAAATGTTCTCAAGGATGATTCGTTTCAAGAGATTATGGATCTCTTTAAGGCTACATCGGCCGACGAAGTAATATTTGTTTTGCCCAAAAGCGCTAAGGCGTTTAAAAAAGAAGACCATTTTGCTTCTCTGAAAGATGAGTGTCGCACTCTTGGTAAGTCGGTCTCTTTTTTGTGTTCTAGCCCAGAATTAAATGAGATGGCCAAGAAATACAAGTTTGACGTTTTGCTTGCTAGGGCTCCGGTTTCTAAAAAAGTTTCTCATAGTAGCAAGGTTGCCCCGCATGATACGGGATCAATTGACGTGGTAAACGAGATAGAAAGTTTTTATGCTGAGCCTGCAATAGATTCTGATTCAATTTCTACTACTGCTATGGCAAAAGAAGAAGAGGTCGAAGATGATGATTTTGGTCTCGAAGAGCCAGTAAATGAGCGCCGACTTGATGATATTTTTGTTCCTGAGGTCAAAAACCAACATAGCGTTAAGGTCTCTGGCGTAAAAGAAAAAGCTATTCCGGTCGATGTTGCTTTCGATTATGAGCCAACCGAACATCATGCTCTTCAAGAAATTAGAAGTGTTTGGAGTTCTCGACCCTCAGAAGAAGTTGCTCCCAAATTAGCTATGGCTAGTTGGTTTCAGCGTTCTCGTAAGACTTTATCTAATTTTATTCCTAAAGCTTCGAGTGGCTCTAGACGTTCCAATCGACCAACTCATCGAGTTGCCTTAGTCGCCATGGCCTGTGTTGCTGTGGTTATTCTTGGTATCGTTGTCTTTGTCACTACAGGCAAGGCTCAAGTCACAATCAAACCGGCTAGCCAAACCCTAGATGTGAGTATTAATGTTTTTGCTTCTGATAGCACCTCAGCCGTCAACTTGGCTAATTTGGCCGTTCCTGGACAGCTATTCAATATCCCCAAATCTCTTTCTCAGGATTTTCCGGCCACCGGACATGTTGATGTGGCGCAAAAGGCTCGTGGCACAATTACTGTTTACAACGAACTTACTTCTGACCAACAACTAATCGCTACAACCCGCTTTGAGTCATCGGATCATCACATTTTTCATACCTTAACTTCAATCAATGTTCCCGCCAGTAAGACTGTGGGAGGTAAGTTAATCCCCGGCAGTAAAGATGTTCAAGTGATCGCCGACAAAGCCGGTTCTGAATACAACGTTGCCGTTGGTCTATTTACCGTCCCGGCTTTTAAAGAAAAAGGGGACACAAACAAATTTGCAAAGATATATGGCCAATCAACCACTCAATTCCTAGGTGGCACTAGTGGCCAATCAACCGTTGTGACTGACAGTGACCTAAGCACCGCCAAAAAAACTTTAACCGACCAGCTCACCAACAATATTAAAGATGATTTAAATTCTCAGATTAGTGGCCTTAAGATATTGAATGACAGCCAAATTGCCATCGGAGATGCTACTTCCACTAGCCAAGTCGACGCTAAGGCCAACACTTTTAAATTGAGCTTGACTGGCAGTCTTAAGACTGTTGGTTTTAAAGAGTCAGATATCCAAGTTCTGGTGGCTCAATACATAGATAGCCAAAAAAATATGACCGTTTTGCCAGAAAAACTTACTATTGTTTACGAAAACCCTAAGTGGGATGATGCCAAAAATGGCTTATCTTTTACTGTCCATATTACTGGTCCAGGTTATTCCAAAGTTGATAAAGACAAGATAGTTAGCGACTTGTTGGGTAAAAATGACGCTGACATGAAAGCCTACCTAAGTTCTATAAGCGGTATCTCTTCGGCCCATGTTTCCCTGTCTCCTTTCTGGGTCCGCTCTATCCCAAAGAGCCAAGATAAAGTCCGTGTAGAGCTTAGTTATTAGTGGTATTGACTCTCTTATTCGGATTTGATAGTATATAAGGACTGAATTGACCACGATTACTAAGTGGCGTAGGAGCTTCTCCGATGCCCACGTTTAGTGGACGTCTTTTTTTCAGTAACACATTTGACCACAGACCCAAAAGAAAAATTAAATGCCCAGATTATAGAGGCATTACCGGATACCAAGTTTAAGGTTAAACTGGAAGACGGCCGAGAGGTACTTGTGTACCTTGCGGGTAAAATGCGCCTCCATTACATCAAGGTCATGATCGGCGATCGTGTCGCAGTGGAACTATCTCCGGATGGAACCCGAGGCAGGATTGTTTATAGATACTAAACTATGAAAGTACGAGCATCAGTAAAAGTTATGTGCAATAGTTGCAAATTAGTCCGACGCAAAGGTCGGTTGTATTGCATCTGCAAGAATCCAAAACATAAACAACGCCAAGGCTAGAATTTATATAATATATGCCACGTATCTTAGGTATCAACATTCCAGATAACAAGAAAATCGAATTCGCTCTAGCGTATGTATATGGCGTTGGCCATACCACTAGCGTTTTGGTTCTCCGTTCTGCTGGTATCGATTTAGACAAGAGAGCTAAGGATTTAACTGCTGATGAGCTCAACAAGATTACAAAGATTTTAGAAAAGAGCTACAGAGTAGAGGGCGACCTTCGCAAAGAAGTCAGCCAAAACATTAAACGTTTGAAAGAAATCGGTTCATGGCGCGGTAATCGACACGCACGTCGTTTGCCTATTCATGGCCGCAGTAAGACCAATTCACGCACTTTGCGCGGTAACGTCCGTAAGACCATGGGTTCAGGACGCAAGGCAAGTGGTGAAAAGACATAAACTTAATTAAACATGGCAAAGACTAAAGTAGTAACAATGGAAGCAGACGTTATCGAAGCCCCAAAAGAGGCCGCTGTTGTCGCAACCAAGAAAGGTTCTGCCAAGAAGCAGGTTCTCAATGGTATCGCTACAGTTAACGTTTCCTACAACAACACCATTATTTCTATCGCTGATAACGTCGGTCAAGTAATTGGTTTCTCATCTGCTGGTTTACTCGGATTCAAGGGAAGCAAGAAATCCACTCCATATGCAGCCAACATGGTTGCTAAGGATTGCTTTGAAAAGACCAAGAAATACAATCTTGCAAACATTAAAATCGTTATCAAAGGTGTCGGCCCAGGCCGTGAGTCAGCTATCCGTGGCTTGGCCAGTACTGGTTTAAACGTTCTTTCAATCATGGACGCTACCCCAATCGCACACAACGGTGTTCGCAGACCTAAACCAAGACGAGTCTAATCATTTATATAAACTAATATGGCACGCTATACAGGACCAAAAGAACGAATTGAACGACGCATTGGCGAGAAAATCGGCATCAAGGGTTTGCGTTCTCAACTCGGCAAAACTGCTATCACCAAGAAGCCTTACGCTCCTGGTATTCATGGCCATAAGCCAACTCGCAAACTTTCAGAGTTCGGTCAGCAATTAAAATCAAAGCAAAAGGTTCGTAATACTTATCGCATGCTCGAGAAGCAGTTTAAGGGCTACGTAAAAGGCGCAGAAGCTTCCCATAAGGATTCTTACGCTTCTATTATCAACTCTCTTGAACATCGTCTTGATAATACGGTTTATCGTATGGGCTTTGCTCAATCTCGCGACCAAGCTCGTCAGGTTGTAAATCATGGCCACATCTTGGTTAATGACAAAAAAGTCAGTATTCCTTCATATCAGGTTCGTATTGGTGATGTTATCTCTATCCGCGAAGGCAGTAAGAAGAGTAACTACTTCATGAATCTTGTCCCAACTTGGTTTCCTAAGCATGATGCACCAAGCTGGATTGAATTAAACAAAGAAAAAATGACAGCCAAAGTTAAGGGCATGGTCACAGTTGAAGAGAGCGGCGTTGGCGCAACTGACCTGCAAGCAATCATTGAGTATTACAGTAGGTAATTAATATGTGGCATGTTGGGGATTATTAACCCGCATTTCACAAAAAACACATGATACAGACACCAGAACAAATCAAAGTAATAGCAAAAGAAGGCAGTCGCGCCACTTTTGAAATTAGCCCACTTATGCCGGGTTATGGAGCCACCATTGCGAACCCACTTCGCCGTGTTTTGTTGTCATCTCTTGAAGGTGCTGCTATCACTGCTATCAAGATCAAAGGTGTTGATCATGAATTCTCAAGTATCGATGGTGTTCAGGAAGATGTCATTCAGATAATCATGAACGTTAAGAAGATTAAGTTCCGATTACACACTGATGGCCCTGTTAAATTAACTCTCGAAGTTAAAGGCGACAAAGAAGTTACTGCAGCCGATATCAAAACTAATTCTGATGTTGAAGTCATCAACACCGACCAGCACATTGCCACTTTGACTGACAAGAAGATGGATTTTGTTATGGAAATCGACGTTGAAAAGGGTGTTGGATATGTTCCAGTTGAACAGCGTAAGAACGACAAGCTCGCCATTGGTGTAATTGCCATCGACGCTGTCTTTTCTCCTGTTCGTTTGGTAAACTTCAAAATCGAAGATGTTCGTGTTGGTCAAAGAATCGACTTCAATAAAGTTACTATGGAAGTAGAAACCGATGGATCGATGGAACCAGAATTGGCAATGAAACAGGCTTCCGAGATTTTACTAAATCACTTCCGTGTGGTAAATGAAGTAGAAGTTCCTGAAGTTTCTGAAAAGAAAGAAGCCAAAGCAAAAAAGACTAAATCAGATAAATAAACATGAAACGAGGTAATCAACGAAAATTCGGCCGAGACCGCAAAGTCCGCACAGCGATGTACAAATCGTTGGCGACAGCTTTGATTGATCATGGTCAAATAAAAACCACTCAAGCCAAAGCAAAATCTTTGTCTCAGGTTGTTGAAAAATTGATCACCCTCGCCAAGAGAAAGAATTTGAATGCTCACCGTGAATTGCTCGGTCATGTTGGCGAAAAAGCTACCAAGAAGTTAATGAACGAAATTGCTACAAGCAATGCCGACCGCAAAGGTGGTTACACCCGTATCATTAGACTTGGCCAGCGCCCAAGCGATGGAGCTGAGATGGCTTTAATTGAATTCACTGATTTTGTAACTACCGCCAAATAATACGACCATGACTATTTATCAAATCGACGCCACAAACCAAGCATTAGGCCGAATCGCAACCCAAGTTGCTCATGCTTTGCGTGGCAAACACCTTCCATCATATGCCCCTGAAAAGATGGCCAATGTAGAAGTTGTTATTTCAAACTTGAAAGCTGCCAAATTCACTGGCAACAAGCTTGATCAGAAAACCTATTTCCACTATTCTGGTTATCACGGTGGTATTCGCGCTCGTAATCTTGGTGATGAATGGGAGAAAGACCCACAAGAGGTTTTGCGCCATATCGTTTATCGAATGTTGCCAAAGAATAAAACCCGCGACAAAATCATTTTGAATCTTAAATTTAACTAATCAGTATGCCTATTAAGCCAACCAAGACAATTAAAAAGAAAGCCCCAGTTATTGCTCAACCAGAAGAAGTTTTGGTTAAGCCTCAATCCATGGGCATTGTAGAAGAAGATGATTCTGATGATTATGTCCCAACCATCGAAGTTACCGATGAAAAGGGTCCAGAGAAATATTATGAAACTGTCGGCCGACGCAAAGAATCAATTGCTCGTGTCCGTTTATTCACCAAGAAATCAACTGACGTTGCTGGCGAAGAAAAAGCTATCGTTGTTGTAAACGGCAAAAACTACACCGATTACTTCAGTGATGTAAACTTGCAGCATATCGTTGAATCTCCACTCCGCAAACTTAAATCTTTAAATCGTTTCAAAGCTACAGTCTTAGTAAATGGTGGTGGTATCGCTGGTCAGGCTGGTGCCATCAAGCATGGTATCTCCCGAGCTCTCGAACTCTTTGACGGAAACTTCCGCAAGAAGCTCAAGAAATCTGGTTTCCTCACCCGCGACTCACGCGCCAAGGAACGCCGTAAGTACGGTCTCAAGAAAGCTCGCAAAGCACCTCAGTGGAACAAACGTTAATACGTACAAACAGCCCACCAGTATCGGTGGGCTGTTTGTTTTTTGATTGACTTTTTCTATATTTAGGCTATTATATTAAAGCTTATATGGGCGGGGAGCCCTATCTGGTTTTTAAGGCCAGACACAGTAGGCATTCGGGAGTTCTTGTGATGATGAGATGGGCGGCAGTACCGTTCGGAATGGTTGCGATCTTTGCCATGAAGATGGCCGGCATGCATTGGGGCCCAGGTTATTTTGCAATTTTGAGCACTGCTGTTCTCCTTGGTTTTTTTGCAGGTCTGAGTATGGACCTGACCCACACAAATGACTCTGATCGGTCGATGTACTGTCGAACCGTGCGAGAGTTCATCACCCAGGAGAATGTCGACAAAAAGCACGATCAGATGGTCGGCGCCATCGAGAGTTTGATGGGCCAGTTCAAGGCTATCCCCAAAGAGAAGGTCTCGGCCACTGAAACACCCGAGGTTCTTGCCCTGCGTGACCAGAGGGCCCGTCTCTTGTACGAGATCAAAGAAGGTGTCGACCGGTATAACGAGACCTTTGGTCTTATGAGGCACATTGTCGAGTCTCAAATCTCTGGGACTTTCATTCTGCCGACTCGGGTCAAGTTTGACTGGGGCTCATTGATCGATTCTGTCGAAAGGCCCATCCTTGCTAATGAGCCCAAACCAAGGGCTCTCGGGGCAGGTGTTCCCATTGATGAATTAATGGAATGTCCGAACTGTGGCCACAGCGCCAGGTGGTTGAGCGAGTGTGGGAATTGTGGGGGTATTGTCGACGACACCGGTTTTAAGGACGAGATCATTGTTCCCAAAAAACCGGAAAAACCCTGCGATTACTGCGGACTCAGCGCCAACGTCGGAGAGAAGTGTCCGGTGTGTGGCATGGTTGTGGGTGGTAGCACTCCACATATCTGAATTGCGGAAGATTTTTCTCAAGACTTGGGCGCCCATTGTGGCCCAAGTCTTTTTTAATTGACCAGCATTATTTTTGAGATATACTAAATTCTTGGAGGTTCGCAGATGTCACAGACGGAGTACTTTTTTATCGATGCTCATGACTTGGCAAGCGCCATCCATGCTGCGGATCATTTCGGCTACCCGTTCCAAATGGAACCAGCTTACACAGAAGGCCAGAGAATCGAAATTCCAAACGAAGAAGATCTCATTAGTAATTTGAAAACAATGATCGAAAAATCGCCAGTCCGCTTCGCGCGAATTGGCAAGTTTTGTGAGAAGCCCTAAGGCCACACTTTATGTGAGGCCTTTTAATTTAGAAGTTGATAATATTTAAACCTGGCCGAGTATCTATCTCGATAACTTTTAGACCGCCAGCATCAAGGGCGATGTGATCGTTGTCTCTGAACCACTGGATAGCTTTGATTGGATGATTAAAATGGGCAACGAGAGCAACATCACCAGCATAATGAACAGGTTGGTAGTTGGTGTTGGTGAACCAATAGACCCAAAGTTGACCCTCGGTGAACCAGGCTAATTTTTGACCATCTTCTGAGGGAACAGCTTTTACATCACCAGCCAGCCTGATGGCTGGACCGTCAGAAACGTTTACGTATAAAGAACCCTTATCCATGTAATATGGTTTAGTCATATCGGGTGTTGGAAGTGGTGTTGGGGTAGGCGATGGGGTGGGTTTTGTTTTTGTTTTATTTTTTGGGGTAGGGCTTGGGGTCGGGGTAGGAGTTTTTGATGCTGATGCAACAACAGGATACAATAAATCTTGGATTTCTTTTTTAACGTTTTCTTTGTCTTGGCCGGTTTGAGGCAGGAGCATTACATGATTAAAATCTTCAACAAATCCAGCGACAATAGTAGTTTTTTTCTGCCATGAAGACCAGCCGTTTTTTTCAACGCTGATCGAATAGGTTGCGGGCTTTAAGTTCCCAATACTCACAGAGTTTCCAATTAGTGATGTGTTGTCTTTTAATTTCCCATCGAGATAAACCGAAGCAGAAGTGTTGGCCTTAACATAAAGCGCGCCACTACGGACGAATTTGCGCTCGCTGAAGCTGTATTGGTAGCCCTGAGCATAAACCAATGCAATATAGCTGACAGCCATAAATAGAGCGATTGAGCAGTAAAAAAGCACCCTTCGGGTAGTTCTAGTCATGCGGATATTCTAGCACATAGTCAATTGCCTTCCAAGCGAAAACAAGTTATAAATTATATCTATGAGAAGTATTGGAATTGATCTTGGAACTACAAATACCGTTGTCTTCCTTCCTCAAAAAGGGATTGTTATTAATGAGCCATCTGTCGTGGCAATTTCTGTCTTAGATAATAAAATTTTAGCCGTCGGAGCTGAGGCAAAAGAAATGATTGGCCGTGCCCCCGAAAGTATTATTGTTTCAAAGCCATTAGTTGATGGGGCCATTGCGGACTATCGAGTCACTGGTGCCATGCTTCGTTATTTTATAAAAAAAGCGAGCGGTGCTTGGCGCTTCTTTAAGCCTGAAGTTTTGATTTCTGTTCCTGCTGGGATTACTTCAACCGAACGTCGGGCGGTCATGGAGGCGGGATTGCGGGCGGGAGCCAAGGAGGTCTACTTGGTTAAAGAACCAGTCCTTGCTGCTATCGGTGCCAAGATCCCGATTAACAGTGCTTCGGGCAATATGATTTTAAATATTGGTGGAGGAACCACCGAATTAGCTGTTATCTCTTTGGGTGGGATTGTTAGTGCTCAATCAGTGCGTATTGGTGGCAATAAATTGGACCAAGCTATTGTTGATTACATTAAAAAGAAACACGGCCTTGCTATTGGTGAACGAACCGCCGAACTCATAAAGATAAATATTGGTAGTGCTACAAAAACTACTGTCGAAGAAAAAATCAGTATCAAGGGTCGTGATTTGACAACCGGCTATCCCAAGACGATTGAAGTCACCTCAAACGAAATTACCGAGGCTTTGTCTGATCATCTTCGTGAAATTATTCAAATTATTAAAACCGTTCTTGAAGTAACTCCGCCTGAACTTTGTTCAGATATTATGGACAAGGGGATTGTTATCTCGGGTGGTGGAGCACTGCTTAAACACATTGATATTTTGATTACAAAAATCACCGGTGTACCTGCTCGCATCGCCGATGACCCATTATTCTGTGTGGCTCGGGGCACAGGCATTGTCTTAGAAAACCTCGGCACCTACAAGAAGAACGTGATGGCCAAGAAGTAGTATCTCTATAAATAAAAGGACCCGCAGAACTTGCGGGCCCAGTGGGACGGCAGTTCTACGGGTTTTGTCGTGAGACCAGTTCGTCGATGAGAGCTCGCTCTTGCTTGCGCAAGGGCTTCATGAGCAATAAGTCGACGCACTGGGGCTTCTGGTCGGGCGGGTGGCCCGACATCAGGACGACTGGTGTCTTGGGGTTGATCGTCTTGATGGCTTCAGCCAGACTGATTCCGTTCATTCCTGGCGGCATGTGGTAGTCGGTAAGGACTACGTCGAACTTCTCTTCCTTGAATTTCTCGAGGGCCTCTTTGGCGTTAGAAGCGATGGTCACTTCATAGCCATTGAGCTCGAGAATGCGCGGCAAGAGATGGCGAATTGCTACATCATCTTCCACAGCCAACATCTTCATCAGCGCTTCTCCTTTTTGTAAAGGTAAGTATCCTCAGGCCTTGGTAAAATGATACGCCGTCCTCTGCGCAATGCAAACCTGATTGGTCGTTCAAAGCGAATCTGGAACTCGCGTATGCGATCACGAAAACGATATCGAGCCCCTTGGCCAACCCCAACAAAAAATGCCGAGGCCAACCAGAGCACTGTTCCAAGACCGATCATTGCAAAAACTAGTTCTAAAACTTCTGCCATATATCCAATCTCCCAATTAATTATATTACGCTATTTTTGTAATTATGTCAATAATGAACCCTCTCAATAAATATGATAAAAATAGGAGACTAGTTTTTAATCCTCAATACGCGCCGACCCGCGTTAAAAGTCTGCTGACTTTTCCGCTCTGCCCTCGGCTACCCGCCTGCGACGGTCGGCTTGGTCTCGAGAATTAAAAACTAATTATCTATAAATATGCGATTAGCGATTGTTCATGATTGGTTAAAAAATATAAGCGGAGCGGAGAGAGTTTTGATTGAGTTGCATAGAATTTTTCCAGACGCTCCAATCTATACTCTTTTTTATGATAAGAAGTTTGTGGATAGGTGGTTGCCGGATGCCGACATCCGTGCGAGCTTCCTCCAGAAGATTCCTTTTATCTCAAAAACATATGTTCTCTTTGGGTGGTTAATGCCAACCGCAGTTGAGTCTTTTGATTTGTCAGAATTTGAAAAAGTATTATCTTCTTCGGCGGTTTTTTCTAAGGGCTTAATTTTAAAACCATCAACCAAACATATTTGTTATTGCTATAGCCCCACTCGAATGCTTTGGGACTGGCACGCGGAATATGCCAAAGGGAAAGAGTTATCAATCTTTGGTATTTTGTATCAACATTTCTTGCGTCTCTGGGATCGCGCTTCTGCAGATCGCGTCGACCAATTTGTCGCCATCTCCCAAGTTGTCCAATCTCGTATCAAAAAATATTATCGCAAAGATTCAGTCGTAATATATCCAGGAATCGCGAGCTTAGAGCAAGGAGGAGCTATCGGAAGCCGACGGGCTGAGAATGAGCGCAAAATCCAGCAGGATTTTGACGCGTCTCCTCGTGGTCTAAGTTCGCGATTCTCTAGTCAGGATTACTATTTGATCGTTTCGCGTCTTCATGCGTATAAAAATATCGATATCGCAATTGAGGCTTTTAATAAGTTAAATTTTCCATTGGTTGTTATTGGTGATGGACCAGATAGAAAGCGACTTGAGCACATGGCGGGCCCTAGGGTAACTTTTTTGGGAGAGCAGGATGATTCTGCTGTGGCCGAAGCTTACGCGCACTGTAGGGCTTTCATAATGCCTCAGGAAGAGGATTTTGGGCTGACTCCAATTGAAGCCATGTCTTTTGGTAAACCAGTTGTGGCATTACGCAAAGGGGGAGCGACAGAAACATTACGAGAAGGCCAAACTGGTGAATTCTTTGACGATCCAATACCAGAAGCCTTGGCGGATGCGGTTCGCCGTTTAAATAATAACTACAGTAATTACAATTCCGAAATAATAAAAAATCAAGCTTCACTTTTTAGCGCTCATAGATTCGAAAAAGAAATTAAAGAATTGGTGGAAGCCTAGGTATTATTTGCAATATTGTCTTAATTGTGTTTTAATATTGGTCAAGGAGAAGTCATATGTCAGGTGCAGATTTGTCAGGAAGAAGGGCTGTGTTGGGCGTGGATATCAGTGGGGTCGTCATCGACAACGCTAGGGGCGAAGGCTCTGCCTTGTTCAAAGGACCGAACTATCTTCAGGCCCTCCCGACCTTCGGCGTATTCGGTGTCTTGGGTCATCTGAACTCTGGGCCGTTCGCCGGACGTGTTCATCTGATCTCACGAGAGCGCGACGGTGACATCCGAACCAAAACCCACCACTGGCTGGATTACCACCAGCTGTATGCGAAAACAGGGATTCCGAATTCGTCGGCCCGTGTTCACTACTGTCGAGAGCGGGCCGAGAAGGCTGCTCTGTGTCGGGACCTTGAGTTGACTCACTACATTGATGATCATCTCGAGGCGTTGGGGTCACTCATTGGTATGGGGATGCGTCTCTTCTTGTTTAACCCCAAAATTCATGAGGTGGCCGAGTTCGAGCATTTCTTCGGTAAGACCGAACAGATCTATGGTTGGTCTCAGGCCATCGGCTTGTTGACCCATATCAACTAGAGGGGGGCAGGAATAATGGAAGTCGTTGACAGAGGGTCTTCTCGACCCAAGAATCTGCAAGAAATCATCGATGGTGTCCAAAGCGGTTACCGATTGATGAAAGTTTTCTCTTTGATGTTCGATCATTGCGGGGACCAAGATTTTCGCTCGGTCTACATGCGAACAAGATCAGTCGTGTGGGCCACAGAATTTGAGGTGATCCAGCGAGTGTGGCAACTGATGCCCCCAGCTCCAAGCAAAGTTGTTGAGAGATTGGCTTATGTCAATCTACTTCTGGGACTCCAAGCCCCAGTCTCCAACTCGCCAGAATTCTGCCAAGTTGAAGAAATCCTCACACCCGAACTTTTCACGCACCTTATCTCCCAACAGGGTCGCCCTTTCATGTGGCATCCGACGCTGGTTCTTCTCACTCCGATGTCTGAAATAAATTTTCTCAAGATGATTGCCGAGGCCAGCAAGAAGTATCAGGCCTAAGCAACCCATACGCCGTCCATTCAAGAGCTGTCCCATCGGACACCTCTGGTGGGCGGCTTTTTTATTTCTATTGATTTTTATTTAAAACGTGCTATAATATAGATAAGGAGTTATTCGATGTATTCAGAAAGGGTAGACAAGCCAAGAAATCTCAGGGCAGTACTAAAGGGGGATCAGTCTGGATACCGTATCGGGTATTCCTTCATGATGCTCATTGCGGATTTGCCAGAAGATGAGGTGTGGCCAGTAGTCTTGGGGGTGGATGATGTTCTTTGGGAAATTGGTTGTCCGGTCATCGTGACCGATCTCGACCTCCTCAAGAAAATCTGGCTCCAACTTCCACGGCACAAGGTTTATGTTCACCCTCGCCTGATGTATATCAATGAGTCTCTTGGTATCGAAGTTGGGTTAATATCCCGTGGAGCAGTGTTCAATCTGGACGCTTTCTCCGTCGGCAATTTCCTCACGAAGAACCAATTTGATTCACTGGCTGGTCGAGAGGGAAACATCTTTGAATGGCCAGAGGGGACAGAAGACTTGTCAGCACACCTGAAACAGATGACGGAAGAAGAATTTGACCGAATGCTCGAAGAGGTTCGACAAAAAACATCGTTCTAGAATCTTCTAGGACCAGATAAGGATACTGGTAATGAAGAGACCGCGTTTGATTCAGCGTTGCACTTTGAAAGATGGGAAACTCAGGTTCGACGATATGGGCATCTCCGATTTCCAGTGGGGCACCCAGAATTCGTTGAGGCGGATTTTCGAAAAAGGAATTGTTCAATTCCAGACGGGGATCCGTTTCAACACCGGCAGTGTTGTGCCTATCGAGCTGGTTGGTTCGCGCGGATTCGATCTCGTCAGCTATCAGGGGCACATCGAGCGAATTGCCACCGACAGCACCATGCGGTTCGCCGCCGCACCTCGATTCAAAGACGAGATTGAATTCAAGCTCGGGCTGAAGAGGCCCACCGCTTATCAGCCTCGAGTCAACGTTTGGTTCGACATCGAGAATGATGTTCTCTGGACCATCGAAGCCGTTGGACTGTCTGCCTCGCTCAATCTCATCAGAGAGAGATGGCAGGCCCGCCCCACAGCTGGTATCAGCTGATTCAGAAACTTAACAATCTAACCCGCCGGAGGTACTTATGCCCTTGCTTGGTTCACTGCTCGTTCTCGCCATCGTGATTTATGGCTTTCGGATGATTTTCGGAGGCCCCGATTCTGCCAACCGATTCGCTCGTGGAGTCGGCCGAGTGGCAGGGAACGGTGTCCGACACGTTGGTCGGGCCAGTGGCCGTGCGGCTAATCGCACCGCCAACCGGTACCCACTTGCCGTGGGGATCATCGTCCTCGTCGTGCTTGCCATGTTATTTTTTGGCAATCACTAACACGCCCGTCTCGCATCGACCCCACTGGTCCTTGCGAGCGGGCATTTTTTGTACAAAATTTTTGATTGCCTTTTGCTGTAAATTTTGGTATATAATACGGGAGTTCTTTCCCACAAGGAGACAGGCAACATGCCCGAGTTAGCTTATCCGCGTTATATTCAGCGTTGCGCCTTTGACCCCAGCAAGGAAAGGGGAAAGATTGAGTACGACAACATGGGAGCCGCCGAGTTTGAATTGGGCTCTCGACCGTCGTCGCTCAAACGGATCTTTGCCAAAGGTATCACGCGCATTGAGACGACAATCATTTTTGGCGAAGCCGTGATCAAGGTGGAAGTCATTGCTGGCCGGGGATTCAATTTCACCGGCTATCAGGAACTCATCCAGCGTGTCGCTGTGGACGAGACCATGCGTTTCAAGTCAGCTCCTCTCTTCCGTGAGGCCCTTGAATTCAAGCTCGGTCTCAAGACCCCCAGTCCGTACGAGAATCGTTTCAATCTCTGGTTCGACATCAACAACGATGTTCTCTGGTCTGTCGATGAGGGCGTCGGGTTGGCCGTTGAAGAAGAGCTCAAGCGAATCAAGCAGAAGTGGGACAATGCTCCCGCTCCCACGATCGTCATCCACGATCTCTAATCATTACCCCTTCGGTACGCATTGCGTGCCGAGGGGGCTCTTTTTTACTCAAAAACTAGCACTTGCTTTTTAATATAAACTATGGTATAATTTATATACGTTCTTTTAACGCCTAAGGAGGCACAGCAGATGGCTTTGAACATGGATTTCGAGGAAGTTGCCTCGACAATCGTTGAGGCAATGCTCCCGCGGGGGAGTGGCGAGAAGAAGGTGTTGGTCATGGCGTTCGACGTTCGCGTCTCTCGCCGGGGCAGCTCCGCCCGCTCCCACCAGAAGATCGCCCATCTTCTGTTCCACCGGCCCCAGAACTACACGAAGGTCGGGTGGAACATCACTGATGCGGTTAACGCTCGCTTCGATCATCTGGACTCGTGGGAGGTCATGTCCAACCACGATTCCTGCTGGCGCAACGACGGCATCTCCAGCCCGATGTTGGCCCTCGTCCGTCAGATGATGACGGAAGCCAAAGTGAAGCGGGATGAGGCGGATATTTCCATCCGCTTCGATCTGGGGCAGAATCCGAAGGTCGTAGAACTTAACCATGTCATCTACGACAGACCCGGCCGGCGACTCATGGTCGAGTACCAGCCCGAGTCAGCCGAAACGGCCAGCTAGTTCCTTCCCTTACCCCTTCGGTGCGCAATGCGTGCCGGAGGGGATCTTTTTTTTATGTTAAAATTTCCTGATGTTTACCAGATTTAAAATAGTGTGGCGGAGGGTTAGAGTTTCAAGGCCGAGGCCACCACGCAAGGAATATTTGGCTCACAAAGAATCGGCCCGCAAACTAGTCCATGAGAGATTAGAATATTTTAATCAATTATATAATTTTAAATACAATAAAGTTGCTATCCGTAATCAGAAGACTCGTTGGGGGAGTTGTTCCCGTCGTGGCAATCTTAATTTTAGTTATCGCTTGGCTCTAATGGAACCACGTCTTGCCGATTACATTATCGTCCACGAACTCTGCCACCTCAAAGAATTCAACCACTCCCAGAACTTCTGGGATTTAGTCGCTCAACAGTTTCCGGATTACCGAGAGCTTCGCAAACGGCTCAAACATGAGTGACATCGCTCAGCCCAAGCCAAAACTGACCCGCGTTAAAAGTCTGCTGACTTTTCCGCTTAGAACTCCGGCCTGCCCGGCCTGCGACAGTCAGTTTTGACTTGGCCCTCGCTCCTTTTGGGTATTACAGAGTGTCTTTCAAGCGATAAAAAGAGAAAGGCTAAGCTTGGTTTGGGCAACGGCTCAACCGGTTGAGCCGTTGGGCCACTTGTCCTGAGCAAAGTCGAAGGATTGATAAAAACCTTAAAAAAGAGCATGATTTGGGTATTATGTTCGAACAGGCATTCAAAAATATAGACAATATACTTAAGAACGATAACGCTGGCGGCGCGATGGATTATATAGAGCAAACTTCCTGGATTATATTTTTAAAATATCTGGATGATTTAGAAATTGAGAAAGGAAAAGCAGCCAGACTTGCTGGCAAAAAATATGATTTCATACTTGAACCAGATTATAGATGGAGCAATTGGGCATGCCCCATGAACAAAGAAGAGAAGATCGATTATAACAAAGCACTCACTGGCGCAGATTTAAATTCTTTTGTTGATCAAAAACTTTTTCCATACCTCAGGAAATTTAGTGCAGAGAATCCAAACACCATTGAGTATAAAATCGGTGAAATATTTAGTGAGCTTAAGAATAAAATTAAAAGTGGCTATGCCCTTAGAGAAATTCTTAATATTGTAAATGTCTTACATTTTCAATCGAATGAAGAAAAGCATGAACTTTCTCACCTCTATGAGAGTAAGATAGCAAAAATGGGTAATGCCGGACGTGATGGTGGGCAATATTACACTCCACGCCCTCTTATTCGTGCGATCGTTGAATTAGTAGATCCTAAAATTGGGGAAACTGTATACGATGGCGCCTGCGGATCAGCTGGCTTTCTTATAGAGGCTTATGATCACATGACGGAGAAAAGAGAGAAACTTTCTTCAAAGGATTGGCAGGTTCTACAAGAAAAAACTTTTTATGGTAAAGAAAAAATAACTCTTCCATACATCATTGGTGTCATGAACATGATTCTTCATGGTATTGATGCGCCAAATATTATTCACACCAACACGCTGTCAGAAAACATTACAGACATACAAGAGAAGGATAGATTTGATGTGATATTAGCTAATCCACCATTTGGTGGTGGTGAGCGAAAAGAAATACAGCAAAACTTTCCGATAAAAAGCGGAGAGACAGCCTATCTGTTCCTACAACACTTTATTAAAAAGCTTAGAGCTGGTGGTCGCGCAGGCATTGTTATAAAAAACACCTTTTTATCGGAAGACAAGGCTGCCAATTTACGAAAAGAACTTTTAAATAGTTGCGACTTGCATACAGTCCTTGATTTGCCGGGAGGTGTATTTCAAGCAGGTGTTAAAACTGTAATCCTATTTTTCAAAAAAGGTAGTCCAACTAAGAAAATATGGTATTACCACCTTAATCTTGATAGAAATCTTGGTAAAACTAATCCTCTCAGCGAGCAAGATTTGTCTGAGTTTGTGGAACTTTACAAGACAAGAGTAGATTCAAAAAATTCTTGGACTATAAATGTATCTGAAGTGGATCAGAAGACACACGATCTTTCAGTGAAAAATCCCAATAAGCTAGATAAGGTCGCAGTGAGGTCTCCAAAAGAAATTATTAAAGAAATTGCTTCACTTGATAAAGAAGTAATAAAAATCATGAGCGAATTAAGTGAATTAATTTAAAACTATGAAATTAAAATCAGTTAGAATTAAAAATTATAGAAGCATTGAAGATGCGCCGTTTGAAATACAACCACAGGATGATGGTAGTTTTACATACGGATTGATTGGTATTAATGAGGCTGGCAAGAGTAGTTTTTTAAAGGCGTTGGCGTTGTTAGATGATCATACAAATATAAAACCTGAAATAGGAGATTTTCATAATAAACCTAATCCGATTACAGTTGTTTTTGTTTACGAACAATCAGATGAAGAAATCTCTGAATCTATAAAAATAATTCTAGAAAGCTTTCCAGAATCAGGGATTTCAAACGAAGAATTAAAATCAGTGACCCTGTATGTAAATTTTGAGTACCCATCTCTTACAAAAAACATATCTCTTGCTTGCGCTTATATAAAATCTGATCAAAAAGATAATATTGAAAGTTTGTTAAAGGATCATATTTATAAAAAAACTCATTACACTATTTTCTGGAAATCCGAAGATAAATATTTGATAAATAAGGAAATAAGTCTGAGTGCTTTTTCTGCTGATCCTGACAATGTTTCTATCCCCTTAAAGAATTGTTTTTCATTACTAGGATTAGATACAAAAGATAAAATTCAATCGAAAATTCAGGAAATATCTACGGACTCTACAGAGAGACAAGTTCTACGGACTGATCTGGGTGTTAAGGTGACAGAGTTAATAAAACAAGTCTGGCCAAACCATCCAATTACCATAACTTTTGATATATCAGGAGACATAATTAATTTTCATGTTAATGATCCAAATGGAAGACCTAGAACAACAGTTCAAAGGAGCGATGGATTTAAACAGTTCGTATCTTTTTTGTTGAATGTTTCATCTCAAAGAGAGACTAAAGAGCTTTCTGATTCATTGATATTATTGGATGAACCAGAAACACATCTGCATCCGCAGGCCCAAGAATATTTCTTGTCTGAGCTAGTTAAGATATCTCAAGGTGAAAATAATATTTGTCTTTTTGCTACCCACTCAAACTATATGATAGATAAAAATGATTTATCTAGAAATTATAAAGTGATTAAGAGCGATAAGACAAATAAAACAAGTATAGAGAAGTTTGATAAAAATATATCAACCTATGCTTCAGTTAACTATGAAGTTTTTGGAATACCATCAAGTGATTATTTTAATCAACTATATGGAATATTACATGAAAGATATATAGATGAAGATGCAGGTGATAGTAATAGAACTTCTGTGAAACTATTTGATCAGAATTATTTGTTTACAAATTTACAGAGTAAAAAAATTAAAAAAGACAGAGCCTGGAAAGGTCATCCTGATGAGATAACATTTATAACTGAAATCAGAAATGGTATCAATCATTACAATTCAACTAAACCTAAAATTAATGAATCAGAACTAAAGAAAGGAATTGAGTACATGTTAGAACTTCTGTAATTATGAAAACTAACTGGCAAACAAAAAAACTCGGAGATATTGGTAAGATATCAATGTGTAAAAGGATATTTAAAGACCAGACGAAAAAAATTGGAGATATTCCATTTTATAAAATTGGAACTTTTGGTAAGGAACCAGATGCCTTTATTTCTGAAGAAATATATAACGAGTTTCATAATAAATTTTCGTTCCCCAAAAAAGGGGATATCCTTATTTCTGCATCTGGAACAATTGGAAGACGGGTCAGGTATGATGGTAAGCCAGCATATTTTCAAGATTCAAATATTGTATGGATTGATAATGATGAAAAACAAGTATTAAACGACTATCTATACTACTTTTACGAGGTTTGTGATTGGAATTCTACTAAAGGTGCTACAATTTCTCGACTTTATAATGACAACCTTAAGCAAATACAGATTTCTTTTCCAGAATCTCTACAAGAACAAAAAAGAATTGTAAAAATTCTCGATGAGACTTTTAAAAATCTAGAAATAGCAAAAGAAAATACGGAAAATAATTTGCAAAATTCAAAAGAGCTTTTTGAGTCCTATTTAAATAATGTTTTTTGTAATCTAGGTAAGAGTTGGGAAGTTAAAAAAATAGGTCAAACTTGTAAAGTAATCGCAGGACAATCACCTGAAGGTAAATTTTATAATAAATTAGGTCAAGGGTTACCTTTCTATCAAGGTAAAAAAGATTTTGGAGATATTTTTTTAAAAAAACCAACAGTTTGGACTACTCAAGTTACAAAGGAAGCTGAAAAAGGAGACATTTTAATGTCAGTCAGGGCACCTGTGGGACCAACAAACTTTGCTACTGAAAAAATTTGTATTGGGCGTGGTTTAGCTGCTATTAGGGTTGGTGATGAAATTGATAGGGATTTTCTTTTTTATTTTTTTAAAATGTTCGAAGATCAGTTGATTGGAAATTCCGGTGCGGTATTTAATTCTATAAATAAGACTCAAATTGAAAGTATTGAAATTCCAATTTCTCCACTAGTCCAACAAAAAATAATTGTTAAAAAACTCGATCAGCTTTCTGAAAAGACTCAGGAATTAGAGTCCCTCTACAAACAAAAGCTTGAGAGTATTGATGAATTAAAGAAATCCATACTCGACAAAGCCTTTTCAAATGGACTATAATATTGTATAATGTCAAGTACATGAATGAATCCGAAACTAGAGCTGAATATATAGATCCAAAACTCAAGGAATCTGGCTGGGGTGTTATTGAAGGGTCCAAAGTCCATCGAGAATTTCGTATATCTCCAGGAAAGATTGAAATGGGCGGCGTACCTCAAAAGCCGGAAATTGCTGATTATGTCTTGGTATATAAAAACAGAAAACTTGCCGTAATTGAGGCAAAGAAAGAGTCCCTAGCACCTACTGAAGGTGTACAACAAGCAAAAACGTACGCCGGTAAGCTTCAGGTGGCTTTTTCTTATTCAACCAATGGACACGAAATCCATGAGATAGACATGAAGAATGGTATCGAAGGGCCGGTTATTACTTTCCCAACCCCAGAGGAATTATTTAATAAAATTTATTCTGAACAGAATGAGTGGAAGAACAAGTTTTCAGATGTTGCATTCGAAGATGTTAATGGTAGTAAATCAGCTCGTTACTATCAAGAAATAGCAGTTAACCGAGTGATGGATGCTGTCGCAGAAGAGAAGCCTCGAGTATTGCTTACATTAGCAACTGGTACGGGCAAAACATTCATAGCTTTTCAAATCGCATGGAAACTATTCCAGAGCAGATGGAATATCAGTCGAGATGGTAAGAGACAGCCTCGAATTCTTTTCTTGGCAGATAGAAATATCTTAGCCGATCAAGCGTTTAATGCTTTCAGCGCTTTTCCTGAGGATGCACTGGTTCGCATTACGCCCAATGATATTCGCAAGAAGGGTGGCGTTCCAATGAATGGAAGTATCTTCTTTGCCATCTTCCAAACTTTCATGAGTGGCCCAGATGAAACTCCTTACTTTGGTGAATATCCAAAAGATTACTTTGATTTAATAATCATTGACGAGTGTCACAGGGGCGGGGCAAACGACGAATCAAACTGGAGAGGTATTCTGGAATATTTTTCTTCTGCGGTACAGCTTGGTCTTACTGCAACGCCAAAAAGAATTGATAACGTAGATACCTATAAATATTTTGGCGAGCCGGTATATATCTATTCACTCAAAGAAGGAATTAACGATGGATTCCTTACACCATTCAAAGTAAAGCGTATTAAAACGACGCTGGATGAATATATTTATACTTCGGATGACACTGTGGTTGAGGGAGAGGTTGAGGAAGGAAAGATTTACAAAGAAGATGATTTTGCTCGAGGGAACATCCACATTCGTGAACGAGAAGAAAATCGAGTAAAAGTATTTCTGAATGAAATAAACCAGAATGAAAAAACCATCGTATTTTGCGCTACACAAGGTCACGCGCTTCTTGTTCGTGATTTTATAAACAAGCACAAGAAAAGTTCAGATCCAAATTATTGTGTGCGAGTTACCGCCAATGACGGATTTTTAGGCGAAGAATATCTTCGTCAGTTCCAAGATAACGAAAAGTCTATCCCAACTATCCTTACCACTTCACAAAAACTTTCTACTGGTGTCGATGCTCGCAATGTAAGAAATATTGTATTAATGAGGCCTGTAAATTCGATGATTGAGTTTAAGCAGATTATTGGTCGTGGTACTAGATTGTTTGATGGGAAAGAATATTTCACAATTATAGATTTCGTGGACGCGTATCACCACTTCCTAGATCCCGAGTGGGACGGAGAACCAATTGATCAAACAACCGAAGATGAGACTAAGCCACCAACTGAACCTCGAATTTGTGAAGTATGCGGTCAGAGACCTTGTGTTTGTGAAGTACTTCCACCACCCCCAGCAGAGAAACTAAAAATAAAGCTTCGAGATGGCAAAGAGAGAGAAATACAGCACATGATCTCAACCTCGTTTTGGAGTGCGGATGGTAAGCCAATATCAACCGAAGAATTTTTGAATAGTCTTTACGGAGCGTTGCCAGATCTATTTAAAGACGAAAAGCAACTAAGAGAGATATGGTCAAACCCCCAAACTAGAAAAGCTTTGCTTGAAAAACTAGGTGAGATGGGTTACGGCAAGGAACAACTTGAATCTATACAGAAAATAGTTAATGCGGAGAACAGTGACTTATTCGATGTACTTGGCTACATCGCTTTTGCTTTACAACCAATAAGTCGAGTTGAGAGAATTCAAAACAATAAGTACAACATCCTCGACGGCTTAAATGAAAAGCAGAGAGATTTCATTGAATTTGCTTTGGCTAAGTATCAGGAAAAAGGCGTTGAAGAATTGGGCGAAGATAAATTACCAATACTCTTGAATTTGAAATATCATGCCATTGCTAATGCAGAACAAGAGCTCGGTGAAGTTATTGAAATTCGATCAATTTTCTTTGGCTTCCAAAAACTGTTATATAAATAATTATGTCTTTATTTAAAAAACAACAAGAAAAAATCGGTTTAATAAGAGAAGCGCCCTTTAGGCTAGAGAAGGACTTGCAGGAGTTGACCGAAAAAAATATTAAAGAAATATTTGGCTTAGAATTTATTGCGACTGAATTCCAACACAATGGTCTGCGCATAGATACTTTGGCATACGATCCCAGTCTGAATACTTTCGTGGTCATTGAATATAAAAGAGAAAGAAGTTTTAGTGTGATTGACCAAGGCTTTGCCTATCTATCGCTAATACTTAACAACCAAGCGGAATTTGTTTTAGAATTTAATAAAAAATTTCAAGAGAAGAGGGGGAAGTCTGACTTCGACTGGTCTCAAATGAAGGTCATTTTTTTGACTAGATCTTTTACTCCCTACCAACTTGAAGCAATTAATTTTAGAGACCTACCTATTGAATTGTGGGAAGTCACACGATACGAAGGAGATCTCATTGAATATTCTCAGATCAAGAAGACTGGAGCCAAAGCGTCCATAGAGAGTTTGGGTATTACAGATAGTGAAGTGCGGAAGGTTTCCAGACAAGTAAGAACTTACTCTGAAGAAGATTACTTAAAGAGTCGGCCGTCGGGAATGGGTAAAAAGTTATATGAACAGATGAAAGACAGGCTTTCTGCCCTTGACTCCAGTCTGATGCCGCATCCGACAAAATCTTATATTTCTTTCCAGCTGCCAGGCAACTTAAAAAATGTCTTATACTGTCACGTGCTTGGAAGTAAGCTCAAAATCGATTTTACTCGAGCTCAGCCAAAAGATTTTAAAGATCCAGAACATAAAGTTTTTTACAACGAAAACAGTATGAAACACTACAATCAACATATTTCGTCAATTGAAATTTCAAACGAAAAAGAACTTGAGTATGGTTTATACATAATTCAACAGGCATACATTAAATTTAAGGAAGAGATCTAATTATCGACACAACCTACTTAGTCATTGGTGTCATAATTGTGTATGTAATCGGTAAATCAATAGGTGGCCACAAGTGTGGACAAGCATCTGGATCAGAACCTTTAAAATGATAACATCTATTTACACAAGAACTCCGCCTGGTGGGCGGAGTTCGAGAGACTTACTTTTGAAGTCTATTGTACGGGGACTGGTTTATTGGATGAAGTGAAAGATTCAATTCTGAAGCTTTCGCGTAGACTGCACTTTCTGTGCGGCCCAGCTTCATCCCAATGACTCTGGTCGGCATGTTCTGCCGAGCATAAAGTCTCATAAGCATTTCTTCTTGTGGAGTCCATGCTTTACCAGTATTACGAGTGTAATAGGGCATCGGTTTGTGAAGTACTTACAGACAGTACTTTGTTAAACTGAAGTACAACAAAACCGATCGAACGTAAGTCGAATCCTCTCGCCAGCATTTGCTAGCAACACTACGTTTGTCTATGATTGTTCTGTCAGAATGTACTTAGCAGTCTCTGTCACTGACTGCTCACACACATTGTACGAGACTGGCATTAACTGCCAACTGTTGATAACTATTTTAATAAAATCCATGTCTAACATAATCTATTTAGTTGTTGGGGCGGTGATTGGGTATATGGTTGGGAAGAGGAATGGTACGGGGGTTGGTTTTGGGGAGAAGCAGGTTGAGGAAAAGAAAAAGAATTTGGAGAAGATTTTGGTGATGGTTGGGGCGGGGAGGGTGACCAATAATGAAGTTCAGCAGGCTTTGGGGGTGTCGGATGCGACGGTGACGAGGTATTTGGATGAACTGGAAAAGCAGGGCAAGATTCGCCAAGTCGGCACCACCGGCAACGCCGTCTTCTACGAAAAAATCTAACGGCTCAACCCCTTGAGCCGTTGAAAAAACTTATGGAAAGTAATATGAAGGGGCTGATTTTTAAACCTCTTTTCATCTCTCAATTCCAAACTTGACTTATGGCACTAAATGTGCTATATTTATAGTACGCTCGAGAGAGGAAACGTTTCGATCACCAGAGGCCGTATCTGGCCCTAGGAGGAACAGATGAAAGAGTACATGGTTTTGGAAACAACCGCCCCCACCGCATCAGTTGAACAGTTGAACGAACTGGGCAAGGAGCGGTGGACGCTCGTCACTGTTTTTTACTATAGCGGGAAGTATTACTACTACTTCGTCCGCGACAAGCTGTTGTCGTAAGCCCGCTGGAGGCGTAGCCCGTGAAAGAGTCCGTGATTTTATTCACGGCTCGTCACGGGCTCTTTAATTACTGTAAAAAATGATAAGATTATTTAAATAATTCCACAGCTATGCCGAGCCAAACACAAACACCGCATAAACTACCAAGCGACTTGAAAGAGGCGATTGGTTCGATTGAGAGAGTGCAGGCATTGTGGAATAGCATTACGCCCTTAGCTAAGAATGAATGGATTTGCTGGGTGATTTCGGGCAAGAAAGCCGAGACAAGAAATATTCGTATCGAAAAAGCGATCTCAAAAATGAAGGGCGGAATGCGTCGTCCATGTTGCTGGGCCGGCTGCCCTCATCGGTAATTTATTTTAAATAGTAAAGAATAGGGCCTTTAATTTTTGTATTATTGGCCCCTATTGACTATTTTCTAGCTATGGTCTATAATAAACAAGCTACTGAGTCCTACCGGTTGGGCCCAGTATTTTCGTGAGGGAAAGCAAATGAAACGTCTGAGAAAGCTGGTTCTTGCTCTGATGGTGGCCCTTTTCATGGCCGGCACAGTCACCACCACGACCGTTCGCGCCTCCAGCGACGAGGTCTCTTTCGTCGATGATCAGGGGCGTCTGGTTGTCATCTACAAGCAGTCAAAGGCTGTGATCATTGACGGCGTCCAGTGCCAGTACTACGGCCCGGAAAGAGCCTGGCGGTATGCTGCCTGGCTGGTGAACGACTTGCGCGGCAATGACTTCGCCGACAAGTGCGATGACATCAACCTGATGATCGACAACCTCGAGGCCATGAACTTCTGGTGGTGGATGATGTAGCAGCTCGGCGTCACGGCTGGTGATCGTGCTAAGGCACGATCACCAGCCTTTTTTAATACTTAAAAATAATCCACAATTGACCATTTCGGGTCTATCGGCTATAATATTGAAACTACTGAGTCCTACCGGTTGGGCCCAGTATTTTCGTGAGGGAAAGCAAATGAAACGTTTGAGAAAGTTGGTTCTTGCTCTGATGGTGGCCCTGGTCATGGCCGCCCCAATCGCCACCTCCTCCCTGCAGGCGGCGTCCACGGATGGAGAGATTGCTTTCGTTGATCAGGACGGGACGCTCATCCGCCTTATTTGGGCGATCGGAAGAACGGACGTCGTGATCGACGGGCACAACTGTCACTACTACGGGGCTGACCGCGAGGAGCGGTACGCTGCCTGGCTGATGAACGACTTCATGGGCAATTCATTTGCCGACAAGTGTGACGGCTTGACTGTGCTGGTGAACAATCTTTCGTACATGGATTTCTTCATGGCCTGGATGATGTAGCAGCTCGGCGTCACGGCTGGTGATCGTGCTAAGGCACGATCACCAGCCTTTTTTAATTATTCATATTTTAAAATAATGATATACTGGGCTTAATAAACTAACTTAAATTCTATGAGGGGATTCATTGATTTTATAAGAGAACAGGGCGTCGTAGGGTTGGCTGTAGGTTTTATCCTTGGAGGTGCGGTGTCGAAGGTTGTCGCGGCAATAGTCGTGGATATTGTTAATCCGCTATTGAGTGTGGCCCTTGGTTCGACCAGTGGTTTAAAGAATGCATCGTTTGGAATTGGCTCAGCCCAAATTATGTACGGTGATTTATTAAGTGTCGTGATAGATTTTTTGGTAATCGCTTTTGTCGTTTATTTCGGGGTCAAAGCAATCGGCTTGCATAAATTAGATAAACCCAAAGCTTAAATTAAATAACATGATTGAATCCGCTGAATTATATAAACCAAACGCAGATAAAGCAGCCATGAGAGTCGCTATTAATGGAGTGATGCTTGCTAGCCTTGTTTTGGTACTAACTATTATTTTTTTAGATCAAGCTAAATACAGCTTGATTGTTACCACTCAATTGACTCTGGCTGTACCGATGCTTTTTATGTCTTGTTTGGCCTATGCCAAGACGGGTTACAAAAAAGAAGTGCGGCTCTGGAATCATCTTGGGTATGTTACTAACATTTTTGGTAATATGGCTTTCATTAATGCGGTAGGAATAATGGTGGCACCGGTTTCAACTCTTGCCTCGTTAACTTATTTTGCGCTAATGGTTGTTTTGCTTTTTGTTTATAGTTTAATAAATTTGATTTACGAACCAAAGACAGTCGCTGAACAAATTATTAAGTTCATATTTCCTGTCTCGCTGATTATTGCCGGTGGCATATTGCCATTACTGTTATTTGTTAAATAAAATGAAAATTTTAGTAAAAGTTAAGGCCTCGGCCAAAAAAGAATTCATTGAAAGAGCCGGAGAACCGGCCATGAATACTCGTAACACCAAAATATTGATGGATTTTTATTATGTTTGGGTCAAAGAACCTGCCGTTGATGGCAAAGCCAATGATGCGGTGATTAGGGTTGTTGCCGAACATCTTAAGGTGCCTCAGGCTAAAATTAAAATTAAATCAGGCCGAGAGTCTCGCCAAAAGGTTCTAGAGATAGTATAATAATGCCCATGAAGAAGGCCATCCCTCCATATACAATTATCCTGTTCTATAAGTTTATCAGCATTAAAAACCCTGAAAAACTAAAGAAAGACCAGAAAGCGCTTTGCGAATCCCTGAATCTTAAGGGGCGGTTTTTGATTGCCGAAGAAGGTATTAATTCAACCCTAGAAGGTAAGACTGAAGATATTAAAAAATACATGCGGGTCCTACATGCTCAGCCACGATTCAAAGATATTCTTTTCAAAAAGAGTGCTGGTATTGGTAATGCCTTTTCTAAACTCCAAGTTAAAATCCGACCCGAAGTGGTTACGCTTGGCGTAGGCAAGTTAAATATTAAAAAAGACACAGCCAAGGCTTTGACTCCGGCAGAATTGGAAAAACTATACAAAACAGACAAGGATTTTGTCGTCCTAGATTTAAGAAATGATTTTGAAGTTGAAGCTGGTCGTTTTGAAAGAACGATTGATCCTAAGCTTAAAAACTTTAGAGATTTACCATCTAAGCTTCCAGAGCTTAAAGAATTAAAAAACAAAAAGATCGTAACCGTTTGCACGGGCGGAATTCGTTGCGAAAAAGCCACCTGCTATTTGAAAGGAAAAGGATTCAATAATTTGTATCAATTGAAAGACGGCATCCATACCTACATGGAGAAGTATCCCAATAAACATTTCAAAGGTTCACTGTTTGTTTTTGATAATCGTATTGTCACCGAAGTCGTAGATACTCCAGACCGAGAAATTGTTGGTCATTGTTCATATTGTGGTAAACCATCTGAAGATTTTTATAATGATGATTCTACTCGACCATCCACAAAAGTAATTGCTTGCACTAAATGTTCTAGAGCTCACAAAAAAGAACTCCGTCCTTACGTTTCTGCCTAGTTTAAATCTCCACTTTTGTCTTTGACACTCACATGAATTGAGTGTATAGTTATTATGAGGGTTCCCAGCCCCTTATAACGCTACAAAGATGCTTCGGAGGCAAGCATATGGCAAGTCGGCAAGTCAAACGCGAGCTGGATAGGCGTGAGGCACTCAAGATCATGGAAGCGGAGAAGGGGATTCGTCCCGACATCTTCGCCATGTTTCATGCGCTTGGGAGTTTCACCCCTCGTGTGGATGTTCCCAAACACAAAGGGCCGCACGTCAGTTACACCAGGGTCGAGTTGGCCGAACAGGGCGGAGAACGATGCCCCTTCGGTATGGGTAAGTGTGAGTTCGTCGGGTCGTGCACTTGCACGACCAAGCATTCCGAAACTGACTGTCTTCGCATGGCAGGCACCGACGCCCATCAGGACTAAGTCAGTAAAGTTATAGTTCCAATATTTCAGTAAGTCACCCTTTGGGTCGACCATCTTCTTTGGGGGTTTCGCTTCGGCGGGACCCCCAAATTTTCTTATAAATTCAAATGCCAACAATAACTTCAGCAAAATTCGTAAAGAGTGTAGTCGGAGATGACGAGGCCTTAGATGATGGCCGAGCCCAGATTGCCTTGATTGGCCGTTCAAATGTCGGCAAGTCTAGTCTCATTAATTCTTTGACCAAGCAAAAAGGGTTAGCCAAAACTAGTTCTTTCCCTGGGCGCACTCAAGAAGTAAATTTATTTTTAATAAATAAGTCTTTCTATTTGGTTGATTTGCCTGGCTACGGTTACGCCAAAGCAAATGAGGAAGGTCGAGATAAACTTAAAAAAATTATCTTTTGGTATTTATTCAACTCTCACTATCAACAAAAATTAGTTCTCTTGGTTATCGATGCTGAAGTTGGTGTGACCGATAACGACAAAGAAATTCTCCGTGGCCTCAAGGAGCGTAATAAAAACATTCTCATTGTTGCTAACAAAGTCGATAAGATTAAAAATGCTGTCTACATAAAGAAGATGCAGGAGCTCCAAAAAGCCGTTGGCGACCATCGAATCATTCCATATTCTGTTAACAAAAAGATCGGTGTTACCGAACTAACCGAAGAACTATTTAAGAGATAGGGCCTGGAAGTGGTATACTCGAACGTATGACCCAAGCCGAGGCACTCACAATTTTAAAGACCGGAGCAAATGTTTTCCTGACAGGAGAACCTGGCGCGGGTAAAAGTTACACGATTAATGAATACGTGCGCTATTTGCGTGGACACGGCATTGAGCCAGCTATTACCGCCTCGACAGGGATCGCTGCTACACACATTGGTGGTATGACTATCCATTCTTGGAGTGGTATTGGTATTCACCACAGTCTAGATATGCAAGATATTCGGAGAGTCGCCTCCGCCAAACACATTGGAAAAAGAATTAGAGAAACTAATGTTTTGATAATCGACGAGGTTTCAATGCTGGCGCCAAAGACATTAGATATGGTTGAAGCCGTTTGCCGCGAAGCTCGCCAAAGCTACGAACCATTCGGTGGCTTACAAGTTATTCTTGTTGGAGACTTCTTCCAGTTGCCGCCGATTATTAAACGCAAAACAGAAGAAGACCCAGACCAAATAGTTTTATTGGATGAGCCAGAAGCTAGATTTTCTTATGACTCATCGGCTTGGACAAGATCTAGGCCAATTATTTGCTATCTATCAGAACAGCACCGTCAAGACGACAAAGATTATCTTGGTGTTCTTTCGGCTATCAGAAATAATACTTTTAGCATGAAGCACGTGGCTCACGTGGAAAAAAGACGCACAACCTATGACAAGGTGCCAACTGATGCGCCTAAACTTTTTTCTCATAATGTTGATGTCGATTTAGTTAATAATGACATGCTATCGCAATTACCAGGTGAGGTGATGGAATTCCCGATGCGTACTTATGGGCCATCGCCACTCGTGGCAACTTTAATCAAGGGCTGTCTATCTCCAGAATTTTTAAATCTTAAAATTGGTGCGTCGGTCATGTTTACGAAAAATAATCCTCGCGGCGGATTTGTTAATGGCACGCTCGGGACAGTCGAAGGTTTCCGTGAAGATGACAATTATCCGATGATTCGCACTCGCCATGGCAGGTTAGTCACAGCTGAGCCTATGGAATGGGGCATTAGTGAGGGCGGAGTCTCCAAAGCCACCATTACTCAGTTCCCATTGCGTTTGGCTTGGGCCATAACCGTCCACAAGAGCCAAGGAATGAGTTTGGATGAGGCTGTAATGGATTTAAGTGACGTCTTTGAGTACGGACAGGGTTATGTTGCCCTGTCGCGCGTACGGCGCTTGGCCGGTGTTCATCTGATTGGCTGGAACCAACGCGCTTTTCAGGTCCACCCAGATGTTATTACCAAGGAAAAAGAATTTCAATTGGCTTCGGCAACCTCGCAAGAGGAGTTCGCCAACATGCCGGAAGATGAAGTTCAAAAAAGACAGGTTAATTTTATTTTAAAGTGTGATGGCAGTCTAGAAGCTCTGAGCGATGAAGAAATCCAAAAACCAAACGAGCAATCTTTGGGAGAAAAAATAGATACGCATACTGCAACATTAACTTTATGGAAAGAAGGTAAGACTATTCCTGAAATTGCAGAAGCGCGGGGCCTAAAAGAGAGAACAATCTTTGATCATGTCGAAGAGTTGATAAAAATCGGAGACATTAAACAAGAAGAACTATTGCGTTTGGTAACCCCAGAATTAAAGAAGGCACTTCCTAAAATTCAATCTATTTTTGCCGAACTTGATACAGACAAGCTAACTCCCGTATACGAAGAATTCGATGGGATGTATTCCTACGACGATATCCGTCTCGCCCGCATGATGATTGAAAAATAGGCTTATTTTTGCTAGTATTTATGCATGAAAGTCGTCCTCATAACTCTTAATTATAACGGGGCAGAGCCTACTCTTGGGTTAGTGGAATCAGTAAGAAACCAACTAAATGAAAACTTTAGTTTAATTGTCGTTGATAACAACTCTAAAGATAGAGAATATTTGCGTAAAGGCCTAAGTGGGATTGAGCATGTTTCTTTAATTGAGAATGAGGCCAATCTTGGATTTGCTGCAGGTAATAAATCTGGCGTTGTTCAGGCTTTTAAGAATAGCGCGGACTGGGTAGTGCTTATTAACAATGACACCGCAGTTGATTCTGATTTTTCCAATAAGCTGATCGAAGGTCTTTCTGGTAAAACAGGATTAGCAGGACTACCAATTCAAGAAGAAAGCGGTGATATTGCATATAGCGGTCGGATTTCATGGCTCAAGACACCAAGTAGAAAAGATTTTCACGTCTACAACCCAAACGAGATTGTCTCGGATCGTTATGTTATTGGAGCAGGTATGGCTATATCAAAAGAAGCTTTCCAGCAAATTGGTTTCATGGATGAAAAATATTTTCTTTATTTTGAGGATATTGATTATTCGTTCAGAGCCCAGCAGGCTGGAATCGATACACACTATTTAAGAGCCCCAATTGTTCACCACAAACTCTCAACAACCACAAAGAAAGAATTGGGTGGGCCATTGTTGCACCGCTATCATTACCGCAACGCATTATATTTTAATTTTAAGAATGGGTCACTCATAACTCAGATTTTAGCGGTTCCTTGGAGTGTGCTTATTGCACTGCATCAGATTTTTAAAATAGTAACTCGCGATAATCCCAAACTATCCAGAGCGATCTTGTCCGGGGTGGTCGATTTTTACATGGAACAGATGGGCCATATCAACACTAAAAAGAAGATCGGCATCGAATGTGAACAAATCGAAGGAGAGATGTGGGGTGTGGGGAAGATTGTTTTAAAAACTTTGGAAAACATAGGTATGCGTCCAGAATTGGCCAACGATTTTGAATTCCACCTTTATTTTAAGTCAGAAATTCCAAAATTACCTTTCTTGGATAATCCAATATTCCACAAGAAAATTATTGAACAACCATTCAAGCATAAGTCTTTTGTCTTGTATTACTACTTGTTTTTGCCAGTGACACTGTGGTTTGAGAGATTGGATTTTATGTTTTTCCCAAATTATATGTTGCCAGTGATATTCTTTGGCAAATCAATAGTGATGCTTACCGAAGACATCTATTATGAGATGAGATCTAAACAGCAAAAGATTCAACATCGCATTGCTTATCGTATTTTCACAACCTGGGCTGTTTGGTGGGCGAGCAAGATAATGGCCATATCAGAAACATCAAAAAAGGAACTCCACAGACTATTTGGTATCGATCCTGAAAGAATCATTGTGAATCACCTGGCCATTGATAACCCAAAATCAGAACTAAATAATGATAATGGGGATTATTTACTTTTTGTCGGACAGGCATTCCCAAGACGTCATTTGAAAGAATCTTTAATGGCTTTTGAAAAGTTATCGTCTGATTTCCCAAATTTAAAATTTATTGCCGTTGGCCCAGACAAATATAATCCGCCGAGAATAAAGACTTTGTTGTCAGATATTAATAAAAACCTTGGCTCAGAAAAAGTTATCTGGTACGAGCATGTGCCACAAGAACAACTTCTCAAGCTTTACTCTCACGCCTTGGCTACGATCTACGTATCATCTCGTGAGGCTTTTGGTTTGCCTCCACTTGAGGCTTTGGCCCAAGGAAGCATCCCAATTGTTGCTGACAATCCTTTAGGTCATGAATTATTCGGTGAAGCAGCAATATTTGTAGAAAAACTTCATTCAGTGGAAGCTATCGCAACTGCAATGAGAGAGGCAATGACAAATACTGCACTCCGTGAGAAAATTAAAGGGCTAGCACCACAGATTGCAAATAAATACACCTGGTCAGCACACACCGAGAGATTTATTAATTTAATCAAAACGATAACCAACTATGCGTAAAATACTGAACCCTCTCTTCATCTTTCATTTATTATTTGTAGGGGCAGTATTGATAGGGAGGCTACCCCGAGAATTAGTTATTTATGAAACCGGAGTATTGGTATTATATTTCATTCTTACTTCCGTTGAAGACGGTTTGATATTTTTTGTTCGGTCCATTCCCTTATTTATCGCGATACCCCTAACAACTAACTACGACAACTTAAATCAATGGAGGATATTGGCCATAGTTTTATTCTGTAAATGGTTATTCCAAAAAGAAACCTTTCACTATATTGGCTCAATGTTAATTTTATTTTTTAAGAAACCATGGGCCGTCATAAAAGAACATCCTTGGGCAACTTTATTGAAAATTTTAATGTGGTTAGCGGTTTTATCTCTTTGGCATGCTCCCGATAGAGCCGAGGGCTTAAAGAGAATAATTTACTTCTTCAATGCGGCAATGATTGGAATCGTGATTGCTTATCCACCTCGAAGCAAAGAGTTTGTTAAGCGTTTAATAAAGAACATTTCTGTGCCAGTGATTATTGTGACCCTTGTTGGTGTTGCTCAGGTGGTCTCCACTTACTTCATAGACATCTATCAATTTATGAGAATTTGGGGCGAGGGGATTCAAGCTCGTGAATTTGGTAATTTGTGGTCATACATTGCGGTGCATGTGGGGAATACTTGGTTTGCTTATTTTGGTGATCAGCTGTCGCTAAGAGTATTTTCTTTATTCCCTGACTCCCACTCATTCCCAATCTTCTTGTTATTGGGTCTGCCTGCAATCTTTGCTTGGGTTTTAATAAAACCAATGGGTAAGGCTTCCAAACTAAAGACTATGCTTTTCACTAGGGGTAAAGTTGCCGTTTTGTGGATACCCTTAATATTTTTAATGATGATTCTATCTGGAACTCGCGGTATTTGGGCTGGCGGTATATCGATGATTGCTTGGTCTATTCTGGTTCTGGTGTATATGCGTTTCAAGGGGGCGGGAATAGAATATTCTAATTCTTTCAAGTACATCTCATCTTACTTGTTGTTTTTCTTTATGCTTTTTGCAATAGCTTACCCAATCTTTTCTTCACCGCAATTTCTTGTTTCGAAAGGGGATTATTTATTGTTTGGTCAACGGATCAGATCAATAATCGATTTTGGAGAAACATCTAACGGTCAGCGAATTGAAATTTGGGAAAAAAGTTTAATTTCTATTAAAGCAAACCCTGTGACAGGGGTGGGTATCGGAAATTTTCCAGTTGTATTAAATCAGGATATAAAACTTACTAAGGCTGGTTCTTCCGCCCATAATATCTACCTGCATGTTGCTTCTGAAATGGGTATTCCAGCCTTGTTGGTATTTCTTGCTTTTATAGCCTTGGTATTGAAGCAAATCTATAACCGCTTCGTAAAAACACAAGATCCATTATTTAGGGCCTATTTCGGAACACTCCTGATCACCTTCCCGTGGGTGCTTGTTTATCTAATGACCGATGTTGCGATATTCGATGAAAGAGCCCTACTTCTCTGTGTGGCCACTTTAGCAATAGCTTCTACTCAGGCCCATATTCATGCCTAAGCCAATTGTTTCAATTAATCTCGTGGTCTTAAACGGGGGGAAATATATTAATCATTGCTTGGATTCCGTCGCTCGCCAAACCTATGACAAGGATTCTTTTGAAATAAATATCTTGGACAACGGTTCAAGTGACCAAACAATAAAAATTGCTGAAGAATGGAAATTAAAAAATAATAATTTAAAAATATCGATAACCAAAAGCTCTCATAATCACGGAATGTGGGGTGGCCAAGAAGAGTTGCTCAAACAATCTACCGGAAGATATATTTTGTTTTTATCTGTCGATGTTATTTTGGATAAAAACTTCGTTCATAATTCAGTTGAGATCATGGAGAAAGACGATAAGTCAGGAGCTCTTCAAGCCAAGGTTTTGCAGTTCTATTTAAATTCAGGGCTGCCGGAACTTGGCACCAAAATTGATACATGTGGCTTTAAAATTTTTCGCTCAAGAAAAGTGGTAAACATTGGTCACGGCCAAGAAGATTTGGGGCAATTTGATATACCTCAAGAAATATTTGGAACAGAAGGTGCAGCGCCTTTTTTTAGAATCGAGGCTTTGCATAGCATTAAAATATTAGGCGAGATAGCTGACCATGACCTCTTTTGGTATGCAGAGGATTTAGATGTTGCTTGGCGACTAAGAATGGCTGGGTGGAAGCATTTATACAACCCCGCATCCATTGCTTGGCATGACAGGCAAACAACAAAGAGGACACGAAGTGGAATATTTGATTTCATAAGAATTCGTCGCACTATTCCGCTTAATAAAAGACGGCTGGAATGGCGGAATATTCGCTGTACAATCATAAAAAATGATTATACAATAAATATTCTGAAGGACTGCTTATATATAGTCCCGCGTGAGATGATGATGTTTTTGTATCTCTTGGTTTTTGAAACTACAGTACTTACAGAAGTCGCGACCATTCTTCGTATGCTCCCTCGAATGTTGCGCAAAAGAGAGGCAATCATGGGTGGCTGCAAGACAACACCACAACAAATTCACTCATATTTTTCATAATGGAACCTGTCACATTTCTATCGCCCGAAAACACACAACCTTCCAAGAAAAAATTCTTGGGCAAATTACCAGAAAAAAAATATATTATTTTGGCTGTTTTAATAGTCATTGGGTTGTTTTATTTGATCAAAAGCGATCACCAGTTTAGTATCAATAATCCATTTAGTTTTAGGGATGGAACTCAGATATTGCCCCTGACTACACCCGACCCAGATTATGCAATGCCAGACAAAGATCCTAACCGTATTGATGTTTTGGTTCTTGGTATTCGTGGTCTAGATGATGCTAATGCCTCAGATGGAGGCCCACTACTGACTGACTCAATACAAGTTTTTAGTTATGATAAAACCACCAAAAAATCATCTTTAATATCTATCCCCAGAGATTTGTTTGTCACTATACACGACCGAGAAAAGGCCAAATTAAACTCTGCATATGAATACGGCTTAAGTCACAGCTCCAATAGCCTCCAGTTTATAAAAGATAAAATCTCTCAAATAACTGGCACCTACATAGATCAAGTTGTTGTTTTTGATTTCTCTTCTTTTAAAGAAATTGTCGATTCTTTGGGTGGAATTGATGTTACTCTCGTGGCTCCATTTACCGAAACTCAGCAATGGGGAGCAAGTTTTTCTTTACCTGCCGGTTTAAATCATCTTGATGGTCAGTCTGCCCTATATTATGCCCGCTCTCGTTACACTTCTAGTGATTTTGACCGCTCGAGACGCCAACAACAGATTATTTTCGCAATAAAAGACAAATTAATGAAGTTGAACTTCTTGGGTGATCCACTGAAGAGCTTCTCTGTCCTAACAACAGTAAGGAGTCATGTTAAGACAGACATCGGGGTTTGGAATATAAATGAATTTATTAGTCTTGCAAACCAGCTGAAGATGGACCAAATAAAAAAGACTGTCATCTCTACAGAAAACCTAGTGGTTGATTCCAAGGAAAATGGCGCATATATACTACTTCCAAAAGTTGGCAATTTCAGCGAGATAAAAAAACTCTTTCAGGATAGCTTGAAATAAAATGATCTCGATAATCATTGTTAATTATAAAAATGCACCGCTTCTCAGGTTGTGCTTGCAGTCCCTCCATCGTTCAATCGCAAACAATTTTCAGCATGAAATTATTGTGGTTGATTCAGCATCTGAGCCTAGCACTGCCAATGTTGCAACAGATGAATTTTCTAATATAGTTTTTCTGCCGTTTCGCGACAATATTGGTTACACAAAAGGGGCAAACCAGGGGATCAAAAAAGCGAAAGGTGATTTTATCTTCATAATAAATCCAGATATAGTCCCGCTGGAGGGCAGCATAGAGAAACTCTATGGATACATGAAAGATACCCCCAATGTTGGAATGGCTGGGCCACAACTACTTAATTTTGACGGATCTCCACAACAATCCTGCTTCCGTTTTTACACCCCACTGACGATTGTCGGCCGAAGGACATTTTTAGGAAAACTTCCTTTTTTCAAAGGCATCCTGAGTAGATTCTCTATGAAGGATAAGGATCTAAAAATAACCCAGAGAGTCGATTGGTTAATGGGTTCAGCCATTATGGTTTCCAAGAAAGCCATAGAGAAAGCCGGGTTAATGGACGAACAATATTATCTATACATGAGCGATGTTGACTGGCCTCGACGCTTCTGGGAGAATGGATATCAAGTGATGTTTTTCCCAGCCTCTGTTATGTATCATTATCATCGCAGGGAATCACGCAGTGCCCTGAACGCACTAGACGCAATCTTTAATCGCCAAGCCAGACAGCACATAAAAGATGCCTTCCGATATTTCCGCAAAAACGGTATTCGCGAAGCATCAAACATATAAAAATGATTAAGAAATTATCACTACCTTTAACAGTACTAGTTTGTTTGATGATTGGATTTGGCGGCGGAATAATTTATACAAAAAAGAACGAAATTGTTGACCAGCCAATCCAACAATTAGTAAATCAGGAAGAAGGCAAGGCTCAGAATATTGATTTTTCTTTATTTTGGAAAGTCTGGAATGATCTTTCTGCAAAATATGTAGATAAAGACCAGCTAGATAAGCAAAAAATGGTTTACGGTGCCATCGAGGGGATGGTCAATTCAGTAGGTGACCCTTACACAGTATTTTTTGAACCTGTAAAAGCCAAAGCTTTCGCTCAAGAAATATCAGGAGCTTTTGGAGGTGTTGGCATGGAAATAGGTGTAAAAAATAATGTTCTTACTGTTGTTGCCCCGTTACCAAACACCCCAGCTGCTCGAGCCGGAATTTTGGCTGGTGATAAGATTTTAAAAATAGACGGCGTCACAACTGAGGGGGTTCCTGCAGACACTGCAGTCAGCACCATAAGGGGTAAAGTTGGCACCAAGGTCACTGTGACGATTGTGACGGGCACCGACAAGGCTCGAGACATTGTTCTTACTCGTGAAACCATTAAGGTTCCAACTGTTGTTTGGAAAATGATTAACCAGGGAGGCAAAAACATCGCCTATATTCAGGCCTACCAGTTTAACGAAAACATTAATAGTCAATTCAAGACCGCCGTCGATGCCATAGAGAAATCAAACCCTAAAGCCGATGGTATCATCCTAGATTTAAGAAATAACCCAGGAGGACTTTTAGATTCAGCAATAAATCTTGCTGGATACTTTGTGGGCAAAAACCAACCAGTTGTCAGTGAGGTCTTTGGTGATGGTACCGTTAACAACTTCAAGGCTGACGGTAATTCTGTTTTGGCTAAATACAAAACTGTTATCTTGGTGAATGGTGGCTCTGCTTCAGCTTCAGAAATTTTAGCCGGCGCTTTACACGATGATTTACATCTCAAAATAGTCGGAGAAAAGACTTTTGGAAAAGGCGTAGTCCAAGAATTGGAAAACCTTGATGCTGGTGCATCTTTCAAGGTTACTGTGGCTCGCTGGTTTACTCCATCGGGTATCAACATCTCCAAGAAAGGTATTGAGCCAGACATCAAAGTAGAGCTCACGGAAGAACAAAAAAAGAATATTATTTTTGGTGACACCCAAACTGACCCTCAACTTCAAAAAGCACTGGACACTTTCAAATAATTTGGTAAAGTCTAGGCACAATGAAAGTCATACTACTCCAAAACATTAAGGGATTTGGGCGGATAGGGGAGGTTAAAAGCGTTTCAGATGGGCACGCTAGAAACTTTTTATTCCCAAAGAAAATGGCCAAAGCGGCAAGCGAAGGGGCTGTAAAAGAGGCAGCCATCCTACAAAGTAACAGGGAGGCAATGAGCGCCAAGGATAAAGAAGCTGCCCAGAAGGCTGTAACCATACTTTCGGAAGCCGCAATACATTTCAAGAAGAAAGCTAGCACCGCTGGCACGTTATTCTCCTCTGTTGGTAAGGATGATATAGCTGACCAAATATCGAAGCTAACCGGAATGAATGTGACTCACAAGATGATAGACCTAGGTGAGGCTGGTGAGCATATAAAGCAGGTTGGGGAGCACAATATAACAATCAATGTTAGAGACGGACTTACAGCAAAAGCTAAAGTAACGATTGATTCAGAGTAACTAAAAATCCACCTTATTGGTGGATTTTTAGTTAGCAACTACACTGACCACTTTCACAATTCGACGATCACCGTTAAATCCAGTTTTGCGCTTGGTTGTGAATTTCACAAGACCAGCGATCATGGCATAAATAGTGTAGTCCTTGCCGAGGCGTACGCCTGTGCCAGGAAGAAACTTGGTGCCATGCTGACGGATAATAATGTTGCCGATGTTAGCGCGTTGGCCCTGAGAGAGCTTTACGCCTAAATACTTTGGTTGTGAATCGCGGCCATTCTCTGTAGTCGATAGGGCTTTTGTATGCGCCATACTCGAACCTACCATCCGCTTTCCTTAAGTCCCTAGGGGCCCTAAATACTCGGATAAATAGCTATCACGAAACTTTGAATATAGTAACAAAAATTTTGAATCTATGCAATACCCACAAAGATAGCCTTTTTATTGGCCTCTGTTTATTGCTTACTGCTGGTATCGGGCACAATGTGGGGCGCATCTATGCCATGCACACCACGCCATCCACAGAACAGCAAACGAAGACCCAAAGTGGTGTACCAACCCGTTCTACCAACATTAAAATAACGACCCCAAGCCCAAAACCTACCGACCAGAGGGTGGTGGCCTCCAAAGCTTCAAATTCAAAACTATACCACCATACTTGGTGCTCTGGATCGAAA